>NZ_BAGG01000093.1 GCF_000308695.1 Nocardia takedensis NBRC 100417 | reverse complement strand
GGCGGTGACGGTCCGGCGGAGTCGCACGGTGACGCGGAGTTGGCGCGGATGCAGGAGGCGTTCCTGGATTCGGCGTGGGCGCACCGCGATCCGCTGGAGGTGGAGGTGGCCTTCGAGACCTCGATCGCCGGGGTGGTGATCCGGGGCCGGATGGACGCGGTGTTCGCCGAACCGGGCGGCGGCTGGATCGTCGTGGACTGGAAGACCGGGGCCGAGCCGGGGCCCGACGACGAGGCCGCGGTGGCGATGCAGTTGGCGATCTACCGGGTGGCCCTGGCCCGGCTCATGGCCGCGCGCACCGGCGCGGACGAGGCGCAGGTACTGGAACGGGTCGGCGCGGCGTTCCACTACGTGCGATCCGGCCGCACGGTGCGCCCGGACAGCCTGCCCGGCCCGGCCGAACTCGCCGACCTCATCCGCACCTCGGCTCCACCGCGCGAACCCGCGGATTAGATCCCGCGGGTGACCCGCCGCGCCTGGGTGATCAACGGGAGTTGCAGCGGCAACCGCACGCCGCCTGTTCGCGTCGAGACGTGGCGGTATTCGGCCGAGCCTGTAGGCTGCCGTGCTGTGCCGGAGGTACAGGTGACGCCGGAGTGGTCGAGCTCGATGAGCGGCAGGGGTGATGACACCGGTGTTGGGTGAGTTCGGAGACAGGTCGCGCGGCCTCGGCCTCTCGGGCAGGCCGGATTTCGCGCTGGTGGGTCTGCTGCGGATTCCCGAAACGCAGACCAGTCCGTGGATTTCGCTGATCCGCCGGGTGCTGTTCGCGATCGGGTTGCTGTTCGGCGCGGCCTTGGTGGTCTACATCGGCCGCGACGGCTACAACGACAACTCCGGCGGCGAACTGTCGTTCCTGGACGCCTTCTACTACGCGACGGTCTCGCTCTCGACCACCGGCTACGGCGATATCGCGCCCGCCTCGCCGGAGGCGAGGCTGGCCAATATCGTCATCATCACGCCGTTGCGCGTGCTCTTCCTCATCGTGCTCGTCGGTACGACCATCGGCGTGCTCACCGAGCGTTCCCGGCAGGCATTCAAGATCCAGCGTTGGAGGCACAGCGTGCGCAATCACACCGTGGTCGTCGGTTACGGCACGAAAGGGCGGACCGCGATCCACGCGATGATCGCCGACGGTGTGCAGCAGGCCGACATCGTCGTCGTGGACACCGATTCGGTGGCGTTGGAGGCGGCGGGCAACGCCGGTCTGGTGACGGTGCACGGTTCGGCGACCCAGTCCGATGTGCTGCGCCTGGCCAGTGTGCAGAACGCGGCGTCGGTGGTGGTGGCCGCCAACCGCGACGACACCGCGGTGCTGGTCACCCTGACGGCGCGGGAACTGAACAAGAAGGCCAAGATCGTGGTCGCGATCCGCGAGGCCGAGAACACCCATCTGCTGCGTCAGTCCGGCGCGGATTCGGTGGTGGTGTCCTCCGAGACGGCGGGTCGACTGCTCGGCATCGCGACCACCACGCCCACGGTGGTCGAGATCATGGAGGACCTGCTGACCCCCGAACAGGGTTTCGCGGTCGCCGAACGGGATGTGGAACCCGCCGAGATCGGCGGTTCGCCAAGGCATCTCAGCGATATCGTGCTCGGCGTGGTGCGCGCGGGCGAGCTGATCCGGGTCGGCGAACCCGAGGTCGACGCGCTCGAGGCGGGCGACAAACTGCTCTACATCCGTCGCGTGCAGAAGTGACCGTCTCCGGGTGAGTCGTTCGCGGCGGCAGACTAGGGTCGAGGCGTGTCCTTCGCCTTGAACGCCGTGCCGTTGCTGTCACGTTCCACCGTCGACCGGGCCGAACTGGTCCGGGCCGACGAGCAGGCCCTGAAGGAGGGGTGGTCGCGGGCGCGTCTGCTGCGCGTCAACCACCGCGGGCAGATCAGAATGGTCGACGGCGCGTTGGCTTTCGATGACGCCGTGTCGTTCTCGGCCGAACCCGCCCCGGCGGCGGTCTTCCTCGGCATCGCCGAGGACAGGCACCTGTGGGCGATCCGCGACGCCGAGTTGGACGGCGAACTGACCGACCTGCGCAGGCTCGCGGGCGGGATCGACGATTTCACCGCGGGCGTGCTCGCGGCCGCGCTGGCCCTGCTGAACTGGCACGACAAGGCGGGCTTCGACGCCACCGACGGCGCGGCGACGGTCCTGAGCAAGGGCGGCTGGGCCCGGCTGAGCGAGGCGGGCGGCGAGGAGTTCCCGCGCATCGATCCGGCCGTGATCTGCCTGATCCACGACGGCGGCGACCGGGTGCTGCTGGCGCGTCAGCACGCCTGGCCGGGCACCCTGTTCTCGATCCTGGCCGGCTTCGTGGAGGCGGGGGAGTCGCTGGAACGGTGCGTCGAACGGGAGATGAAAGAGGAAGTCGGGCTCGACGTGCGCGAGATCCACTACCTCGGCAGTCAGCCGTGGCCGTTCCCGCGCTCGCTGATGCTCGGATTCGCGGCGGTCGCCGACCCCGAACAGCCGCTGACCTTCTCCGACGGCGAGATCGCCGAAGCGCACTGGTTCAGCCGCGACGAGGTGCGCGCCGCGCTCTCGGCGGGCGACTGGTCCAGCCGCGACCGGGGCGTGCGCCTGCTGCTGCCCGGCTCGATCTCCATCGCCAGGACGATGCTCGAATCGTGGGCCGCGCGCGACTGACGCGCGGCCGTCGGGCGGGAACGGGCCTCAGCCCAGGGTCGCGAGGACTTCCTTGACCTTGGCCAGTGACGGGTTGGTCGCCGTCGAACCGTCGGTGAAGCGCACCGTGGGCACGACGTGGTTGCCGTTGTTCACGCTGCCGACGAACTCGGCCGAGGCCGGGTCCTGTTCGATATCGATCTCCACGTAGCTGATGCCCGACTCCTCCAGCTGCTTCTTCAGCCGCCGGCAGTATCCGCACCAGGTGGTGGAGTACATGGTCAGGTCAGGATTCGCATCGGTCACGGACTGTGCAACGCCGGACCGCGCGTTCCTGTTCCTGGCGGCGGCGCGCGCGACCGGCCTGCGTGTCGGGGTGGGCTGTCATGATGGACGCCGTGCCCGCACTCGATCCAGCCGACCTCGATCCCGAGCAGGCCGCCGCCGTCCGGGCCCCGCGCGGACCGGTGTGCGTGCTGGCGGGCGCGGGCACCGGCAAGACGCGCACGATCACCCACCGCATCGCGCACCTGGTCTCGGCGGGCCACGTCAAGGCGGATCAGGTGCTCGCGGTCACCTTCACCGCCCGCGCGGCCGGTGAACTGCGCGCCCGCCTGCGCTCGCTCGACCTGGGCGGCGCGGCGAACCAGGTGCAGGCGCGCACGTTCCACGCGGCGGCCCTGCGGCAGCTCACCTATTTCTGGCCGCAGGTCGTGGGCGAGGTGCCGTGGCGGCTGCTGGACGGCAAATTTCCCCTGGTCGCCCAGGCCGCCCGGCTGGAAGGTCTGCCCGCCGACAGCGACAGCCTGCGTGATCTGACCGGCGAGATCGAATGGGCCAAAGGGTCGCTCATCGCCCCCGAGGACTACCCGGCGGCGGCGGTGCGCCGGGAACCGCCGTTCGAGGCGCAGCGGGTGGCCCGCGTCTACGCCGCCTACGAATCGGCGAAGATCACCCCCGACGGCATGCTGCTCGACTTCGACGACCTGCTGCTGCACACCGCCGCCGCGCTCGAGGACTTCCCGGCCGTCGCCGACGAATTCCGCGGGCGCTACCGCAGTTTCGTGGTCGACGAGTACCAGGACGTCACCCCGCTGCAACAGCGGGTGCTGAACGCCTGGCTCGGCGAGCGCGACGATCTGACGGTGGTCGGCGACGCCAACCAGACCATCTACTCCTTCACCGGCGCCACCCCCTCCTACCTGCTCGATTTCTCCCGCCGCTACCCCGAGGCGAGTGTGATCCGCCTCGAACGCGACTACCGCTCCACCCCGCAGGTGGTCGACCTGGCCAACCGCGTGATCGGCGCGGCGCGCGGGCGGATCGCGGGGACCAGGCTGCAATTGATCGGTCAGCGGCCCGACGGTCCCGCGCCGGTCTTCGCCGAATACGACGACGTTCCCGCCGAGGCCGCCGCGGTGGCCGCGCGCGTGGACAAGCTGATCGCGGCGGGCACCCCGGCGCGCGAGATCGCGGTGCTGTACCGGATCAACGCCCAGTCCGAGTCCTACGAGCAGGCGCTCACCGAACTCGCCATCCCGTACCAGGTGCGCGGCGGTGAGCAGTTCTTCCAGCGCGCCGAGGTCAGGCAGGCCGTCTCGGCGCTGCGGCGGGCGGCGGGGCGCGAGGATCTGCCAGAGGCCGCGTTGCGCGGGGAAGCCCTGGTCACCTTGGTCAAGGCGACGCTGGCCCCGGTGGGTCTCACCGCCGAGGAACCCACGGGCGCGCAGCAACGGCAGCGCTGGGAATCGCTCTCGGCCTTGGTGCGCCTGACCGAGGAACTGCGCACCCATACCGCCGACCTGGACCTGCACGGTCTGCTGCGCGAACTGGCCGCCCGCGCCGAGGCCCGCCACCCACCCACCGTGCAGGGGGTCACCCTCGCCTCGCTGCACGCCGCCAAGGGGCTGGAATGGGACGCGGTGTTCCTGGTGGGCCTGTCCGACGGCACCGTGCCGATCGCGCACGTCTTGGCCGACGACGGGTCGGTGGCCGACGCCGACGCCCTGGAAGAGGAGCGCAGGCTGCTCTACGTGGGCGTCACCCGTGCGCGCCGGGATCTGCACCTGTCCTGGGCGTTGGCGCGCACTCCCGGCGCGCGCCGCGCGCGCCGCCGCTCGCGCTTCCTGAACGGGCTGGTCCCGGAGGATTCGCCCGCCTCGCCGATCGCCCGCCCGAAGGAGCGGGTCGACCGCGACCTGCCGACCTGCCGGGTGTGCGGTCGAATGCTGGTCGGCGCCACCGACACCGGGCTCGGACGGTGTGCGCGCTGTCCGGCCGAACTCGACGAGACGCTGCTGTCGGCCCTGATGGACTGGCGTCGGGAGAAGGCCGCGCAGTCCGGTCTGGTGACCTCGGCGATCCTCACCGCCAACGCCATGACGGCCATCGCCGAGCAGTTCCCGCGCACCGAGGCAGATCTGGTCAAGATCGCCGGCATCCGCCAGTACAAGCTGCGCGAGTACGGCGCGGAGATCCTCGCGATAGTCGCCTCCCGCGCGCGATCTTCGACATCACAAAACCGCAGGTAGAAAATATGTTGTCCCGCCGCGCGCGATTGCCTATGGTGGGAATCACGCACCGGGAGGGCATCTCGGCGCGCACAGTTCCGACAGTTACGAGTACAGGAGGGAGGCAGACAACATGAACAGCATCGTGAACAGCATCGCTTTCGGCGATGCGGTGACCGTGCCCGTGTCGGCCTCCCGGGGGGTCCTCGCTTTGCAGGGGACCGGTCCGTCCGTCGCGGGCGCGTTCGGCGTCGATGCTTCCGGCACGCAGGTGAAAACCGTGTGCTCGCATCAGCTGAACGGCGCACTGCGCCAGGACGCGGCCAGCGGTAGCTGGCACCCGGCGGCCATCCAGGCGGCCGGCGTCTTCGCATTCGCCGGATACGAGCAGGCATTCACCCTCCCCGAAACCCTCGAAGTTTCGGACGAGGGCGGCATGCAGGCAGCCCGCCTCCGCACCGCACACCAAGCGATCGTGATCAGGAATCGACGCAGATGTCGATCTAGGTAGGGGACTCCCCAGACCTCCTGGCCACGGATCGCACGAAGCGAAATCCGTGGCCATTCTCATTTCGAGCGGCACTTCAGCCGACAGCCACCGGTTTCGTGGACAACGTTACGAACCGCTGCAAATGACGCTGAAGGAGAACGACGTGTTCACCGCCGAGAGCTGGCCGCAGGCCACCACTCACGTGACATGCCGAACCGTGGCCCGTCCGTCGCGCACCCGCGAGGTGGCGAAGGTCCTGCCCTGCCGGGCCGGAGACCCGGACCTGTGGTTCGCCGAGAGCCCGGCTCAGCTCGAGCAGGCCAAGGCACTGTGCGAGTCCTGCCCGATCCGCAAGGGCTGCCTGAACGCGGCCCTGGATCGCGGTGAGCCCTGGGGTGTTTGGGGTGGTGAGATCTTCGACCAAGGTGTCGTGATCGCCCGCAAGCGCCCGCGTGGACGTCCGCGCAAGGTCGCGATCTCCGCATGAGCGGCGATCACGACGAACGGTCTTCCGGGTTCGTGATCCGCGCGCGTCTCGCCGCGCCGCGGAGCACGAACCCGGGGCCGAGGTCTCCCCTCCCTCCGGTCGCTGAGGTCCTTGCCGTCGGGGCCCAGGAACGCGAAAGCAGACAAGCCGCTCACCGTGAGATCCGGTGTGCGGCTCGTTTGCGTTGTGCGGGAGGCTGATTCGCCGATCTCAGGTGGCCGAGCGCTCCCCGCGCAGACCGGGCAGCCAGGTGTTGGCCAACCGCATGAACGGGATCTCGGCGTCGAGTTGGGCCAGGATGCCCACCGACCCGCCGAGGACGCGGAAGATCATCACGTGCTCGGCGGGCAGTTGCATCGCCCGGGCCGTTTTCATCTCCGGGCTGGAGATGTCGGAGGCCTTGCCCGCCACCCGCTGCATCCACTTGCGGGTGAAATGGAACGATTCGGTGCGGATCGGATCGGTGAACGGGCGCAAGTAGTCGGCGATCTCCTGATCGGTGATGGTGCGCCCCGGGATGATCCACCCGTGGTCGTAGAGCAGTTCGGTGAGCTCCTCGAACCGGTCGGCGACCGCGAGGGCCAGCATCCGCCCGAGCACTTCGGGGAAACCGTTCGGCAGCGGAGCGCACGCGCCGAAATCGATCACCGCCAGCGTGTCGTCGGGCAGCATCATGAAATTGCCCGGGTGCGGGTCGGCGTGCAGCAGGCCCACCGTCTCCGGCGAGGAGAAGTGGAACTGCCCCATCAGCAGCGCGACCCGGTTGCGCAGGTCGCGGGTGCCCTCGGGATCTTCTGCGCCGCGCTGGATGATCTTCGAGACCGCCGTGCCGTCGAGCCATTCGGTGACGATCACCTTCGGCGCGCTCGCCACCACCTTGGGTACCCGGATCTCGGCGTGCCCGTCGAACGCCTTCGCGAAGGCGCGCTGGTTGGCGGCCTCGTTGCGGTAGTCGAGTTCCTCCTCGGTGCGTTCGGTGATCTCGGCGAGGATCGGCTTGACGTCCGCGCCCGGGATGACCGACGAGATGAGCCCCGTCATCCGCGACAGCGTCTTCAGGTCGGCGCGCAGCGCCTCGTCCGCACCCGGATACTGCACCTTCACCGCGACCGCGCGGCCATCCGACCACACCGCCTTGTGCACCTGACCGATGCTGGCCGAGGCCGCGGGTTCGTCGTCGAAGTGCTGGAAACGCTGCCGCCACTGCGTGCCGAGTTGCTGATCGAGGACCCGGTGCACGGTGGCGGCGGGCATCGGCGGCGCCGCGGCCTGCAATTTGGTCAGCGCCTCGCGGTAGTGCTCGCCGAACTCCTCCGGGACCGCGGCCTCCATCACGCTCAGCGCCTGCCCGAACTTCATCGCGCCGCCCTTGAGCTCACCGAGTACGGTGAACAGTTGCTCGGCGGCCTTCTGGTTCAGCTGGGCGTTGATCTCGGACTTGTCCCCGCCCGCCAGCTTCTTCCCGAACCCGACGGCGGCGCGGCCCGCGATACCCAGCGGAATCTTGGCCAGCTTGGCATTGCGGGAGGAGCGACGGCGCACGATATCGGACACCCATCCATCATGGCCGACGCGAGCCGGGGATCGCCATCGTATTGTGATCAGTTTCCCCCTCCGCCTGTGAGTACCGTCACGTTCATGCCGTGGCGCGCACCGTGCGGCAGCCGCAGTCCCCGTGCGGGGCCCAGTGCCGCTGTTCGATCAACTGGGAGTCGAGATCCAGTTCCAGGGTGGTGTCCAACGTGGCGGGCGTGCGCAACGGTGAGCAGGCCACGATCGCCTCGACCTCGTTGAGGGCCAGCGCCGCCGTCGCCGCGATGGCGGCGGGCGAGGCGTGCCCGACCCGCCCGACCAATTGCGCCGCCAGATGCGGCCAGTCCGCGTCCAGATCCGCGCGGGTCAAATCGGCGCACCGCAGGCAACTGGTCTCACCGGGCAGGACCAGCGGACCGATGACCCCCTTGCCGTCGCGGATGCGCACGCACAGGTGCGGGATGCGGTGCACCACGAGTTCGGCGGCCAGGTGCGGGTCGACCACCAGATCGTCGGCCAGCACCACCAGATCGGTCCGCCACCGCCCGGTGACGGTGTCGGGCGCGTACCCTCGCGATCGTTCCGGATGAATCCCGATGCGGCCCAACCCGATCGCGAGCGCGTCGGTCAGCGGGCCGAGCCCGTGCAGGCGCACCGTGCGGATGTGGCCGCGGTGGGTGCGCGGATGCACCAGCAGGCCCGCCGCGTCTATCTCGGTGAGCAGCGCCAGCGTGCGCTCGGCGGGGAGGCCCGCTTCCTCCGCCTCGTAGACCACCTGGGGATGGGTGTGCAGACCGTCGAGCAGGCGCACGAAGGCGAGGACCGCGGCGGTGTCCAACCCCGGCGGGGCCAACAGCAGCGCCCGCTCGGGGTCCCAGCCCAGTTGCACCACCCCCGACGGGCGGACCAGGACGGTCACCCTCGGGTTCAGCATCGGTCCGCGCGCACAGGTCGAGGTCATGCCGGAAGTATGCACAGACCGGGACCTGCGGCTTCGCGAGCGAACCGCGGTTGTCCACAGGTTCGCGCGCTGTCCACAGGGGAGCTAGGACGTGCCGTTGTCCTTGTCGCGCTCACGCTCGGCCCGCTCCGCGGCCTCACGGGCCTCGGTCTCGGCCAACTGGGCCAGCGGGTCGTCGAAGGCCGTCGCGCCGCCGCCGATCACCGAGTCGATGAAGCCGGCGGGGGAGTCCAGATCGTCGGAATGTGGCAGCAGATCCGGATGCGCCCACACGCCGTCGCGCGCCTCGATGCCCGCGTCGGTCGTCAACCGCCGCCACAGCGCCGCGGCCTCGCGCAGCTTGCGGGGACGCAGTTCCAACCCGACCAGGGTGGCGAAGGTCTGCTCGGCCGGTCCGCCGGTGGCCCGGCGCCGCCGCAGCGTCTCGGCCAGCGCGCCCGCGCCGGGCAGTCGTTCCCCGACCGCCTCGGCGACCACGACCTGCACCCAGCCCTCGATCAGGGCCAACAGCGTCTCGAGCCGTTCCAGCGCCTGCTTCTGCTCGGGCGTGGTCTGCGGCTCGAAGGTGCCCTTGGACAGGATCTCCTCGAGTTTGGACGGGTCGGCCAACGACATCGGGTCGATGCTCTGCGCGGCCTGCTCCATCGCGGAGAAGTCCATCCTGATCCCGCGCGCGTAGTCCTCCACCGCGCCGAGCACCTGCTGACGCAGCCACGGCACATGCTGGAACAGGCGCTGGTGGGCGGCTTCGCGCGCGGCGAGGAACACCATGATCTCGCTCTCGGGCTGTTCGAGCCCGGCGCTGAATTCGGCGATCGCGGCGGGCAGCAGCGCCGCCGTGCCGGTGGGACCGAGCGGAAGACCGATATCGGTGGAGGTCAGCACCTCCTTGGCCAGCTGGCCGAGGGCCTGACCGAGTTGCGAGCCGAACGCGAGCCCGCCCATCTGGGCCAGCATGCCGACCATCGGACCCGCGAACTGACGCGCTTCCTCGGGCAGTTGGGTACTCCACATGCCCGAGATCTGCTCGGCCACCGGATCGCAGAGCCGCTTCCAGGTCGGGACCGTCTCCTCGATCCAGTCGTTCGGCGTCCACGCCACGGTTCTGCTCGCGCCCGCGGGCAGCGTGGTGGCGTTGTCGAGCCACAGTTCGGCCAAGTGCGCGGCGTCGGTGACCGCGCGCGTCGTGCCCTCCGAGACGGGAGCGACCGACGAACCGAGTTGCTGGCGGGCCAACCGCTTGGCGACGTCGTAGTTCACCGGGCCGCCCTGGCCGCCGGGCTGACCCATTCCGCTGAGCATCTGACCGAGCTGGGTCAGCATCTGCCCCAACTGGGACGGGTCGAAGCCGCCCGCACCGCCCGTCGCGAACCCGAACGGGTTGTTCGAATCGGCGCCGCTCGGCCCCTCGCGACGCTTGCGGGCATCGTCGTCGTCGTTGGAGAAACCGAAGGGGAGGTCTGTCATAGAGCCAACGTTACGCGTGCGGACCGCGTGGCCGATGTGCGACGGCACACCATCGGCCGGTCGGCGCGTCGTGTTCGCGCGAGGCGAACAACGGTCGGGCGCGGCGCCGCGAAACCGTGCCTCTACCGCGCGCGCACCCCCCCGGTCACTATGGTGGGCCTGGTGAATCGTCGGATCATGACCTTGGTGGCCGCCCTGCTTCCGGTGCTCGTCCTCGGTGTGATCGGCACCGTCGTCACCGTGCCCTACGTCGCGCTCGGGCCGGGGCCCACCTTCAACACCCTCGGCTCCGTCGACGGCAAGCAGGTCGTGGACGTGCAGGGCACCGAGGTCGATCCGACCACCGGCAACCTCAACATGACCACCGTCTCGGTCCGCGACGGGCTGAACCTGTTCGAGGCGTTCGGCTTCTGGGTCAGCGGCGAACACGGCCTGGTCCCGCGCGCCGAGGTCTACCCGCCCGGTGTGCCGCGCGAGGAGATCGACAAGTCCAACCAGCAGGACTTCAAGGATTCCGAGGGGTACGCGGAGGTCGCGGCCCTGCACTTCCTGAACCTGCCCACGGTGGTGCTGCTGCGCAACGTCGGCGACGGGCCCGCCAAGGGCATCCTGGAACCCGGCGACGAACTGATCTCGATCAACGACGCGCCCACCGCCTCGCCCGCCGACGTGGTCAAGGCGGTGTCCTCGCAGGCGCCCGGCAGTCAGCTGACCGTGCGTTTCCGGCGCGGGGCCGCCGAGCAGAGCGCCACCATCACCCTGGCCGCGCGCCCCGACGATCCGACCAAGGGCTATCTCGGCATCACGCCGGGCGAGGGCGCGCGCCCGCCCATGCGGGTCACCTTCAACCTCGCCGACATCGGCGGCCCCTCGGCGGGACTCATGTTCAGCCTCGCGCTGATCGACAAGCTCAGCCCGGGCGAACTCGACGGCGGCAAATTCGTCGCGGGGACCGGCACCATCGACCAGGACGGCGCGGTCGGGCCGATCGGCGGCATCCAGTACAAGATGATCGCCGCGCGCGAGGAGGGGGCGGAGACCTTCCTGGTCCCCGCCGACAACTGCAACGAGGCCAAACAGCGCACCCCCGACGGCCTGCGCCTGGTCAAGGTCGAGAACTTGGCGGGCGCGGTGCGCTCGCTCGACGACATCAAGGCCGGGCGCGAGACCGTCGGCTGCGAGTAGGCCCGCCTACTCGAAGGTGTGGTGCAGCGCCTCGACCAGGTTCGGCGCGAGATTCGGATAGGTGCGCAGGTCGAGGTCGCCGAATTCGTCGTCGTCCTCGGGACGCAGTTGCAGCAGGCACAGCGACGCGCCGTCGCGCAGCACCGCGGCCAGCAGTCGGGCCTCGCGGCGTCCGGGATGGGCTTCGGCGGCGGCGCGCGCGGCGGCGTCGGCGGCTTCGTGATCGGCCAACAGCGGTTCCAGCGCGTCGTCGAGGGTGCTCTCGGCGTCGGGCGGCAGCACCACGATCTCCTGCACCAGCACGCATCCCTTGACCGCGGGCGGCCAGGTGGTCGTGGCGAGGAATTCGTCGAGGGCCATCGATCCGCCGGTAATGTCCTCGGGGAAGGCTTCCTGCGCGATCGGGGTCAGTTCGTTGCCTTCGTCGAGTTGGTCGAGCAGACCCGGTTCGGCGGCCACCAGGTCGGCGGTGGGCACCAGCGCGAACATCTGCGGCGGTCGACCCCAGCCTTCGCCGTCGGCGAATTCGGCCACCTCCCGGACGGAGCGGGCAAGGACGAGTTCGGCATGCAGGTCTGCGGTCACCGGGCCATCCTCGCATCACCGCCCCGGCCCGCGTGGCGGGACCGGGCGACTCGCGTGCGGGCGATCTCCACCGCAGGTCCGCGGTGCCGTGCGAGGTCCGCCGCCCCCCGCGATGTCCGTTTCCGTAGAGTGGGCGCCAGACGGTCCGACAGGACCAACCCCGCATCATCGGACTGCGGTGCATCGCCCGGCGACGGAGCGGTCGCCGCCGGACCCTGGAGAGTGGCACGTGGGCATGCGGCCCCCCACCGGCTTACCTTCGTTGTCCCGCCGCAGCCGAGTGCTGCTCGTGGCAGCGGTCGTCCTGGCGGCGCTGCTGCTGTTGGGACCGCGACTGACCGACGCCTACACGAACTGGCTGTGGTTCGGCGAGGTCGGGTATCGCGATGTCTACCTGACGGTGGTGCGCAGTCGCGTCATCCTGTTCGCCGCGGTCGCGCTGCTGGTCGGCGTCGTGGTGTGGCTGGCGTTGCTGCTGGCCTACCGGACCAGGCCGGTGTTCGTGCCGGTGGCCGGACCCAACGACCCGATCGCCCGCTACCGGACCACGGTGATGAGCAGGCTGCGACTGTTCGGCGTCGGCATCCCGGTGCTGCTGGGCGTGCTCTCGGGGCTGGTGGCCCAGTCGAACTGGGTGACGTTGCAGCTGTTCCTCAACGGCGGGTCCTTCGGGCAGCAGGATCCGCAGTTCCACCTCGACGTCGGCTTCTACGCCTTCGACCTGCCGTTCTACCGGATGGTGCTGAACTGGCTGTTCGTCGCGGTGGTGATCGCGTTCTTCGCGAACCTGGTGACCCACTACGTCTTCGGCGGTCTGCGTCTGAGCGGCCGGGAGGGCACGCTCACCAAGCCCGCGCGTATCCAACTCGCCATCCTCGCGGGCACGTTCGTGCTGCTCAAGGCGGTCGCCTACTGGTTCGACCGCTACGACCTGCTGATGAGCAGCCGCAAGGAGCCCACCTTCACCGGCGGTTCGTTCACCGACATCAACGCGGTGCTGCCGGGCAAGTTGATCCTGCTCGCCATCGCGGTGATCTGCGCGATCGCCTTCTTCGCCGGCATCGTGCTGCGCGATCTGCGGGTGCCCGCGATGGCCGCGGCGCTGCTGGTGCTGTCCTCGATCCTGGTCGGCGCGGTGTATCCGCTGATCGTCGAACAGTTCTCCGTGCGCCCGAACGCCGCGGACAAGGAGAGCGAGTTCATCGAACGCAACATCGCCGCCACCCGGCAGGCGTTCGGCATCACCGAGGACAAGATCGACTACCGCGACTACAAGGGTGAGAGCACCAAGAGCCCGCTCGAGGTGCCGGTGGACGCCGCGACCATCGCCAACGCGCGACTGCTCGACCCGAACATCCTCTCGCCCACCTTCACCCAGTTGCGTCAGCTGAAGAACTTCTACGGCTTCCCGGAATCGCTGGACATCGACCGCTACACCATCGACGGCGACACCCAGGACTACGTGGTCGCCGCGCGTGAGCTCTCGCCCTCGGCGCTGTCGGGCAACCAGACCGACTGGATCAACAAGCACACCGTCTACACCCACGGCAACGGTTTCGTCGCCGCGCCCGCCAACCGGGTCAACAAGCCGCAGACCGAGGACCCGAACGCGACCGACGCGGGCAGCAGCGACAGCGGCTACCCGATCTTCATGGTCAGCGATCTGTTCACCCCGGCCGACAAGCAGCGGTTCAAGTTGGATCAGCCGCGCGTCTACTTCGGCGAGATGATCGCCAGCGCCGATCCCGACTACGCGATCGTCGGCGCGGAGGAGGGGCAGCGGCCGCGCGAATACGATTCCGACACCGCCCAGTACACCTATACCGGTCAGGGCGGCGTCTCGATCGGCAACTGGTTCAACCGGCTCGCCTTCGCCGCCAAGTACGCCGAGCGCAACATCCTGTTCTCCTCGGCCATCGGCGACGACTCCAAGATCATCTTCAACCGCGATCCCCGCGACCGCGTGCAGAAGGTCGCGCCGTGGCTGACCACCGACGGCAACTCCTATCCCGCCGTGGTCAACGGCCGGATCGTGTGGATCGTCGACGCCTACACCACGCTGGAGAACTACCCCTACGCGCAGTCGACCTCGCTCGACGGCGCGGTGGAGGACAGCATCGACCGCAAGACCGGTCGCCTGCTGCCCCGCAAGGAGGTCAGCTACATCCGCAACTCGGTCAAGGCTGTGGTCGACGCCTACGACGGCTCGGTCAACCTCTACGAGGTGGATTCGACCGATCCGGTGCTGGCGGCCTGGCGCGGGGTGTTCCCGAACGCGGTGAAGCCGGAGAGCGAGATCAGCCCGGAACTGCGGGCGCACTTCCGCTATCCCGAGGACGTGTTCAAGGTGCAGCGCGAGATGCTGACCAAGTACCACGTCAACGATCCGCGGGAGTTCTTCACCAACAACGCGTTCTGGTCGGTGCCCAGCGATCCGACCTCGGACGCGGTGCCCGCGGCCAATCAGCCGCCGTACTACGTGCTGATCGGCGATCCGAAGACGAACAAGCCGGTGTTCAACCTGACCAGCGCGATGGTCGGCTACAACAGGCAGTTCCTGTCGGCCTACATCTCGGTGCGGTCGGACCCGGACGGCTACGGCAAGTTCACGATCCTGCAATTGCCCACCGACACCCAGACATTGGGACCGCAGCAGACGCAGAACCGGATGACGACGGCGCCCGAGGTGTCGCGCGAGAAGACACTGCTGTCCAATTCCAACAAGATCAGATACGGCAATCTGCTGACCCTGCCGGTGGCCGACGGCGGCATCCTCTATGTGGAGCCGTTCTACAACGAGCGCAACACCGGCCCGAACACGGCGACGTTCCCGCAGTTGCTACGGGTGCTGGTCAGCTATCGCGATGCCGCGGGCAGTGTGAAGGTCGGTTACGCCTCGACGTTGGCGGACGCGCTGAATCAGGTGATCCCCGGCGCGGGCGCGTTGGCGACGCCGTTCGGCGGCGATTCGGTGAACCGACCCAGACCGGGGACGGCGCCGAGCACCGATCAGGGCACGACCCCGCCCGCGTCGGGCGGTCAGCAGCAGGGCACCGCGCCGCCCGTCACCGGCGGCGGCACGCCCAAGGATCAGGCCGCCCAGGAGCTGGAACGCAAGATCGAGGCCGTCCGCGCGGCCATGCGGACCGGTAACTTCGCGGACTTCGGCAAGGCGCTGGAGGAGTTGGAGGCCGCGGTGAAGGCCTACCAGTCGGCGGGTCCGTAGTCGTAGGCGAACGAAAAGGCCGCCCTCGGAGGTCCGAGGGCGGCCTTTCCTTGTGCTACCGGCCGGTTTCGGGGGGCCGGTGCGCGGCGGCGCGCTGTCCCAGTGAGCGCACCGCCGCGGACGCTCGGTCGTCGACGGGTCGGCGTCAGCGACCCAGCGAGTCCAGCAGGTCGCGGTTCTGGTCGAGCAGACCGCGGAACTGCGATTCGTAGCCGTACTGCGCGGCCAACCGCGCACCGGCGTCGGCGGCCTGGTCGATCGCGGCGCGCGCGGTGTTCGGGACCTCGGCGGGCAGCACGGCGGCGGGCTCGGGCTCGGGTTCCGGCGCGGGCTGCGCGGTGCGCAGGTACTGGCCGCAGACCGGCCACGCGCCGACGCCCTGGGTGGCGAGCACGTTCTCCGCGACGCGGATCTGCTCTTCCTTGCTGGCGGTGTGGGCCGAACCCTGACCGCCGTTGGCCGCCCAGGTGCTCGGCGAGAACTGGAGGCCGCCGTAGTAGCCGTTACCGGTGTTGATCCCCCAGTTGCCGCCGCTCTCGCACTGCGCGACGCCGTCCCAGTCGTAGGCGGGTGCGGCGGCGGCCGTTCCGGTCGACAGGGCGAACGGGACGGCGGCGAGCGCGCCGGTGACGGCGACGAGGCCGAGGCGGGTGGAGAACTTGCGGTGATCGGACATGGTTGTGATCCCTCCCTGCGCCCACCGGTGTGCGTCCCTGTCCCCAGGAGGTCGGGGAGCCTCGCGACGCGGGACAGGGTCTCGGGTGTGCGACGTCGTGAGGTGGAGCCCATCCGCGGTTGCCTCCGGGCCTTGTTCCGACGCTAACCAAGAATTGCCCGCAGATCACATCTTGATAACGCAGGTTTTGTCTGATGTGAATGACCGGATCGAACGCATCGACCCTGGTGGACAATGCCCTGGGAATGTATTTCACGCGTGTAGTTATCCAACGGTGATGTGGTCGAGATCACCGCGAGATAGTGAATCGGATCACGTTTGTCGGCGGACCGCGCGGTCCACGCGCGCACGTCCGGCGGTCGGGGCGGTCGCCGAAACGCGATCCCGTGAGAATTCCCTTTTGTCGGCTTCGCTGCCCGTCGCCGAATCGATATCCCGACCCCGAGCTTCCCGGCGGCTATCTCCGGCCTCGCTCGACACCCGACTCGACCTGCGGTCCGTCGCTCGCGCGCCGGTGATTTGCCTTCCGCGCGTAGACGTGTGTAATGTTGTGTTCACCGACGCGGGGTGGAGCAGCTCGGTAGCTCGCTGGGCTCATAACCCAGAGGTCGCAGGTTCAAATCCTGTCCCCGCTACAAAGGCTCAGGCCCGAGAGATCATCTCTCGGGCCTGAGCTTTTTCGAATCCGGCCGGTGTCGAGGTCCGGCCCGCGATCGCCGCGGCGGGGGGCGACGGTTTCGGTACGGTCGAGTCGACACCCACTCGAGACAGCGACGGGACTAGGTATGCCGATCGAACTGGACCTCACCGCGGACGAACTCCTGTCCACCACCCGCACCGTGCGCAAACGGCTGGATCTGGACCGCGAGGTCCCGCTCGAGGTGGTGCGCGAATGCCTCGAACTGGCCGTGCAGGCGCCGAGCGGATCGAACAGGCAGGGCTGGCACTGGGTGGTGGTGACCGATCCCGACAAGCGGCGTCGGCTGGGCGAGCTGTACCGGCGCGGGTTCGAGGCGTACCGGTCGGCGCCGGAATATCTCGGCAACAAGACCACCGGAGACGCCGAGGTCGACGCCACGCGCAAGCGGGTGGCCGGTTCCGCGGAGTACCTGGCCGAGAAGATGGGCGAGGTGCCGGTCCTGCTGGTGCCCTGCCTGCTCGGCCGCGTCGACGGGGCCACCGGTGCGCAGAGCGCCTCTTATTGGGGTTCGCTGTTCCCGGCGGTGTGGAGTTTCTGCCTGGCGGCGCGCTCGCGCGGGCTCGGAACCGCCTGGACCACCCTGCATCTGGGCTACGAACGCGAAGCCGCCGAAGTGCTCGGCATCCCGTACGAGAAGGTTACCCAGGGCGCGTTGATCCCCGTCGCCTACAGCAAGGGCACCGATTTCAAGCCCGCGGGCCGGACCGGCCTGGACGAGATCGTGCACTTCGACACCTGGTGACGGCGAACCGCCACCCCCGCCCGGGCGAAGGTCAGGGCAGGGGGTTGGCGGTGAACAGCGACCACATCCGCGCCCGCACATCCGTGCCGCGCGCGCCCGCGGGCCACACGTGCGCCTGGGTGACGTCGTCGGGTCCGTCGTAGAGGCGGTAGACCACCGAAGTGCCCGCCGCGCAGTCGAATCGCTGCCCGGTGAGGACACCCGGGCCGGTCTCGCCGTGCTGGGTCCCGCAGTTGTTCATCTGCCGCCAGTGGTCGCGATGCTGTTCGGCGATCCACTGCCAGACGATCGGGTCGTTGTCGTTGAGCATCACGCCGAAGGCGATATCGCGCGAAGCCGGGCAGTCGGCGAGGTCCCACGCGCCCTTCGGACCCGCCCAGACGGCGGCCGAGGCGATCAGATCGGCCGCGTCGCAGGCCATTCGGGAGGTCATCTGACCGCCGTTGGAGTGACCGGCGAAATGCACCCGCTTCGGCTGCACGCAGTAGGTGGCGGCGATGTCGTGGGCCACGGTGCGCAGGAATTCCACGTCGGGACCGACGTTGCGGGCGAATTCCCACGCCCACTTGCCGGCGCCTTCGTTCTTGCTGCCCTGTGGATAGGCCACGATGACCTTGTTGGCCTGCGCGAAGCCGGTCCAGCCGGTCTGGGGTTCGAAGATCTCGGGACTGCTCTGTCCGCCGTGCACCGCCACGATCAGCGGCGCCGGGCCGGTGAGACCGCTGGGGACGTAGAGCTTGTAGCGCCGCGAGGTGTCGTCGATCACGAGCGTGCGTTCGACGCTGTTCGCACCGGTCGGCGTGGTCGAACAGTTCGCCGCGGGCGGCGGCAGCGGACCGTCGCCGCTGACCTGGGCGCTCGCCGGGGCGGCCGGCCCGAACAACGAGAGACTCAGCAGCACCCCCGCGACGGCCGATAACCCACTACTCGTCTTCCACCGCATGGGATGCCCCTGTCTCGCGCGAGTTCCCGACCGCTGCGGCGATCCTAAGGCGGACCGACCCACGGCATCGAGGCCCCAGATCTGTGGGCCGGGGAACGCCGCGACCGGTCTCGCATCGGTCGGGACTCGGCGCACCGCGCGGGGCGTCATCCCGAACGGGCGGCCCGTTCCCAGGCCGAATCACGTAGCAGCCGAAGACCGTTGAGCGCGACGAGGATGGTCGAGCCCTCGTGTCCGGCGACGCCCAGCGGCAACGGAAGATGTCCGAGGAGATCCCAGACGACGAGCACGCCGATGAACGTCGCCGCGAGAACCAGATTGGCGACGACCACGCGACGCGCGCGCCGCGACAGCGCGATCACCGCGGGCACCGCCGCGAGACTGTCACGGACGACGACCGCGTCGGCGGTCCGCAGCGTGAGGTCCGCGCCCGCACGGTTGTCGCCGGTCAGCAGGACGGGGGTGTTGCCGGTGACGGCGCGCGCCGACTCGACCGCCGCGGCGGCGTCCGGACGCGGGCGGTCGGTGAGCGCGAGCACGCCGATCACCCGTCGGTCACAGGTCACCGCGGCGACGGTGTGCCCGCCGTGCCGCAGCGTCCGCACCAGCGCCGCCGCCTCGGGGAGGTCGGTCGGCGTCGAGGGCGCGGGTCCGCCGAGTGTCCGCACTCCTCTCGGCGAGCGAGCGGGTCGTCGGAACGGTCGATGCGACCACCCTCCAGGCGCTGGCCACCCCGAGCAGACTGCTGATCCTGAGCCGATTGCGCGACAGTCCGTGCGCGGTCACCGAACTCGCCGAATCCGTCGGCATGGAACAGTCGGCCGTCTCCCACCAGTTGCGCCTGCTGCGCAATCTCGGACTGGTCGTCGGCACGCGCGCGGGCCGCTCGATCGTCTACAGCCTCTACGACAACCACGTCGCGCAACTGCTCGACGAGGCCATCTACCACAGCGAACATCTGCGCCTCGGCCTGTCCGACCGCACCGACTCCGCGGGCTGAACCCGGCCCACCCGTGCCGTCCGATCCCCGGGACGGGACTCGCGATGAGGCCGCTGGTCGGCGGCGAAACGGACTCAATCGGCCCGCGGGCGAATCCGTCGCGCGGTGAGGGGGCGGCCGAGGAACATGCGGCCGAAGACGGCGGCGAAACGCAGATGGTCGCCCGGCCGGCAGGCGGCGGCCAGCGACCACACGGTCTCGGTGACGGCTTCGGGGAGCGGGCGGTGCGCGAAGCGGTCCGAGAGCCAGTTCATGGTGGCGGGGGTGGCGAGGTAGAGCAGGGGAAGGTGCAGGCTGAGGCGGTCGCGTAGGTAGCGGACGTGCGCGCCGGCGTCGCGGTAGCGGGCCACGTGGCGGTCGATGTCCTCGACGGCGATCAGTTCGTCGTTGACGCCCTGCACGACCAGCATCGGCATCGCGGGCGGGCGGTGTCCGGGTCGGATGTCGGCCAGTACGCGACGTAGCCGGGGGCGGTCGAGCAGGTCGGCGAAGGTCGAATCGGTGTAGCGGTCGAGATTCCTGCGCGCCAGGCGGGGGAGCAGCGACAGCGTCGTGCGGGTGGCGGCGTCGGCCAGCACCGCGTGGAATTCCGCCGCCGCGTGCCGGTGCAGGAGACGATCCAGATCCGGGTAGGCGCGCCGCAGGGCCGCCACGCACACGGTGGAGAACCCGGACATCGCCGAACCGTTGAGTCGGAGGAAGGTCGCCCCGGGGTCGCCGACCGGCGAACCCGCCACCGCGCCGACGACGCGCACCTCCGGCGCGTGATCGGCGGCCAGTTCGGCGGCCCACGCGGTGGCCAGCCCGCCCCCGGAATAGCCCCACAGGCCCACTTTCGTGGCGGGTCCAAGCCCCAGCGGTGCGAAAGTCAGAGCCGCGCGGATCGCGTCGAGCGCGCGATAGCCGGGCTCCCGAGCCACCCCGAAATGGCCGCCGAGCCCCCCGTGATCGGGCACCGACACCGCCCATCCGCGCGCCAACGCCTCGGCGATCACCGGCAGTTCCAGTTGCGGAATCGCCCCCAGCGCACGGGCTCCGCGCCGCAGCGCGTAGGAAGGCGAACACCGCGAACTGACACCGTCGATCGCGCACTGGAACGACAGCAGCGGCCGATCTTCGCCACCGCTCCCGGCGGGCAGCAGCACGGTCGTCACCGCGACTTCGGGCACGCCGTTCAGGTCGCAGGTGCGAAACAGCAGGTGCCAGGCCGAAACCCGTTGCGGAAGGACGCCGAACAGCGCGAGTTCGACGGGACGGGCGCGCAGGATCGCTCCGTGCGCGGAGCGTGCGAAATCCACCGGGGGACGGTAGAAGTCATCGTGCTCGGGCAGCGGTAGGCGACGGTCGTGCGAGCTCGCGGCCGTTCCGCTGTCGCGTTCACCAGTGTCGGTGCGGGGGTGGCCGATCGTGCTGAATCCGGCATCGCTACCTGTGGGGGCAGGCGCGTCGGCGGGTAGCGGGTGTAGGTGTCGGCTCATGGCGGGTGTCCTCACGTGCGGTCGGCATCGGAGTCCGTCACCGCGAGTCGCCGGGGCGCTCGCGCGGGTCGGCGGAACGGAGGGGCGAGACGGCCTGCGGTCGGCCGGATCGGCCTCATCGGTCACGGTAGTGCGCGGAGTCGACGGCGTGAATTGGCGCGGAGCACAGGGGAACGCGCGCGAGTTCGTCACCGGAGTCGGTGGGCGCGACGAGCGTGTCCGGGTGGGTGTAGCTGCGCGCGACCAAAGCCGCGCGCAGCCGCCACAGGGTCGAGGGCCTGCTCGCGTCGAGTCCGAGGAGCGCGCCGATCCGTCGGATGCGGTGGTCGACGGTGTTCTGGTGGATGTGCAGCGCGCGGGCGGTGCGGCGGCGGTTGAGTCCGTTGCGCAGGTGCACGCGCAGGGTCTCCAGGAGATCGGGATGGTCGACGAGCGGGTCCAGGACGCCCGCGAGGTGGTCGCGCGCGGGTCCGGGCCTGGTCAGCTGGTATTCCAGGGCGAGGTCGTCGAAGTGGTGCAGTCCCGGACCGCCGTGCATGCGCAGCGCGAGGTCGAGCAGTTCGTGCGCGAAGTCGGCGGCTTCCGGGATCCGTTCGGCCGCGGCTTCGGTCACGGCGACCGTGAGTCCGCCCGCCGTGGCGAGTTCGGCGATCTCGCCGTCGGGCACCGTCCCGGAGGGGACCAGGACCGTTCCGCCGAATCTGCTCAGCAGCGCGGGCACCGACTGCCCACAGTGTCGCGCCAACGCCTCCCGGAACGCGGACGCCGTCGGGTGCGCCCCGGAGCCCACCTGCCCGCCGTCACGCCCCGAGGCGGTCACCTCGGGGGTGATGCCACCCACAGGTGGGTCGCGCCGTTCGCGATGCTCTCGGTCGCCGTGCTGATGCTGTCGGGGGGCGCGTGGCAGGCCCGGAATCGCCGACGCGGCTCGCGTGTGCACCGCGAGGACGAGGTAGCGCTCGGCGAGCGGCGCGCCGTGCTCGCTGGCGACCCGCCGGGCGCGTCGGTCGCCGCCCAGCAGCGCGCGGGCCACGGCTTCGCCGCGAGCGGGGGCGACCTCCGAGTAGGCCGTCGACACCGTGACGGTCACCGCGTGCAGCGCGTCGAGCAGGCGCGCGACCTCGTCGCCATCGGGGCGCAGGGCGTCGTCCAGGTGCAGGCGGAACCCCTCGCGCACCAGGCGGTGCACGGTGTCGATCGGCACCCCGACGCCCGCCCACCGCGCCGCCGCCCGGTGGATGCGGTCCATGCGGGCCGCGTCCGCCGGTCGTGCGACGTGGCGACGCGGGTCGGGCAGTCGAGGTTCGTCGGCCCGCGCGGTCCGATCCGCGCGGTCGGCGTCCTCGACCAGGTCCAGACAGCCCACCACCACGCCGCGGATCTCCTCGCGCAGCAGGTTGCCCCGCCCGCCGCGCCGGGGCAGGGTCTCCAGCAGTCGTCCCACGATGCGCTCGGTCCGCGCGGCGGCGCAGGCGCGGGCGGCGGTCACAGTCGGCCGCCCCCGCCGATCAGCCACGGGTTGAATTCGCAGACCGGTGCGGCCGCGGCCGGGTCGAGGGCCTGGAGGGTGATGCTCGCCGCGCGCGGGGAGTACATGAGGGTGAGGTGGTCGGAGAGGTCCTGTTCGCAGCCGTCCTGGAGGGTGATGTTGTGGACGGTAGCGCCCGCTCCGGCGCGCAGGAAGGTCCAGTCGTAGGGGTTGGTGACCTCGTCGTAGCGCGTCCCGACCACCGTGTACGTCACGCCCGGTACGGTGTCGCCGCCGGCGTTGAGCGTTTTCAGGAAGGGTGAGCCGACGGCTTGCTGGATGTTGGACAGGCCCGCGATCGGTTCGTAGAAGCCCAGGATGTCGACGCCGAGATCGTTGATGAAGCGGCCGAGCGAGGCGATGCCCAGCAGTGAGGTGCCGTGGTGGGTGGCCCCGAAAGTCACCAGCTTGTCCACCTTTTCGGCGCCGCCGCCGAATTTGAGGTAGTGGTTGGCGAGGGTGCCGCCCTGCGAATGTCCGACGATGTCGACCTTGTCGGCGCCGGTCGCCGTGCGCACCCGGTCCACGAATTCCGCGACCTGGCGCGCGGATTCCTCCATCGGTCCGACGCCGTAGCGGCCGGGCAGCACCGAGCCGAGCCCGCCGCCGTCCACGAGTCCGGAGCGGCCGTAGTTGAGCGCGAACACGCAGTATCCGGCCTCGGCCAGGCGCGGCGAGAGGTAGGCGAAGGTGTCGTAGGCGTTGAGCCAGGTGCCGTGCAGCAGCACCACCGGGTTCGGGTGGGTCGCGCCGGGCTTGCAGTCCCACCGGTTGGCTCCGGCGGGGGCGGCGTTCGGGGCGAGCAGGCCGTGGGCGAAGGCGGCCAGCGGCGCGGTCATCACGGGGCCTTCCCCGGCGGCGGCCGCGGCGGTGCTGCGTCCCCATCCCGAGGCGCTGCCGGTGTCGACGATCGCCTTCGGCTGTCGACCGTCCGGTGCGGGCGCGAGCCCGGCGGACAGGGTGTCGGCGAAGGCTTGCAGGTCGGTCTCTGGCGTCGCGTTCGCGAGGCCGGGGGCCATGACCGCGCCCGCGACCAGTGCGGTGCAGGCCAGGAGCCGACGTAGGTGTTGCCGCTGTGCGAACAATTCCGTACTTCCCATCCGTCCGTCGGCGCGGCCTCGAAAGGGTATGTCGCAGATCACTATCCGGGATCGAATGTGATCTGCGACGCAGCGCCGTTGCGATACCGAGAAGTCTGGACCGCGCGGCGCGGCGTCGTCACTGCACTGCCGAACGAACTGCGAGGGCCGATGTTGTCCCGGGTGACAAAGTCTCGTTCGGCGAGGTCGAGGCGTTGTCCACGGCGTTGCCCTCGGTGAGAATCGGCTCATGTCAGCCGCATCGCCCCCGTCCCTCGCGGACGCTCCGCTGCTCACCCGCCTGCTCGCCGGGTGGCCGCGGATCGCCGAACGCCTGCTGGCCGACGGACTCGGAGCGACCCCGCCCGCGGCCGACCTGCCCGACGGTCATTTCCGCGCGGAAGTACTTCCCGCCATCAACGCCTGCGGCCACGCGGTCCTGCGCGCCATCGGCGAGAACCGCACGCTGACCCACGCCGAGGTGGTGGCTTTCGTCGGCCCGGTCGCCGAACGTCACGCCGAGGACCGATTCCCGCTCTCGATCCTGCTCCAGGCCATCCACGGTTCGGCGCAGGCGGTCCTCGCCGAGGCGGCCACGCTCGCGACGCCGACGGAGATGGATCAACTGGTCGTCGTCGGCGCGGGTCTGCTGGACCTGCTGATGCACATCACCATCGTCGTCACCGAGACCTACACCGAGGTCGGACAGTCCATCCACAACGTCGAGCGCGAGGCCCGCCGCGAACTGTGTTCGGCGCTGCTGCTCGGTCTGCCCGCCGACGATCTGTCCGCGCGCGCCGACACCCCGCTGACCGACAACTACACCGTGCTCGCCATCGAGCTCACCCCTGATGAAACCGCCACCGCCGCCGCCGATCTGCTGGCCCGCAGGAGGATTCGCGTCCTGCACCGCACCTTGGACGCCTTCACCAACGGCACCGCCCTGGTGTCCTTCGGCGGGTGCACCGGCCTCGCGCTCGTCCCGATCCACGCGGACGGCGCGCCCGCGGTCCGTGCGGCGGAACTGGCCGCCGCGCTGAACGAGAAAGTGGGTGCGGCAACCCATCTCGCCGAATGTGTCGCCGTGCCGCGCGCGGAACTGCCGCGCGCGGCCGCCGAGGTCGCCGAACTCGCCACGCTCGCACGGCTATTGGGGCGTCCGCCGGGCGTGTATCGCCTCGACGACCTGCTGCTCGAATTCCAGCTCAGCAGGCCGGGCGCGGCGCGCGACCGACTCGCGGCCCGCATCGCGCCACTGCTCGGCGCGCCGCATCTGCTCGAGGCGCTGGAAGCGCACCTGCACTTCGGCGCGGACCGCAAGGCCGCCTCGAAACACCTGCACGTGCACCCCAACACCTTCAGCTACCGCCTGCGCCGCGTCGGCGAACTCACCGGCATCGATCCCGCCGAGCCGACCAACTCGCGAATCCTCGCCGCCGCCGTCACGATCCACCGCCTGCACCCGCCCGCGAGTCGGGACGACGCCCGCTGACCCGGCCGCCCCGCGCGAATTCCGTCCGGAACGCGCCGTAACGATGCATTAACGGTGCGGGAGGGCGCGGCGTGGCTAGAGTCGGAGGTATGGGCATCGAGTGTTCGAGCGTCGTTCCCGTACCCCGTCCCGAGGTGTTCGCCTGGTACGCCAGGCCCGGGGCGTTCACCCGGCTCGCGCCGCCGTGGCAGCCGGTCACCCCGGTGTCCGAGGCGGATTCGCTGCGTGACGGACAAGCCGTGCTCGGGTTGCCCGGCGGGCTGCGCTGGATCGCCCGCCACGACCCGGCGGGCTACGATCCGCCGCACCGCTTCGTCGACGCGTTGACCACCGACGGTCTCGCTTCGCTCCCCGCCGGAATGCTGCTGCGCTGGAAGCACACCCACGAATTCGAGGAACTCGACGCCGAGCACACGCGCGTCATCGACAAGGTGCGCTCGCCGGTGCCCGCGTTCGCGCTGCGGTCCATGTTCGCCTATCGCCACCGTCAACTCGCCGACGATCTGGGCGCGCACCGCCGCGCCGCCGAGCACGGTTTCGCCCCGACCACCGTCGCGGTGACGGGGGCGTCCGGTTTGGTGGGCACGGCGCTGTGCGCGTTCCTGACGACCGGCGGCCACCGTGTGGTGCGACTGGTCCGCCACGATCCCGCCGACGCCGACGAACGTCGTTGGGACCCCGACAATCCCGCGCCCGATCTGCTGGACGGCATCGACGCGGTGGTGCACCTGGCGGGCGCGTCGATCGCGGGCCGGTTCACCGACGGGCACAAGCGCGCCTTGGTCGAGAGCCGGATCGGGCCCACCCGCGCGCTCGCCGAACTCGCCGCCGACCGCGGAACGCGGACGTTCGTCAGCGCGTCGGCCATCGGCTACTACGGCTACGACCGAGGTGACGAGGTCCTGGACGAGAACGCTTCGCGCGGCGCGGGTTTCCTCGCCGACCTGGTCGAGGAGTGGGAGTCGGCCACCGCGGCCGCGGCGGGCGCGGGCGTGCGGGTGGTGCGGGTGCGCACCGGGATCGTGCAATCCCCGCGCGGCGGCACGCTGAAACTGCTGCGCCCGCTGTTCACGGCGGGGCTCGGCGGCCGCGTCGGCGACGGCGAGCAGTGGCTGTCCTGGATCGGCATCGATGACCTGATCGACGTCTACCATCGCGCGCTGTGGGACACCGCCCTGAGTGGCCCGGTCAACGCGGTCGCCCCGGACCCGGTGCGCAACGCCGACTACACCCGCGTGCTCGCCGGCGTGCTGCACCGCCCCGCCCTCCTGCCAGTCCCCGATTTCGGCCCGGAACTGCTGTTGGGCGCGGAAGGGTCGAGGGAACTCGCCCAGGCCAGTCAGCGCGTGACCCCCGCGCGCTTGGACGCCCTCGGCCACACCTTCCGCCACCGCGACCTGGAGGCGACCCTGCGCCACCTGCTCGGCCGCACGAGCTGAGC
This sequence comes from Nocardia takedensis NBRC 100417, assembly GCF_000308695.1. Lineage (GTDB taxonomy): Bacteria > Actinomycetota > Actinomycetes > Mycobacteriales > Mycobacteriaceae > Nocardia > Nocardia takedensis. The sequence goes on along the minus strand of NZ_BAGG01000093.1, from coordinate 353,534 downwards.
GCGCGCCGGGATCGCGGGGCGTCGGTTCTCTCGGGCACCGCGCGCTGAATCGGATGTGCATCGATACGCGGGACGACCACCGGGCGAACGCGCCCGTTCGGACTCGGGCCGTGTTCTCGACGGCGTCGGACAGGCGCGCCGGGGGAACGTGCCCACGCTGTGCTCAGGCCAGTTGTTCCACGGCGTCGGACAGGCTGACCACTCGCCCGACCCCCTCGGGCAGGATGACCTCGTCCCACCCGGGCCCGCCGACGAGCACCCGCGCCCCCGCGCCGACGCAGGCGCGCGCGGCCGAACTGAGCGCGGTGGACTCCTGCTGCGACCACAGCACCACCCGGCTCGGACTCTCGTGTCGCGACAGCGCGTCCACCAGCGCCGTGGCGGGGACGTCCGCGCCGAGCATGCGCGCGCCGACGCCGCGTTCGGCCAGCGCCGCGCGCAGCACCTCCAGGGCCAGGGCGTGCGTCTCGCCGCTGGTGCAGGCCAACAGGATCGAGGTCGACGCCGAGAGCGCGGGCGGGGGATTGGTGCGGTGCAGGATCGAGGTGACGCACCAGGAGAGCAGGTGTTCGACGTCGATGCAGCCCTCGCCGTCGAGTTGCCGCGCGACGATGTCGGCGAAGGCGGGCCTGCACACCTCGTCCCAGGTGTCGATCACCCCGTAGTCGCGCACGTGGGCGGTGAGCAGCGTCGACACGGTCGTGGTGTCGAGGGCGAAGGCGGCGTCGAGCAGGGTGGCCCGGTCGCCGCGGATCGGCGCGGGCCCGCGCACGGCGGCGGCCGCGCCCGCCGGGGTGGCGCCCTCGCGGATCAGGGCGACCATGCGGTCGAGCAGTTCGATGTCGCGTTCGGAGTAGAGGCGGTGGCGGCCGGGGCGATCCTGGGGCGGGCCGATGTCGTAGCGGCGATTCCAGCTGCGCAGGGTGGCGGTCGGGATGCCGAGTCGTTCGGCGACGGCGCGCACCGTGTATCCGGCCGCGTCGGAGACGGGGGCGGATCCGGCGGGCATCACCTCATTCTGCCCGTCCGGGCGACCGCGAGCGGATCTGACCCGGCGTCCACCCGTCGGGGGTCGGTTCGACGCGGCGGGCCGGTCGTTCACCGTCGTGGCGCGACTCGTGCGCGAGCGGCGCGCGGCAGCCAGCCGTGGCGCATGTCGACCTCCTGGTGCGCCGGGGAGAATCGGTCTTCTGAATCAATTATGCATCGTTATTCCCGCGGTGGGTAGTAGCGTGAGTACTCACAGGGACAACCGAGGAGGTCCGAGAGATCCATGATCACCCACCACCTGCGCCGCTGCGCCGCCGTCGCGGCCGCCGCCTTCGCCGCGTTGACGCTCGGCGCGGGCACGGCCGCCGCGTCCCCCGCGCCCGTTCCCTCGCTCGACCTCCAGCGTTACCTCGGGACCTGGCATCAACTCGCCGCCGTCCCGCAACCGTTCAACCTGGTGTGCGCGATGGATACTCGCGCCACCTACACCCTCGACCCGCAGGGCAACGTCTCGGTGTTCAACCGGTGCACCACCTGGTCGGGCACCGCGAACGAGATCCGCGGCACCGCCACGGTGAACGACACCGTCACCAACGCGCAGTTGCACGTCAGCTTCCCGGGGGTGCCCACCCAGGAGAGTCTGAACGGTCCCACCAACTACATCGTCACCGCGCTGGGCCCCGACTATTCGTGGGCGCTGGTCACCGACCCGTACCGGTTGTCGGGCTTCGTCCTGTCCCGCACGCCCGCGCTGGACGCCGAGCAGTGGGACGCGGTCGGCGCGGCGATCGACGCGGCGGGGGAGAGTCGCTGCCTCTACCTGACCTCGCCGACGACGGGCGGACTGACCGGTATCCGACCGCTGTGCGTGAACTGAGGCGTGCCCGAAGGCCCGCGCGTCGCTCGGTAAGCTGACGCGTCCAGCTCACCTCGGGAAAGAGATCGATGTCGCAGTTCGAGAACGTCACCGTGACGAAGACGGCCAACGTGTATTTCGACGGCAAATGCGTCAGTCACAACATCGTGTTGGCCGACGGCACCGCCAAATCGGTGGGTGTCATCCTGCCCGCGTCGTTGACCTTCACCACCGGTGCGCCCGAGATCATGGAACTGCTGGAGGGCGAGTGCGCGGTGCGCTTGGCGGGGTCGGACGAGACGGTGACCTTTCGGGGCGGCGAGTCGTTCAGCGTGCCGGGTGACAGCTCGTTCGACATCGAGGTGCGCGAAACCTTGCACTACGTCTGTCATTTCGGCTGAGTGGACCACCCGTCCGACCCTCGGTAAACGGACCGGGGGTCGGTTCGGGCCACAGAATCAAGTTCTGAAACAGCGGAAGTCCGGATTACCGACCATAGAGTTCCGTATGCTCGGGGTGTTCCGTACCGCCGGAACGTCCGGCCGTGGCAATCGTGCGCCCAACACGGTCACGACCGTCGGACGGGGAAGCGCTCTCGGATGCGTACCCTGCGCTTCCCCGTCCGCTCGCGGTGTGCTCGGCTGGCGTGTTAGGTGGGCCGGCGTGTTAGGTGGGCGGACGTGTTCAGCGCGGGAACGGCGCAGTGATCGTGGTGAAGTACTGCGCCGCCGCGAGCACCGCGACCGGTGCGGTCACCAGCAGTTGTCCGGCGACGGTGCCCAGTGCGCCGACTGCGACGATCCCGCCCACGCACCCCACCGCCGCGGCCGGGATGAACGGTCCGAACAAGCCCGCGATGGTCGCCGAGGCGACGGTCGCGCCCGCGATCCCGCCCAGGACGCAGCCGACCGCCGCGCCGCCGAGGCCGCCGGCCAGGGTGCCGATGGTGGCGCCCATGCTGATCGTGCTGGTCATCCGACTCCAGGCCGCCTGCTCGCGGTCGTATTCGCTCTTCCACGGCGCTTTGTCCTCGTAGGGCAGCGCGACCGGTTTGTAGACCGCCAGCGCCGGGTCCAGGCGCGGGGTCAAGGTGGCGGTCCGGTCGCGGATCGTCGCGGTGATCGGGAATTCGTAGTCGTCCACGCGGAACCGCAGTTCCGCGCCCGCCACGGTAGCGCCGTCGGCGGCACGGATCGTGAACACGCCGTTCTCGGCCGTCATGGTTCCCGCGTCCGTGGTGATCACGGTGGCGTCGGGGGCGGTGGTCACGGTGTATCCGATCGCGGCGTCCTCGGTCGGCGCGGCGTGCGCGCCGCCCGCGGCGATCCCGAGCGCACCGATCAGCAGCGCGGCCACGGCCGCGGACTTCTTCGTCGACATGTAGTTCTTCACCCTCATCACGTGTTGCCTCGGTGGCCGTATGGCCACCGAGGAGCTTAACGACAACGATTGTCATTTGCTACACGCGGGTGTCCGAACTCAGAGCACGAACGGGACGAGGGCCTTGCGCTCGCTCGGGTAGTCGGCGAAACGCTCGCGGTACCAGCGGTGCGTCGCGAACGCGCGCGGCACCAGGTTGCCCGCGGTGATCAACAGGATCACCACACCGGCCAACGACCAGGTCAGCAGCGCGAAACCCGTCCACGCCACCAGTTCGCCCAGGTAGGCAGGGCAGGAGACGTAGCGGAAGCCGAAGCCGTGCGGCACCTTGTATTCGGCAGCGCCCGGATCGTTCTTCTCGCGCAGGTTGCGCACGATCGACTCCGAGCGCATCAGCAGCGTGAACCCGCCCAGGTAGATCGCCACGCCGATCAGGAAGCGCGGATCGGTGAACCAGTCCGTGCCGTACTGGTGGCGGTAGTCGTGGCTGAAGAACGCGCCGTTGAGGTAGCCGTGCAGGGTGGTGACGAACATGCCCATCGCCAGCACCGTGACGTTGAAGGTGCTGCGCTTGCCGGGCACCTGCCGGATCGACAGCGGGAAGAACCATCCCCGGTTGGCGTAGTGCAGCAGCCAGATCGCGGCCAGAACCAGCGGAACGGGTTCGAAGCGGTCCGGGCCGCTCAGGAAGAAGACCGCGAAGACGATCGTCGCGGGGATCTCCATCAACCACCAGCCGAATTTCGGACTCAGGTTGAAGCCCACTTTGGTGGTGGCGAAGCGACCGTACGGACTCTGCGCGAACAGTCCGCCGATCAGGACGAAGGCGGCGAAGCCGAAGCCGATCGTGAGCACCGTGTCGTAGGTGGTGTCGCCGGTGTACCAGTCCATTCGGTCCCTCTGTTCTCCCGATGCGCCGCCCGCTCCGAGTGATCGGCGGCGAAAAAATTAGAACATGTTCTAACATGGTCGTCATGCCGCTCTCACCGCTCGCCGAGGATCTGCTCTCGGCCGTGCGCGCCTCCCCGCGGGCCGTCGCGGCCCACGACAAGGACACCTGGGTCGACCTGTTCGGTCCCGACGCCGCCGTCAACGATCCGGTCGGCTCGCGCCCGCACATCGGCCGCGCGGCCATCGGTCGCTTCTACGACACCTTCATCGGCCCCAACACCATCGCCTTCGACGTGCGCCGCGACCTCGTCGCCGACCACACCGTCCTGCGTGACCTGCACATCTCCACCACGATGTCGACCGGCGCGACCGTGCGCGTCCCCATGCACCTGCGCTACGACCTCGCCGAAGTCGACGGCCGCTGGCGCATCGCGCGCCTAGCCGCGCACTGGGAACTGGCCCCGATGATCGGCCAGTTGCTGCGCACCGGACCCGCCGGAATCGGCGCGGCGTGCAAGCTCGGACCGCAGTTGCTGATCAATCAGGGGATGGGCGGCGCGCTGGGCATGATGAAGGCGCTGTCGAGTGTCGGGCGCGCGGGCAAACGTGTGGTGCGCGACCTCGCCGCCGCCCTCTCGGCCGCCGATCTGGAACAGGTTCGCGTGATAGTCGACGACCAGGCCGCCCTCGAAGCCCCTGCGGGCGCTCGGGTCTCGGTCGAGGAATTCACCCACCGTGTCCGGGAGATGCGCTGGGAGAAATTCATCGCCGCGGGCCGCACCGTCAGCGCCTCGGTCGACCTCGACGGCGCGCACGGCATCGCGATGGTCGACTTCGCCCCGCGCGGCACGAAGATCACCGCGATCACCGTCTACCTCGACGCCGACCCGGGCTCGCCGGGGGCCGGCTAGGATCCGGAACGGGAGCGTTCCGCCTCCCGACCGAGCAGACGGAAGGTGCGACGATGGCGTTCGCCGACTACCAGAACGAGATCTACTTCGCCGCGCTCGGCGGGAACCTGCCGGAATTCCCGATGGACTACGCGACGCTGGAAGCCAAGGCCGCCGCCGCGCTGCCCGCCGGCCTGCACTCCTACATCGCCGGGGGCGCGGGCGACGAACTCACCCAGCGGCGCAACGCCGAAGCCTTCGAGGACTGGGGTCTGATCCCGCGCATGCTGGTCGGCGCGACCGAACGCGATCTGACGGTCACCGCCTTCGGCCTCACCTTCCCCGCGCCGCTGTTCCTGGCCCCGGTCGGCGTCATCGGATTGGTCACCGGCGACGGGCACGGCGACCTCGCGCTCGCCCAGGCCGCCGCGAAGACCGGTGTGCCCGCGGTCTTCTCGACCCTCATGCAGGACCCGCTCGAAGAGGTGATCCCGCACGCGGGCGACACCCCGAGCTTCTTCCAGCTCTACACCCCCAAGAACCGCGACCTCGCCGCGAGCCTGGTGCGTCGCGCCGAACAGGTCGGCTACCGGGGCATCGTCGTCACCCTCGACACCTGGATCCCCGGCTGGCGGCCGCGCGACCTGTCCACCGGCAACTTCCCCCAACTGCGCGGCCACGTGCTCGCCAACTACACCAGCGACCCCGTGTTCCGGGAGATGGCGGGTACCGACGACCCCAAGATGATCGTCCTGCACTGGGTCGGCACCTTCGGCAACTCGCTGACCTGGGACGACCTGACCTGGTTGCGCGGCCTCACCGAACTGCCGATCATCCTCAAAGGCATCTCCCACCCCGAGGACGCCCGCCGCGCCCTCGACCACGGCGTCGACGGGATCTACTGCTCCAACCACGGCGGCCGCCAGGCCAACGGCGGACTCAGCGCCCTCGAGACGCTGCCCGACGTGGTCGCCGCCGTCGACGACCGTGCCCCCGTGCTGTTCGACTCCGGCGTGCGCTCCGGCTCCGATGCCGTCAAGGCGCTCGGGCTCGGCGCGACCATGGTCGGACTCGGCCGCCCCTACGTCTACGGGCTCGCCCTCGGCGGCGTCCCCGGCCTGGTCCACCAACTGCGCATGACCCTCGCCGAAGCCGACCTGCTGATGGCCGTCAACGGCTACCGCGACCTCGCCGCCGTGCGCGCCAACATCCGCCCGACCACGAAAGGCCGTGCGGCACACTAGGTCATGGCTGTATCCGGCAGCGCGCCCTCGGCGGTGCGCAGCCGCTCTCCGAGCCGGGTCAACAGGTCGATGGATTCCTCGGACAAGCCGACCGCCGTGCGCACCAAGCGGCGCAGATGCGGACCGGAGAGGTCACGGGCCAGCGCGTCGTCGTCGCGGTATCGGTCGAGAAGGTCGAGATCCACTGCGGTTGCTCACAATCTGACTGCTCGGGGCCTGCCCCTGGACACACTGGACACAGGTGGAAAGGGCGGCGGTTCGGCTGCCCGCCCTTCGCGGAGGTCGTCGCTGCGCCGTTGCGCGAATCCCGCCCCCGCCCCTGGAAACGATCGGCGAGCCGCGATGTCGCGCGCGACGAACTCGGCGACCACTTGTCTGTTGTACCGGAATCCTCCCCGAATGTGTCGGCTGCCCTCGACAAATTCTCGGATGTCGCCGAACCGGGCGTGGCGCACCCGCCCGACGGTTGCTCCGCGTTGTGATCCGCCCCAACTCCCGTCCGCCCCAGTCTGAAACGCGATTGCGCAAGATTCGCGGGGTGGTATGTCCGAATAGGGCGGATCGGCGGGTGGTCCGCCCGAGCCGCACATACCACCTGCTGACCGGGCGCGGTGTCGACAGAACCGGCCGTTGTCCGAGTGATCGCGGCAGCTTGTCCTCGGCGACCAACTCCTCGGACTCGACCTTCGCGACCGCGAACACCGAACGCGACAGGGGCGGGCCGTCGCCCACCGAGGATCGAAATCCGCATCCACTGCCGCAGCCCGCCGCCGCGCGCGGTCCGGGCATGCGGCGGTCGACACCGCTCCCGCGAACCGGGGCCGCGTCCCACCGACGGGACCTGTTCGAGTCGCCCTCGGGTTCCGGCGCGGGCTACCGAACTGTTCGCCATCCCATTGCTGGTATCCGTAACGGTCCGGTGGCTGCATGCCGTCCGATTCACCCCGTCGCCGCCACTGCCGTCGATTCGCTCCGGCCATCTCGCGCAGCCTTCGGGCGAACGAAATCGTCCAGGCGACTCGAAGCGACTGTACGTACCTCGGCTCGCCGGTAGGGACTGGCGGGACGTCCCGGCGCGCCGCGCGGCGTGTCCCGCAGACTGTCGCTGGAACTCGACATCCGAAGCGACACAGAGTATTCCAGTAGCATCGACGCACCGCACCTGAGGGTGATCGCGGGCCGCCGATCGAACGCGCGATGTAGTCGACGTACCGGATCCCGTGCCTCGTCCTCGGCGGACGAGATTGCGTTGATCGAAACCATCGTGCAGCAGGCTTCGAAGGAGGTGAGTTGATGCGTGAACACGTGATCTTCTCGCATGAGCCGGACTCCGAACCGGCCTGGACGTACCGGTCTCATCCGATCGCCTGCGTCGGCATGGCCGACACCTTGGGTGAGGCGCGGGCGGACTTCCGGAGGCGCTGGCGCTCGCGCTGGACGAGGGTGAGTCGGTGCCGGAAGTCGTCGAGCATCTGGAGCGGCACCACCCTGACGGTTTCTGGGTGCGCATCCAGCTCGGGCGCGATGCCAGGGAGCGGGATTACGCCGCGCGCGTTTTCCTCGGGACGTGGACGCATGTGCCCGATCGGGCGGACGGGCCTCCCCAGCTCATAGCGCGCACCAACACGGATATAGGGGAGCCGGTCGTGATCGCCTGCCTGCCGGAGGACTCGATCCGTTCGGTGGTCGAGCAGTTCAAGAGTGGTGAGTCGTATGCCGTTCTGCTGTCGTTCGTCGATGTGCAGCAAGGCTATGACTGGACATGGGTTTCCGGAATCGCCAGGGGCGCGAAGTCCGCGAACGATTATCCGGCGGCGTCGCTCGAGGACCAAGGGCTCACGTTGGATTCCACGATGCGGGAATTGAAGGACGCCTCGATCGCGGGGAGGCGAGAGAGCGAGCCGCAGCCGCTGCTGATCGTCGCCTGAGTCGAACGAGGGCCGAGCGGTCGCCTTCGAATGCGGTCGAGGTCGGTGGTGGCTTGGCGACGACGCTGGTCGTGGACCTCGCGACGACGCGTGTCGTGCTTTGCCGGAGCGGGGTCGTGAGATGGGTGTGCCCCGGTCGCGGGACCGGGGCACACGGGGTTGTCGGAGGTCGGGTCAGCGGCGGCGGGACTCCACGCGGTCGCGGGCGGCGTCGGCGAGTTCGGCTCCGCGTTCGCGGGCGGTGGCGGCGATCTCGGGGGCGCGCTGCTTCGCGGTCTCGGCGAGTTCGGCGCTCCGGTCGCGGGCGATGTCCGCGAATTCCGCGCCGCGGTTGCGGGCCACTTCGGCCCATTCCGCGCCGCGATGGCGGGCGACGTCACCGAATTCGGCCCCGCGGTTGCGGGCGACCTCGGCCCATTCCGCGCCGCGGCCCTTGGCGACGTCGCCGAATTCCGCGCCGCGGTTGCGCGCGACCTCACCGAGTTCCGCACCGCGGTTGCGGGCGATCTCGCCGAGTTCCGCGCCCCTGGTCCGGGCGACGTCGGCGAGTTCCGCACCGCGCTCCTTGGCCACCTCGCCGAATTCCGCGCCGCGGTCGCGGGCGATCTCGGCGAACTGCGCGCCGCGCTTCTTGGCGACTTCGGCCAGTTCGGCGCTCTGCTCGCGGGCCACACCGGCCCAGCGGGACTTGCGGACCTTCTTGGCGATCTCGGGTGCGCGTTCCTTGGCGACCTCGACCAGTTCCGCGCCGTGCGTCTGCGCGCTGCCCGCGAGTTCGGCGCCGCGACTGGCCGCCACACCACCCAGTTCCCGCGCCTTGACGGCCGCGTCGTGGGCCTGTTCGCGCAGGGCGGCGGCGGTGCCGGAATCGGAGGCGGCGCCCAGCGGGAGCGCCGCCGAGACCGCGGCCGCCGTCTTGCTCGCGGCCCGCTTGCCGCGCCAACCCAGCGACGGCTTGCCCGCGGTGTCCGCGCTGGCGATCATCAGGCCGCCGAGAAGGCTCATATCCTTGAGGAACGCGTTGCGCTTGGCGATCTTGCGGTCCGGATCGCTCTCGTTCCAGAAATCCTGTTCGGTCACCGTCGCGGGCACCACCGTCGCGGCCAGCACCAGCGCGGCCAAGCGCGGCGCACGGCCGATGGCGAGCAGTGTGCCCGCCGAGACCTGCGCGATGGCGTTCACCCGCACCAGCGTGCCCGGGTCGGCGGGAAGTTTCGCGGCGACATTGTCCGGCAGCGAGCGCTCGCCCTGCTGCACCAGCGCGGCGGCGGCCTTCGCGCGCGGCTGCGGATGGATCAGCGTGTCGACGCCGTCGGCGATGAACGCTGTGGCGAGTAGTGGGCGGGCAAGTCGGCGCAACAACATGGTGACAACCCTTTCTCGGTGGCTTAGCGGTCGGGTTCCCGTGAACCCCATGGTCAAACACCACTGCGAGCAGGCCACCCACGAGCCGGTGACCTGGGCAATCCTAGGACGTCACGTGAGCGTGACGGGCGTTGCGAGGCCGAAGAGGGGCCGCGCGTCGGCGGGCCGACCCCCGATCACCGACGGAGCAGGAACTCGAGACTCACCCGTTCGAGAAATGGGCGGCTTCGATCATCACCCAGTGTCCGCAGTGCGGGAAGAGGTGCAGTTCCGCCTCGGGGATAGAGCGCATCGGGATCATCGCCATGTCCGGCGGACACTGTCGGCCCTCGCGACCCCAGGTCAGCAGGCCACTTCGCCCAACATCGACCGGTATGGCGGCGTATCAGTGGCCGCCATCGCTCGGGTTCGCGCTGAAGATGTTCGGAACCACCCCGCCGCTACGGCAACACCCACAAGCAACATCACCACCTACGTCCCCACACAGGAGCGAGCCCGACGAGCGCCGTCTCGTCGGCCGGTGGGCGAAACGCCGGGCACCGGACGTGACCACTCGGTACACCTCACAGGCAACATCACCGCCTCCCGTCCCCACTCGGGCGCGAGTCTTACGAGCGCCGTTCGCGGCCGTCTCGTCGGCCGGTGGGCGAAGCGCATGCGCCGCAGGCGCGAGTCTCGCCCGCCGGCCGACGAGACACAAGGGGCCGCGAACACGCCGCGCCGAAGGCGCGGCCAATCAAACACCGGGCACACCGCCCTGAGACCCGTAAGCCGGCAACGCCCCCGCCCCCAGGCCCGCCACACCCCGTCCAGCGCCCCCACACCATCTTTGGTAACCCCCCGAAGCCAGCAGCCCACCGAGCTCTATCCAGCTACCCCCGAACAGCTTTCATTCAACTACCCCCGAACAGCCCCCGACCAGAACCCCCCTATCCCGCTGCCTCCGAGAACTTTTCGGCGAGCCCAGCCCGAACAACCTTCCCCGTGGCATTGCGCGGAAGCTCATCGGTCACCAACTTCCACACCTGGGGAACTTTGTAGTAAGCGATCCGTTCGCGAACGAACGCAGCCAGTTCCCCTTCGGTGACCCCACCGCCCGGTTCCAGCACCACCACAGCGGCCACCCGCTGACCGAGATCGTCGTCGGCGACCCCGACGACCGCCGATTCCCGCACCCCGGGATGCGTGTCGAGGCAGTGTTCGACTTCGGTGGGATACACGTTCTCCCCGCCTCGCAGGATCAGATCGGATCGCCGCCCGGACAGCCGTAACCGCCCTTGTTCGAGGATGCCGATGTCGCCGGTGCGTAACCACCGGTCGGGGGTGATGGCGGCGGCGGTGGCGGCGTCGTCTTCCCAGTATCCGAGCATGACGTAGGGGCTGCGGACCCAGATCTCGCCTTCGACGTCTTCGCCGACCGGGTCACCGGCGGGGTCGCGGATCTGGAGGTCGACGCCGATGACCGGTCGGCCGACGGTGTCGGGGTGGGCGGCGAGTTCGGCGGGGGCGGCAAGGGTGGCGGCGGTGGCGCATTCGGTCATGCCGTAGCTGGTGGCCAGGGCGGTCTCGGCGACCGGGAGACGTTCGCGCAGGCGGTTCTGGAGGTCGGCGGAGGAGGGGGCGGAGTTGAGGGAGAACGCGGCGAGGGAGGAGAGGTCGTAGCGGTCGAGGTCGGCGCTCAGCAGTCGGGCGGCCATGGTGGGCATGGCGCCCCAGTTGGTGACGCGTTCGCGTTCGATGAGCGCGGCGACGCGGTCGGCGTCGAACGCGCCGCTGTAGAGGATGGCGGTGTCGCCGGTGACCATGCGCGGCAGGACCAGGTTGTGCAGGCTGGCGATGTGGAACAGGGGGGAGGTGAGTAGGAAGCGCCGTCCGCGCGGTGTTCCGTCTTCGACGCCGCCGCGCAGGGCGGTGGCGAGCGCGTCGTTGTAGCGGTGGTAGTCGATGACCGCCAGCAGGTTCCGGTGCGAGTGCACCGCGCCTTTGGGGCGGCCGCTGGTGCCGCTGGTGTAGAGGACGATGGCGGGGTCGTCTTCGTCGCCGGTCACCGAAGGCACTGCGGCGGAGGAGAATTCGGCGATGAGTGCGGGGAGGTCGTTTTCGACGGTGAGAACCGGGATGTCGGTCGTCAGGTCGGCGAGCGAGGCGGCGCGCCGGTCGTCGACGATGAGGACGGCGGGTCGGGTGTGGCCCAGTCCGTAGTCGATCTCGCGTGGCGTCCACCACGCGTTGTAGCCGACGGCGATCGCGCCGAGGCGTTGCGCGGCCCAGAACGTCATCACCCATTCGGGGCTGTTGGCGGCGAGGATGCCGACTCGGTCGCCGACGCCGACGCCGTACCGTTCGCGCAACGCGGCGGCGAGCGCGCCGACGGACGCGGCGTGTTCGGCGTAGCCGATTCGTCGGTCCTCGGTCACCAGGTATTCGCGGTCGCCGAGGGCGGCGGAGTCCGCCAGCACCCCGACCAGTGAGGTCTTCCGTTGCCGGAGTACGGGAATCGCCGCGCCGAGCACGTCCTCGACGGCCATCTCGAACGGCCCGCCCGGCCCGGTCAGTTCGGCGGCGACGCGTGCCGCGCGTTCCCGGGGGTCAGCGGATGTCATGGCGGGTCCTCACGGGGTCAGTACCGCGCGGCCGCGGATCAGGCCGCGGTCGAGTCGGTCCAGGGCTTCGCGTCCGTCGGCGAGGTCGAAGGTCTCGACCTCGACGCGCAGCATTCCGGCGGCGGCCAGGTCGACCGAGGCGATGAGGTCGGAGCGGGTGCCGCCGTAGGACTTGCGCACGGTCGCGCCCCACGGCCAGCCCGGCCCGCCCGCGGGTCCGGCGGTGATCTCGGGTGCGCCGCCGCCGAGTCCGATCATCCGGTACGCGCCGTTGGGGGCGACCGATTCCACGGCGAGGCGGGCGGTGGCGTCGGTGCCGACGAAGTCGAAGACCGCCGCCCCGCCGCGTCCGTCGGTGCGGTCGAGGACGGCTCGCGCGGTGTCGTCGTCGGCGAGCAGGCCCTCGTGCGCGCCGCAGTCGGCGGCCAGCGCCAGTTTCTCGGCGGCGACGTCGACCGCGAGGACGGTGACGGCGGTGGTGGCGCGCAGGATCTGCACCGCGACGTGTCCGAGTCCGCCGATGCCGATGACGACCGCGGTGGCGCCGGGCCGCAACACCTCGCGCGCGCCCGCGATGGCGTGGTAGCTCGACAGCGCGGCGTCGGCGATGGGTGCGGCCTGGGTGAAGGCCAGGTCCCCGATCGGCACGAACGAACTCGCGGGGATGCGTACGTATTCGGCCATGCCGCCGTCGGGGCCGAGTCCGGGACACGGCGGCATGGCGGTGCGTCCGGCGGCGAGGCAGACGTTCTCGTTGCCGCTCACGCATTCCCGGCACCGGCCGCACGACCAGCACAGGTAGACCAGACCGCGTTCGCCGACGGCGGGCCCGTCGACCGCGTCGCCGACGGCTTCGACGGTGCCCGCGATCTCGTGGCCGAGGGTGAGCGGTTCGTCGCGCATGCGGAACGGGATGTGCAGGACGTGCAGGTCGGAGTGGCAGATGCCGGCCGCGGCCACGCGCAGCAGCAGGTCGGTGGGGCCGATCTCGGGGACGGGCACCTCGCGCAGTTCGAGGGTCTGCGGCCCGGTCAGCTGGAGGGCTCTCATCGCCGTGCCTGGTCGGAGCGGTTGCGGGACAGGCGGTTTCGCGGGTGGATCACATCGGTCCTCGAGTACTCGCCGCGTCCTGTGGTGCACGGCACCGTCGGGACGTGGCGCGCGGGCAGTGACGTAGGCAACAACGTAACAGTGGGTGGACGGGGTGTCCAGTGACTGACATGATGTCCAGCGAAGGGGAGTCGAGGGTCGGATATGGATGTCGAGGACGGACCGCCGCGCGGTGGTCGCCTGCGTGACGAGCAGAAGACGCGCACCAGGGCCGCACTGCTCGACAGCGCGGGGGAGTTGTTCGCCCGGCACGGTTACGGCGCGGTGCGCGTGGACGACATCGCCGCGGCGGTCGGGTGCAGTCGCGCCACCTTCTATCTGCATTTCGCGGGGAAGTCCGATGTCCTGCGCGCGGTGGCGGCCCGGACGACGGTGCCGTCGGTGCGGTCGTTGTGCGAGGATCTCGACGTCGTCCTGACCTCGGGGTCGCGCGCGGATTTCGTGAAATGGGCCACGCGGGTGATCGAATGGTTCCAGCGGCATCGACAACTGCTGCCCGCCTGGAACGAGGCGGTGGCCGTCGATCCGGGTTTCCGCGAGATCGCGCGCGCCGCACTGGACGCGCTGCCCGACGCGGTGCCGGATTTCCTGGACCGGTGGCCCGAAGACCGCAGGCCCGAGGCGCGGCTGCGCGTGGAACTGCTTGTCGCCCAATTGGAACGGTTCTTCACGGCGCGCTCGGACGGGTCCGGGGCCGAGTTGTCGGCGACGCTGACGGCGCAGGTGCTGACCGATATCTGGTACCCTGCCCTGCGCGCGCCGGGTGAGAATGGGTGAGAATGCGACGTCAGTGTTCTTAGCTCGAAGTTAGCTGTGGTGTCGCGAGTGGTGCGGGCGGCGGTCGATTCGCCGCCGCCCTGTGAAAGTGTCGGTGGCGTGCGGCATCATCTGTGCACGCAGCTATCCACGAAAACCGCTCGGAGTGCACCATGCCGTCGCCAAGGACCAAGCCCAAGCCATTGTCGGACACGGAGATTCACCAGATAGCTACCGATATCGCAGGCGGACGGCCACCGATGGTGTGGTTCACCTCCGCCGCGGTGGGGGTGCAGGAGGGCCGGTCGGGCAAGGTCGTCGCCCTGGGCGACCCGGCCGACGGCGATTTCCTCCAGGTCCGGCCGACGGGGTCCAAGGATGTGCTGTCCTTCTCCCCGAGCGAGGTCACGCTGACCAAACCGCCCCGCCCGGCGGCGCCCGCCCCGCGCGGCGCCGCCCAGCCGAAGACGACAAGGAAGGACGAATCCACCGTGACCCAGCCGTCGACCCTGACGAGCGTCGCCACCCCCGCCACCCCGCCGAGCCCCGCTCCGGCCGCGCAACCGTCGAATACCGCGCCGGTCGAGAGCGCCGAGCAGGAGGCCAAGGGCGCCGCGGCCAAGTCCGCTGCGTCCGCGCCGCCGCGTCCGGCCAAGACCGCCGCGCCGCGCAAGAGTCGGACGGCCGCCGAGGTCACCGTCACCCTCACCGGCACCGCCGACGGGGAGTGGACCGTCGATGTGGTCAACGGCAAGAAGCGCACCATCCGCGGGTTGGCGGTCACCTCCGCCGCGGTCGCCCAGGCGGCCAAAGTGCTGCACCCGGAGGTCGCCGAGGTCGTTGCCGGCATCCTGGAGGCGGCGCGCGGTGTGCAGCAGGCGAAGGTGGCCCAGTTGCAGGCCGAACTCGCCGAAGCACGCAAACTTCTCGAGGAATTGTCGGAGTAATGGGTATGGGCGCACCGACGCGGGCCGAGGACCGGAAACGGTTGCACTGGAACGATTCCGCCGAACGGCATCGGCTGACCCGCGATGCCGTGCTGGGCGGCCAGCGCGGGCGGCTGATCGACGCCATCGTCACCTCGGTGGAGCAGAAGGGGTACGCCGCCACCACGCTGGCCGATATCGTCGCCCTGGCCAGGGTCTCGCGCAGCAAGTTCTACGAGCACTTCGCGGGCAAGGAGGAGTGCTTCCTGGAGGCGATGCGGGTGGCGCAGTCGGTGCTGGCGCGGCGGATCGCCGAGGAACTGGACCAACTGGGCACCGATGACGCGCGCACGCGGATCGCCTCGGTGGTCGACACCTTCTGCGAGGTGGTCGCCGCGGAACCGGGCCTGTCCCGGATGGTGATCGTGGAATCGCTGTGCATGGACCGGGCCACCGTCGTGCTGCGCGACTACGCGGCCGATGTCTGCGGTGAGATCTACCGCGAATGCTACGAGCGGGCCCGCGTCGAGGACCCGTCGCTGCCGGTGCTCTCGGACGCGCTGATCGGGATGATCCCGGACGCGATCGTGGAGCGCACCCGTCGCGTCATCATCGAGGAGGGGGCGGCGGCCCTGCCGGCCAAAGCGCCGTTGTTCCTCGAGTTCGTCCACGCCACCCTCGGGCTGACCCGGCGCGACTGAGGACGCTCACACGGCGGTCTCGCGCCGGATCGGACGCGGTGTGACGGTGGAGCGCTCGGGTTCGGCCGCCCGTTCGGGTTCGGCGGGCCGCGCCGGGGCGGGCGGTGGTGCGTGCGCGTCCTCGGGGAAGGCGTAGCCGAGGGAGTACTGCTTGGCGTGGTACATCGCCGAATCGGCGTCGCGGATCAATGCGTAGACCGCGTCTTCGCCCGCGAGCGGGCCGCCGCAGGCGATGCCGACGCTCACCGTGATGGGCACTTCGCCCGCGCTCAACTCGAACGGCCGCACGAACGCGCCGAGCAGTCGTTCGGCCAGTGTCGCCGCCTCGGCGCGTTCCAGGGGCGCGGCCACCACGAATTCGTCGCCCCCGTAGCGGGCGACCATGTCCTCGCGCCGGACCACCCGCCGGATGCGCGCGGCGGCGCCCGCGATGAGTTCGTCCCCGACGGCGTGGCCGTAGCTGTCGTTGACGAGTTTGAATCCGTCCAGGTCGATGAACAGCAGGCCGATCGGCGCGTCGGCGCCCGGTGCGTCGCGGCCCAGTGTGCGCAGCAGCGCCGACCGGTTGAGCAGGCCGGTGAGCATGTCGTGGTCGGCCTGGTACTGCGCGCGCCGTTCGCTGCGCGCCGAGCGCTGGATGGCGCGCTCGCTGCGCAGCAGCATTCCGATCAGCAGCAACGCGAACAGCGAGGCCACGATCACCCGGTCGACCAGGCCGAGGCCGGCCCCGACGACCGGCACCAGCGAGGCCACGATGAGCGCGATCGCGATGACGCCCGCGCGCTGGCGCGACCGGTGCGGGTGGATGCGGCGCGGCGCGCCGAGGGAGGCCATCGTGGGGTGCAGCGCGGCGGTGCCGACGCTCGCGTAGGCGACGAGCAGGGGAGTGAGCAGCAGATCGTGACCGATCGTGGCGGTGCCCGCGGTGTCGATGCTGTAGCCGAGATCGCCGACCAGGATCGCCAGCAGGCCGAGGTGGACCAGGCGCAGCGAGGTCTCCGACCGGTTGGCGGTGGCCACCGAATGCGCGATCAGGGTGAGCAGCAGCGCGTCGAGCACCGGGTAGGCGGCGGCGAGCACCGTGTGGGCGGTGGTGGCGCCGGTGCGCAGGATCGGCGAGATGAGGAAGGTCCAGGAGGCCAGCAGCGCGGCCAGGCCGATCAGCGCGGAGTCCAGCATCAACTCGTGGTCGCGTCCGACGTGCCGGGGCCGCAGCCACAGCGCCGCCGCGACGCCGACCCCGAAATATCCGGCCAGTGTGCACAGATCGTCCCAGGGCATTCCCGCGCCGTTCGGGGTGAAATCACGCAGGCCGGTGCCGACGGCGAACAGCACCGCCGAGGCCGAGAGCAGATACCACGGCAGCGGCCGGGCGGGACGGTGTCTGCGCAAACCGGTGCCGATCATGATCAGCGTGCCCGTCACCACCGCGACCATGACGCCCAAGGTCAGCGTGTCGGAGCGCAGCAGCAGCGGCAGGGCGATCAGACCGGTCCACGCGGTGAGAAGTACCGCGCACCACCGACTTTCGCCGCACGGCGACGGTGACGCTGCGGATTGCCCTGCGCTGATGGTCATCAGCCCCCCTCGGTCGCTCCATCCTCGGTGAACCGTGCTGCGTAATAGGTCTGCGAATCCTCCACCGCGACTTCGACGTTGGTCTGTTCGTCGAGTACCGCCCGAATGCTGTCGGCGAACGAGAGCTGAGTGTTGTTGAACGAGCAGATGTCCCAACCCACCGCCGCGCGTTCGGCCACCAGAACCTGGACTACCGATTCGATCATGGCATGGAAAGCCGCCCCTTGTCGCGCACTTGGGGCAACAAGGGTGAAGCCCGCATAATAGATGGCGTTGCGGGCCGCGTGCTCGGGATATCGCGCGGCGAAGTAGTCCGGGCTGATCCACGGCACGGTTTCCAGGTGCCGGGTCAGGGTGGTCACCCCGATGGGTTCGCCGTCGCGGGTGCGCGCCACGTACTTGAGTACGCGCGGGTCGATCATCTCCTCGCGGAATTCCGCGCGGTGCAGCACCTGTCGGGCCACCGCGCGGGTGCGCAGCGGGCCGAACGCCTCCTCGTAGAGACGGTGGAACATCTCGATCCGGTCCTCGGGAATGGCTGTCTCCACCGTGACGTGCACCTCCCGGTCGTTCATCGTCCCGGCTCCCAGCCCGCGGTGTCGTAGGCGGCCAGCACCAGCGCGCAGGCGGGTTCGCCCGTGCAGCGCACCTGCGCCAATTCGGTGCCGACCGGTCCGAACTCCGCGGGGCGGTGCGCGGTCATATCGGCCAGGCTCGACCGGATCAGGCCGTCGACCTCCTCGAGGCTCTCGCCTTCGTGCTCGACGAAAAGCCCCGCGCCGGAATCGTCGTCGCGCAAGGTCCACCCGATGCCCGCGGCCGCCGTGCGTCCGCGGTCGGCGACGTGCTGCGCCGCGTAGACGCAGTAGAGCCGATCACCCCAGGCGATCGGCTTGGCCACGCGGGCGCCGCGGCGCAGCGCCGCGCCCGGCGGGATCACCGAAGAAAGGCGAATCAAGTTGGCATCACCCACTCCCAGTTCGCGCAACGCCGCGTCGAACGCGGACATGGCGGTCGGACCCACCCCGGTCGCGGCGCCGATCTCGATCGTCAGCGCCGTTCCCCGGTCGCGCGCGGCATCGGCGGTGCGCGGTCGGCCGAGGGTGGGGCGGAGTCGATCGATCCACTGCAAGCCGAGTAGGCCGCTGTAGGGGGTGGTGTGAATCATAGTGCCCTCCCGTAACCGCCGACCTGTTTTGTAGGCCGTCGCTGCGTCAAATTCGACTGTGCGTCAGGATCTTCGATCGCGCACCTTCCCCGGGTGAACGCGGTGCTGGGGCGGCGTGTCCCGTTCGGGTGTCGGCGTGGGCGGCGATCGGCGGCGCACGGTCGCGACGCGCGCGGGACGATTCGCGCCACGCGGAGATTGCCGAGAGATTGCCGAAACGTGGGCGGTTCACCCCGTCGCCGTCGCGCCGTCACCCGCACTGCCACTGAGCGACTGTCCAGGTTTTATGCGTGAATGTGCCGCGAGGGTGAGGCACAATCACGCACAGTAGGACGCAAAGGCGACGGCCGTCACTGCCCGCACCCGCGGCGGATCGCGAGCGCCGCCCGGACCACCGCCAGGAGGGACGACGCCGTGCCGCTCGCCGAAACATCCCCACTACTGACCGCCCTGCCCGCGCATCTGGCCGCCGAGCCCCTGCGCCTGGACGCCGATCCCGTCGACTACGCCGTGGTCGCGCTCTATTTCGTGTTCGTCCTCGGTATCGGACTGCTGGCCCGGCAGCGGGTCTCCTCCAGCATCGACTTCTTCCTGTCCGGGCGTTCGCTGCCCGCCTGGGTGACCGGTCTGGCCTTCATCTCCGCCAATCTCGGCGCGGTCGAGATCATGGGCATGTCCGCCAACGGCGCGGAATACGGGTTCCCGACCTTCCACTACTTCTGGATCGGCGCCGTCCCGGCCATGCTGTTCCTGGGCGTGGTGATGATGCCGTTCTACTACGGCTCCAAGGTGCGCAGCGTCCCGGAATTCATGCGCAGGCGCTTCGGCACCGGCGCGCACCTGGTCAACGCGCTCAGCTTCGCCGTCGCCCAGGTCCTCATCGCGGGCGTCAACCTGTACCTGCTCGGCTCGATCCTGAACGTGCTGCTCGGCTGGCCGCTGTGGGTGTCGGTGATTGTGGCCGCGGTGATCGTGCTGTCCTACATCACCCTCGGCGGACTCTCGGCCGCGATCTACAACGAGGTGCTCCAGTTCTTCGTCATCGTGGCCGCGCTGCTGCCGCTGACCCTGGTCGGCCTGCACCGCGTCGGCGGCTGGGACGGATTGCAGGACAAGGTCACCGCCTCACCGGGCGGGGCCGCGCAGCTGGAATCCTGGCCGGGCAACGCGCTCAGCGGGTTCAGCAACAACTTCATGTCCGTGCTCGGCATCGTCTTCGGTCTCGGCTTCGTGCTGTCCTTCGGCTACTGGACCACCAACTTCGTCGAGGTCCAACGCGCGCTGGCCACCCACTCCATCTCCGCCGCGCGCCGCACCCCGATCATCGGCGCGTACCCGAAGATGTTCATCCCGCTGATCGTGGTCATCCCGGGCATGATCAGCGCGGTCCTGGTCCCGCAGATGGTGGAGTACAAGCAGGCGGTCACCGCGGACCCGAACTACACCAGCGACACCACCTACAACCAGGCGCTGCTCTACCTGATGAAGGAGGTGCTGCCCAACGGCCTGCTCGGCGTCGGTCTCGCCGGCCTGCTGGCCGCGTTCATGGCGGGTATGGCGGCCAACATCTCGGCGTTCAACACCGTCTTCAGCTTCGACCTGTGGCAGCAGTACGTCGTCAAGGAACGTCCCGACGGCTACTACCTGCGGATCGGTCGCCTGGCCACCGTCGGGGCCACGCTGGCCGCGATCTTCACCGCGTTCATCGCGGGCAGTTTCAGCAACATCATGGACTACCTGCAAACGCTGTTCAGCTTCTTCAACGCGCCGCTGTTCGCGACCTTCATCCTCGGCATGTTCTGGAAGCGCATGACCCCGACGGCGGGTTGGGCCGGCCTGGTCGCGGGCACCCTGTCGGCCATCTTCGTGTTCATCCTGCACGAAGTCGAGGTCTTCCAATTGTCCGGTCAGGGCGCGAGTTTCGTCGCGGCGGGCGTCGCCTTCGCGGTCGACATCGTCGTCAGCGTGATCGTCACCCGGTTCACCGCCCCGAAACCGGCGGCCGAACTGGTCGGGCTCGTCTATTCGGAGACGCCGAAGGAGGTCCGCACCGATCCCGAGGAGTCGAGCCTGCCCTGGTACCAGCGCCCGGTCCTGCTCGCGGGCATCGCCCTGGTCCTGGTCATCATCCTCAACATCGCCGTCGGCTGATCCGTCCCCGCCGCCAAGGAGCCACCCATGCTTTTCGACATCCGCACCATCGTCGGCGCGCTACTCGGCCTCTACGCCGTCATCCTGATTGTCACCGGACTGGTCCACGACACCGCCGCCGAGGAGGCCAAGACCGGCGGCATCAACGTCAACCTGTGGGCGGGCTTGGGCATGGGCGCGGTCGCCGTGGCGTTCATCGCCTGGGTCGTGCTGCGCCCGGTCCAGGTCCCGCCCACGCCGAAGACCGAGGAGACCGAGGGCGACCCGGTGGTCTGAGGGTCCGCCTCATCCGCGCGGGGTGAGGCTTTGCGGCGATGCCCGCGGCAGGATCGCGGCTGAGCGTCCGACGCCGCCCGGCGCGGACACGTCGAGCCGCGAGGGAGTCGCCGTGCCCAATCCCTACGACGTCGAGCGCACTTGGCCGGAAGCGGCACATCCGCGAGACCGTCACCAAGTATCGGGACGCGACCCAGTATTTCTGGGACCAGTCGATCCGGCTGATCAACAAGGGCTACACCCCGGTCGAATTGCAGCACGCCCTGAAGGACATTCCCGAGGAACTGCTCGATCCGCCCTACACCGTGCCCATGTACGGGACGCCGTTCACGGCGGTGCCGGAATACTTCACCGGCTGGGTGAGCTGGTTCAGCGGCGATTCCACCGATCTCTATCCGTCGTTGCCCGCGCACAAGGCGCGACGGCTGGTCGGACTCATGGGCGGGGTCGACGCCGTGGTGGCGGCCGCCGAGGACGACCACGTGGCGGGCGATCACCAATTGGCCGCAGAACTGACCCAACTCGCGTTGCGCGCCAACCCGGACCACGAGAACGCGCGCCTGCTCGAGGCCGCCGCGTTGCGGGCCCGCGGCTACCAGGAGCTCAACCCGATCGCCCGCTCCTGGTACCTCACCGGCGCACTGGAATTGGAACGCGCCTTCGACACCGGCGATCTGCTCCGCTCCATGCTGACGATGCTGGGCGCGCCCGGCGATCCGGCCGAGGTCGTGCGTGGCTGGCGCTATCTGCTCGACGCCGACAAGGCCGCGGGCCTCACGCTGACCCTCGGACTGCGGTTCACCGATGCCGACCGGTTGCTCACCGTCCGGGTCCGGCACCGGGTCCTGGTCGTCACCGACGGGATCGCCGACGACTGCGACGCGGTGGTCGAACTCACCGTCACCGATCTGGACGGAACCACCGAACCCGCGACCGTCTCCGGCGACCCGACGGCCTGGCGCGCGCTGATGGGCCTGATCGACCGCGAGATCACCGGGTTCGACATGCACATGCGTTAGCGCGCAGCAGATTTCGCGTAAATCGTCGATGTGCCGTCGCCTTGCGGAGTCCGGTCCGAAGCGTCCCGCTCCGGACCGGACCGCGAGAACTACTTCGCCGGGGCCGCGAACGGTTGGTTGACCGTGGTCGCGTACTGGATCGCCGCGCCGATCGCGACGGGCGCGGTGATGGCGATCTGCCCGACCAGCGTGCCGATGGCCCCGACCGCCAGCACGCCCGCGACGCAGCCGACCACCGCGGCCGGGACGAACGGCCCGAACAGGCCGACGATGGTGGCCGAGGCGACGGTGGCGCCCGCGATCCCGCCGAGAACGCAGCCGAGGCCGCCGCCCGCGAGTCCGCCGACGAGGGTGCCGAGCGTGGCGCCCATGCCGATGGTGCTGGTCATGCGGCTCCACGCGGCCTGTTCGCGGTCGTATTCGTTCTTCCAGGGCGCTTTGTCCTCGTAGGGCAGCGCGACCGGACGGTAGACGGCGCGCTCCATCCGCAGTTGCGGGACCAAGGTGGCTTCGCGACCGGCGATCGTGGCCTCGAGCGGGAACTCGAAATCGTCGACGCGGAAGGTCAGCGGTGTGCCCGCGAGCACGGCGCCGTCCGGGGCGAGGATCTTCAGCGCGTTGTCCGCGACCACCAGCGAACCGGAGTCGACGGTGATGATCGAGGCGGTGTCGGTGGCATGCGCGGAGAAACCGACCGCGTCGGGCGTCGCGGCGGAACCGACGCCGGTGGTGGCGGCGACGGCGCTCGCCAGGCAGGCCACGGCTAGGGAGAGGGTGCGGAACTTCATGGGGGAACGTGCCTTTCGAGAAGTGTGGGAGGTGGCGCGCTGTGGGCGCGGCTCACCGACGGCCGTGCCGAGCGGCAGGCCGGTGGGGGAAGTTCGGACTCAGGCGGCCGTACGGCGCACCTGTCCGGCGATGATGTCGATGGCGAAGAAGACGATCAGTCCGACGCCGATCAGCGGGGCGAACCAGCCGATCACCGCCGCGGCGCCGAGCAGCGCGACCGCGACCCACGGCGAACTCCGCCGCAACGCGCCGCGCCGGGGAGCCCGGCCGAAGCGCGCGCCGCGGGCGGGTCGGCGCTGCCACCACATGCGGTAGCCGAGGAGGATGACGACGATCAGCCCGAGCATGGCCGCCAACAGCAGCACCTGGTTGAGCAGACCGAACATCAGACCCATGTGGAACTGGATGCCCCAGTTGGTCAGTTTGGCCATCAGCGGCCACTCGGCGTAGGGCAGGCGCGAGGTGACCGTGGCGGTCGCCCCGTCCACCGCCACCGCGTCCACGGTCAGGGTGCCCGGCATCCGACGTTGTTTGACGCTGAAAGCGGTCTCGTCGGCGGGTACCGCGATCTCGACTCCGCGGTTGATGCCCGCGTTCCGCGCCGCCGCGTAGACGCCGTCCAGTTGCGCGATCCGCGCGCTCGGGTCGACCACGGGCGCCGTCTCCCGGTGGCCCGCGTGGTGGTCGCCGTGCGCGGGCGCGGGTTCGGCGGCCCCCGGCAGCGCGGTGTCCAAAACCGGCGTCGTCCAGCTCAGTTGCTGACGCAGGTCGCCGATGTTCTCGCCCGCGTAGGTGGACCAGGTCATCCCGGTCACCGACAGCAGCAGCGCCAGCGGGAGAATCCACACCCCGATCACGCCGTGCCAGTTCATGTTCCGCAACCTGCCGGGCTTGGACCGGTCGGGCGCGAACAGCCAGGCCGCCGAATTCCGGGCCCGCCGCGACCGCACGCGCCGGATCCAGAGCACCAGGCCGGCCAGGGCGATCACCCACAGCCAGGAGGCGGCGAATTCGCTGTAGAGGCGACCGGGTTCGCCGAGGTGCAGGTCCCGGTGCAGACGGTCGATCCAGGTGCGCAGCGGGAGCGCGCCGGAACTGCCGTAGACGACCGAATCGCCCACCGACCGCGCGGTGTAGGGATCGATGAAGACCGCGCGGCGTTCGGATTCACCCAGGGTGGGATCGGCGAACAGGACGCGGGTGGTGTCCTCGGCGCCGGGCGCGGGGGCGACCGCGACCAAGGCCAGATCGGGGCGGACGGCCACGGCGGCCGCGACCTGCTCCGACAGCGGACGCGTAGTCCCGCCGGGCTCGACGGTCAGCAGATCGCGGGAGACGATCTGCTCCAGGGTGGGGGAGATGGCGTAGAGCGCACCCGTGATCGCGGCGATCAGGATGAAGGGCGCCACCACGACGCCCGCGTAGAAGTGCAGCCGCAAGGCCAGCGCTTGCAGCCCGGCGCCCGTGGCGCGACGCGGCGCGGGCTCGGCTGACGGCGTCGACTCCGCGACGCCGTTGGGGAGATCTTCTGTTGTCGTCACGTTCGTTTCGTTTCCGAGGGGAATTCCGGTGGTCCGCGCACGGACAGGCCGCGAACCGACGGGTTCGCGCACCGGAGGGGAAGGATCAGGAACGAACGAGCGACGGCGGACCCCTGGTCCGCAGCGCCTGGGCGGCGAAGATCCGCAGGACGACCCGGTCCCGGTGCGCGGTGCGCGGCGGAGCGGGTTCGAGGACGACGGGCAGCACGAGCCGCAGCGGAACGACCCGCGCCAAGGCGGCCGTGCCGATCCGATACGCGGCTTCCGCGCCGAGCACCAGCAGCGCGGCGAATCCGGCCGCGACCAGGTGGCCGAAGAGCATCTTCGGGCTCAGTTGCGCGTCACCGTGATGCAGGTGGCCCGAACCGAAACCCATCACGAAGTGACCGAGGACCTGGCCGCCGAACAGCGCGGCCACCAGACCGACGGCGCTCTCGCGCAGCGGGCCGAGCCCGGCGATCAGCGCGCCGAGGGCCGCGGCCGCCGCGACGAGCAGGGCCGCGGTGGTGCTGTCGGGGGCGGAACCGCCCGCCGCCCACCCGTGCCCGGCCCACGACAGGCTCCCCGAGATCGCACCGGCGGACGCGCCGCGCAGCCGCGCGACCGCGTCGCGGTCCGCGGCGGCCGACCGGCCGAACTCGATGCTCACCCGCTGATGATAACCGAGAGGTCACGGCCCTTTCGCCACGCCGGAAACGGGAGAGGCCGGCTCCCGTGCCGGGAACCGGCCCCTGCGTGCCCGGATCGACTCAGGCGTCGACGTCCATCTCGATCAGCGGCTTGCGCAGCAGCTTGCCCGTCGCGTTGCGGGGCAACTCGTCCAGGAAGACCACTTCGCGCGGCACCTTGTAGCGGGCCAAGTTGGCCTTGACGAAATCCTTGATCTCCTGCGGATCGCGCTTGGACTCCGGGCCGGGCACCACGAAGGCGCGCAGTCGCTTGCCGAACTCGCGGTCGTCCACGCCGACCACGGCGGCCTCGAAGATGTCGTCGCGTCCCGCGATCAGGTTCTCCACCTCGAGCGGGAAGACGTTCTCGCCGCCGGAGACGATCATGTCGTCGTCGCGGCCGTCGATGTAGAGCAGGCCCTCGGCGTCGAAATGCCCGACGTCACCGCTGGACATCATGCCGTCGACGATCTCCTTGGTGCGGCCGTCGGTGTAGCCGGTGAATGCGAACCCGTTGTCGACGAAGATGGTGCCGGTCACGTTCGGTTCGGTGATCGGCTCGCGCTTCTCGTCCAGCAGCACGATCCGGATCCCGACCGGCGCCTTGCCCGCGGTGGTCGGGGCCTTGCGCAGATCCTCCGGCGTCGCCACCGTCATCACCGCGCACTCGGTGGAGCCGTAGAGGTTGTAGAGGCTGTCGGAGAAGTGGTCGAGCGTGCGGGTCACCACATCCGGCGCGATCGCCGACCCCGCGGCGAAGATCACCTTGATGCTGCCGACGTCGTACTTCGCCAGCACGTCGTCGTCCAGGTCGAGGATGCGCTGCAACATCGTCGGCACCACCACCAGCGAATCGGCCCGATACTTCGCGATATTGGCCAACGTCAGCTCCGGGTCGAACCGCCGCTGCTGGAACACCACCCGATTGCCCAGCGCCAAGCCGATGGTGAACTGCGACAGGCCGGTGCCGTGGAAGATCGGCGCGGCCATGAGCATCGTGCCGTTGACCGGCAGCGGCACCCGGTCGATGAACTGCGCCGAGGCGAACGGGCTGACCCGGTCGCGCGGCGCGCCCTTCGGGGTGCCGGTGGTGCCGCTGGTCAGGATGACCAGACCGCCCGGCTTGGCGGGGGCGGGCAGCGCCGCGCCGGACTGTCCCGCCGCCACCGACTCGATGGTCGGTACCGCCGGATCGACGCCGTCCTTCTCGTCCACCCAGGTCAGGATGCGCGGGATGGTGTCGGGAATCGCGCTCATCAAGTCGAGGAACTCGCTGTCGTGCAGCACCGCCTTGACCTTCTCGCGGGTGGCGACGTCGGCGAACTGCGGCTTGGCGAAACCGGTGTTCATCAGCACCGCCCGCACGCCCAGTTTGCCGCTGGCCAGCAGGCTCAGCACCATGCCGCGATGATCGCGGGCCAGCAGCGCGATGACGTCGCCGGGCTCGATGCCGCGGGCGCGCAGGCCGCGCGCCAAGGCGTTGGCCTGCTCGTCGAGCTGACCGAAGGTGATCTCACCCCGTTCGTCGACGATGGCCGCCGCGGTGGGCCTGGTCTGCGCGGCGTGCATGACCACGCCCGCGAAGGGACCGAACTTCAAGACGTTGAAGGCCGAGCGGATGGCGTGGTCCGGGCGCAGCGGATTGAACATCCGGCGCTTGAGCATCACGTTCACACCGAGCGCGGCGTCGGCCGCCTTACGCGCGGTGCCACCTAGGGCGGGGAAGGGCAGAGACGACATCGACGACAACCTTCCGCGATCCACCCACGGAGGTTGGCGGTGGTGTGGACCGCTACTTCGAGATCCAGTGCTGTCGCCCACAATAGCAACCGGCCATCGGACACCGTGGCCGTCGTCTCCACCCCGCTACGCTCCCGTTATGCGTCGACCTGGTACTCCACCAGCACCCGCCGCAGCAGCTTGCCGGTCGGATTGCGCGGCAGGTCGTCGAGGAAGACGACCTCGCGCGGCACCTTGTAGCGGGCCAGATTGTCCTTGACGTAGCTCTTGAGTTCCTCGCCGTCGGGTGTGCGACCCGGTTCCGGGACCACGAACGCGCGCAGGCGCTTGCCGAACTCGACGTCGTCCACGCCGACCACCGCGGCGTCGAACACGTCCTCGCGTTCGAGCAGCAGGTTCTCCACCTCCTGCGGGAAGACGTTCTCGCCGCCGGAGACGATCATGTCGTCGTCGCGGCCGTCGACCATGAGCAGGCCGTTGGCGTCGAAGTGGCCGACGTCGCCGCTGGACATGTAGCCGTCGATGATCTGCTTGTGCCTGCCGTCGGTGTAGCCCTGGAAGGGCGAACCGCTGCGGACGAAGATGCGCGCGGTGGTGTCGATCGCGGTGACCCGCTGATCGTTGTCGTCGAACAGGCGCACCTCGCAGGTGACCGGCGAGCGCCCGACGGTGCCGGGGGCCAGCGCCAGGTCGGCGGGCTGGGCGACCGAGGCGATGGCGACCTCGGTGGACCCGTAGAGGTTGTACAGCTTCGGCCCGAAGACCTGCGTGGCCTTCACGCACAGTTCCGGCGAGAGCGCCGAGCCCGCGAGCAGGATGCAGTTCAGCGAGGACAGGTCGTAGCGGGCGCGGACCTCCTCGGGCAGTTCGGTCATCCGGTGCAGCATCGTCGGCACCGCCACCAGCATCTCCGCCTTGTGGTCGGAGATCATCTTCAGCGTCGCCTCGGCGTCGAAACGGCGGCGGACCACGACCTTGTTGCCGATCGCCGCGCACACCAGCCAGGTGCCCAGACCCGTGCTGTGGAAGATCGGCGACACGATGACCTGGGTGCCGCCCTGCGGGAACGGGATGCGGTCGACGAACTGGGCGGTCGCCAGCGGCGAGGCCTTCTCGCGGGGCGCGCCCTTGGGCAGGCCGGTGGTGCCGCTGGTCAGGATGATGAAGCCGCCGGGCTTGGTGGGGGCGGGCAGCGGTTCGGCGGTGTTGGCCGCGATCAGATCGTCGAGGGTCTGCTCGCCCGCGGTGTCGACGCCTTCGTCCACCCAGGTCAGATAGCGGGGTAGGTCGGCGGGCAGCGCGTCGAGCAGGCCGAGGAATTCGCTGTCGTGCAGCATCGCCTTGACGTTCTCCCGCGCGCACACCTCGGCGAACTGCGGCTTGGCGAAGCCGGTGTTCATCAGCGCGATCTTCACGCCGAGTTTGCCCGCCGCCACCATGGCCAGGATCAGTCCGCGGTGGTCGCGGCACAGCGCGCCGATGACCGTGCCCTGCGTGATGCCCGCCGCCCGCAAACCACGGGCGATCGCGGTGGCCTGATCGTCGAGTTGCTTGTAGGTGAGTTCGCCGCGCTCGTCGGCGATGGCGGGCGCGTTCGGGGTGATCCGCGCGGAATGCTGGACCAGTGTCGCCTGCGGGCCGTAGAGCTTGGATTCCTTGATGGTGCGCAGCGTCTCGAGCGGCTTGGTCGGGTCGGAGATTCCGTTGGTCCGCAACAGTCCGAGTGCCTTCACGACTTCGAAAACGTGCGCAACCTTCATATCGAACACCTCCACAGCAACTCGCGAGGCACTCGACCAAGCGAACTCGTACAGCATATGGGCACACCGTAGCAGGGTGTGTCACGTGTCACGATTGAAGGCGACAAAGCGGACATCAACTCGTTGTGCGACGGCTGTCACGCCGCACGGTCACCGTCTGGCGCTCGCCAACGCCACCAGCAGCGGCACCACCCGGCCCGGCGGCACCTCGAAACGTCCGCGCCCCACCGTCTGCAACCAGCCCACCGCCGCCAACTGCCGCAGGTGGTGATAGACCTGCGCCGAGGTTCCCACACCGTCGACATCGGTCAACTCCGCCGCCGTCCTGCTCCCGGACAGGATCGCCCGCAGCAACCGCAGCCCGACCGGACTGCCCAGCGCCGCAAGACATTCCGCCGCGCTGTCGGCGTCGTCCAACAGCAGGTCGTCGGTGCTGAAACTGGTCTGCCACCCGAAGACATCCCCCGCGGGCAACCGCCCCGAACCGCCGAACAACACCCCGCCGTTCGCCACGTCCGACTCGGCGAAATCCGCGCCCAACCGCCGGATCGCCCAGTCCGACGCGCCGGGAGCGTTCCCGTCCGCCGTAGTCCGCTCCGACTCCAACACCGCCAGTCGCCGTTCCAGTGCGGCGACCCGATCCTCCAGATCCACGCCGACGAGGGTAGGGAACCACGCGTCCCGTGACAATTCGAACCCCGACCAATTCGACATGCCCGCTTACGCATTCGGTGTCGACATCGGCGAATCGTCGCCACGCGCTCGCGGCACTAGGGTGCAACGCATGCGTATCGCGGCCATTGCGGCACTAGTCCTCCTCGCGGCAGCCTGTTCCTCCCCGACCGACCACACGGCGCACCAGAATCCCGCCCCCACCCCCTCCTCGACCGCCGCCGCCCCCACCACGACCGCGGCGAAACCGGCGCCCGGCACCGGCGCCGCGCTCGGCGAGGTCTCCGGCTGGGTCGACGCGGGGTCCCGCGCCGACGGGTCCGCCTACGCCTCCGCGAGCACCGACGACGGCGTCACCAGCGACCTCGACGCCGGCGACCGCGCCTTCTCCAGCCCCACCGGCAAGATCAAATGCATGAGCGACGGCCACGAAGGCAGGCACGCGCTGGTCTGCCTCGTCGACCTGAAGAACCCGCCCGAGCGCCCGGCGGACAAACAGGGCAACTGGGTCGGCGGCTGGGTCGAATACGAAGGCCAGACCCTCACCGTCGGCGGACTGCACGGCGACCCCGGCCCCTTCATCCGGGGCTACGGCGACGAACTTCCCTACGGCTCCCAGATCACCGTCCACGGCACCAAGTGTCGCATGGACAGCGCCGGGCTCTACTGCGTCAACTCCCAGGCGGGCACCGGTTTTCGCGCCAACGACGCCGGGATCGTCACCTTCGGCTGCCTGTCCGAGGAAGCGGTGCCGCGCACCGTCAACGCGGGCGAATATCACACCTGCTGACGACTCTCCGTGCCGGCGATCCCGAGTCGCCGGCACCCGTGACACAACGTGTGAAACTCGGTCGACGCATATCCAGTCTCCTCGAAGAAGTTCCGGGTACCGCACGATTCATCCGCTGAATTCTCCGCACCAAAGTAGCCGCACCGCCTCCCGGCAGGCCACCCTGCCCCGCCGATCCCCGGAAGCCCCTGAGCGTCAACACTTCACGTCATCCCGTAAGGTGGTCCCGCCTCCACCGGGGGCGGCTCGACCGATCCGAACACCGCCGGCAAGAAGGTGGGCCATGGCCAAACATCGCCGCCCCGACAGCGCATCCCCGATCGACTACCGCATCGCCCTGCTGGCGATCCTCGCCCTCGCCGCCACTCTCCTCCTACTCCGCGCCCGCACCCGCTGACCGGCGCCCGAACCTGCACCCGCGCGGCGGCTTCGCGACGTGTCGCCGAGCGTCGTGGTGTCTCGTCGCGGCCGCCGATCCGCGCCGAGCGTGATCCCAGACTTGTGAAACACGAATAGTGCTGTAGCGCAGTGAATTACAGCGATTATCTTGCCGTAGAGTGAAGACACCTCCTACCGAGGGGCGATGGACATGGTCCACACAACGCGCCCAGGAAGGAGGTGGTGGGGGATGGCGAAACATCGCCGAAAGAAGAGCAAGGCCCCGGTCGATTACGGCATCGTGCTGGCAACAGCTACCGTGATCGCCGGGGCGCTCATCTTGGTCCGCCGAGTCCTGCGGGGCTAGTTAGTCCCACCCGGTGGGGCGTCGTTACCGCGACGCTCCACCACCCGGCATCACACGAAGTGACCCCTCCACACTACACGGCTCCGCTGAAACTCGAGGCCGCGAGCACACGTCGTCTTCTACCATCGAAACCGTGGTGTTCCTTCCGATCTCGCTTGCGTCGGTGACGGCGGCGGTGGTGCGGAATCGAGGGGGGTGCGGGGATTTCGCCAAGGTGGGCGTCGAGTTCGGGCCGCCGGGAAGCGATGGCGCGACCGAGATCTTGTGCGCGGTCGCCGAGGATCGGCTTCCGGCCGAGTTCCTGCCGCCGCTGACGGCGGGGATCATCGAGGGGCTCGGCGGTGTGGCGGCGAGTGTCTGATCGTCGGGGCCGTGTCGCACGATACGGACTCCTCCGACCGCGCGTTTCGACTCGCGGGGCGGGAGCCGCCCCGCGCGGCGCTGATCGCGGCGGGTCTGGTGCCCGAGAGCGCCGCCGCGGAGTTGCGTTGGGTCGACTGGCCGGGGCGTCCCCGGCCGAAGCAGCCGAAACGGCGGAAACGTGGAACATCGCGCAGGTCCGGGGCGAGTTAGCGGCGGCGGCTCGGTCGGTTACAACGGAACGAAGGCATCGGTGCGGGCAGCCGCGTCCCGCACCGGCAGACCTGCCGCGACTCTCTGCACCCTGCTTGCCGCCGGGAGCTTACGGAGGCTGCCGGACCGCATTTCGCGTAGGGCTGGGGATGGTTCCGGGACAGCGAAAGAGCGAGATCCGGCCGCTGGACACCGAGGCCACCATGACCCGGCAGGGTCTGCCGGTCGACGATCTGACCGGAGTGACCGGCCCGCACGGGCGGTGAACCGATCCGTGCGGGTCCGGCCTGTCATCTCACTTCAGCTGAGCGCTGGTGAGGCCCAGGACGCGCCGGGCGACGATCAACTGCTGGATCTGCTGGGTGCCCTCGAAGATGTCGAGGATCGTTCGGCTACCCCTCCGTGAAATCGACAGATGGTCGGAAATACACTCCTGAGCTGCTGTGATGCATCTCGGGAGTTCTCGCCTGTTCTGGGCACTTTTCGGCCTCCCACGGCCTGTAGACGGCCTGAGGCGACTGCGGTTGGCCCTGGTCGGTGGTGGGTTGCGCATGACGGGGGCTGGCTACCCGCCTGCCCCATAGGGCCTGCCCGTCACGCGCAGAGGCTCACAGGTCAAGGGTGGCCCTTGGGCCATCGGCGTGCCGACGCGACTTGTCGCGCCCTTGAGGTGTGAGGGGCGCGGGATCACAATGCAGGCCACCACAGACCAGGGCCAAGCGGCCGAAGGACGCTCCACCCACCATCCAGCCGTTCGGGCACTCGCCATCCATCCCCCCACCTCGCCCGGCCCCGGTGGACGCCCCCCGACCGGACTCGGGGCCGGCATCGGATCGGCTGGGACCGGCCACGGCTGGATGTGCGGTAGGTGGTCTCCGAGGCAAGCGAGCGAAGCTCGTGCGGCAGCCCGTATGCGAGTCGACCGGGGTAGGGCGCCGACGATATCGGCTCGACAGGACCACCTCGCGCCCCGGCGGCGTTCCCGTCCGCCGACGCACCGCCGCGCCGGTGCCCGACGAGCCTGCGAGGAGGGTGCCGTTGCGTGGCGTGCGCGGCGGCGGCGCGGAGCGCCGCCGGGGCGCTCTTGATCCTGTATGGCGAAATTCGGCAATCACTCACGGTAGGTGTGGCGAACGTTCTGCGGCGCTTGATGTCTCGGCGTGGCTGTGACGTAGGCTGTGTGAACCTCCTGCCGAGGGGCGATGGACGTTGGTCCAGACATCGCGCCCAGGGAGGAGGTGGTGGGAATGGCGAAACATCGCCGGAGAAAGAGCAAGGCCCCGGTCGACTACGGCATCGTCTTGACGGTTGCTGCCGTGATCGCCGGGGCGCTCGTTGCGGTCCGCCGAGTGCGGGCTAGGTAATTCCCACCGGTGGGGGCGGCGTTGGCCCGTCGCTCTCACCCTCTCGGCATCACATACGTGATAGATACAGGGTAACAGTTGGACTGTATCCGAGGTTGGCAGAGTTCTAGGCGACTAGCGAGCTGATCGCCTTGGCTGCGGAGCTGGCGGACGTGACGGTGGTGTCTATCGTCAAGTCGGTCGTCGTAAGGTTCGGAGTTTCGTCCCAGGCTCGGAGGCGTGCATCTGTGTCGCCGGTTGCTCGCGCGGCTATGCGGGCACTGGCGGTTTCGCGATCGGTTCGAAGTTCGACTACCAGCCAGCGAACATCAGGTGTCGCGGCCTGTACGGCCTGAATGACTCCTGGCTGCCCGGCATGGACGATCGGAATGTGTCCACGCTCAAATAGGTGAAGCATGCCGGGTCGGTCAATTGCGTACCGTGCGTTGTAGCGGGTGTTGGACCAGATCAACTCGCCTGAGTTCAATAGCTGATCGAACTGTTTGGGGCTGACGATGCGGTAGCCGGTCGTGCGACCAGGCCCGTCCTTCACGCGCTCGAAGAGGTGAAAGCGAGGATCTTGGCGAGTTAGCTCGGCGGTTACCGTGTCTTTGCCGCTCGCCGGAGCGCCGTAGAGGACGATTCCAACTCTCATCGGCCGATCGGTTCGCGTCGGAAGCTCCCTATGAGCTGCTGGGCCTGAGTTCGGAGTGGGGGACTGTCGGGGTCGTTGTCGATGACTGCGTGAGGCAGCGAGGGGCGAAGCTCGACATCGATGCTCGCGCTGTAGTCGTCCCAGTTCGCAAGTTTCGCCGCGTCGCGTGCGGCTCCTCGTCGGCGCAGGTACATCAACATGGTCTCAAGCGACGTGCGTACCCATACGAACGTTGCATCGGCGTTCCTCGTCTCGGCGTTGGCTACGGCGTTTTCCATCCAAGAGAGGTCTGCGAATTCACGCAGGTATGGGGCGGTGGCAATGGCAGAGTTGCCCACCTCGAGGTTGTCCCGCACGACTGCGGCAAGGGCGTCGTATTCGCGTGGACGAATGCGGGTCAGGTAGATATCCGACTCGCGGTCGTTGATGGTCGATCCCAGGTCCTCAAGGGCGGGTTCGATGATTGGTCGCGCAATGGTGTCTTTGTCCAGCAATGCCCAGCCGGTCTCGCGCGCGAGGGTTCTGGCGAACTCGCTCTTGCCGCTACCGGGGTAGCCGCCGACGTACACCACGCGAGGACGGACGGGGCGCACCACGGGTGACAAGGCCAGGCTGACCGAGGTGGGTGTGGTGACGATCCGGCCGGAACGGTCCTGGCTCGTGACGTAGCCGTCTGTAGCCAACTGCTCCATGGCCTTCGTGATCGTAAGCTGGCTGGCCTGCCACTCATCCGCTAGTGCCCGCGTAGTCGGCAATCGCTGTCCGTCGCGCAAACGTCCTGCCTCGATGTCGTTCCTGATCGCCTGCGCAATGCGCATGTGCGCAGGCACGGGGCGTGAGTGTTCCGACTCCGACATCGGTCGATCTCCTCTGGTAGCAGTTGCGTTCCCGAGAGTAGCAGGGAGGACAGACCTGCTGACCTGGGAGTTCCACGCTATGGTAACGAATTCATAACGGAGCGATAGAAGTAGTTGCTTTCGCACGAAAGCACTTGCTACCGTTAGGTATCAGGAAATCACCTGACTCTCCCCGAACAAAGGTTGTGAAATCAGATGGCTTTGAAAGACATGTGGATTCCGACGGATTTTCGTGCCGTGTTTCCGAAGGGCGTGCTCCTGATGGGTGACATTCAGCCGCAGACGGAGTTCAGCGAGAACCGTGACGCGCCGAAGCGTCAGGCGGTCGATTTCGACCGTGAGGGTCGCGGGACCGGTAAGCGCCTGTGGAAGGCGACGATCATGGACCGGTCGGGCGGGAAGGCGGCTCAGGCGGGTTTCGACATCACCTTCGTCGCTGATCAGATGCCGGTGCCGTCGGAGCCGGAGGTGTTGGAGGGTCTGCGTCCGATCGAGTTGGAGGGCTTGCTGCTCAAGCCTCGTGTGACGGGAAACGGTCAGTTCAAGTCGATCGGATTCATGATCCGGGCGACGGGGATCAAGGGTGACAACTCCGGCGCGAAGTCGGCTCCGGCCGGTAAGGCGGCGTGATCATGTCGCACTTCAGCAACACGACCACCGGCATCGACGGGGTCTCGGTGGGATACCGGCCCGCGGTCGAGGGTGAGTTCGGGACGGTCCCGGCGTCGGTGGTCGTGCGTTTGACCGGCACGGACGCCTACTTGTCGTTGAGCATCGCGGATGCCCGGTTGCTGTTCGGTCAGTTGCCGACGGTGTTCGCCGAGCACAACGAGGCACAGGCGGCCTCGTCGGATAGGGCGGCGTGATCATGGCGGCGGATCAGCGGTTGTCGGGGGCGGGTATGCGTTGGGCGCGCTGGTCCGCCGCTGTCATCATCGTGGCGGTCGGGGTGGCGGCGTTCCGGCTGTCCTTCACCACTCTGGCCGATCTGGCCGTGTTGGCGCGGGTCCCGGCGCGTGATGCGTGGCTGTTCCCGCTGATCGTGGACGGAACGATCCTGTTGGCGACGTTCGGTGTCCTGGTCTCGCCGGGGCGTTCGGAGCGTCGGTTCTTCCTGGCGGTGTTGGTGATCGGCGCGGCGGTGAGCGTGGCGGGCAATTCCCTGCACGCGGTCGCCTCGGGTCACCCGTTGCCGGGGTGGGCGGCGGCGATCGTCGCGGCGGTGGCTCCGATTTCACTGCTGGCGGACACCCACGGGTTGGCGCTGCTGTTCCGGGCTGCGCAACGCTCGGTGGTGGTGCCGGTGTCGGTTGCGGGCGAGCCTGCCTCGACCGATCCCGTCCCGGTTCCTCCCGCCGAATCCGCTCCCGCGCCTGTCCCGGTTCGTCGTGCGAAGCCTGTCCGTAAGCCGTCGTCGTCTCGGCGTGATCCGGCGGTGGTGGCTCGCGCTGTCGAACTGCGCGCCGCCGGGAAGTCGTTCGCCGAGATCGCTCGTGAACTCGGGGTGTCGGCCGCGACGGCGGCGAAGTACGCGAAGTCCGCTGACACGAAATCTGCTGTCGCTGAGCCGGTTCCGGCTCCCGAACCCACCCCTGTTCCCGTGTCCGAGCCCGCGCCGTTGCGGGTGGCCGCTGCGCCGGTCCCGGTGCCGGTGGTTCCTGTTCGTCCCTCGCGACCGACGCAGCCGATGTTGCCGATCGCTATCCCTGCTGGGAGTCACTGACATGTACTCGCTTCCCTCGATGCTGACCGCGATGCCCGACATCGCTATCGGGCAGGTTGTCTACCGTCCGCACGCCCTGGCCGAGGACCCGGCTTCGCCGCCCCGCGTCGTCGCCGAACTCGGCGGGCTCGGCTCGGCGCTCTCACTCACGATCGCTGATGCCCGCACCCTGCTCGCCGGATTGGCCGATGCCGTGGCCGAACACGACCGCCGCGCCGCTGTGAAGGCGGTGGCGTGATGCGTACTCCCGCGCTGCTGACGGCGGTGTGCGCGTCGGTGACCGTGATCGCCGGTGCCGGGGTGCTGGCCACCCCGCCCGCCCGCGAACCGGTCCGCCCAACCACGACCACGACCACGACCGTGACCGAAACCCCCGCCCCGGTGGACACCACCACACCCGCCGCAACCACGTCGCCGGTGGTGTCGGGGTGCGTGATGTTCTGCCGGGCCACCGAATTCGATGGGAGCGCGCGATGAGTATCGCCGAAACCGTCATGTTGGCCAGCGGTCTGGCCACGGGTGCCTCGGGCCTGTGGTGGCTGCGCGCAATCGCCTCCGAGGGCGTCTCGCAGTCGGCGCGGTCCGCCGAGGTCGCCGAGGCCGTGGAGCTGGCTCCGCTGGATCTGCGGTTGGCGGTGGCGGTGCTGGCCGATCCCCAGCGCCGCGCCCACCTGCTCAAGGCGCTGAAGCTCGGGTCGCTGGATGCCGGGTTCCCGCCGGTGGAGGACTGGGAGTACACCGCCCACGGCCTGCGGGTCGACCTGCTGATGCTGGCCGGTCAGTCCTCCGACGACTGGGCCAGCGAAACCGTCTGCGACAAACTGTCCAAGGCCCTCGCGGTGCCGGAGGTGTCGGTGTCGTTCCCGCACCCCGGCGCGGTTCGCCTGGATCTGCGGACCTTCGACACCCTGGCGGCTGCGGTCCCGCTCCCGCCGGTCGATGCGAATTCCTCGGTCGATCTGGAGGCGGTGCCGGTCGGGGTGACCGAGGATCACGACCTGTGGCGGCTGCGGGTGCTCTACGGCCACATCCTGCTCGCCGGGGCCACCGGCGCCGGTAAAGGCAGCGTGTTGTGGTCGGTGCTGGCCGGTCTCGGACCCGCCATCCGTGACGGGTTGGTGCGGGTGGTGATGTGCGATCCGAAGGGCGGCGCGGAGTTCGGCCGCGGTGAGGACCGGTTGTTCGCCGAGTTCGCCACCGACGTACCCGACATCCTGAAGTTGCTGGCCGGGGCGGAAGCCACGCTGCGGGAACGGTTGGCGCTCATGCGCTCGGAAGGTGTCCGCAAGCACATCCCGACTGTGGACGCGCCCCTGGTGGTCATCGTCATCGATGAGGCTGCGGCACTGTCGGCCTACGCCTCACGCGAGGAGCAGGCCGAGTTCAAACGCGTCATGGGCGTGCTGCTCTCCCAGGGGCGCGCGGCGGCGGTGTCGGTGATCGCCGCGTTGCAGGACCCCAGCAAGGAGACCATGCCCGTCCGGCAACTGTTCCCGGTCCGCATCGGGCTCCGCCTGGATGAACCCTCACAGGTCGCCATGGTCCACGGCCAAGGCGCTCGGGCACGGGGTGCCCGCTGCGACAAGATCGACGCGACCACACAAGGTGTCGGCTACGTCGGGCACGACGGCTCGACCGAGTTCGTCCGCGTCCGGGCGTTCTGGGTGTCCGACGACACCGCCGACGCCATCGTCGACACCTACACCCCCACCCCGGTGCTCGCCGCGCCCGTCCCCGACGCCACTCCCGCCCCCGTCGAGGAATCCGAACCGCTCGGCGTGCACGACGAGTTCGCCGCCGACGGCATCCCCGGTGACGGACAGGGCTCGGTGGCGGCGTGAAGCGGGGATTCGTGGCCGAAATCCACGTCGTCGTCTACTGCGATTCCTGCGGCGACACCTACAGCGAACACGAGTCCGAAGGCATCTGCTTCGACTCCATCCCCCAGGCCGTGAGCTACCTCGACGCCCGCTCCGTCGCGGTCGGCTGGTTCTACGACGGCGACCGCGTCCTGTGCGACGCCTGCCGCGCCATCGAACGCGACGAACACGACAACGACCCGACCGGAGGAACCGAGAAGTGAAGCACACCAACAACACCCGCAAGTCCGGCCCCGGTGGTGCCGGTTACGTCGACAACGTGATCGACCTCGCCTCCCGTCGCCGGGGACACCTCGAACGGCGCGGTGCCGACCCGCTGGCGGTCGCGGTCGCCCTGGTCGCGGAGACCGGTCACCTGCCGGTCTGGGATCTCGACACCACCGACGACGACGGAGGGTGGGCGGCATGAACACACCGGTCCGCGTCTCCTGGCGACCGAGTCACCTGCCTGACTTCGGACGTGTCACCGTCTCGGCCGATCGGGGCCGTGTCCGCGATACCGGCGAAGTCTTCGCCAGCCACTACACCGGCCCCGACGGCACGGACATGGTCCAGGTGACCGTCCATAAGGAACAGGGATTCGCCGCCGTTGTCCACCTGGACATGACACTGGCGGACGCGACCGCCATCCTCGGCGTGCTGCGGGGCGCGATCACCGATGCGTTCGCCCGGTCCGGCCGCTCTCCGGTCCCGTCCGCGCCGGTCCGCACGGACCTCGCCGGTCCCGACAGGTGGACAGCATGAGCAACCCGAAAACGGCTGCCTCGCAACCGAACCCGGTCGTCGCCAAGGCTGCGGCCGGTGTCCGGAAGCGTCGCCGGACCACCGCACCGAACGGGCTCCCGGCCAAGCTCTACGCCCCCACCGAAGGCCAGATGGCCTTGTTCGATCCCCCGAGCGAGGACACCGAATGAACTCCACCGACGATGCGTCGGTGCCGGTCCGGCAGACAGCGGCCCAACGCCGTAGCCTGCCGGATTTCCGGTCCGTAGCCGCTGATCTGGCCGACGAACACACCGTGTGCCGTCGCCCGGTGCCGATGCGCACCGAGGACCCCAAGACCCTGACCGTCTCCTACGTCGGCTCGCCCTGCAAATCCACGGTGGCCTCGGTCTGCCCGTCCTGCGCCGCGAAAGCCCGCTACCTGCGGATGACCCAATGCCGGGAGGGCTGGCACCTCGACCGAGAACCGGTCAACACTCCCGACACCGCCACCGACGTGCAAAAGGATCTCCTTCGGGCGCGCTCGGACCTGTTCGTCCAGTACCGCGAAGCCACCGCCACCGGGGACACCGAACTCGCCGAAGCGGTCCGCGACATCGCGACGAGTCTGGATGTGGAGTTGCGCGAGACCGGGTTCCGGGGACGGCTGCCCGCCTTCGACGCCACCCCCGCCGACCGTCGCCAGCGCTCGACCCGTCGCCGCCAGGACGCGCCGGACCTGCCGCGTAAGAAGGTCGCCAAGACCACGGTCGGCAAGGAGATCGGCGGTTACCGATCCTCGATGATGGTCACCCTCACCATGCCCTCCTACGGCCCGATGAACCAGGACGGCGCGACCGACGCCGACGGCAAACCCTGTGGCGACGGTTCCCCGCGCAGGCCCGACGAGTACGACTACACCCGCGCCGCGCGCGACATCGTGCACTTCTCCAAACTGGTCGACCGCTGGATACAGAACCTGCGCCGCGTCGTCGGCTACGACGTGCAGTACTTCGCCACGGTCGAACCCCAGCGTCGGGGTGCGCCGCACCTTCACCTGTTGCTGCGCTCGGCCATCTCGCGGGAGATTCTGCGCCTGGTGACGGCGGCGACCTACCACCAGGTGTGGTGGCCGCATCATGACCGAGAGGTCTACAGCGGC
This sequence comes from Nocardia takedensis NBRC 100417, assembly GCF_000308695.1. Taxonomy (GTDB): domain Bacteria; phylum Actinomycetota; class Actinomycetes; order Mycobacteriales; family Mycobacteriaceae; genus Nocardia; species Nocardia takedensis. The sequence continues at coordinate 314,102 of NZ_BAGG01000093.1, read as the reverse complement.
GACCGGATGCCGGTCTGGGACCACGCGGCGGGCGGGTTCACCGACCCGGACTCCGGGGCTCTGCTGCTGACCTGGGATCAGGCCCTCGATGTCATGGACTCCGTGGACGAGTTGGAACCGGCCTACGTGGTGCGCTTCGGCGAACGCATGGACCCGGGCCACATGAAGGGCTACATCCCCGGCCCGAAAGCGGACCGGGCCATCGGCTACGTCACCAAGTACCTGACCAAGTCGGTCTCGGAAGTCCTCGACACCGACTCCACCCGCACCGCGATCCACTACGACCGGTTGCACGAGGAGTTGTGCCGGACCCCGTGCTCGCCGCGCTGCGGGGTGTGGCTGCGCTACGGCATCACCCCGAAGGGTGCCACGGGCAAGACGGTGCCTGGTCGTTGCAAGTCCAAGGCGCACCGCCGGGACACGCTCGGGCTTCCCGGTCGTCGGGTGCTGGTCTCGCGCCGCTGGTCCAACAAGACCCTCCCGGACCACAAGGCCGATCGCGCCGAGTTCGTTCGGCAACTGCTGCGCGCGGTCGGGATCGTGAAGCCGGACCGCTCGCACGTGATCGTGACTCCGGTCGAGAACGGCGACAAGAACGTCCCGCCCCGGGATCACCTGATCATGTCCGCGATCGCCCAACGCATCGCCTGGCGCGCCGAGTACGAACGCGCCCTGCTGGCGGCGGGGCCACCCGATCCCGATCCGTCGAACCGTTCGGCAACTCAGCCGGTAGCAGCCTAGGAGGTGAAGCGATGAACCTGCCCGACGATCGGATGTGGACGGCCGACGAGGCGGCCTACTACCTCGGTGTGCCGGTCAAGACCCTCTACCAGTGGAAGTGGCAGGGCGACGGTCCGCCGGTCCGCAAGATCGGTCGTCACCTGCGCTACAACCCGTCCAAGCTGCGGGCCTGGGCCGATATGGATGAGGCTGCCTGATGGGCCACGTGGAAGACCGATGGTGGCGACCCACCGTGGACGAGGACGGCAACACCATCGTCAACAGCCGTGGCAAACCGGTGATGGAGAAAACCGAACTGTTCGGCAAGGGCCTGCGCTACCGTGCCCGCTACATCGACCCCGACGGCGCGGAGCGCTCCAAGTCGTTCCCGGATCGGGAGAAGAAGCGCGCCGACGACTTCCTGATCGAGGTCGAATCCGACAAGCGCGAAGGCAAGTACATCGACCCCCGCGCGTCGCGGAAGACCTTTCGGCAGATCGCGGAGAGTTGGTATCGCGGTCAGTCGTCTGATCCGGCGACGCGGGAGACGCTGCGCAGCCGGTTGGACTCGCGGGTGTATCCGGTCTTCGGCGACCTGTCGGTGGGCAGTATCAAGCCTTCGACGGTTCGTGACTGGTTGGGGTGTCTCGATGAGCGCAAGTACGCCGATAACTACAAGGCCGTCCTGTTCGACATCGTTGTCGGGGTGATGGATGCGGCGGTGGATGAAAGGCTGATCCGTGAGAACCCGTGTCGGGCGAAGACGGTTCGGCGGCCGGTTCGAAGGAGCCCTCAGATCGCGGTGTGGGGTGATGAACGTGTTGCGGGGGCACGCCGGGGGGTGTCGGCGGTCGATGAGCGCTACTCGGTGGTGGTGCCGCTGGGGGTGGGCTTGGGCTTGCGCCAAGGCGAGATTCTCGGTCTGTCGTCCGAGGACATCGATCGTGAGGCTATGACGGTGCATGTCCGCCGACAGGTGAAGTACGTCAGGGGCACGCTGATGTTTGCCCTTCCGAAAAGAGAGAAGACGCGCTTCGTGCCCCTTTCACGTGCGCTCCTGGCGGTGATCGACGCTCACGTTGCGGCGTTCCCCTCTGTACCGGTGACTCTGCCGTGGGCATCGGCGGACGGCAAGGCCACGACCGTTTCTCCGCTGGTCGTGACTCCGACTGGGGCGGCGATAAGCGGTGACCTGTTCAACAAGATCGTTTGGCAACCGGCGTTCGGCAAAGCGGGCCTCGTCTACATGAAGCGGGCGGACGGGATGCACGCGCTTCGCCACCTCTACGCCTCGAAGCTGCTTGCGCGTGGCGTCTCGGTGAAGGAACTCGCTGAATACCTCGGACACGCGGATGCCGGATTCACCCTCCGCGTCTACACCCACCTGCTTCCGTCCAGCCATGAGCGCGCTCGACAGGCCGTGGACGAGACGGCCTCGATCTGGGAGCTTCCTTCCGGCGACGGCCTGGAGGCGGCCTGAATGGTGCAGGATGGGGCGAGGGTGGGCGTGGACAGTGGAAAGCCCGCGCGGGGCGCTAGATTGACCCGCGCGGGCTTTCCGTTGTCTGCCAAGCTATTTCAGCTGCGCGCTGGTGAGTCCGAGGACGCGCCGGGCGACGATCAGCTGTTGGATCTGCTGGGTGCCCTCGAAGATGTCGAGGATCTTCGAGTCGCGGCCCCACTTCTCCAGCAGCAGGTGCTGGGAGTAGCCGAGGGTGCCCGCGAGTTCGACGGCCTTGAGGGAGACGTCGGTGCCGGTGCGGCCCGCTTTGGCCTTGGACATGGAAGCCTCGAGGGAGTTGGGCTTCTTGTTGTCGGCCATCCAGCCCGCGCGCAGGGCCAGCAGGTAGGCCGATTCGTAATCGGCTTCCATGCGCAGGAATTCGGCGGCGGCGGCGTGCTGGTTGTTGGGCGGGGTGTCGTAGGAGATCTCGACGCCCGCCTCGGTGAGGATGGTGCGCAGTTCCTCGAGGGCAGCGCGAGTGACGCCGATGGCCATCGCGGCGACGAGGGGACGGGTGTTGTCGAAGGTCTGCATGACCCCCGCGAAACCCTTCTCCACGTTGACTTCCGGGCTGCCGAGGATGTTGTCGGCGGGGATCCGGCAGTCCTGCAGCAGCAGCACGGCGGTGTCGGAGGCTTTGATGCCGAGCTTGTGCTCGAGGCGGGCCACCGACAGGCCGGGTGCGTCGCGCGGCACGACGAAGGATTTGATGGCGGCGCGGCCCAGGCTCTTGTCGACGGTGGCCCACACGACGATGTGGGTGGCGCGCTGACCGGCGGTGACGAAGATCTTCTCGCCGTTGAGGACCCAGTCGTCACCGTCGCGCACGGCGGTGGTGGTGACGGCGGCGGAGTCGGAACCGAAGGAGGGTTCGGTGATGGCCATGGCGGCCCACACCTTGCCGAAGCGTTCGAGTTGGTCGTCGGTGGCGACGGCGGCGATGGCGGCGTTGCCGAGGCCCTGGTAGGGGATCGACAGCATCAGGCCGACGTCGCCCCAGGAGGTCTCGAGGGCGTTGAGCAGCGCGGACATGTTGCCGCCGTTGGTGTTTCCGAGCAGTTCGGTGGCGTGTTCGTCGGAGCGGCCGCCGGAGGCTCCGCCGATCTTCTGGGTGCCGGAGTCGTTGAGCCCTTCGACCATGGCGGCCATGGTGTCGAGTTCGACGGGGTACTCGTGTTCGGCGAGATCGTATTTGCGCGAGACGGGGCGGAAGATCTCCTTGGCGACCTGGTGTGCCTGGTTCGCGCTGGCCCGCAGCTTCTTGGGGAGTTCGAGGTTGATCATGGGTGTGGTCTCCTGGAAATGAGGAACGGGCCGGTCAGATGAGCACGACACCTTCGGCGACGCCGATGGCCCGCAGGTCGCGGTACCAGCGCTCGACCGGGTGTTCCTTGGTGAAGCCGTGTCCGCCGAGCAACTGCACGCCGTCCAGGCCGATCTGCATGCCCTTGTCGGTGGCGAGTTTGCGGGCCAGCGTGGCCTCGCGGGCGAAGGACAGGCCCTGTTCGGCCCGGGAGGCGCCGCGCAGGGTGACCAGGCGCAGTCCGTCGAGTTCGATGGCGATGTTGGCGACCATGAACGCGACCGCCTGCCGGTGCGAGACGGGCTCGCCGAACGCTTCGCGCTCGTTGACGTAGGGGATCACGTAGTCCAGGACGGCCTTGCCGGTGCCCGCGGCGAGGGAGGCCCAGCCGAGGCGGGCGAGTCGGACGGCGTCGGCGTAGTGCTCGGCGCGGGTGGCGGCGTCCTCGTCGCCGAGGATGGCGTCCGCGCCGACGGCGACGTCGTCGAGCAGCAGTCGACCGAGTCCGGCGGCGCGCAGACCCATGCTCGGGTCGGCTTCCACGACCAGGCCGGGTGCGTCGGATTCGACGATGAACAGGGCGGGGCGTCCGTCGAGTTCGGCGGCGATGACGAACAGTTCGGCGTCGGCGGCGGCGGGCACGAGGCTCTTGACGCCGTTGAGACGGAAGCCGCTGGGGGAGCGGGTGGCCTTGGTGCGCAACGCGAACGGGTCGAACAGGGCGCGCGGTTCGGCGATGACGACCGAGGACTGCGGGACGTTCTCGCCGGTGTAGGCGGGCAGGTAGGTCTTCTGCTGGGCGTCGGTGCCCCACTGTGACAGTGCGACGGCGACACCGCTGGGCGCGAGGATCGGCAGCGCGAGGCCCATGTCGCCGTGGGCGAGGGCTTCGGCGACCATCGAGTTGGTGACCGCGCCGCGTTCACTGGCGGCGCCTTCGAGTTCCTCGGGCACGTTGATGAGGGTGATGCCGAGTTCGGCGGCGCGCTCGAGCAGGTCGCGCGGCGCTTTGGCGGAGCCGTCGGCCTCGTAGGCGGCGGGGCGCAGGATCTCGGCGGCGAAGTCGCGCACGGTCTCGACGATCATCTGCTGTTCGTCGGACGGGGTGAGGTCGAAGAGGTCCTTGTTCTTGGACTCGTTGTCGGCCAGGCGCTTGGGCCGGCCGCCGCCGGAGACCTTGGCGAAGGCGCGGGTGGCCGCGCCGAGGGTGCGGAATCCGGTCTTGGTGCCTTCGTAGGTGGCGCGTTCGATCGGCTTGCGCAGATTGTATTTCTCGGCCAGTTCCGAGCCGGTGATGGTGGTCATGACCCGCATCGCGGTGCCCATCCAGTCCCGCTTGGTCTGGTTGAGGCCGACAGCGCTCTCGTTGCTGCGGCCGTTGCTTCGACGTCGCGTCGCTGCGCTGTCTCGAGTGCTCATCATCACCTGTTTTCTCGGGTGGTCGGTCCGGGCCCGCGCCCAGCTATCTTACTACTCGGTAAGTCTATCTTACTCCAGAGTAAGAACTGCGTCGAGCGCCTTCTGGAGGATTGTCATCCGGATCCTGGACGCTCGTTCGGTACACATCTGGAACGGCCGGTGAACTGGCGGTTCTTCCGCCGTCGGGATCATCGGACACAGTGAAACGAATCCGCTTCAGATTGGCGGTATTTCCGTTACCGTGGCGGCACCCAGTTGCCCCCGAAACGGAGGTCTTCCCTTGAAGCGCATCGTTCTGCTCGCCGCCGCCGCGGCCTCGATCGGCTTGGCCGCCCCGGCCGCCGCCGAACCCGGCCTGCCCCTGCAACCCGCCGACTTCGATCCGGGCGGCCCGGTCGTCGACTTCGGTTCCAGCCTGCCGATCCTCGACTTCGGGTCGGGCGAGGCGGGCACCGGCATCGACCTCGGCTCCGGCGTGTTCGAACTCGGCACCGGTTCGGCCTCCGGATCGGGATCGGGGTCCGCCTCGGGTTCGGGCACCGGATCGGCGCGGCCGCCGGGCATCTCCAGCGGTCAGTGAGCGGGCGGCGGCCGCCTGCGGATGAAGGACGGCGGCCGCCGCGGACTCCCCGATCACCGACCGCGCGGCTGTTATCTTGTCCCGCATGGCATATCCGACCAGGCATCGCGGGCTGCGCGCGGCGGTCACGGCGGCGGCGCTCGCGATGGGACTGCTGCTCGTCCCCGCGGCACACGCCGAACCCTCCTGCGGACGAGGATGGACCGTGGAGACGGTCCTCGAAGGCGTCGGCCGCCTGGAGAATCTCGACAGCGACGGACGCGGCGGCTTCTACCTGACCGGCATCGGTGACGGCTACCTCGCCCACCTCGACGCCGCGGGTCGCTTCGAGAAGCTGGTCACCGGCTTGGACCAACCCGCGGGCGTGCGGGTCGTCGGGTCCTCGGTCTATTTCCTCACCGGCGACGGCCCCTTCGCCGCGCCGGGCACGCTCCAGCGCTACGACATCGACACGGGCGCGGTCACCGTCCTGCTGACCGGCCTCAACGGTCCCAACGGCTTGCTGCTGCTGCCCGACGGCGACCTGCTGTTCAGTTCCCTCGGCGTGGTCAACGGTCCGCTGACCGGCATCTCGCGCTACCGACCGGCCACGGGCGAACACACGCCGAACTGGGCACCGCTGCCGCTGAGCAACGGTGTGGCGCTGGCCCCCGACGGCGTCTCGATCTTCGCGGGCAACCTGTCGAGCCAGGTGTTCCGCATTCCGCTGGCCGCGCCGAGCACTTCGACGGTCGTCTCCGGCGTCCCGCGCCTGCCGATCATCCCCGACGACATGGAGGCGACCAGGTCGGGCACCCTGTTCGTCGCCGACCACGTCGACGGCGCGATCTTCGCGATCGACACCGCCACCGGAAACGGGTGCTCGATCGTCGGCGGACTGCTCCCGCCCGGCCCGCGCACCCCACCCGACGGCACGACCTCGGTGCGCATCGCCCGCGACGGCGACGAGTGGGCGCTCTACGTCACCGCGATGGACGGCCACTTGCGCCGCCTGCGTCCGCCGGCGGGTCTCGACCTGACCCCCGCCGACCCGCGTCGCTGACGTGATCGACCCCGCGCCGATGCGGCAGGCCGTCGCGGCCGACGCCGAGGACATCGCCCGCCTGCGTGATGAACTCGCGCGGTGGATGGTCGACAACGGCATCGCCCAGTGGTTGCCCGGCGAATATCCGGCGAGCGCGGTCGCCGGTGAGGCCGAGCGCGGCGAGTGGTTCGTCTGGCGGGACCAGGGTGACTTGATCGCGGCGGTCCGCCTGATCTGGCGCGATCCCGAGTTCTGGGGAGCCGACGACGATGCCGCGGGCTACGTCCACGGACTCATGGTCGCCCCGCGCCGCCGCGGCGAGGCCCTCGGCGCGCGAATCCTGCGCTTCTGCGCCGACCGCACCCGCGCGGCCGGGCACACCCGGCAGCGCCTGGACACCGCCGCCGCCAACCAGGTGCTCCGAAAGTACTACGCGGACCAGGGTTTCCGGGAGATCCGCGAGGCCGCGTTGCCGCCGCAGTTCCACGGCACCGACCGGGTGGTGCTGATGGAGAAGGACCTCGACTGAGCCGAGGCGTCGCGACGGATTGTTTCGTCGGCGATCCGACCTGCCGACGAACTCGCGACGAAAGGCGGTCAGGCCCGCGCCGTCACCGGCGGATCGCCCTCACCCACCCGAGGTGAGCCGGGCCAGCACCTGCTCGTGCAGCAGACCGTTCGTGGCCACCGCGTCACCGCCGTGCGGTCCGGCCGCGCCGTCCAGCGAGGTGAAGGCGCCGCCGGCTTCGCGGACCAGGATGTCCAGCGCCGCCAGATCCCACAGCGACACCTCCGGTTCGGTCGCGACGTCCACCGCGCCCTCGGCCAGCAGGCAGTAACTGAAGAAATCGCCGTAGCCGCGCACCCGCCACACCTCGTCGGTCAGATCGAGGAATTTCTCGCGCAGACCGCGTTCGTGCCAACCGGACAGGCTGGAGAAGGCCAGACTCGCGGACTCCAGTCCGCGCACCGCCGACACCGAGAGCGGTTGCGGCGCACCGGGATGCACCTGTGCCCAGGCGCCCGACCCCGCCGCCGCCCACCAGCGCCGCCCGAGCGCGGGCGCGCTGACCACGCCGACCACCGGCACGCCGTCCTCGAGCAGCGCGATCAACGTCGCCCAGATCGGCACCCGGCGCACGAAGTTCTTGGTTCCGTCGATCGGGTCGATGACCCACTGCCTGCCGCGGAACTCCGCCTCGCCGCCGAATTCCTCACCCAGCACCGCGTCGTCCGGGCGCGCGTGCCCGAGCAGTCGCCGCAGCGATTCCTCCACCGCGAGATCGGCGTCCGAGACCGGGGTCAGATCCGGTTTGGCGTCGACCTTCAGGTCCAGCGCGCCGAATCGGGCAGTGGTGATGGAGTCGGCTTCGTCGGCGAGTCGCAGGGCGAGTTCCAGATCCGAGGAGTGTGCGGCCACGCCCGAACCCTAGCGGGTGCGGCCGGAAACCCCCTCGCCGCGGTGACCCGCCGTCGGTACCCTCGGAGCATGAGCATTTCGACACCTCTCCCACGGGCGCACCGACCGATTCCCGCTCGCCCGGCCTGAAGAGCAGGCGGTTCGCGTGGACCGCTAGGCTTGACCCTCGTGCATCCCGACGTTTCCGCCGACCTCGCCGAACTCGACACCACCCTCAAGACGGTGGAGTCGGTGCTCGACATCGAGGAACTGCGCCGCCGCATCGACGAACTCGAGCACCAGGCCGCGGACCCCGATCTGTGGAACGACCAGGACCACGCCCAGCAGGTCACCAGCGAACTGTCGCACGCGCAGGGTGAACTGCGCCGGGTCGAGGCCCTGCGGCAGCGGCTCGAGGATCTACCGGTCCTCTACGAATTGGCCGAGGACGAAGAGGGCGAGGCCAGGACCTCCGCGCTCGCCGAGGCCGACGCCGAACGCACCGCCCTGCACGGTGACATCGAGGCCATGGAAGTCCGCACCCTGCTCTCGGGCGAATACGACAAGCGCGAGGCGCTGGTCAACATCCGGTCCGGCGCGGGCGGCGTGGACGCGGCCGACTGGGCCGAGAAGCTGATGCGGATGTACATCCGCTGGGCCGACCGGCACAACTACGCCGTCGAGGTCTACGACACCTCCTACGCCGAAGAGGCGGGCATCAAGAGCGCCACCTTCGCCGTGAAGGCCCCCTACGCCTACGGCACGCTCTCGGTCGAGATGGGCACCCACCGGTTGGTGCGGATCAGCCCGTTCGACAACCAGGGCAGGCGGCAGACCTCCTTCGCCGAGGTCGAGGTGCTGCCCGTGGTGGAGACCACCGACCACATCGAGATCCCCGAGGGCGACATCCGCGTGGACGTCTACCGGTCCTCGGGTCCGGGTGGTCAGAGCGTCAACACCACCGACTCCGCGGTCCGCCTGACCCACATCCCGACCGGCATCGTCGTCACCTGCCAGAACGAGAAATCGCAGTTGCAGAACAAGATCTCGGCGATGCGCGTGCTCCAGGCCAAACTGCTCGAGCGCAAGCGGTTGGAGGAGCGCGCGGAGATGGACGCGCTCAAGACCAACGAGGGCGCTTCGTGGGGCAACCAGATGCGTTCCTATGTGCTGCATCCCTACCAGATGGTCAAGGATCTGCGCACCAACCACGAGGTGAACAATCCCGGCGCCGTCCTCGACGGCGACATCGACGCGTTCATCGAGTCGGGTATCCGCTGGCGCATGCGTGAGCAGGCCAATTAGCTTGCGATGGACTGTTATTCGGCCCCGCGACACGCTGTCGGCGGGGCCGAATCGGTGTGACGCGCGGTGCGGGTGCGACGGGCGTTGTAGCCTGTTCGGCGTGTGTTCTGTGGTTGACGAGCAGTGGCGGGAGCCGGTGCGGTGATCGCGCTCGGTATCTCCTCCGACACGACCGCCTGGTTGCGGTCCAGCGGGTTGGAGATCGTCCTACTCCTGCTCGGGGTGATCCTGTTCAGCCGGTTCGCGACGTTCGTCCGGGACAGGGTCACCACGAAGATCGACGCCGGTTTCCGCAGCAGCGACGCGCTGGTGCGCACCGAGGCGGCCAAGCATCGGCACGCGCTGGCCCAGGTGCTCACCTGGGTCGTGCTGACGATCGTCTACGTGTTGGTCGGCATGGAACTGTTGCAGCGCCTCGGCTTCCAGGTGACCGGGTTGATCGCGCCCGCCGCCGTCCTCGGCGCGGCGCTCGGCTTCGGCGCGCAGCGCATCGTGCAGGACATTCTCGCCGGCTTCTTCCTCATCACCGAACGCCAGTACGGCTTCGGTGATGTGGTGAGCATCGCCGTGACGGGCTCCTCGGAACTGGCGGAGGGTACGGTCGAGGACGTCACGCTGCGGATCACCACGTTGCGCAACTCCGACGGCGAGGTGATCACCGTGCCGAACGGACAGATCGTGAAGGTGACCAACCTCTCCAAGGACTGGGCGCGCGCCGCGATCGACGTGCCGGTGGCCGCCAGCGTGGACATCACCCGGGTCAACGAGATCCTGCACCGGGTCGGTACAGAGGCGTACGCGGACCCCCGATTGAAGCCGCTGCTGCTCGACGAGCCCACGGTCATGGGCATCGACGATCTGGCGATGGACCAGATCAACATTCGGATGGTTGCCAGGACCTTGCCGGGCAAACAATTCGAAGTCGGCCGTGAGCTGCGCGTGCGAGTCGCCGCGGCCCTGCGCCGGGAGGGAATCAGTGAGGCAACTTAAAGTGACGGTCATCATGCGCGAATCCATGCGGCCGCGGAAGTCGACCGCGCTGCTGATGGTGGCGTGGGTGGCGACCTTCGTGCTCTACCTGTTCGTCAAGCCGGAGACCACCGTGCCGATCGGCACCGGCCTGCTGGTGAACACCGCGCCCGCGGCGACGGTCGGCGAACCCGCCGCACGGTAGCCGGTCGGAGCGGGCGAGCCCGCGTGACGATCTGGTTACACTGGCTCCCCGTGATCACCATGCGGAACGTCACCAAGTCGTATCAGACCTCGACGCGACCCGCGCTGGACAACATCACGGTCCATGTGGAAAAGGGCGAGTTCGTCTTCATCATCGGACCGTCCGGTTCGGGCAAGTCGACCTTCATGCGTCTGCTGCTCAAGGAGGAGCGTCCCACCCGGGGCGAGATCCGCGTCGCGGACTTCCGCGTCGACCGGTTGCCCGGCCGCAAGGTCCCCAAGCTGCGGCAACGGATGGGATGCGTCTTCCAGGACTTCCGCCTGCTCCAGCAGAAGACGGTCGCCCAGAACGTCGCGTTCGCGCTCGAGGTGATCGGCAAACGTCGCCAGTTCATCGAGCGGACCGTCCCGGAGGTGCTCGACATGGTCGGGCTCGGCGGGAAGGCCGACCGGCTGCCCACCGAACTGTCCGGCGGCGAACAGCAGCGGGTCGCGATCGCGCGCGCGTTCGTCAACCGGCCGCTGGTGCTGCTGGCCGACGAGCCGACCGGCAACCTCGACCCCGAGACCAGCGGTGACATCATGATGCTGCTCGAGCGGATCAACCGCACCGGCACCACGGTGGTGATGGCCACCCACGACAACCACATCGTCGACGCCATGCGCAGGCGGGTGGTGGAACTCGACCGGGGCAGACTCGTCCGCGACGAGGCGACCGGCGTGTACGGGGTGGATCGCTGATGCGGGCGAGTTTCCTGTGGAGCGAGGTCTTCACCGGCCTGCGCCGCAACGTGACCATGACCATCGCGATGATCCTGACCACCGCGGTGTCGCTGGCGATGCTCGGCGGCGGCCTGCTGTCGGTGCGGATGGCCGACAAGACCGAGCAGTACTTCACCGGCCGCCTCGAGGTGCGCTTCTACCTCGACGACGCCATCTCCGCCGACGACCCCGACTGCGCCGCCGACCCGTGCCGCACGCTGCTGGCGGACATGAAGAAGACCTCCGGGGTGGTCAGCGTGCAGTTCCTCAACCGCGCCGCCGCCCTCGAGGAGGCCAAGAAGCTGTTCGAGGACCAACCGGAGATGGTGCAGTACATCTCCGAGACGCCGCTGCCCGCCTCGATGCGGGTCAAGATGACCGACGGCGACCAGTACGAGCACATCTACGAGACCTTCCACGACCGGGCCGGGGTGCGCACCGTCGCCAACGACCGCGAATTCGTCGACCGACTGTTGCGCCTGTTCGACGGTCTGCGCAACGCCGCGTTCGGTCTCGCGGTGGTGATGGCGGTCGCCGCGCTGCTGTTGATCGCCAACATGATGCAGATCGCCGCGTTCACCCGGCGCACCGAGGTCAGCATCATGCGCCTGGTCGGCGCGACCCGCTGGTACACGCAGTTGCCGTTCCTGATGGAGGCGGTGGTGGCGGCGCTGTCGGGCTCGCTGCTGGCGATCCTCGGACTGCTGGTCGCGCGGCCGCTGGTCATCGACCGGGCGCTCGGCCCGCTGTTCGACAGCAACGTCTTCCCGCGCATCACCGGCGACGACATCGCGATCGTCGCGTTGACGATCGCGCCGGTCGGCATCGTGGTCGCCGCGGCCACGGCTTACGCGACGTTGCGGTACTACGTCCGCGAATAGCGGGGGTGTGGACAACCGCGCGCCTGGGGACAACTCCGCTCGCGGGGGTCACGCGGTCGGGCGGGCACTCGTAGGATGGGCCGCGTGACTGCACCCGAGGCGTTCTCCCCCGAAGGCATAGCCGACACCGACTCCGAAAGCGGTGCGGCGCAACAGGTTCTCCATCGCGTCTTCGGTTACGACAGTTTCCGCGGCGAGCAGGGCGCGATCGTGGACCATGTCGTCGCGGGCGGGGACGCGCTGGTGCTCATGCCCACCGGCGGCGGCAAGTCGCTGTGCTACCAGGTGCCCGCGCTGGTGCGGCGCGGCGTGGGTGTGGTCGTCTCGCCGCTGATCGCGCTCATGCAGGACCAGGTGGACGCGCTCAGCGCGCTCGGCGTGCGCGCGGGCTTCCTCAACTCCACGCAGTTCCCCGACGAACGGCGCACGGTGGAGGCCCAGTTCGTCGCGGGCGAACTCGACCTGCTGTATCTGGCTCCGGAGCGATTGCGCTCCGAGGCCACGATGCAGTTGCTCGATCGCGGGACGGTGTCGCTGTTCGCCATCGACGAAGCCCACTGCGTTTCGCAGTGGGGTCACGATTTCCGTCCCGACTACCTCGCGCTGTCGGTGCTGCACGAGCGCTGGCCGCAGGTCCCGCGCATCGCGCTGACGGCCACCGCCACCGAGAAGACCCGCGAGGAGATCGTCCAGCGGCTCGACCTGGGCGGTGCGCGGCGCTTCGTCGCCGACTTCGACCGGTCCAACATCCAGTACCGCATCGAGCCGAAGAATCGGGCCGACCGGCAGTTGCTCGAATTCATTCGCGCCGAGCATCCCGGCGACGCGGGCATCGTGTACTGCCTGTCGCGCAATTCGGTGGAGAAGACGGCGGCCTTCCTCACCGAGAACGGGGTCTCGGCCGTCCCGTACCACGCGGGCTTGGACAACCGCACCCGCGCGCAGAACCAGGCGCGGTTCCTGCGCGAGGACGGCCTGGTCGTGGTCGCCACCATCGCCTTCGGCATGGGCATCGACAAACCCGACGTCCGCTTCGTCGCCCACCTGGACCTGCCCAAATCGGTGGAGGGCTACTACCAGGAGACGGGCCGCGCGGGCCGCGACGGACTGCCGTCGACGGCCTGGATGGTCTACGGGCTCAACGACGTCGTGCAGCAGCGCAAGATGATCGACAGTTCCGAGGGCGATGCCGCGCACCGCCGTCAACTGCAACTGCACCTGGACGCCATGTTGGCGCTGTGCGAGACGGTATCGTGCAGGCGCGCGCGACTGCTCGCCTACTTCGGCCAGAACACCACCGGTTCGTGCGGCAACTGCGACACCTGCCTCACACCGCCGGAGTCCTGGGACGGCACCGTCGCGGCCCAGAAGCTGCTGTCCACGGTGTTGCGCCTGGAACGCGAACGCGGCCAGCGTTTCGGCGCGGGCCATCTGATCGACATCCTGCTGGGCAAATCCAATCCGAAGATCGTGCAGCACGCCCACCACGAACTCACCGTCTTCGGCGTCGGCGCCGATCTGCGCGACACCGAATGGCGCGGCGTGGTCCGGCAGTTGCTCGCCCAGGGCCTGCTGGCCGTGCGCGGCGAGTACGGCGTGCTCACCCTCACCGAGGCCAGCGACGAGGTGCTCTTCGGCGGTCGCGAGGTGCGTCTGCGGCGCGAACCCGAACGTGCCGTCAAACAGGCCCGCTCCGCCCGCGGCCCCAAGGCCGCCGCCGACCTGGCGCCCGCCGACGTCGCGATCTTCGAGAAGCTGCGCGAATGGCGGGCCGCGACCGCCAAGGAACAGGGCGTGCCCGCCTACGTGGTGTTCCACGACGCCGCCCTGCGTGACATCGCCGCGCTCAAGCCCCGCGATCTCACCGAACTCGGTACGGTCAGCGGCGTCGGCGAGAACAAGCTCGCCCGCTACGGTGAGGGCGTGCTGGCGACCCTGGCCGAAGTGTGAGACACCGACCACACGGACCGGGGAAGGTATCGGGATGAACGACGCGCGGGAGATCGGGCGGCGGGAACTACTGGCGGGAGCCGCGGCCGTCGCGGCAGGCGCGACCTTGGTGGGGCTCACCCCCGCCCAGGCGGTGCCGACGGCCCCGGGCGTGACGAAGTATCCGATGCCCACCGGGCGCGGTGCGCGCGTCCTGGTCACCGGTGACGCGGGCACCGGCACCCGCACCCAGTGGGCGGTCGCCGACGCCGCCCGGGAATACCATCGCCGCGCACCGTTCTCCCTGGCACTCGGCCTGGGCGACAACATCTACGAGTCCGGGCCGAACAGCGCCACCGACCCGCAGTTCGCCGACAAATTCGAGAATCCCAACGCCGGACTGGATTTCCCGTGGGCGATGGTGCTCGGCAACCACGACACCAGTTCGGTGTTCCCCGGCGACGGCGGGTGGCTGCTGCGCGGCAATCACGAGGTCGAATACCACGCCCACTCGGCGCGCTGGTGGATGCCGAGCCGCTACTACTCGGTGCGGGTGCCCGAGGTGAACCCGGTGGTGGAGTTCTTCGTCCTCGACCTCAACCCGCTCGCGGCCTACATCCCACCGCTGCTCTCACCGTACTGGGCGGTCGACGGCGAATACATGAACGCCCAACGCGCGTGGCTGGATCGCGCGCTGGCCGAGTCCACGGCCCCGTGGAAGATCGCGTGCACCCACCACCCGTATCTGAGCAACGGCCCGCACGGCGACGCGGGCCGCTACGAGGGTCTGCCGATCGAACCCGTCAACGGTGTGCACGTGAAGCGGTTCTTCGAGGATCTGGTGCTCGGCCGCTGCCACTTCATCCTGTCCGGGCACGATCACTGCCTCCAAGTGCTCGAACCCACGCCCGAATCACGGAGTACCAGGCAGATCGTCTCCGGTGCCGCCGCGAAAACCTCGGGCGGAGAACCGAAATCCGCGCCCACCACCCATCCGGCCCTGTTCGAGACCTTTCACCACCTCGGTTTCATGGTGCTCGACATCGACACCGCGGGCATCGAATTGCGGGTGATCACCGTCGATCTCGCCACCGGCGCGCCCACCGAATCCTTCCGCCGCCGCTTGGCCTAGGAACGCGAACGCCGTGCTCCGACATCACCGAATCACAACGGCATCGCAAACGAGGCCGCCAAACCGGGCGGGAACACCGCCCCCGGCGTTACGGTGCACACATGGGTGACGATTCCGCGGACGACTCGGGCATATCCGGTCCCGCTCAGGCCGAAGCCGCCGACGGTCCGCCGCCGCGCCACGCGCTCGATCCTTCGGTGGAGTCGGTGTGGCTGGGCAGGCGGGCTCCCGAACGGCTCGGCAGGCCCCGGGTGTCGACCATGTTGCTGATCGCCGCGTTCGTGGCCCTGTTCGCTCTCTACCTCACGGTCCACTGAGTCGCCCGCGCGCACTGTGACCGCCGTCGCGCCCCGGCGCGGCCTCGGAATAATCCGGTTGCCCCGTCACTTACAGTTGACCGTTATGAAGGAGAAGGGGCGTAAGGTCATCGCGACCAATCGCCGGGCGCGGCACAACTACACGATCCTGGACGTCTACGAGGCCGGGATCGCGCTGGTCGGCACCGAGGTGAAGAGCCTGCGCGAGGGCAAGGCGTCCCTGGTCGACGCGTTCGCGACGGTCGACAACGGCGAGGTGTGGTTGCGCGGTCTGCACATTCCCGAATTCAGCCACGGCACCTGGACCAACCACTCGCCGCGTCGGGTGCGCAAACTGCTGCTGCACAAGCGCGAGATCGAACGGTTGGTCGGCAAGTCCCGCGAGGGCAACCAGACCTTGGTGCCGCTGTCGATGTACTTCTCCGACGGCAAGGTGAAGGTCGAGTTGGCCCTGGCCAGGGGTAAGCAGGACTACGACAAGCGGCAGGATCTGGCGCGGCGCACCGCCGAGCGTGAGGTCACCCGCGAGATCGGTCGTCGGGTGAAGGGGATGCGCTAGACCGCCGGAGTGTCCCGGCGGTCCGTCCGCGAGTGGTCAGAGCATCGCGCACGGCGCGGACAGCTTGACCCGGTTCAGCGTCGACCCGCGATATTCCGGGACGAGGGTGCGTGAACCGAGCGGCATGTCCGCGTCGGGGGCGTTGATCACCGCGAATTGATTCGCGAGGTTGGGGCCCGCGCCGCCGTAGGTGATGGTCGCGGCCATGCCTTCGGAGTCGACCGTGAGATTCTCCAGCGCGTGCCGCAGGGACGCGCGATTGAGGCCCTGGCCGGAAGCCGCGGCGGCGATGACGTCCTTCATCGTGTAGGAGACCGCCCAACCCAGGTTGTAGCCCCAGTTGTTCGGTTCGTGGGCGGCCGCGGCACGCGCGTGCCGCGCGCCGACGCTGCTGCCGTCCCAGCCGTCGACGGGGGAGGTGTAGTTGTAGAGTTCGGCCAGCGGTCGGGCCGCCGCGGTCTGCATCAACGCCCCGTTCCAGGTCGGCGCGGAACCGAGGAAGCGGCCCGTGTAGCCGGCCGCCGCCAGCGTGGCGACGATCTCCGCGGTTTCGGCGGGGCCGGTCGAGAGCATCACCAGATCCGTTGGTCGGGTCAGGATCTCGGCGATGGCGCGGGACTGGCTGCCGACCTCGGAGTTGGGTCCGGTGTCGATGCGCGTGGTGACCTTCGCGCCGTTCTCGGTGGCCCACTTGATGACACCGTTGGCGTAGTCGCCGCCGTAGTTGCCGCGGTAGGCGACGATCGCGATGTTCTCCGGCTGATAGTGATTGCGCGCGAACCAATCCAGCGCGAGCATCGCCTCCGTGCAATACGAATAACTGCCGTCGAATACGAGATTCAGATCAACGTCGCGATATTGCCACCCGGACCACAGCGTCGCCGCGGCGGTGATCATGTTCGCGGCGTCCATTCGTGGGAGAACCGCCAATGTCTGCGCGGTGCCCAGACTCATCGACAACGCGAGAATGTGGTTTTCGATATCGGAGTATTCCTCCGTGTGTTTTCCGGCGTCGTAGGCGGTGTCCCTGGCATATGTCGAGATGTCGATCTCGTAGCCGTCGATGCCCCCCGATTTGTTCACCTCGCGCCAGAAGGCGAGTTGGCCGTCCTGTAGCGCGTTGCCGAGGATCGCGTACGGCCCGCCCCCCAGGTCGGACAGAACTCCCAGGTAGATGCACCCTTTGTCCTTGTGGACGGCGTGTGGACAGGGTGCGCTCGTGACCCCGGGACCCGAGTTGCGGTCCGGTTGGCTCGAACAGCCCGCGGCCAGGATGAGGCCGAGGACCAACGGCACCGCGGCGCCGCGGAACAACCGACGCCCGACCCGTGTGATTGCCATGGTTGTGCTCCCTCTGCTCGCCCGCCCGTAGACCCTTCACTGCGGCGCGGACGATCGGAAACAGTACCCTCACAGCCGATCTCGCCGAGGCGGTTCATGACACAGGTTGATTTCACTCCGCAATTCCCCGTCCCCCGAATTCCGGGGGCATCGTGATACCCCTTCGTACTCGATCATGAAAGTCCGGTTGAAATACCCGCTGACCTGCTGTGCCACATTTACTGGACAATTGTCCGACTGAGTGCCGAGACCCGAAAGTGAACCGCCGACGCTCCACACGGTGCCGGCCGCGACGATACGGGAATGAACCGGGGCCGCCCGGGTGTTACCATGACTAGCCCGCACGGTGCGGGCACGTACGGGGCTGAACGGTTTCGACTGCGTACGTCGATTCAGGGGAAGCGTGTCGGTGCAGGCAAGAGACCACCGTAAGCGTCGCTGCAACCAATTAAGCGCCGATTCCAATCAGCGCGAGTACGCCCTCGCTGCCTAAGTAGCAGGTCGTCTCTGTCAGTCCGGGCTCGTCCCTCGGTCCGGGTACTGGCATCAGCTAGAGGGAATCACCGTCCGACTCGGTCGCGGAGCCGGACGGGACATCCAACAGCGACTGGGATCGTCATCCGAGCTTGTTCGTGAGACCCGGAGATCCGAGTAGAGACACAGCGAACTGCACACGGAGAAGCCCTGAAGACACGGCGGAGGACCCGGGTTCGATTCCCGGCAGCTCCACTAGAGGCCCTTCACCTGAAGCCCAGGTGAGGGGCTTTTTCTATCCTTGTGTTACTCGGATTCGGTGCACTGGGCACATTCTGGGCACTGCCGTAACCGTGGCGTCGAACTGGTCACCGATTCGAAATTTCCGTGCCGTGAATAGGTTTCCGGCGTTTCACCGCCGACGGCTGGTCGGAGCTCGGCCAGGCGGGTGAGCAGGGCGGCACCGAACAACGGGCGGGGTGCAGGGGTGTCATCCTCGGTGGCGGTGAGGATGTCCTGTTCTTCGCGGGAGGGGCAGTCTGCGTTCAAGTTGAGGTCATCTCAGGATGCCGAGAGTTGCCAGAGGGCGCTGATGGGGACGGCGCGCAGTTTGGGGCCGAAGGGGAGGGTTTGGTGGCCGGTGTGCAGGACTATTCCGGTGATGAAGTCGTCGGCGAGGCGGTCTGCGAGGTGGCGGAGGTGACGGAAGTCGTCGGGGCCGACGGTCGAGGCGGCTTTGATTTCGATGCCGACCACTTGTCCGCGGCGGTTTTCGAGGACGGCGTCCACCGCGACCTGGTCTTTGGTGCGGTAGTGGGAGAGAGTGACGTCTTCGGTGGACCAACCGATCTGGCGGGCCAGCTCCATCAGGACGAAGCCCTCCAGCAGAGGGCCGAGGTGGCCGCCGGGGCGGAGCAGGGAGCGGGTGTCCGCGCCGATCAGGCTGGCGGCTATGCCGGAGTCGACGAAGGCGACCTTGGGGGTCATGGTCGCGCGACTGGACAGGTTGCGGGACCAAGCCGGGATGCGTTTGACGAGATAGACCTCTTCCAGCAGGGACAGGTAGCGCTTCACGGTATTGGCACCGAGACCGAGATCGTTGCCCAGGGACGACGGCACCAGGAGTTGACCGGAGCGGGCCGCGAGCATGCGCACCAGGGTGCGCATTTCGGTAGTTCGTTCGATGTCGGAGAGTTGGCGCACGTCGCGGGCGATGAGGTCGCCCACATAGTTGTCGAAGAAGGCGCGACGGCGTTTCTCGTTCGTTCGCGCGATGGCTTCCGGGAATCCGCCGCGCACAATGCGTTCGGCGTAGTCGGTGCGGGTGACCTCGCTGTTGTGGCGGATCTCGGGGCCGTGCTCGAAGACCGCGTCGATGAAAGCGTCGGGGGTGCTGTCGATCTCGCCCTGGGAGAACGGCCACAGTTCGATGGTTTCCATACGGCCGACCAAGGTGTCGGGCAGGGCGCGAAGACCCAGGACGCGTGCCGAACCGGTCAGCAGATATCGGCCGGGGCGAGGATCGCGGTCGACCTGCGCTTTGATCGCGAGCAACAGGTCCGGCGCGCGCTGGATCTCGTCGATGACCATGAGGTCCGGTGATTCGATGAAACCGTCGGGGTCGGTGAGCGCCGCCTGCCGTGTCGATGCCAGGTCGAGGTCGCGCCACTCGGTGTCGCGTTCTTTCGCGACCAGGCGGACGAGGGTGCTCTTTCCGCTCTGTCGCGCCCCGTTGACCAATACCACCCGGGTGTCCGCGAGCGCATCGGCTACGGCCGATTCCGCGCGGCGAGGGAGGGCGGTCCCGAGTCGGGTTTGCACCGTGGTACCTCTTTCGCCCGGATGGATGGGTATCGGCAGGTCAGCAGAGGTAAGATAGCAGGTAGGGCATCGGGTGTGGCGATTTGGTCGCAGCATCAGTAGCAGTCTGGTCGCATGTGTGCTGGCAGATCAGTCGCTGGCTACTTGGCAATCTGGTCGTACTTGGTATGGCCGGATGGTCGCACAGTTGATGGCCGGATGGTCGCAGCCGGATCGGTCGTACGCCGAAATGCTGGCTGGTCGCGTACCGACCGGCTCGATGGTCGCGCGTTCGGTCCCGAGTTGGTCGTTCGGCTTCCCGATCCGATCTCGGCTCGACGGCGTTTTGCTCGGTCTCGTCGGAACCGGGGCCTGTCGCGTAGCGCAGGTCTTCGATCCCGCGAGTGACGACTCCCCGGACTCGCCGCGTCGATCCGCTGAGGGATCGACGCGGCGAGGTGGGGCGCTCAGGAGTTGGGGTGGCCGTAGTGGGCGGCTATTTCTTCGGGGCCGGGCCAGCGGGAGTAGGTGGGGGATTGGGGCCAGCCTGCGGGGGAGGTCTGCCATTCTTCTTGGCGGCCGTAGGGGAGCAGATCGATGAGGGGGAAGGTGTGGCTGAGTTGTTCGGTGCCGCGACCGGTGGTGTGCCAGGTGCGGTAGACGGTGTCGCCGTCGCGGAGGAAGACGTTGACGGCGAAGCCCGCGTTCGGGGGTGCGCCGACGTCGGTCCCGAAGGGGCTGTTCGCGGTGGAGTACCAGGGCATCTTGTTGCCGACGCGGTGTTTGTAGGCGAGGGCTTCGTCGATGGGGCCTTGGGTGACGATGACGAAGCGGGCGTCGTAGGCGTCCAGGAATTCCAGGCGGGTGAATTGGGAGGTGAAACCGGTGCAGCCGCCGCACTGCCAGGTCTTGCCGGGGAACCACATGTGGTTGTAGACGATGAGTTGCGCTCTGCCGTCGAAGATCTCGGCGAGGGTGACGGGACCGTTCTCGCCTTCGAGGGTGTAGTCGGGCATGCGGACCATCGGCAGGGCGCGGCGTTGCGCGGCGATCGCGTCGAGTTCGCGGGTGGCCGCCTTTTCGCGGGCGCGCAGGGTGTCGAGTTCGGCCTGCCAGGTCTCGGCGTCTACGACGGGCGGTAATGCCTTCGTGTCCATGGGGTCCTCACTGGTCGCGGTGTGGTCGCGGGCGCGCAGGTGCGCGCGAGCACGTTGTGCAACTGAGGACGTGACGGGGCGGCGCAATTCATCGGTGCGAGTTCACGGAAGTGCGCGGAAATCTCAGGACGGACGAGGGGGATGGAAGTGCGCGGGAATCGCCGGACCGACGAGGGGCACGGAAGTGTGCGGGCATCGCCGGACCGACGACGATGGGTACAGCGAACCTCCCGCCGCCGCTCGGGCGTCGCGCGGGCGGGTCGGCCGCGGCGGGTGACGAACCGCCGGTCAGTCCTGGGATTGCGGGCGGCGCAGGACCAGCACCGTGATCTCGCTCGGCGCGAACACGCGAAGCTGGGGACCCCAGAATCCGGTGCCGCGACTGGTGTAGAGCTGGGTGCGTTCGCCGTGGCGGCTCAGTCCGGCCACGACGGGTTGGTCGAGGCGGACCAGGTAGTGGAACGGCCAGATCTGGCCGCCGTGGGTGTGTCCGGAGATCTGCAAGGCGACGCCCGCGGCCGCCGACTGCTTGACCTGCTTGGGCTGGTGGGCGAGCAGGATGACCGGCAGTGTGGGGTCCGCGCCGGTCAGTGCGGCGTCGAGGTCGGGGCCGTGTCCGGGCAGGATGGTGCCGGTCGGGTCGTCGATTCCGGCCATGACCAGGCGGTCGCCGCCGCGGGTGACGACCTCGTGTCGATTGCGCAGCGGTTGCCAGCCCAGGCCGGTCATGTGGTCGATCCAGCCTTGGGCATCGCCGAAGTATTCGTGGTTGCCGGTGATGTAGTAGCGGCCGTAGGGCGCGACGACGCCGGCGAGCGGGTCGACCTGGCGGTGGCGGGCGGCGACGGAGCCGTCGGCGAGGTCGCCCGCGTGGCAGGCGATGTCGGGGTGCTGGGCGTTGACGGTCTCCACGACCCGTTCCGACCAGCGGCGACGGTTCAACGCCGCGTAGTGGGTGTCGGTGACCACGACCATCCGCAGACCGTCCAGGCCCGCGCCGAGGTCGGGGATCTCGACGGATACGGTCCGCACCCGCGGCACGCGCCGCGCCTCCACGATGCCCCACACGGTCAGCACGGCGGAGATCGCCGCCACGCCGACGGCGACGATTCGGGCGTACTCGTCCACGCCCGCCGCGCCGAGCAACCAGCCCGCGACCGTGCCGATCGCCGACCAGCTGAACACCACCCAGGCGATGCCGAGCAGCGTGTCACCGACGATGCTCCCGACGTCGGACTGGCTGGGCCCGTGACCGAGCAGCATCGCGGCGGGCAAGGTGAGGTAGCCGACCACGAAGACCGCCGTACCCAGCCAGAACAGGGTGCTGGGGCCGTCGGTGGGCGCGCCGACCAATGTCCACCACGGCAACGCGAACAGCAGTGCGGGAATGGTCAGGAACAGGATTACGCGGGGCACATACTTCAACGGGGTCCTCGGAAGAGCGGACGCGCGTCCGGCGCGTGCGGAACCTCCGACGATACCGGGAGTCTGTTACCGGGTGCTCGGTGCGGGTGCCCGGGATACCCGCCGCTACCTGCGTCGTTTCGCCCGCTGCGAACAACCGGCGGTGACGCGCGGCACGATTCGACAGGCGTCCGCGTCAGCGGCGTCGAGAGGTGCGCGAACACTCCCCGGCGATGGTGGCGGACCTGTCACCTGTCGACGGACGGCGCGCAGAGACGTCCACCCGCTCGACGGCATCGGCAGGTTCGGCGCGCTCGGCGGCATCGACGCGGCGTGGCCGTCGGCGCGAAGGGACGTTCTCCGCGGACGAACTCGTCGACGAATATCCGCGTGCGCCGAACCCGTTCGAGCCCTAGCGTTCCTGACATGAAGAACGCTGTGCGTCCCGCCGTGCTCGCCGCCGCGGTCACGGTGGTGCTGTGGGCGTCGGCCTTCGTCTTCATCCGGTCGGCGGGCGCGGATTTCTCGCCGGGGGCGTTGGCGTTGGGGCGGCTGCTGACGGCGGCGGTCGTGTTGGTCGCGCTGCTGGTGTTCTCGGGGGAGGTGTTGCCGCCCCGGGAGACCTGGCGGGCCGTCGCGATCTCCGGGGTGTTGTGGTTCGGCGTGTACATGGTGGCGCTGAATTGGGGTGAGCGGCACGTCGACGCGGGCACGGCGGCGATGGTGATCAACACCGGGCCGGTGATGATCGCGGTGCTCGGCGGTCTGGTGTTGGGCGAGGGGTTCCCGCCGAGGCTGCTGGCCGGTATGGCGGTGTCCTTCGGCGGTGCGGTCGTGGTGGGGCTGTCCAACGGTGGTGATGGTGGCAGCGCGGTGCTCGGCGTGCTGCTGTGTCTGCTGGCGGCGGCGACGTGGGCGGTCTCGACGGTCGTGCAGAAACCGGCGCTCGCGCGCGCCTCCGCGCTCCAGGTGACGACGGGCGGCTGCGTGGTCGGTGCGGTGGTCTGTCTGCCCTTCGCCGGTCAGTTGGTCGGTGAAGCCCGTGTCGCGCCGCTGACTTCGACGCTCGGCCTGGTCTACCTCGGCGTCTTCCCGACCGCGCTGGCCTTCACCACGTGGGCCTACGCGCTCGCCCGCACCACGGCTGGTCGCATGGGCGTGACAACCTATGCCGTGCCTGCCCTGGTGGTCGTCATGGCCTGGATCGCGCTCGGCGAGGCGCCCGCGCCGATGGCGGTGGTCGGCGGACTGCTGTGTCTGGCCGGTGTCGCGATCTCCCGATCCGGCCGCCGCACGCCCGCCGAAGCCGTTGTTAGCCAGCCGGTGTCACCGATACCAGCGGACGCACCTACCCTTGCCGTCGACCGGTCCGGCACGGACGAAGGCGCACTCGCCGCCGACGACATGTCGACACCGCCCGGCGACGCGTCGACCGACCGCCGGTGACGAATCCCGGCTGAGGCAGGCGCGCTCAGCGACGCACCGGGGATGCGCTGACCACTGCCGATGACGAATCTCTCAGCGCCAGATACGCAGTGGGTGCGACACCAATCGCACACGTGTCAGGGCGCATCGTCCGGCGCGGGGCGGCGAACCACCGCCCCCCGGGGTGATCAGCCTTCGGGGAATCGCGGGTCCGGCGGTCTGCGGACGATCGGAGCCCCCGGCCGTGCGGTGGGAATCGGCCGACTCTCGTACGGCTGACGACCGTCGAACGGAGGAACCGGTGCGCCGGAATATCTTTCGGGAGTGCGGGGCGGAAGCACGCGCGGATGCGGCGGGAGTTCGCCCTGCGGCGAACGATTCGGCCGTGTGGGTTCCGGTGCGCCGCGCCCGGGTGTCGGCGTGGAACCGGTGGGTGGGGTGGGGGCGGCCCGGGGGGACGTCGGTGTGGACCCGGTGGGCGCGGATCGCGCCGGGGCGGTGGCCGTGCGCGGAGCGGTCGGTGTCGCGCGGGCGGCCACCGGACTCGTCCGCGGTCCGAAATCGTAGGCCGTCTCGGCGTGTTCGGCTTCGTCGATGCCTTCGAATTCGTCGTGTTTGTCGATGCGGAATCCGATGGTCTTGTGCACGAGCCAGGCGAGGACCGCGGCGCACACGAACGAGTAGCCGAACACCGCGCCCGCCGCGATGGCTTGGCGGCCCAACTGGTCCCAGCCGCCGCCGTGCAGGAGTCCGTCACGGCCCGCGGGATTGACGGCGTCGTCGGCGAATACGCCGACCAGCAGGGTGCCGACCAGGCCGCCGAACAGGTGCACGCCGACGACGTCGAGTGAATCGTCGTAGTGGAACCGGAATTTCAAGGCCACGGCCAGCGCGCACACGACGCCCGCGACGATGCCGATCGCGAGCGCGCCGACAGGGTCGACGTAGCCGCAGGCGGGGGTGACGGCGACGAGACCCGCCACGGCGCCGGAAGCCGCGCCGAGGGTGGTGGGTCGGCCGTCGCGGATCTGTTCGACGATGATCCAGGCCAGGGAGGCGGCGCCGGTGGCGATGGTGGTGTTGGTGAACGCCAGTGCCGCGATGCCGTTGGCCCCCAACGCGGACCCGGCGTTGAAGCCGTACCAGCCGAACCACAGCAGGGCCGCGCCGAGCAGGGTGAACGGGACGTTGTGGGGGCGGGGCGTGCTCTGCGGCCAGCCGCGTCGTCTGCCGACGATCAGGGCGACGGCGAGTCCGGCGGCCCCCGCGTTGACGTGGACGGCGGTGCCGCCGGCGAAGTCGAGCGCGCCGAGGGTGTTGGCGATCCAGCCGCCGCGGTCCTCGGACTGTCCGGCGGCGTCGGTGTCGGTGAAGCCGTCGAAGCTGAAGACCCAGTGCGCGACCGGGAAGTACACGAGGGTGCACCAGCCGACGGCGAAGGCGATCCAGGCCCAGAATCGGGCGCGTTCGGCGATCGATCCGGAGATGAGCGCGGTGGTGACGACCGCGAACATGAGCTGGAACATGACGAAGGCCATCGTCGGGATCTGGTGTCCCGCCGGGCCGGACAGGGTGTCGTGGGTGTCGCGCAGCAGCAGGTGCGAGGCGTCGCCGACGAGTCCGCGGTAGGCGTCGTCGCCGAATGCCTCGCTGTAGCCGTAGAGCAGCCACAGCGTGCCGACGACGCCGAGGGTGCAGAAGTTCATCATGAGCATGTTGAGCACGCTCTTGGCCCCGACCATGCCGCCGTAGAAGAAGGCCAGGCCGGGTGTCATCAGCATGACCAGCGCGGTGCAAGCCAGCACCCAGGCGGTGTCTCCGGAATTCACTCTCGCACCCCTTGTCCGACGGGTTCGCGTGAAGCATCGGAAGGTCCTGTTTCTGCGACACGCCCCCCGTGTTTCGGCTCGATGAAGTTTGTGCCGAAAGGTTGCCGCGCCCGCTGTGAGCCACGGCGACGCGGCCGTTCCGGTGACGCGCCCGGTGGGATCTGGCCGCGCGGCGTGGCAATCGTTACGGTGTGTGCGCTGCACGTTCGCAGGAACTTCGAGTCGAGGGGGACCCCCGGTGGAATTGTCACGACGTCGGTTCATCGCCGCGGTCACGGCGGGCGGCGCGGCGGTCACGCTGGGCGCTCCGACGGCGAGCGCGGCGCAGTCGGCGGTGGTGGCTCCGGGCGATCTCGACTACACCGCCCTCACGCTGCGCGGATACAACCGCCGGTATGTGGCGCGGCCGGACCGGATCTTCGTGCCGACCTCCGGGGAGGAGGTGCGCGACGCGGTGCGACGGTCGGTGGCCGACGGGCAGCGCATGGCGGTGCGGTCGGGCGGTCACTGCTTCGAGGGTTTCGTCGACGACGAGCGGACCCGGTCGATCATCGATATCGGCCGGATGACGGCGGTGGGCTGGGACGCCGAGCAGCGCGCGTTCTCGGTGCAGGCGGGCGCGGAGTTGAAAGGCGTGTACGACGCGCTGCTCGCGGGCTGGGGTGTGACGTTGCCGTGCGGGATCTGTCTCGGCGTCGGCGCGGGCGGACATGTCGCGGGCGGCGGATATGGTCCGCTGTCGCGGCAGTTCGGGTTGGTCGCGGATCACCTGTACGGGGTCGAGGTGGTCACCGTCGACGCGCAGGGGCGGGCCGAGACGGTGCTCGCGACGAAGGACGGGCCGAACGCGGACCTGTGGTGGGCCCACACCGGCGGTGGCGGCGGCAATTTCGGCGTGGTGACGCGCTATCTGTTCCGTTCGCCCGGCGCGGACGGCGACGATCCGCGTCGCGCCCTGCCCGCCGCGCCGTCCTCGATGCTGCATTCCCGCCTGGTGGTGCCCGCGCTGACCGAGGACATGTTCGTGCGGTTCCTGGGCAACTACCTGTCGTTCTTCGAGCGACATTCCGCGCCGGGCGATCCGTTCGCCGGCCTGTACGCGCCGATGAGTTTCCGGACGGTGGGCGTGGCGTCGGCGCAGATGATCATCTTGCTCGACGCCTCGACTCCCGGCGCGGAGCAGCGCTTCGACGAATTCGTGGCCGCGGTGTCGGACGGGGTGTTCCCGCCGCCGGTCGTGCAGCCCCGTACCCGGGCCTCCTACAAGGACACGGTGGGGCAGGTCTACTACCCGAAGGGCAACACCCCGCGTGTGAAGGTCAAGTCGGCGTACCTGCGCCGCGCCTACAGCACCGAGCAGTTGCGGGTGTTCTACCGCTACCTGACCGAACTGTGCATCATCGGCGAGACCGAGGTGGAGTTCCTGCCGTTCGGCGGCGCGATCAATGCCGTCGCACCGGATGCCACCGCGTTCCCGGCCCGGCACGCGTTCATGAAGATGCTCATCCACTCGGCGTGGCGACTGCCGATCGACGACGAACGCCACATCTCCTGGACGCGCGAGGTGTATCGGGAGGTGTACGCGGCGACGGGCGGTGTGCCGGTGGCGAACGAGAGCAACGACGGCTGCTACATCAACTATCCGGACCCCGATCTTGCCGACCCGGCGTTGAACACCTCGGGAACGCCGTGGCACGAGCTCTATTACGGCGGGAACTACCCGCGCTTGCAGCGGGTGAAGGCGGCGGCCGACCCCGGCGACCAGTTCCGGCACGTCCTGTCGGTCGGGTTGCCGGGCTGAGCGCGGATCAGACCAGGGCGAGCACCCGGCACGGTCCGCCGGTGCCGCCCGCGTGCTTGGGCGCGCCGATCACGACCGTGGCTCCGCTCGGTGGCGCGTCGGCGAGATTGGCCAGCATCTCCACGCCGTAGCGGCCCGCGCCGAGCACCGCGGCGTGCGCGCCGTAGTCGCGGCTGGTGCCCGCGTCCAGGCTGAGAGTGTCCACGCCGACGCCGACCGCGCCGAGGTCGGCGACCAGGTGCCGGGCCGCCTCGGGATCGAAGCCCGGGGCGTGCGGTGTGCCCGAGGGGTCGGCGTTGACGAAGGCGACAGGGTCGGCGAGGCGGCGTTCCCAGCCGGAATAGAGGGCCACGAAAGCACGGGGCGGGATGGCGCCGTGCCGGTTCTGCCATTCGTCGATGTCGGCGCGGGTGAGCAGGGCGTCGGGATCGGCGGCCTTCGCGCTGATGTCGATGACGACCAGCGGGGCGACCAGGTCGGCGGCGGGGATCGCGTCGGCGGTCGCCGCGCCCGGAACGCGGTGCACGGGCGCGTCGAGGTGGGTGCCGGTGTGTTCCCACAGCGCCAGCGCGTTCTGCGCGAAGCCGCCGGAGTCGTGCGTGGCGACGGGAACGATCGCGGGCGGCGGGTTGCCCGGCCAGACGGGAAGCCGAGGGGACAGCGTGTGGGTCAGGTCCACGACCCGGCTCGGCGCCGGGGTGGCCCGGGCCAGGGGGAGGTTCCCGACGGCGGTGGCGACGGCCGCGACGCTCAGCGCGCCGAGCAGACCCCGCCGACTCGGTCGCACGGCATTGTCGTGAGCGGATCGCACGATCTCGGGGGCACACACCGCACGAAAGATACCGGCCATCGCCGTCCACGGCGGGATTGTCGCCGAAGCGGGGTCGCGTCGTCCGCACTCCTCGGCGGACTTCGGTCGGCCGGGGGTCCACCGGTATAGTCGCCGCGGATGAGTAGTTCCGCTGCCGCCGACAAGTCGAAGTCATCGAGTCGCCGTTTCCCGGGCGCACTGTGGCTTCTCCCGGTGCTACTCGTGATCTTCGCGACGCTGTGTCTGACGACGCCGCTGTGGCCGTGCAAGGAGATCACCGCCGAATTCATCGATCTCCAGGTGTATCGCCTCGGCGTGGAGACCTTGCGCGACGGCGGCGACATGTACGGGCAGTTGCCGCAGACCACCCTCGGCATCGGGTTGCCGTTCATCTACCCGCCCTTCGCCGCGCTGTTCCTCGGACCGTTCGCGCTGTTGCCGTGGGACGCCGCCGCGTTCACGTTCTTCGTCACCTCCACGGCCGCGCTGGCGTTGACGCTGTACCTGGTGGCCCGGCGGGTCTGGCCCGCGGCCGAGTCGCGGCGACTGGTGCTGTTCGCCACCGCCTGCGCCGCCCCGCTGGCGATGATCCTCGAACCCACCCGTTCGACACTGGATTTCGGTCAGGTCAACCTGCTGCTGATGGCGTTGGTGGCCGCGGACTGTCTGACCGAGAAGCCGCGCTGGCGGCGCGGCATGCTGGTGGGCATCGCGGCCGCGATCAAGCTGACCCCGGCGGCGTTCGTCCTGTACTTCGTGGTGCGCAAGGACTACAAGGCCGCGCTCACCGCCGCGGTGACGGGCGCGGCGGCGACCGCGCTGAGTTTCGCGGTCCTGCCCGACGCCTCGGTGAAGTACTGGTTCGGCGGTCTGGGCAATGTCGATGGGCTGAGCGGTTCGGCCTTCCACACCAACCAGAGCATCCAGGCGGTGCTGGCCCGGTTGAGCGTGCCCGAACCGACGTTCACGATCCTGTGGTTGACGCTGGGAGCGGCGCTGCTGGTCCTGGTGGTCGTGGCGATGCGCCGCGCCGCCGATCTGCCCGCGCTGGCGCTGGCCATCAACGCGGTCTTCACGTTGTTGGTGTCGCCGATCTCGTGGTCGCACCACTGGATCTGGATCGCGCCCGCGCTGTTCGCGATGGTCGGCTACGCGACTCGCCTGCCGGTACGGCGCGCGCTGCTCTGGTACGTCGTCACGGCGGCGACCGCGTGGGTCTTCTACTACGGGCCGCAGAACTGGCTGCCCGGCGGGGACGAGCGCGAATCGCGGTGGACCGCCACGCAGCACGTCATCGGGGACACCTACGTCTGGTTGAGCGTGCTGCTGGTTTTGTTGTCGTTGGTGGCGACCAGGCGGGCCGTGGTCCGCGCGGCCGAGCCCACGCCGGCGCGGACGCCCGTGGTGGAGTCGATTCCGGCGGTGGAGGCGGCACGTCCCGTTCCGCAGTGAGTGGCGGCGGATCGCCGCGCGCTTGCCGGTGAGTGGCGCTGCCCGACGCCCGGGAGAGGTGTTCCCGGGCGGGGCAGCTGTGACCATTAGACGAAGGTTTCCTGAGACCAGCCCACCGGTTCGATGAGAGTTCGCTGAGAAGCCATCGGGGGTTTCTCGGAACCGAGCGGGCATACTGTCCGCGTGATCACAAGGCTGCTGCGAGGTCTGGTCGTTCTCATCGCGTTGGTCGGCGCGGCGGTCGTGCCGATGCCGCGCGACGGCGTCGCGCACGCCGAACCGGTCTTCGACTGCGGATGGAGCAGGCGCATCGGCGCGGACACGGTCAACGTCGCGCTGCCGGACACCTTCGCCAACTACTGGATGACGGCGGTGCCCGCGCTGCCCGCCGAGGGGCTCACGCTGCGCGGGACCTTCCCGCACGGTCGCTACCTCTCCTTCACCAGCTACCGCGGCTCGCAGACGCTGGACGGGCTCAACGATCTCGCCATCGAACCCGACGCGGGCAGCGTCAACCCGTTCCGGCCGGGCGCGGAGCGCACCGCGACCGACCGCGCCTACACGGTGCGCGTCAAACCCGGTCCGCGCCCGGAACGCCCCGAACCGAACACCCTCTACGCGGACGCGGGGCTCGCGGTCGTGCTCTACCGCGTCTACCGTCCCGATGCCGGTCTGGACCCGCTCGGCGGTGCGGGACTGCCGGAGTTCACCGTCGAGGGCCCCGGCGGCCCGCGGACGCTGCCGCCGTGCCAGACCTCGGATCAGGTGGTCGATCCGAACGGAATCCACGCGGGCAGCGGGATCTCGCTGCCCGCCGCGCTGCGTGGCGCCGATTACCGGACCTGGGCCAGGACCAGCGGCAACGGCGTCTTCGCCAACCCGGACAACACCTATCTCGCCTCGCGGGTCGCGCCCGCGGCCGGACAGGTCGCGGTGGTCAGGGCGACACTGCCCGGCACCCCGGCCACCGTCGCGGGACAACCGCGAATGACCGTGTCGGATCTGCGGTATTGGTCGCTGTGCGCAAACGAGGTGTTCAGCACCCGCGTGGCGGCCTGCGTGGTGGACGACGAGATCCCGGTGGACGCGAAGGGCGAATTCACCGTCGTGGTCTCCGATCCCGCCGACCGCCCGGCGAACGCGCGCCTCGACTGCGGCGTCGCGTGGTTGCCGACCACGCGCGCCGCGACGTTGCTGCTGATGCGGAACATGCTGCCCGCCCCGGATTTCGCCGAGGCCATCCAGTTCGCGCCGCAGGACGACCCGGCGGCCGGGATGGGGGCCTACTACCCGCGCACGGATCTGGTCGCCGCCGCGGAGTTCGCCGCGAACGGCTGCGCGGCGCGCTGAACACGGCTGCCCCGCAACGATTCCGGTGCGGCACCGGTACGATCGCCTACGGCGTTCTCGAACTGTCGGTCGGCATCGGAATGAGGGGTAGCACTGTGAGCATCGTTCTCGCGACGGCACACGACATGTACGGCACGGTGTTCGCGCAGGTGGGCAACCCCACCCCGGAGGCGCCGCCGCTGGCCGACAAGATCCTGCAACTGATCCGCTACCTGACCTGGTTCGTGCTGCTGTCCGGCATCGCCGCGATCACCTACGCGGGCGGGCGTTTCGCGTGGGAGAAGTGGTCCGGCGGCGGCCTCCAGTCGCCGAAGATGGTGGCCGGGGCCATGATCGGCGGCGTGGTGGCCACCAGCGCGGGCACCATCATGAACGCGGTGGTCGGCACCTAGGGCGCGGGGAGGTCGCCCGCGAGGTCGGCGGGGTCGGTGTTGGCGCCGCAGAGCACCACGCACACCCGTTCGCCCGGTTCCGGCCGGTAAGCGGGCTCGTCGCCGTCGAGCGCGGCCAGGGCGGTGGCCGCGCCGAATTCGACGGCGAGTCGGTGGCGCGCCCACAGCGCGCGGCGGGCCGCCACGATCGCGGCGTCCTCGACGAGAACGGTTCGGGCGGAACCTTTCCGGGCGGCGGCGGCGACGGCCAGGTCGGTGGCCCGGTGCGCCCCGAGGGAGTCCGCGGCCACCGAATCGACCTCGACGTCGACGGGATGGCCCGCCGCCAGGGCGGCGTCCAACGCGCGACAGTGCGCGGGTTCCACCCCCACCGTGCGGATGCCGTGCTGGGCCGCCGTGGTGGCGATCCCCGCGAACAGTCCGCCGCCGCCGACCGCGACGACCACCGTGTCCAGATCCGGTCGGAGCCGGTGGATCTCGGTCAGCAGGGTGCCCGCGCCCGCGGCGATGAGGGGGTGGTCGTAGGCGTGCGAGGCCAGCGCGCCGCTCTCGCCCGCGAATTCCGCGCAGGCCGCGGCCGCGTCGGCGTAGTGCGTGCCGACCAGTCGGACCCGCGCGCCGTAGTCGCGCAGTCGGGCCACCTTCACCGGCGGCGCGGTGGCGGGCAGGAACACCGTGGCCGCGATCCCGAGCGAGCGCGCCGCCCACGCGCAGGCCAGGCCGGCGTTGCCGCCCGAGGCGATGGTGACGCCCGCCTCGGGCAACAGCTCCCGATCCCGGTGCCACAGCAGGAAATTCAGCGCGCCCCTGGCCTTGAAGGAGCCGGTGTGCTGGAGGAATTCGAGGGCGAGGATCGACTCGAAGGAATCGGCTTCGCCGGGGGCGAGGACCACCGGCCGTACCCGGCCCGCCACCCGTGCGGCGGCCTCCTCGACCTCGGCGTGGGTCATCGCCCGGTGCGCGGTCGGTGTCATCGCGGTCCTTCGGGTCGGGCGGCCGGTGGTCAGGCCGCTTCGGTGGACAGGTTCCGCTCGAGCAAGGCGAACAGGTCGCTCAGGTGCCGCTCGTAGGCCTCGGCGTTCCAGGTCGGAATGTCCTGCATCGTGAAGCCGTGCGCCGCACCGGGATACACGACCGAGGTGAATTCGACCCCGGCGCTCGCCAGCGCCTTGTCCAGCACCGCGATCTGCTCGGCGGGCATGGAATGGTCGTTCTCGGCGTGCGCCAGGAAAACCTCGGCCTCGATGCGCTCGGCGGTGTGGTGCGGGCTGTCGGACATCTCCTCGGCGGCGAGGAAACCGCCGTGGAAGCTCGCCGCGGCCGCGATCGCGGGCCCGAATTCCCCGGCGACGCGCAGCGCGAGGCGCCCGCCCAGGCAGTAGCCGGTCACACCGATCCCGCCCGGAACGACGAGTTCGGAACCGGTGAGCCAGTTCAGGTAGGCGCCCGCGTCACGCAGCGCCAGTTCCGGGGTGAGCGCCTTGCGCACGGGTTCGAGGTCGGCGAAGAACTTTTCGCGCGCGCCCGGTTCGGTGAAATCCGGGACGGGCAGCACCGGGGCCGGGCCGGTGCGATGGAACAGATTCGGCGCGAGCACCGTGTAACCCCGCGCGGCGATCGTCTCGATCATCTCCCGCAACCACGGACGCAGGCCGAAGGCGTCCATGAACAACAGCACGCCCGGGTGGGCGCGGCCGTCGTCGGGATGGGCCAGGTACGCGTCCGCGGCTCCGTCCGGGGTGGGGACGTCGAGAGTGTGGAATGCGACGGTGAACGTCATCTAGGGTTCTCCAAGACAAAGGCGACCGGAAATGGGTGGCGACGGCACTGTCGCGACACCCGCGAGATCCTAGTCCCCGTTCCCGATCCGTGTTCGAGTGGGAATTACCGCGCGCGCACGGATTTCATTTGCCGATCAATTGCGCATTTCGTGCCCCTGTATTGTTCTTCGCGCAAGACGTTTTTCGCTGTGTTCGATCGCTGATCCGGCCCGCGCGCGCCCGCGCGGGCTCGACGAAGGGTTGACCTGTGAGACTGTTCTGGATGGCGGCGCCTCTGGTGCTGGCCGCCACCGTCGCGGGCTGTTCCGGCGACGATTCTTCCGAAGCGGCCGTGACCTCGTCCGTCACGGCGGCGCCGACCACCGTCGAGGCTCCGCAGCCCCCGCCGCCGGAGCCCGTCGCCGAACCCGCGCCGCCCGCTTCGGCCGGGACGCGGATTCCGGTGGGGCAGTCGGGAACGGTCGTCGTGCCCGCCGACGCCGTCATGGACATCAAAGCGCCCGCCGGGTGGGGTGACGCGCTGACGGGATTGCGCTGCACGGTAACCGACGGCTCCGGCCGCAATGAGGATCTGCGTTCCTCGGACCTGAAGAAGCGCGAGGAAATCGGCGGTACGGAGTGGGTCACCCTGTGGACGTTCTCCTCACCGCCCGCCGCCGAGGTGAGTGTCGCGTGCAAGGACACCGGTGCGCGCCTGCCCGCGGAGGGGCAGCGGGAGGTGCTGGTCGCCCCGCGCGGGGTGACCCCGATCCCGAACTGATCGCCCGACCGCCGCGCTGGGTAGCCTCGGGGTGTGCGGACGGCGACGACGGCCTATCGGGAGCGGGATTCGCGCCTGCCCGGCGCGGTGCTGTGGCAGCGCACCCTGGCTCCCGGTGACGCGCGTGTTCCGGTGCTGCCGGACGGCTGTATCGACCTGATGTGGCGCTCGGGCGCGCTGGTCGTGGCCGGGCCGGACACCACGGCGTTCCAGCCGGAGGCCCCGGTCGGGGCCGAGTTCGCCGGCATCCGCTTCTACCCGGGCACCGCGCCCGCGTTGTTGGGTGTGCCCGCCGAGGAGTTGCGCGACCGTCGGGTGGCGCTCGCCGACCTGTGGCCCGCGGCGCGGGTGCGCGCGCTGACCGAGTCCATCGACGACGCGCGGGACAGGCTCGGCGCGCTCGAGGCGGTGGCGCTGGAGCGGGCCGCCGCGACGGACCCGCCGGACCCGGTGCTGCGCGGCATCGTCGCCGCGGCGAACGCGGGCCTGACGGTGGCCCAGACGGTCGAGCGCACCGGCCTGCACGCGCGCCTGCTGCACCGCCGCTCGCTGGCGGCCTTCGGCTACGGTCCCAAGACGCTCGCCCGCATCCTGCGCTTTCGCCGCGCGGTCGCGTTGGCGCGCAACGGGACCGCGCCCGCCGAGGTCGCCGCCGTCACCGGATTCGCCGACCAGGCCCATCTGTCCCGGGAGGTGCGGTCCCTGGCGGGCATGCCGCTCGGTCTGCTGCTCGGTATCTAGCGGGGCCCTACCCGAGTGCGGCGTAGAGGTCGATGCCGTTGCCGTCGGGATCGTTGACGACCGCGTAGCGCTGCCCCCACGGCGCGTCCCACGGCTTCAGTTCGCCGCGGTAGCCCGCGCCGGTCAGGTCGGCGTAGACCGCGTCGACCTCGGCGGGATCGGCGCAGCGGAAGGCGAGGGCGACGCGGCCCGCGTCACGCGGGGCGGTCCACTCGGGGTGGAATGAGCGCACGGTGTCCTCGGTGTCGAGGGCGAGACGGACGCCGCTCGCGGTGGTGGCCTCGGCGTGCGGGGCCTGCTCGGCGCCCGCCGGGAATTCCAGGCCGAGGCGGCGGTAGAAGGTCAGCGAGGCGGCCATGTCGGAGACGACGATGCCGATGAAGTCCAGTTGTGGAGTCATACCGGCAGCGTAGGCGGGGCCGTCGCGGTCCGTCTTGAACGAATCGGACAGTCAGTGCGTGGGCGCGGGAACCAGTTCGGCGATGAGGTTCTCGACCAGGATGCGGATCCGGTCGCGGACCGTGCGGACGACCTCGATGCTCTGCCCGGTCGGGTCGGGGACGACCCAGTCGCGGTAGCTGATGCCGGGAAAGTACGGGCAGGCTTCGCCGCAGCCCATGGTGACGACCACGTCGGACAGGCCGACGGCTTCGTCGGTGAGCCCCTTGGGGGTCGCGCCGGAGATGTCGATACCGACCTCGGCCATGGCGGCGACGGCGACGGGATCGAGTGCGCCCGCGGGGTCGCTGCCGGCGGTACGGGCTTCGATGCGCTCGCCCGCGAGCGCGGTGAGGAATCCGGCGGCCATGGGTGAGGAGCCGGCATTGCGTACGCAGACGAAAAGCACACTGGGTGTGTGGGCCATCGAGCGCCTTTCGGTGTGGAGAACGAACGAACCAGGGGTGTGCCGTGACGCCCGGTCGGTGCCGAAACGCTGTCGTAGCGTAAGGGATACGGACATACGGCCGTTCGGGACGGGCACCTCTGACGCCGCTTGGGCCCGATCGGCGACGGTTGCCCCGCGATTGCCGCGCTGGTGGGAGGGGGTGCGCTCGAAAAACCGCACCGCGCACCGGACATCGGTGCGCGGTGCGGCGACGGGAGCGTCCCGAGCGTGTCCCTGAACGGGCGGGCGGCTCAGATCGGGCGCTTGGTGATGACCGCGCGCAGGCGGGCGCGGTCGCGTTCGAGGCGGCGGGCTTCGTAGGCGATGGGGAAGTAGCGCAGGCGTTCGGGCAGCAGGGGCAGGCCGTAGGCGATGACGCGGCCGATGATCTTCAGCTTGCGCTCGTCCTCCTCGGTCCACTCGAGTCCCAGCTTCTGCCGGGCGATCTCGGGTGTGGTGCCGATGGTGACGAAGTGCTGGAGCTTGCCGATCGGCGCGACGGCGGCCCGCCAGACGGGGACCAGGGCGCGGGGTAGCTGCTTGGGCGCGCCGACCGAGCGGATGGTGCGCAGGTAGTCGCGCGCGGTGTCGGTGGCGACCAGGTGGTTCTCCAGCATGTCCTGGAAGTACTTCTCGAAGGCGGCGAAGTCCTCGGGAATCTCCTTGGGCGGCACGGAGAAGTTGCGCAGCAGTTGGACCGCCTCGGCGTAGTAGTCCTGCTTGTCCTGTTCGGTGAGCGGGGTGCGCGCGAAGTACTTGGAGTTGGTGGTGAAGGCGAAGGTGCCGGTGTGCAGCACCCAGGCCCACGGGCCGCTGGACAGGGCGGTGTGGCGCACGCCGTCGGGGGTGGTGGTGTTGAGCGTGGCGTGCATGGACCGCAGGCGGTCGGCTTCGGCGACGCCTTCCTCGCCCGCGTAGACCCACATCATCACCGAGGCGAGGCTGCGCAGGGCGCGGCCGGTGGGATCGGTGCGGAAGGTGGAGTGCTTGTCGACCACCGCGGAGATGGTGGGTTCCATGGTCTGGAGCAGGAACGCGGCTCCGGCGGTCAGGGAGAAGGTGACCAGGCCGGTCTCGTCCCACATCCGCGATCCGGGTCCGAAGGGACGGCGGGGCGGCAGGTCGCGCGCCTCGATGGTCTCGACTGCGGTGGACGCGGTCATTGCGATCTCCTTTGATCTACCGAGGTAAGGAAGATGAGATAATTAGCATAGCAACGTCTCATCTTCTCTGTCTGGTATGGACGAAGATCGCCGGCTGAGACCGGCCACCGCACCTACCCTCGACAGTATGACGAGCGAGTGGCGCGAACGGCGGGGCAGGATCGGCGTACTGACCGGCGCGGGCATCTCCACCGATTCCGGCATTCCCGACTTCCGCGGCCCGCGCGGAGTCTGGACCGAAGACCCGATCGCCGAACTGATGTCGACCTACGACAACTACCTGGCCGACCCCGAACTCCGGCAGCGCTCCTGGCTCGCCCGCCGCGACAACCCCGCCTGGCGGGCCGAACCCAACGCGGCCCATCGCGCGCTCGCCGATCTCGAGAAGGCGGGCCGCGCGGTCACGATCATCACCCAGAACATCGACCGCCTGCACCAGCGCGCCGGTTCCTCGGTCGATCGGGTGATCGAGATCCACGGCAACATGTTCGACGTCGTGTGTGTCGAATGCGACTACGCCACGAGTATGGCCGCCGCGTTGGACCGCGTGGCCGCGGGCGAAGCCGATCCGCCCTGCCCGGACTGCGGCGGCGTCCTCAAGGCCGGGGTGGTGATGTTCGGGCAGCAGATGGAACCGCGCAGCATGCTGAAGGCGACGCTGACGGCCGAGACCAGCGACCTGTTCTTCGCCATCGGCACCTCGTTGCAGGTCGAACCCGCCGCCTCGATGTGCGCGATCGCGGTGCGCAACGGCGCGGATCTGATCATCGTCAACAACGAACCCACGCCCTACGATTCGATCGCCACCGAGGTCGTGCGGGAACCGATCGGCGCGGCCGTGCCGCGGTTGGTCGCCGAACTGCTGGCCGCGCGGGAAGACGTCGCGGGCTGAGAACCGGTCGGTTCAGTCGAGCCGGCCCAGCACCCGGTGCACGTAGTCGTTGGCGAACAGGCCGCTCGGGTCGAGGCGGCGGCGCACCGCGGCGAAACGCTCCCAGTCCGGGTAGCGCTCGCGCAAGGTCGCGGCGGTCTGGAAGTGCCGTTTGCCCCAGTGCGGTCGGCCGGCGTAGCGGTCGAAGACCTGCTCGCAGGCACGGAAATACGGTTCCCATTCCGCGCCGCGGAACTGGTGCACGGCGATGTAGCAGGTCTCGCGTCCGCCAGCGGGCGAGAGGAGC
This sequence comes from Nocardia takedensis NBRC 100417, assembly GCF_000308695.1. GTDB lineage: Bacteria > Actinomycetota > Actinomycetes > Mycobacteriales > Mycobacteriaceae > Nocardia > Nocardia takedensis. The sequence continues at coordinate 276,350 of NZ_BAGG01000093.1, read as the reverse complement.
GCGTCGTCGGGTGCGACCCAGCGGACCTCGATCGGCATGGTGACGTGGAAACGCTTGGTCAATTCCTTGATCTCGCGGATCGCGTCGACCGAATGTTCGCGCGGGACGGCGTATTCCATCTCGGTGAACCGGAACAGCCTGGGGGAGGCGAAGACCCGGTAGGAGCGATCGACCTGACGGCGGTAGCTGCCCGCGTGCGCCGCGCCGCGGTGGATCCACGGGATCAGCCGCGGTTGGACGCGGCCCAGCCTGCACAGCGCGTCGAAGGTGTGGTTGGACAACAGGATGTCGGCGAGCCAGTCCACCGCCTTGCCGCGCGGTTGTTCGACCAGGTCGACCACGTTGTTGCGCTTGGTCATCGCGATCGGACTGTGGGCGAACATGTAGAACTCGAAGTGGTCGTTGTCGTCGAGGTAGGAGTCCAGGTCCGCGAGGACCTCCTCGACGGGAACGGGTCGCTCGACGCCCTCGAGGACGAAAGAGGGCACCATGCGCAAGGTCATCGCGGTGACCACGCCGAGCGCGCCCACGCTGACCCGCGCGGCGCGCCACCCGTCCGGATCGCTCGCGGCGTCGAGTTCGACGTGGGTGCCGTCGGCCAGGGCGACCTGCACCGATTCGACGGCGGCCGAGAGGTTGGGCAGGCGCGCGCCGGTGCCGTGGGTGCCGGTCGCGGTGGCTCCGGCGATGGTCTGCACGTCGATGTCGCCGAGGTTGGGGAAGGCCAGTCCGGCGGTGTGCAGGGCCGCGCTCGCGGCGTCGAGGGTGAGGCCGCCCTGGACGCGGACCAGTCCGGTCGAGCCGTCGATGTCGAGGATCCGGTTCATCCGCGACAGATCCATCAGCACGCCGTCGGTGAGTACGGCGTCGGTGAAGGAATGCCCCGCTCCGGCGACGCGGACGGTGCTGCCGCGCGCGGCGGCCTCGGTCAGCACGCCCGAGACTTCGGCGAGGTCGCGCGGTGAGGCGACGGTCGCGGGCGCGCACCGTTGATCGCCCGCCCAGTTCACCCAGTTGGTCATTTGACCAACATTAGGTCACGGCGGGTGACCCGCGCCACCGGTTGGCGAATTTCGTAGCGGGAAGTTGGCCCGGGCTCCCGGGGTGGCGCGGAATCAGCGTCGACGGCCCACGCATGTGTGCGTTTTGGCTTGGTCGACCTCGTCGTCGGTCAACGGGGGCGCGGTCAACTCGCGGCGCGGCACCGAATCCGAGCGGACGCCGTTGAGCGCGATGGCCATATACCGTTGCCAGGTAGCGGGATTCACCGGTTTGGAGAACTCCGCGATGGCGTCGACCATGTGGATCAGGGCGAAGAAATCGCTGGCCTCCACCCCGGGGGCCAGCGCGCCCGCGGCGGCGGCCCGTTCGATCACGCCGGCGATGGTGGGCTTCATCCGATCGCGCACCGAGGCGAACCGGTCGACGTCGTCCTCTTCGAGTTCGAGCATGACCTCGCTGAAGCCGCGGTTGGTGGCCAGGTGTCGACACGCGTACTCGAAGAACTGGACCAGGCCGAGCCAGGCGTCGTCGTGGCGGGCGGCCTCCTCGGCGGCGGCCGCGAATTCCGCGACGTTCTGCTCGAAGACCTCGGCGATCAGTTCCTTCTTGTTCGCGAAGCGGCGGTAGACCGTGCCGACGCCGACGCCCGCGCGTTCGGCGACGTCGTCGAGGGTGATCTCCAAGCCGTGATCGGCGAACAGTTCGCGCGCGGCAGCGACGATGCGCTGCTGATTGCGAGCGGCATCGGCACGCAGGCGGCGGGGCGGTGCGGGGGCCGTGGCGTGATTCACACCGACATGTTACCAACGACCGGGATTAAGCGGAGGTAGTACCTCCGTTCTTCTGTTATCGTCGATGTATAAGCGGAGATGGTATCTCCGTATAAGCCAAGAGTCCAAAGCCGCGCACAGACATAGAGGGGACCTATGACTACCGCCATCGATCAGGGGGCAGCGCCCCCGACCATCGAGAAGAAGTCCGACAAGCGGGGCTCGCACGCCCTGCGCTGGTGGGTGCTCGCCGTGCTCGGCGTCGCCCAGTTGATGGTCGTGCTGGACGCGACCGTCGTGAACATCGCCCTGCCCGCCGCCCAACTCGACCTCGGCTTCGGCGCCGCCGACCGGCAGTGGGTCGTCACCGGCTACGCGCTGGCCTTCGGCAGCCTGCTGCTACTCGGCGGCCGCCTCAGCGACCTGTTCGGCCGCCGCAACACCTTCATCGTCGGCCTGATCGGCTTCGCGGTCGCCTCCGCCCTCGGCGGCGCGGCCACCAGTTTCGAGATGCTCGTCGCGGCCCGCGTCGGCCAAGGCGTCTTCGGCGCGCTGCTCGCCCCCGCCGCGCTCTCACTGCTGACGGTCACCTTCACCGAACCCGCCGAACGCGCGAAAGCCTTCGGCATCTTCGGCGCGGTCGCGGGCACCGGCGGCGCGCTGGGCCTGCTGCTGGGCGGCATGCTCACCGAATGGGCCTCGTGGCGCTGGGTGATGTTCGTCAACCTGCTCTTCGCCGCCGTGGCACTGGTCGGCGCGGTCGCGCTGCTGGCCAAGCACACGGTCACCCAGCGGCCCGAACTCGACATCCCCGGCACCGCCGTGGTCACCGCCGCGCTGTTCGGCATCGTCTACGGCTTCTCCCACGCCGAGACCACCAGTTGGACCAACCCGGTCACCCTGGCGTTCCTGCTGGGCGGCGCCGCGCTGCTGGCCGTGTTCGTCGTCGTCGAGACCAAGGTCGCCCACCCGCTGCTGCCGATGCGCATCCTGCTCGACCGCACCCGCGGCGGCTCCTACATGACGGTGTTCGTGATGGGCATCGGGATGTTCGCCATCTTCCTGTTCCTGACCTACTACTTGCAGCTGAGCCTGGGCTACACCCCGATCACCACCGGTCTGGCCTTCCTGCCGATGGTGGCCGCGATGATCGTGTCCTCCACCACCACCCCGTCGCTGATCCTGCCGCGCGTGGGACCGAAGGTCGTGGTGACGGCGGGCTTCCTGATCGCCGCCGCGGGCATGGGCTGGCTGACCAGCATCGGGCTGGACACCGCCTACGTCACCCATGTGCTGCCCGCGCTGATCCTCATGGGTCTGGGGCTGGGCGGTGCGATGTCCACCGCCTTCCAGGGCGCGACCTCGGCGGTCCAGCACGAGGACGCGGGCGTGGCCTCGGCGATGATCAACACCAGCCAGCAGGTCGGCGGCTCCATCGGCACCGCGCTGCTGAGCACCATCGCCGCCTCGGCCGCCTCGGACTACCTGGCCTCGCGCCCGACCGATCCGACCGCATTGGCCCAGGCGCAGATCGAGAGCTACACGACCAGCTTCTGGTGGGCCACCGCGATCTTCGTCGTCGGCGCCGCGTTGGCCGCGGTGCTGCTGCCGAACAAAGCGCCCGTGCCCGCCGAAGGAGAGCCGGTGCTCGCGCACTGAGAACTGCTCTCCGAGAGATAATTACGGCTCGACAGGCAGCGCCCGCGTCACTCGACGCGGGCGCTGCCTCGTCGGCGGTCTCAGCAGTTGGTCGGCGCGGGCGCGCCCGCGAATCGGTCGCCGAGGTAGTCGAAGGCGCGCGGAATGCCTTGGAGCATGGCGGAGGCGTGGTCGGCGCCCGGGATCATGTCCAACTGCACGGGCGTGCCCGAGGCGCAGTAGCGGCCCGAAACCTCGCGCACCAGAGCGGGACTCACCTGATCCGCCGCGCCGTGCCACTGGTAGACCGGGGTGCGCGGCACGCCGGGGAAGGTTTCGAGGCTGTTCTCGTGCAGGATGCGCACGGTGGTGTCGTCGGCCTCCATCCCGCCGGTGAACACCTCGTCGAAGCTGCGGTTCGCGCCGGCGGCGATGATCTCCTCGGTGCACGCGTTCACCAGTCGGGCCCGCAGCGCCGCGCCTTGCGGATTCAGGATGCGATCCATCACCAACTGGTCCGGATACTCCCGTTCCAAGCCCATCGCGGCGGCGAAACCCAAGCCGAACAACGGATTCGGCGTACCGCCCACCTCCAGGGCGAGCTTGCCGATGTTGACCGGGACGCCGCCCTGCGCGACGCCGACGATCGGCAGTTCCGGTGCGTACTCCGGGGCCAGCGCCGCCGCGAACCCGGTGGCCATGCCGCCGCCGGAATAGCCCGCCATCCCGACCGGACTGCCCGCCAGCCCCGCGGGCTGGAAACGCTTGGCCGCGCGGACGCCGTCGAGGGTGATGCGACCGCCCAGTTTGGCGGCGCCGTAGGCGCTGGTGGGGCCGAGGTGATCGGGCACGGCCAACGCCCATCCGCGCGCGAGCAGCACGTTCAGCGCGGGCGCTTCCTGGAGACCGCCGTCGAACAGGGTGTGCGAGGGCGCGCACCGGGTGCCCAGCGAATTCACGAAGGGCTGGTAGGAGACCAGCGGACGGTTGTTCCCCCCGCCCGGCGGGACGAGCACCGTGGTGACCGCGGCGATCGGCGCGTTCTGCGAATCGGTGGTGCGGAACAGCAACTGCCAGGCGGTCGCACCGGGGAAGGCCGCGGCCGAGACCACGCGACTGCGCACGACGTCGCCGGGCTGGAAGTTCGCGAGATCCGGTGGGGCCCAGTAGAAAGCGTCCGGGTCCGGAGTCGGGTAGAGCGGCGCGGCGGGCGCCGGGGCGGCGAAGGCGACGCCGAACGCGGCCGCCGACAACGCCGCCGCGGCCAGTCGCCGTAGCCCCCGTGTCGAAGGTGCCCGTCGTAGCCGCGTTCCGTCGGTCGACGGTGTGCGCGCGGGTCGTCGCGCCGCGGTGGTGTCGGGCTGTCGTGCCGCCATGAATCGCTCCCGGAATGGGTGAGGGAATGGATGGGACATGAGGAACCGTCGTGGATCGTGGATCGTCGAGGGGCCGTCGGCCCGCGCCGATCGGGACCGCGGAGGATTCGCGTCGCGTCCCGGCGCGGATCGGTCCGGCGGCCGACCGATAGAGTCGAACCGACGGCGGTCGGCTCGACGCCGACTGCACCGATCATGATCGCACCCGGGGCCGGGTTCGTCGCGCCCGACCGCGCACCGGTTTTTCGCCACACCGGCGTGCGATTCGTAGACTGCTCGAATCCGGTGCGGCGGTCGCGGGGGCGCGCGGCGTCCCCCGGGGGACCGATAACCTGGAACGCTCACGGAAGGGGTCAGGCATGCGGGTCGCGAGGGCGCACGAACGATCCCGCCGCGCGGATCGCCCCGTCGGCAGCTGTTTCCGGGCGGCGCTGCCGTCCGGGACCGCGACCGTTAACATTGTCGGTTCGGCGGGGCTCGGCGCGCTCGACGACGCGACCGGGCGGTCGCGGACATGATCCTGATGACGAGCCGGGCGCAGCCGACACGGAAGGGAGACCCGAGCATGGCCCATGATCGAGCCGGGCGTCCCGCACGGCCCACCGACCTCGAAGACATCGCGCACCTGGTGACGGCGTACTACAGCCGCGTGCCCGATCCCGAGGACCCGGGCCAGCGGGTGGCGTTCGGCACCTCCGGCCATCGCGGGTCGAGTCTGGACGCGGCGTTCAACGAGGCGCACATCCTGGCGATCACCCAGGCGATCGTGGAATACCGCGCCACCCGCGACATCACCGGCCCGGTCTACCTGGCCCGTGACACCCACGCGCTGTCCGAACCCGCGTGGACGACGGCGCTCGAGGTGCTCGCGGGCAACGGCGTCACCGCGATCATCGACTCCCGCGACCGCTACACCCCGACGCCCGCGCTCAGTCACGCTGTGCTGCGCCACAATCGCGGCGGCACCAGGCATCAGGCCGACGGCATCGTGGTCACACCCTCGCACAATCCGCCCCGCGACGGCGGCTTCAAATACAACCCGCCGCACGGCGGCCCGGCCGACACCAAGGCCACCGACGCGATCGCCGCGCGCGCCAACGAACTGCTGCGCGGCGGACTCGCGGGGGTCGAGCGGGTCACACTCGGCGCGGCGATGAAGTCGAGCGTGCAGCGCTACGACTACCTCGACCACTACATCACCGACCTGCCCAATGTGTTGAACCTGGACGCGATCCGGGGCGCGGGCATCCGCCTCGGCGCCGACCCGATGGGCGGCGCCAGCGTGGACTACTGGGAGGAGATCGGCCAGCGCTACGACCTCGAGATCGAGGTCGTCAACCCGTTCGTCGACCCGACCTGGCGGTTCATGACCCTCGACAGCGACGGGCAGATCCGCATGGACCCGTCCTCGCGCTACGCGATGGCCGGGTTGGTCGCGATCAAGGACGACTACGACATCTCCACCGGCAACGACGCCGACGCCGACCGCCACGGCATCGTCACCCCCGACGGCGGGCTGATGAATCCCAACCACTTCCTCGCGGTCGCGATCGAGTACCTGATCGCGAACCGGATGGGCTGGGACGCGCTGACCAAGATCGGCAAGACGGTGGTCACCTCCTCGATGATCGACCGCGTCGTCGGGGTGCTGGGCCGCGACGTGCACGAGGTGCCGGTCGGTTTCAAGTATTTCGTGCCCGGCCTGTTCAGCGGCAGTCTCGCCTTCGGCGGCGAGGAGAGCGCGGGCGCGTCGTTCCTGCGCCACGACGGCAGCGTGTGGACCACCGACAAGGACGGCATCCTGCTGGCCCTGCTGGCCGCCGAGGTGGCCGCGGTCACCGGGCAGAGTCCCTCGGCCCGCTACGTCGAACTCGAGCGTCGCTACGGCGCTCCCGCCTACGCCCGCATCGACGCCGCGGCCACCGCGGAACAGAAAGCACTGCTGGCGAAGTTGACACCGGACATGATCACCTCCACCGAGATCGCCGACGAACCGATCACCGCCGTGCTCACCCGGGCGCGCGGCAACGGCGCGCCGCTGGGCGGGCTGAAGGTCACCACCGAGAACGCCTGGTTCGCGGCGCGGCCCTCCGGCACCGAGGACAAGTACAAGATCTACGCCGAGTCGTTCCACGGTCCCGACCACCTGGTCCGGGTCCAGGCGGCCGCGCAGGAGTTGGTGGGGCAGGCGCTGACGGGTGAGTAGGCCCGGCGGCGCTCGGGCGCTGCCCGGCGAGATCTGGGTGCTGGTCGGCGCGGCGTTCGTCATCGCGATCGGATTCGGCCTGGTCGCACCGGTGCTGCCGCAGTTCGCCCGCGGTTTCGGCGTGGGCGTGGCGGCGGCCTCGGCGATCGTCAGCGCGTTCGCGGCCATGCGACTGCTGTTCGCGCCGGTCAGCGGACGGTTGGTGCAGCGCCTCGGCGAACGCCGCGTCTACCTGGGCGGTCTGCTGATCGTGGCGGCCTCCACCGGGGCGAGCGCCCTGGCCCAGACCTATTGGCAATTGCTGGTGTTGCGCTCGGTCGGCGGTATCGGGTCGACCATGTTCACGGTGTCCTCGCTGGCGCTGCTGATCCGGATCGCGCCGTCCGATCAGCGCGGTCGGGTGTCGAGCCTGTGGTCGACGAGTTTCCTGGTGGGGTCGGTCAGCGGTCCGCTGGTCGGCGGCGGACTGGCCGGCCTCGGGTTGCGCGCGCCGTTCGTGATCTACGCGGTCGCGCTGCTGATCACCACGCTCGCGGTGCACCTGAGTCTGCGCAACTCCCGACTCGCGGCCCCCGAACTGTCGGGGGAACTGCGTCTGATGAGTTTCACCGCGGCGCTGCGGCGGCCGGAGTACCGGGCGGTGCTGTGGTCGAACTTCGCCAACGGCGCGGCCATCTTCGGCGTGCGGATGGCGCTGGTGCCGCTGCTGGTGGTGGAGGTGCTCGACCAGCCCTCCGGGATGGCGGGCGTCGCGCTGACGGCGTTCGCCGCGGGCAATGTGGCGGTGCTGTTCTGGGCGGGCGGACTGTCGGATCGCTGGGGGCGCAAACCGTTCCTGGTGGCGGGCGCGCTGATCTGCGCGGTGGGCACCGCGGGCCTGGGCTACTCGCCGAATCTGGTCTGGCTGCTGGGCACCTCGGTGGTCGCGGGCATCGGGTCGGGCATGCTCACCCCCGCCCAGCAGGCCGCGCTGGCCGACATCATCGGCCCCAAGGCACGCGGCGGACCCGTGCTCGCCGGCTTCCAGATGGCCGCCGACCTCGGCACCGTCATCGGGCCGATCGCGATCGGCGCGCTGGCCGAACGGACCTCCTTCGGCGTAGCGCTGCCCGTCACCGGCGCGCTGCTGGCGCTGGCCGCGCTGTACTGGGCAGTGGTGCCCGAACCCTTGCGCCGGGACCGCCCGGTTCTGCTCGAGACCGTCGCCGACGCCGAGACCCGGGCCGACGCCGAATCCTTCGCCGACGCGGTGACCGTCACCGAGAGCGCGTCCGCGGCCGTCACCGAGAGCGCGTCCGCGGATTCCGCGTGGCGCGAATACGGTACCGGCCGGGACTCCTCGTCACCGGACTCCGCCCCGGAGGGCTCCGTTTCCGCGGACGCCGCCGTCGAGGGAGTCGGCCGTGAGGCCGCCGGGAAGGCGCATGCCACCTCGCCCGAAGGGTGCGCGGACCGGCCCGCGCACCACTGACGCGGATTGCGTCGCCGGGCCGTACTCGCTGTTGCCGCAGCGAGATTCGATCGTGTTCGTGTCGTAACCATCCGCGGAGCGGACCGAACGGGATGTTCGGGGTTTCCCACGCGATAACCGGGTCCGCGGCCCTACCATCTAACCCGTTCGGAATGTGCTGTCCCGTAGGTTAATTCGTTCGAATAACCGAGGTTCGCAGGCAGTCGGTCTCCGGTTCTTCGTTCGGCTCGCTCGTCCCCGCGGCGCGGTGGATCCCCCGGATCCGTGCCGCCGTGTTCGCCCCGTGGCAGGTCAGGCCCTTCGAGATGAGGACCAATGATGAGTGAATCGGCAGTTCCCGCAACGACTTCGACCGATTCGGCGACCGAGCGCGCCGAGGCGATCCTCGCGCGCACCCGGGTTCTGTACGAACCCGCGCTGCGGGAGGCGGTCGCCACCCTGCCCGAACCGCTGCGCGCCATGGGCGGCTACCACTTCGGCTGGTGCGATGCCGAGGGCGCACCGGTCTCGGCGCGCGCGGGCAAGGCGCTGCGTCCGGCGCTGACGGTCAGCGCCGCCACCGCCTGCGGCGCGCCGCCACGCGCCGCCGTCGCCGCCGCGGCCGCCGTCGAACTGGTGCACAACTTCACGCTGCTGCACGACGACGTCATGGACGGCGACCGCAACCGTCGCGGTCGCCCGGCGGTGTGGACGGTGTGGAGTCCGGCCGACGCCATCCTGCTCGGCGACGCATTGCACGCGCTGGCCGTGCGCACGCTGGTGGGCGGACTGTCGGCCGCGGTGGCCGCCGCCGCGGTCGCCGAGATCGAACTGACCGTCATCGAGATGTGCCGCGGCCAGCACGAGGACTGCCGTTCCGGGCCCGGCGTGCGCGTCGACCTCGGTGCCTACGGGCGTATGGCGATGGCCAAGACCGGCTCGCTGATGGGGTGCGCCTGCGCCCTGGGCGCGCTGTGCGCGGGCGCGGACGCCGACACCGTCGCCGGGATGACCGCGTTCGGCCGGGATCTCGGGATGGCCTTCCAGTTCGTCGACGATCTCATGGGGATCTGGGGCGATCCGGGCGTCACCGGGAAACCCGCCCGGGATCTGGCCCGCCGCAGCATGTCCCTGCCCGTGCTCGCGGCGCTCGGTTCGGGCACCTCCGCCGCCTCGGAACTGGCCGCCGTCTACGAGACGGGCGCCGCCGTCGACACCGAGCGGGTCGCGCGGTTGGTGGAGTCGGCGGGTGGCCGACGCCGGGCGCTGCTCGACGCCGAACGGCACGTGCGCGCCGCCGTCGACAACCTCGCCGACCCCGCCCGCGCCGCGGATCTGATCACCCTCGCCCATCTGGTCTCGCACCGGAACCGGTGACCGACATGTCGAGAACAGGAGATACCGTGCAGCCCTTCGAGCTTCCCGAGTTCTACATGCCGTACCCGGCCCGGCTCAATCCGCACCTGGATTCCGCGCGTGCGCACACACGGCGGTGGGCGGCCGAGATGGGGTTCTTCGCCGAGCAGTCCGGCCATCACATCTGGGACGCGACCGATCTCGAGCGGCACGACTACGGTTTGCTGTGCGCCTACACCCATCCCGACTGCGACGCCCGCGAATTGGCGCTGATCACCGACTGGTACGTCTGGGTGTTCTACTTCGACGACCATTTCCTGGAACTGTTCAAACGCACCCGCGACACCGTCGGCGCGAAGGACTACCTGGACCGGTTGCGCGCGTTCATGCCGCTGTCGGACGAACCGATGCCCGAACCGACCAACCCCGTCGAACTCGGCCTGGCCGACCTGTGGACGCGCACCGTGCCCACCATGTCGAAGGATTGGCGGCGGCGTTTCGCCGAGACCACCAGAGCGCTGCTCGAGGAGTCGCGCTGGGAACTGGCCAACATCAACGAAGGCCGGGTGGCCAATCCGATCGAATACATCGAGATGCGCAGGCAGGTCGGCGGCGCGCCGTGGTCGGCCGGACTGGTCGAGCACGCCGTGGGCGCGGAGATCCCCGATCATCTCGCGGCGACCAGGCCGCTGGAGGTGTTGCGCGACACCTTCGCCGACGCCGTGCACCTGCGCAACGACCTGTTCTCCTACGAACGCGAGGTGCGTTCGGAAGGGGAGAACGCGAACGCGGTGCTGGTGGTGGAGCGGTTCATCGGCTGCGACACCCAGCGCGCGGCCGACCTGGTCAACGACCTGCTGACCTCGCGGCTGCAACAGTTCGAGCACACCGCGCTGACCGAGGTCCCTGCGCTGTTCGCCCGCGAGACGGTCGAGATCTCCGAGCAGATGGCCGTCTACGCCTACGCCAAGGGGTTGCAGGACTGGCAGGCGGGCGGTCACGAATGGCATCTGCGGTCGAGTCGCTACATGAACAAGGGCGGCGCGGCCGCGGGCACGGACGGCGCGCTGCCCGGCATCGGTTCGGCGGTGACGCGGTTGCCGCGCCCGTCCTCGCGCGCCGAACACGTGCGGACCCGCGGTCTCGTGCACACCCGCTTCGAGTCGGTGGGCCCGACGCCGCCACCCGCGGTCGCGATGCCCTACCCGCTGCGGCTGAACCCGCTGCTGGATTCGGCGCGGCGCACCCTGCTGGCCTGGGGGGAGTCGATCGGGCTGCACGAACCCGTGCCCGCGCTGGGCGGGATGCCGCTGTGGACGCCGAACGACCTGCGCCAGTTCGACTTCGCGCTGTGCTCGGCGGGCATGGACCCCGACGCGACCGTCGAGGAACTCGACAACTCCGCCGCGTGGCTGGCCTGGGGCACCTACCTCGACGACTACTACCCGCAGGTCTTCGGCCGTCGCCGCGACCTCGCCGCCGCGGCCGCGCAGACCGAGCGCTTCGCGCTGTTCATGCCCCTTGACGACTCCCCGTCGCCGCCGGCCGTCAACACCTTGGAACGCGGACTGGCCGACCTGTGGCGGCGCACCGCGGGCGACCTGAACGCCTCGCAGCGCCTGGAACTGCACACCTCGGTCATGCACCTGGTCGAAGGCTGCGAATGGGAGGTCGCCAACGACGTGGTCGACCGCATCCCCGACCCGGTCGACTACTTCGAGATGCGCAGGCGCACTTTCGGATCGGACCTGACCAAGACGATGTCGCGCCTCTCGCACGGCGACCTGGTGCCGCCCGAGGTCTACCGCGCGCAGACCCTGCGCGACCTGGAGAACACCGCCACCGACTACGCCACGCTGCTCAACGACCTGTTCTCCTACCGCAAGGAGACGGAGTACGAGGGCGATCTACACAACGGCGTCCGAGTCCTGCGCACCTTCTTCGAATGCGGCAACGACGAGGCGATCGACATGGTCGCGGATCTGATGACCGCGCGGATCGAACAGTTCGACCGCATCGTCGCCACCGATCTGCCCACCCTCTACGCGGAGTCCGACCTCGGACAACTCGCCCGCGAGACGCTGGACCGCCGCGTCGCCGAACTGCGCGACTGGATGGCCGCGATCGCGCACTGGCACGAGCAGACCGGCCGCTACACCGAGAGGGAACTCGACGCCCGCTACCGTCCCGGCGCTCGCGAGACCGTGCCGAGACAGCAACGCCTGACCGCCCTGCTGCGCCCGTCCGGTCTCGGCACCGGCGCGGTGCGGATCGACGGCCTGCTCACCCCCACCGATGAGAGCGCGGTGCCCCGATGACCACCCTCACCCTTCCCGCGCACGTCCCCGACCTGGACGCGGTGCGCGCCCGGATCGACGCGGCGCTGACCTCCTTCGTGCGCGCCAAGGCCGGAAGCGGTGCGGCACGGCGACTTCCGGACGAAGTCATCGACACCCTCGAGGAGTTCCTGTTCGCCGGCGGCAAACGCCTCCGGCCGGTGCTGTGCGTGCTGGGCTGGTCGGCGGCGGCCGACCTGGACGCGCCCGCACCCGTCGTGCGGGCCGCGGCGTCGCTGGAACTGTTCCACGCCGCGGTCCTCATCCACGACGACATCATCGACGCCAGTGACACCCGGCGCGACCGCCCCACCGTCCACCGGGCGCTGAGCGCACGGCACCGCGACCGGCCCGACCCGGACCGGTTCGGCGTCGACGCGGCCATCGTCCTCGGCGACCTGACCATGGTGTGGGCCGCCGAACTCCTGCACACCGCCGGGCTCACCCCCGCCCAGCTCACCGCCGCCCTGCCCGTCCTGGACTCGATGCGCGCCGAGGTCATGTACGGCCAATACCTGGACCTGCTCGCCACCGCCCGACCCGACGCCGACCTGGAACGGGCGATGCGGATCGTGCGCTACAAGACCGTCGCCTACACCTGCGAACGTCCGCTGCTACTCGGCGCGGCACTCGGGGACGCGAACCGCGAGGTGCGCGCCGCCCTGAGCGCCTACGCGCGCCCGGTCGGCGAGGCGTTCCAGTTGCGCGACGATCTGCTCGGCGTCTTCGGTGACCCGTCGCGCAGCGGCAAATCCAATCTGGAGGATCTGCGCGAGGGCAAACACACCGCCCTGATCGCGCTGGCCCTGGAACACGCGACCCCGGCCGACGCGCACCGCCTGCGCACCGCGCTCGGCGATCCCGACCTCGACGAGGACACCGCCGCCGTCTGCCGCGACCTCCTGTCCGCGACCGCGAAACCGCGCGTCGAGGCCATGATCGCCGCGCGCGCCGAACAGGCCGCCGCCGCCCTGGCCGACGCGCCCTTTCCGCCGCCGGTCATCGCGGCGCTGCACCGCATCGCCGACGCCGCGATCCGGCGGACCAGTTGACCCGGCCGGACACACCGCCCATCGGGGTCCGCCGCGCCGGGGTGCCGGCAAAGTGGTCAGGGTGAGCGAATCCCCGCAGAAGTACACGCCGCGGCCCATGTCCAGCACCACCACCTACGCCCTCGGCGCGGTCGCCGTGGTGCTGATCGCGCTCGTCGTGATCCTGGTGATGCGCTGGACCCGCGACGAGGCCGAGGTCCGCAACGACGGCTACGGCGTGGTGCGCAATCCCGCGGTGGTGTCGGTGCTCGCGCCCGACGGGGCGGTGCAACTCGGCCGCGTCGACGCGAAGAAGACGATCGACCTCTACGAGGACCCGATGTGCCCCGCCTGCGGCGAGGTCGAGCGCGTCTACTCCCAGGAACTCGCCCAGGCCGTCGACGAGGGCGCGCTCGCCGTGCGCTACCGGTTCGTGAACTTCCTCGACCCCAAGTCCAGCAGCAAGGACTACTCGACCCGCGCCATCGCCGCCAACGAATGCGTCGCCGAAGCCGGGTCCGGCCCCGTCTACGCCGCCTTCCACGAGAAACTGTTCGTCACCGATCAGCCCGACGAAGGCGGCGACCTCACCAACCAGCAACTGGCCGACCTGGCCCGCGACGCGGGCGCGGGGGAGGAGACCGTGCAGTGCGTCGCCACCGGCGCCCGCGTCGAAGCCGCCCGCACCCACGCCAAAGCAGCGCTCGACCAACTCAACGGTCTGCTCGACGGCAAAGCCGCCACCCCGGCGGTCTTCGCCGGACCCACCCGCCTCGACGTCAACAACGAGAACTGGGTGGTCGAAACCGCCCGCTGACGCGCGAACGCGCGGTCCGATGCCAGATCCCCCTCATTCGAACCGGGCAGCGGACCGCGCCGCGCTGTGATCAGCGCCGTTCGGGCAGGTCGTCCTCCGGCGACGACCGCGACAACTGCCGGTGCGTGGGCACATGACCCGCCAGCGGGAAACACAACTCCTCCGCCCGCGGCCTGTCCCCCACGCGGTCCCGGGTCATCGCACCGGTGTCGTTGTGGGGGAACAGGTATCGCGCACCCTCGCGCGTCGTGGTGTGCGAATCGCCGGTCGGCGCCGTCCAGCGCACCCGCTCACCGTCGCGGCCGACCCGCCACCCCGTCGCGGTGCTCAGGCGCAGATGACGCGAGCAGAGCGTCACGAAGCCGTCGAGACGGGCCGTCTCGGCTTCCGCGCCGGGAACCACGCAGCCCGGAAAGCGGCACTGCCCGTCCAACGCCCGGGTCTCCCGTGCCGAAACCCTCGGGCGCGATTCCGTACCGGGCCTGATCGCGCCCTGGTCCGTCGGACTTCCCGCCGAGAGGTCACGGCCGGAGGCGGGAACGGACGGCTGCCGTCCGGGACTCGGCGGTCGCCGCGAGACCGAGGTGCGCGGCGCGTCCGATCGTTCTTCTGATGCCTCTCGTTCGGGCACCACCTGGAACCGCGCGTGCCCCGCGATCGCTCGCGCAAGCGCCGCGTCGATCGGCCCGTGCCCGGCCAGCTGAGCCGGATCGTCCCGCAACCCCAGCAACGTCTCCGCCGACACCCCGACCTGGACCAGAGCCCGACGCGGCGTGTCCACCGGCACTCGCGCGACCCGACACCGCGGTCCGCGTTCGCACCGGCAGCGCAACCGCCCCGACCCGTCCGCCAACGCCACCAGCGCGTCCGCGCGTCGCTGCGGCATGCCGCGCGGATCGTGTTGGCACACCTGCAAACTCATCTCCCGCAATCGCATCCCCACCGTCTGCGCCCCGACGGCGGGCAGCAACCCGTCGAACACCGCCATCCCGTCCTGGACCGCCCTGATCCGCACATCCCGCTCGTCCTGCCGCAGTTCACGCCGCCGCCGCGCCCCACCGGGATCGACCCGCGCCACCCACCGCCGCGCCGTCTGCCGCAGCCGCCGCGGATCACTGCGCGAGGCGCTGTCGATCAACCGCTGCTCGACCACGTCGACCACCCCCGTCGCCAGCGACCGTGTGCAATCCACGATCACCCGCACCTTCGCCAGATCCAACCACCCGGCCGCGAACGCCCGCCGCGTCTGCGGCAGCGACTCCTCCAACGCCAACCCGATATCGATCAGCGCCCCCGCCGTCGCCTCGTCGGTGTGCAGGGCCACCGCGACCTCCGAGACCGCGAACTCACCCGCCCGCACCCCGTCGGGCCCGGGCTGCACATTCTCCGCCCGCCGCCGCCGATACAGCTCCCGCGCCGCGAACACCTCCGCCGCCTGCGCCACGGCCACGGCCCCGTGCGCCCGCCGCAACGCCTCGACCAACCCTTCGTCACTCATGGCCCCGAAGTCCATGAGGGAGATCCGATTGTCATCGAACATGTGTTCGATCCTAACCCGTGCCCGCCGCCCCGCCAAGCCTCTGTCCAGTCGATTTGGAGGCCGACGTGCCCGTGGTGTAACTTTCTTCAAGCGCGAGGGAAACCGAGCGCGAACATCCGGGGCTATGGCGCAGCTGGTAGCGCACCACACTGGCAGTGTGGGGGTCAGGGGTTCGAGTCCCCTTAGCTCCACCCGACAAAAGACCAGGTCCACAGTGTGTGGACCTGGTCTTTTGTTTCTCCGCCAAGAGTTGACCCGTCGGAATGGCGGCGTGCGGCTGACGATCTTGATCAAGAGTTCTGCGGCCATGATCGCTGCCGCTGGCGGAGATGTGGGCGGCGATGTCGGCAAGGGGTGAGGTCGTCCGATCAGGGCTTGCCGATCGTTCGGCCAATAGATCGACGCATGAATCGATACCGGGCAAATGTCTGCTCGGCTCTCTCCGCATTACTGGTTCGATTTCGAGCAGCCGGTCACTCCTCGCGGCGCACTCCGTCGATGTCGGTGAACGATAGCTGCATCTTGATCGGCTCCTCCACGACGAGTTCGTCCCAATGCTCGTGGTGCAGCGCGTACCGCTTGTTGGACCAGTCGAGACGGAACTCGTCGATACGCTCGACGGTTTCCCGATCATCGGCGAAGTGAATGACGAGATACACCGGAATACCCGAGCGGGCGTACAGCTTCCGCTTGTATTCGGTGTCGTCGCCGATGCTGTCGGGGGAGACCACTTCGACGACCATGCGGATGTGTGACAGGACCGTCGTGGCATCCCATCGGCCGCAGTCGATGACCATGAGATCGGGGAACCGGAAGTTCGCTCGCCGATCCGCGGGCGCGCCGTCGGCGTCGGGGAAACGGACGGGAGTGTCGGACTCGGTATCAAGGCACGGTTCGTTCGGTGTGTGCGCGTCCTCGAGCGCCCGTCGGAGTCGGTGGATCACCCGGTCATGGGCTCGACTCTGCGCTTGACAGCGCACCACGAGACCATCCACCAGCTCGAATGGCCCGCCGAACCGCGCGGCGAGGTCTCCGGGGTCCGCAGCCAGGAACTCCTCAGCCGTCAGCCGCTGTTCACCGCGGGCATCCACAGCTCCTCCTACAGCAGTCACCCGGGAACGTACTCACCACCCAGGCTAGTTCAACCATGAGCGATACAGCCGCCAGCGGTTGCGTGGTGGTCGTTAGCCGAAGGGGCCAGGTCCAAGCCTCGAGAGGGAGTCGTCCAGGGCTGACACGTGGAGGTGCTGTTCGGGATTACCCGGCCGGGGTGGACAGTGGGAGGTGACTGGGTTCCTCGGTGGCCGATCCGTGTACAGCGGACTCGAAGTCGTAGACCACTCCCGTCAGGCGTTCGGATTCGAGCCAGAGCTGTTCCTGCGCCTGCGGGTCGATCACGTTCGGGGCGATCTCGGAAAGTACCGGGTAGCCCTTGAATTCGCCCCAGCCCGAGGGGCCGAAGAAGTCGCCGCCGGAGACCTCGGGGTCGAGGGCGGCGCGCAAGGATGGGAGTGCGGCTCGGTCGGCGGGCTGTTGGGTCCAGGCCGCGAGGGGGCGCAGTGCGCCGGAGTTCAGGCGGCGCGACAGCGGGCCCATGTGGTCGCCGAAGGAGGTGTGTGCGGAGCCGGGATGCGCGGCGGTGGCGAGGGTGGGCGCGCCCGCGGCGGCGAGGCGGCGCTGGAGTTCGAGGGTGAACAGCAGATTGGCCAGTTTCGAGCGGCCGTACACGCGCATGTTGCGGTAGCGGCCGCGCTCGGACTGGAGATCGTCGAGGTCGAGCGGGCCGAGTTTGTAGGTCAGGCTGCTCACCGTCACGATCCGGGAATTCGGCACCGGAGCGAGCCGGTCGAGCAGCAGACCTGTGAACGCGAACGGGCCCAGATGGTTGGTGGCGAGGGTGGCCTCGAATCCGTCCGCCGAGGTGGTGCGCTGGGTGAACGTGGTTCCCGCGTTGTTGAACAGCAGGTCGATTCGGGGGTGTTCGGCGCGGACGCGGTCCGCTGCCTCGCGAATCGCGGACAGTGACAGCAGGTCCAATGCCACCGAGGACAATTCGGCGTCGGGTGTGTCCTGTCGAATACGTGCGATGGCCGCCGCGCCCTTGTCGAGGTCACGGCACATCAGCACGACCCGCGCGCCGCGCGCCGCCAGGATTCGCGCGGTCTGGAAGCCGATGCCGCTGTTCGCCCCGGTCACCACGGCGACGCGTCCGGTGCAGTCGGGAACCGACGCCTCCGTCCAGTCCTGTCGAATTGCTTGTCCCGAAACCATGATTCGCCCTCTCGATCGCCATCGTGTTGCGCGCGACTCAACCGGATCGCCGAGACGGCCCGGCATCCTTGCGGTGACGGCCGGGTAACGAATACTCGGAACCGTTGGCGGACAACTGTCCGGCGGCGCGGGAGTCCTGCAAAGAGGTGGCGGGACCGTTCCGCCGAAGCCCGTCCGACCTTGCGATCCTTGGTGCCGATGACCGAGCGCAGCCGCGGTCGAAGCGGCCCCAGGTCTATGCCGTCAGGAAGGGTGAGCGCGCCGATCGTTGTTGGCGTGAACGAGCAGGCGGAGGGCCCGCCGTTCCAGCCCTCCCAGAGTCGGATCGATCCCACGCGTAGCCTGGCGGGACCGACCGGAGTTGTGAATCGCGACGACAGCGGCTGCCGCAGCGGACCCTGATGGCCGCGTGCGGCAGGCTCGGGAAACTCGATGGTCCAGACGGAGGCGGCGACAGCTCGACCGAAGGGGCGACCTTGACGACCAATGACGTGGTCTCAACATTCTGCGCCGCGACCGAGGCGGGCGACGTCGACGCCGTGATCGCCACTTTGGCCCCCGACGCCGCACTGGTCTCGCCACTGGCGGGGCGAGCGGTCTTTCGCGGCCACGACGATCTGCGGGTGCTGTTTTCGATCCTGCTGCCCGCACTGTCCGGGTTGACCTGGCGTCATCGAATTCGCGAGGGGAACACGGCTGTCGCCGTCGCCGATGCTCGCGTCCTGGGAGTACGGATCGGCGACGCGATTCTGATCGAGTACGACGACGAAGGACGCATCCGGACACTGACTCCCCATGTTCGGCCTTGGCTCGGCCTGACGCTACTGGGAGTTGTTATGGGCCCCAGGCTACTTCGCTATCCCGCCGTAGTTCGCCGCGCATTCCGACGCCCCGGCGCGAGAGGCGGACGTTTATTCCGTGCAGTGCGCACCGCACGAAGGTGAAGTACCGGTCCAGAGGCGGCTGGAGTAGTCCTTCGTATCCTCGGTCACGTGCGCGCCGATACACACACTCGGAAGAATGGGATTCTGGCAAACGAATCGCGATGCTCTGGAACCCTCGGCTGTCAGACGCTCGCGACCGCGACGATTTCGCGTGGTCGCACGGTGATCAGGATTCGTTCGCGGTTCCGCGGGCGGTCGCCTGCGGCACCGAGGTACTTGGCCCGGATGCGATCGGTCCAGAGGTAGTCGGTGTCGGGGGTGAGGACGGCGTCGCCGGTGACGCGGACCTGGCGGTTCGGGCGTTCGCCGTCGGCGCGGAGTTCGTCTTCGATGTCGATGACCAGGCCGACGCGGGGGTCGGCGTGAATGCGGTCGAGGTGGGGTCGGTCGCGGTAGCTGGTGAAATGGAACGCGTCGGCGGTCCAGAGGAACCAGATCGGGGTGACGTGGGGGTAGCCGTCGGGGTCGATGGTCGCCAGGCGGGCGACGGTGTCGGCTTGCAGAAGTTCGGTGATCTCGACGTCCAGGAGTGCTCGCACCATCGGTTCATGCTGCCCGAAGCGCGACCGGCGCCGGAGACGCGGGGAACACGACGGGGGCGCGCCCGGAGCAAGCGGCGGCATGTGGGCGAGTCCACGGGCCGGCGGTTCGTTTGCTCCGCTGGGTGTCGGGTATTTCGGGCGGGAGTCGGGAGGTCGGGGTGATGACGCAGATCGCGGTGACGGGTGTCGGTGGGTCCGAGCGGATTCGCAACCCTTGGGCGTTGCGGCGCGGCACGTGGTGGGCCGTGTCGCGGCGCACGGTGAGCGCTTTGTGGAACGACGATCTGACCGATCGTGCCGCCGGTCTGACCTACTACAGCGTGATCTCGCTGTTCCCGGGCGTGGTGGTGGTGTCGGCGCTGCTGGGGTTGGCGGGGCCGTCGGCGACGCGGTCGCTGATCGACACGATCACCGAACTCGGTTACGGCGGCGACAATTCGGCGTCGGTGCAGGTGCTCGAGGAGTTGCAGAGCGCGCGGTCGCTGGCGGGGCCCGCGGCGATCGCGGGTCTGGTGATCGCGTTGTGGTCGGCGTCGGGGTATATCGGGGCGTTCGTGCGCGCGGTGAACGCGGTCTACGACGCCGAGGAAGGCCGTCCGCTGTGGAAGACGGTGCCGTTGCAGATCGGCCTGACCATCGCGCTGGTGGTGCTGGTCGTGTTGTGCGCGGGCGGGGTGCTGGTCAGCGGGCAGCTCGCCGAGGTCGCGGGGCGATGGTTGGGGTTCGGGCCCGCCGCGGTAACCGCGTGGGGGATCTTGAAGTGGCCGGTGCTGGCGCTGTTGGTGAGCGTGGTCATCGCCCTGCTGTATTGGGCCGCGCCGAACGCCCGTCAGCCGGGACTGCGGTGGCTCACCCCGGGCAGCGTGCTCGCGGTCGCGCTGTGGATCGCCGCGTCGGTCGGCTTCGCCTTCTACGCAACCCATTTCGACTCCTACAACAAGGTCTACGGCTCGCTCGCCGGCGCGGTCGTGTTCCTGGTGTGGATGTGGCTGTCGAACGTGGCGATCCTGCTCGGCGCGAAATTCGACGCCGAACTGGCCCGCGGCCGCCACATCGAACAGGGCGGCGACGCGGACGTCGAACCCATCCTCCCGCCCCGCGACACGCCCGACGAATGACGATCGCCAGGTGAGTGCGCGGCTTCTGGTGTCCGAGCACGCGATGTGGGAAAATCGCACATATGGACGGCAAGGTACTCGGCGAGCGGATCGCGGCCGCGCGGAAGAGTCTCGACCTGACACAGGACCATCTCGCCAATCGGGTCGGCATCGAACGTACGGCGCTCGGGCGGATCGAGAAGGGCGAGCGCAAGGTGTCGGCCGTCGAACTCGTGGACCTGGCCGCCGCGCTCGACACGCCCTTGGCCTGGTTCGTCCGCGACCCCTTGCCGTCGGTGGTCAGTCGTCGCGCGGGGGCCGCGCCCACGCACGAGTCCACCGCTCGGCTCGACCGGGCGCTCGAGCTCTTCGCCGGTGATGTCGCTGCCCTGGTGAAAACGGGCGTGATCACCGCTGTCACCGAGCGCCCGACTTGGCGTCCGCCGCGGTCGCACGCCGACTGCGAACATGTCGCGGGCGAGGTCCGCGAACGCCTCGGGGTCGGCTGCGAACCGCTGCACGAGCTGGCGCGCCTCGCCGAAGTGTTCGGGCTGTTCTCCTGCTCTCTTCCGCTCGGCGGGGGCGGAGCGGACGGCGCACTCGTGGAGGTCGAACCGGGTTGCGCCGCAGCGGTCATCGATGGAGACGCCAAGCAGGGACGCCGCCGGATGTCGTTGGCGCACGAGCTCGGACACTGGCTGTTCGGCGACGCCTACGATGCCGCGGCCATCGATGCCGAGCGAATGATCAACTCGTTCGCCGCCCACCTTCTCGCGCCCCGGTCGGGGATCACGCAACTGTGGCGCGACCATCGGGCCGATTCGGCGCGCGACCGAACCATCCGTGTCGCAGGCGCCTACAAGTTGTCGTGGTCGGCGGTGATTCTGCATCTGCGCAACCTTGGCCTGGTCAGCGACCACGAATATCGCTCGATGGAAGGACGCATCCCGGTGGCAGGCGAATTCGCCAAGTTGGCGATCATCCGCGACTCCGACGAACTGCGCGCGCCGTCGGTGTCGCCCACCCTGACGGCCGCGATCGTAGACGCCTACGTGGATCGTAGGATGACCGCGGCGAGAGCGGTGGAACTGCTGCGTGGCGGGCTCGCCGAGGACGAGCTACCGCCGCAGCGGGCGGAGACGGCCGCCGACTACGCGAGCCTGTGACGACGCCGGGGGGCCGCTGGGTGATGGACACGTCGACCTTCACCCATTTCTGTCGCGCCCGCCGTGAAGACGTACTGCGTCGCTTGGCTCCGCAGGGGCTGATCCTGATCCCCGACACCGTGCACGGTGAGATCGAGGACGGACGCGCCCGCGGCTACGACATTCCGGCGATCACGGACCTTTCGTGGGTCGAACTCGGGGTGTTGACCACCGAGGAAGCGATCACGCAGCTCGATATCAAGGTCGACATGCCCTCGGCGAAAGGGGATGGGCCGCGCAAGAACCTGGGGGAATGCGCGGTGCTCGCCTGCGCGGTGCACCGGGGCATGGTGGCGGTGATCGATGACGGCGACGCACGCGCCCAAGCCCGTCGGCGGGCGGTGCGATTCGTGACGTCCCTGTGGATCATCGCCGAAGCGCGCAAGACGCTGGATGACGTCGACTCCGACACCGCCGAACAGATCTACGCGGACCTTCTCGCCACGGGGATGCGGCTGCCCAAAGTCGAGAGTTTCATCGGGTGGGCCTACGAGATGCAGTTGTTGCCCTAGCGATCGAAGCCGCACCCGATCGTAGGAGAGCCGAGAGGCGTTTGGGGGGAGCGGGTTTTGCGGGCTGGCTAGGGTTGGGCTATGGGGCACAGTCTGTTGTCGTTCGCGGTTGTCGCCGGTCTGCTCACAGTCGTTCCGGGGTTGGATACCGCGCTCGTCCTGCGGGCGGCGGTGAGTCGGGGGCGGCGGTACGCGTTCGTCACTGCCTTGGGGATCGGGTCCGGCACGTTGCTCTGAGGGATCGCGGCGGCCGCGGGGGTTTCGGTGCTGTTCACGGCTTCGGAGCTGGGGTATGCGGTGCTGCGGGTGGTCGGGGCGATCTATCTGGTGTGGATGGGGGTGGGGATGATTCGCGAAGGGTTCCGGCGTGGCGCCGCGTTGCCGGAAGCCACGGTGGAGGCGGGGCCGACCGGCCTGGTCGGGGCGTGGGCCAGGGGTGTCGGGACCAATCTGCTGAATCCGAAGGTCGGGGTGTTCTATGTGGCGATGCTGCCGCAGTTCCTGCCGGACGGTGTGCCGCCGCTGGTGATGGGATGTGTGCTCGCGCTCGTGCACAACGTCGAGGGCATGCTGTGGTTCACCGTGATCATCGGCGCGGCCGGTCTGGCGAAGTCGTGGTTGAGCCGGGATTCGGTGTGTCGCCGAGTCGACGCCGTCACCGGGGCGGTGGTGGTCGGGTTCGGTGTGAACCTGGCGGCGGGGCACCGTTGAGTCGGACGATGGTGCGAGGTGGATTTCGCCGTGCCGGTGGGTACTACAGGGCCTAGGATCTGAGCGGGAGCGCGGCTGTCGGCCGTTCCCGTTCCGCTCCCGTAGTGCCCGTGGTCTGTCCGGATCCAGGTGAAGGAATCTGCGCATGAACAGCGTGCCCGTCGCGGCTCAGCAGGTCGGCTCCCCTCGTCACACGGTGGTGGGCGATGTCCACCTGTTGTTGCGGCGCGGCGACGAGGTGTTGTTCGGTCGACGGCGCAACACCGGCTTCGAGGACGGCGCCTGGCATCTGCCGAGCGGGCATCTGGAGGCGGGCGAATCCGTGGTCGACGCGGTGATCCGGGAGGCCGCGGAGGAGGTCGGCGTCGCGGTCACGCCGGCGGATCTGATGTTCAGTCATGTGCTGCACAACGCGTCGTCCGGCGGACGCGTGGCGTTCTTCTTCACGGCGCGCGCCTGGTCGGGCGAGCCGGTGAATCGGGAGCCGGACAAGTGTGACGAGCTGGCCTGGTTCGCGGTCGACGCGCTGCCCGATCGGATGATCGACTACTGTCGCGCCGCCGTCGCGCACATCGTCGGCGGGAGTCCGTTCTCCGTGCACGGCTGGTGAGATCAGGCCATCGAGCAAATGCGAGTACACGATGACGTGCGTGTAATTCGCTGGCTCGTTCGAGGACCGGTCGTGGCGTGGTCGAACGGTTTCTGAGCGCATTTTCCGGCGGTGACCGGGCGGAATGTCGGAGAGTGCGACCGCGGACCCTATGTTACGCATAGCTACTTTCTAGTTAACTACGTGAACAGGCTTGTTCTCCGATGTCCGAGACTGATAGAACAGTGAAGTAGGCAGTGCTCCGCCGGCGAGGCGTTCGATCAGGTGGACACGCTGTATCGGACTGGCGGCCTTGCCGTGCGGACGGGTGATCGACGCGTTCCGCGGTGTCGAGTCGCGCCGGAATACCCGGCCACCGTTGAAAATCCGGATACTGCCGAGGCGGATCGCGGACCGGTCACCATGAGTACGGGAGACCACGCATCATGGCTGTGAGAACACCCCCGTCCCTCCGTCCGCCGAAAATCGAACTCGGGACCGCCTGGCTGGCGAGTCTGATCGTCTCGACACTGACCGCGGGCGTCGTGCTCCTGTCGGTCTCGGCCCTCACCGCGGTGATCGTCGCCTGTGCGATGGTGATCGCGCTGGTGATCGCCCTCGGCTCGATCTGAGATCGGGAAAGAATCCGGATCAGGGAAGGATGTTCGGCACGATCTGCGGCAGTTGGTTCGCGATCTCGGAACCGACGAAGGTGCCCGCGTAGTACCCCGCGTAGGTGCCGATCACGCCGCCGATGACACCGCCCGCGACCACGCCCACCGGCACCGCGATACCGGTCGGTGCGGTGAGCACCGCGCCCGCCGCGCCGCCGATGAGCGCGCCGGACAGTCCGCCGAGGATCTGGCCCGCGGTCTGGCCGATCGCCGTCGCGTTCTCGTTCACGCTCGCGATCGGTGTGGCCTGCGCGATCGGTGTGGACTGCGCGATCGGCGCGGCCTCGGTGAGCGGTGCGACCTGCGTCGCGCGGACGGCGGCCGACGGAGCGTCGAGCGGCGACTCGACGGCGGGCGTGTAAGCAGCGACCTGGGACTCGGCGAGGGTGGGCGTGTAGGCCGTGACCTGCGCGCGCTGGAGATCGAAGGTCGACTGGTGGACCTCGGGGCCGAACTCGGTCGCCGACACCGGAGCGTCCTGGGCGTGGGCGGTACCCACGCCGCCGAGGGCGATGACCGCGGGCACCGCGACGGCGATCGGAATTCCCCGCAGGAGTTTGCCTTGCTCACTCACCGCGCGATGTTTCCCGGCCATGGGTCCGCCTTCCTGGAAATCCTCGATGTCGCCTGCATATCGTCGGATTCCCCGGCGCTACAACCGGAATGTGACCGGTCTTGCAGAATTCCCGCCCGGCTATGAATGGCGACCGCGCGGCGTGTCGATCGATTGCGCTGCGCGGCACGTCGTTTCGGGATTGACGTCGCTACCGGCTGATTGTAGGTTGCCTGCGGCAGCGTCGCTAACGGGGAGGGCTCTGATGAAAACACTGGTCAGGTTGGTCGTGGCGATGATCGCCGTGCTGGGTCTCGGTGTGTGGGACCGTCAGGAGGCGAGGATCCGCGCCTTCTCGTTCTCGAATTCGGCCTCGGTCAACACGCCCTGGGACCGCAGGTCGGCGAGTTGTCGGAGGGCGGTGACGCGATCGGGAGCCTCGGCCGCGGTGGGCTGGGGCGGCGGCGCGTAGGTCGGTTCGGGGGCGTAGCGGGGTTGCTCCTCGGCGGCCCAGCGTCGGCCTTGGCGGCGTGAGACCCGATTGGAGACGGCGGTCGCGGTGCCCGCGACCATCGCGGTGCGGGCGACTCCCCTGAGCAATCCGGGCATGAGGTTCTCCTGGTTCGGTCGACGGGGTCAGCTCTGGGTTTCGAGGAGTTCGAGGGAGGACAGCAGGGCGTCGATCGGGATCCGACCCGAGGCCACCACCTGCGCGCCCCTGCTGTGCAGGGCGGCGGCGAACGGGGCGGCCCACCGATTCTCGTAGAGGAGGATGGCGGCCGAGCATCCCGGTTCGATCGCGCCGCCCGCCGCGTCGCGGTCGGCGTCGTCGAGCAGGCCTGAATTGGCCTCCGCGAACAGCGTGATGTCCAGGTCGCCGCGCAGGCCGACCTCGGTGATGTCGATGCCCGCGACGGTGCCGTCTTGGCCTTTGTGGACGAAAGCCAGATCCAGGACGCGGATGATATCGCGGTCGACCAGATCGCGCAGCAGGGGCAGGGCCGAACCGTCCGGCGGGCGATCCGCGGGGAATTCCACGACCAGGTAGTCGATCGGGCCGACGATATCGTTCTCGGTCACGAGCAGCCTCTTTTCCGTTCGGGAGGAAATGCGACGCAACTCCGTGTCTCGGCACGAACGGCGGGCCGGGTGATCGGGGACCCGCCGTCCATGACGCCGATCACAGACGAAGTGTACGCCGCCGAACGGTGGCGTTTCAGAACGATCCGGTCACCGATTCCGCAGGTCGGGCGGCCGGGGCGGTGAGGTAGTCGTGGCCGCCGACGTAGACGGTGTGGCCCGGTGCGGCGGGGACGTCGAGCGCGCCGACGATGGCCGCGGCGAATTCGTCGAGGGTGGGCAGGGGGCCGTGGGAGCGGCGGGTGGCGACCGCCTCGGCGTCGCGGCGTTCCAGGAGGCGCACGATGATGGTGCCGTCGATCATGTCGCCGGAGACGACGACGAATCCCAGGTCGTGGGCGAGGAATTCGGGGATGAGGGCGCGCAGGGCGTCTTCGCCCGCGCGTTTGCTGAGCGCGATCGGCTGGTATCCCTCGGGCAGCGCTCGGCCCTGGGCGTGGAAGTGGGCCTGGTGGCTGGTGACGAAGACGACGCGCCCGCCGGCGGCCATCAGCGGCAGCGCGCTCGCGGCGAGGTGGACCTGTGCGTCGCGGTTCAGGCGCAGGGCGTAGCCGGGGTCGGCGTCGCGTTCCAGGCCGCCGGAGGCGTTGAGGATCAGCGCGTCCAGGCGGCCGAAGCGGGTCCGGACGTGTTCGAGCATGGCGGTGACCTGTTCCGGGTCGGCCAAGTCGGCGGCCACGGCCGAGGCGCTGCCGCCCGCGGCGATCACGGCGTCGACCACGGTCTGCGCGCGCTTGACCTTCTCCCGGTAGTTGACCAGGACGTGGGTGCCGGGTGCGGCCAGTAGCCGCGCTGTCGCCGCGCCGACGCCTCGCGAAGCGCCGGTGACCAGCACGATCCGGTGCGCGTTCGAGTTCGGTCCGTGCATGCGATCCTCGTCTCCTTCGGTGAGTGCTTCTGAATGAGAACCAACTATCGTGCTTCGGAATGAGAAGCGCAAACGGACCGGACGACCCCGGCCACGCCCCGATCCGGACGGCGATCGAGGTGTTGGGGCAGCGGTGGGTGTTGCGCATCGTGTGGGAGCTGGAACCGGGGCCGCTGGGGTTCTTGGAGTTGCGTCGACGGATGGGCAACTGTTCGTCGAGCATGCTGTCCAACCGCTTGCAGCAGTTGCAGACGGTCGGGCTGATCGAGAAGCACGGTCCCAAGGGGGCCTACGAACTCACGGCGGTCGGGGTGGGGTTGAGCGAGGCGCTGCAACCGCTCTGGGACTGGTCGGAGTCCTGGGAGCCGGGAAGTACGGGCGGACCGTGGTTCCGCGGCGAATCCGGTCGCCGATCGTGACCTACGTCTCGTTGGGGGGCGGAATTCGAGGCGGCGCAATTCTAGGGGTGCCGCGACGGGCGATCATGGCGCACAGTGGAAGCGGTGAACACCGAGCCTGCTCGCACGCCCGCGTCGACCGGAAGCCCGGGCGACTGGCTGAGGCGTCTGTCCACCGGTCCCGTACGCGGGACGACGTTGCTGTGCTTGCCTTTCGCGGGCGGGACGGCGCACTACTTCAGTCCGCTGGCGACCCGCTTGGCGCAGGTGGACTGCCCGGTCGACGTCGTCGCCGCGCAGTATCCCGGCCGCCTCGACCGCTATCGGGAGACGCCCTTCACCGATCTGAAGACGCTGGCCGACGAACTCCATCGGCATTGGGGCGGTGGACCGCTGGTGATCTTCGGGCACAGCATGGGGGCCGCGTTGGGGTTCGAGTTGACGCTGCGGTTGCAAGAGTCCGCACCGGATTCGGTGCTGGGTCTGATCGCCTCCGGGCGGCGCGCGCCCGGCCTGGTGCGGACCCAGCGGGCCAGCGACCTGAGCGAAACGGCGTTCGTGGATTACGTGGTGAGCCTCGGCGGCAGCGACGAGCGGTTGCGCACCGACGCCGACCTGCGCGAACTCGTGCTGCCCGCTTTGCGCGCGGACTACCGGGCGATCGAGGACTACCGGGTGGAACCCGATGCGCGCGTCGGGGTTCCGACGTTCGTCTACGGCGGTCGCGCCGACCCGCAGACCTCGCCCGAGGAACTGGCCGAGTGGCAGCGGTACACGGATCGGCCGATCCGCACCAGGTGGTTCGAGGGCGGGCACTTCTTCCTCGCCGACAGCGCGGCCGAGGTCACCGACGCGCTGGTCGAGGACTTGAAGTCCGTGCTCTAGAGTCCAGCACGCGACGACGAGTCGACGGACGCGCGGGTCGGGGCGAGGGGCGCGGCCAACCGGAGCCGGGCATGTCACCCGGCGATCGGATATCAGATGGCGGGTGCCCCGCCCAGGATCGTCAGCGGCGAGGTGGGCGGCGCGCTCACCTCGATCCCCAGTCGCGCGGCTTCCTCGTACGCGGCGGCCAGCACCTCGCCGGTGTCCACCGGCAGCGAATTCAGGTCGAGTCGGGCGAGCAGTTTCTTGGTCAGCGGGCGTTTGGCGTCCCAGAAGACCAGCGACTCGATGAGCTGCGCGCAGGCGGGACTGCCGAGCAGCGCCCAGGCGAGGGCGGCTTCCCACCCGTCCTGGAAGGGCAGGAAATAGCAGGTGTCGTCCAGGACGACGGGTTTACCCTCCAGCGGCGCGACGAGCCGGAAGACCGGTTGCTTGTGCAGGCCCGACACCGCGACCTTGTAGGGGGCGAAGGTGTAGTCGCCGTGTCCGAAGACGCTGAAACGCGGGCGATTGCGGTAGATCGAGGACTTCCGGCCGTCGAGCAGGTCGCCGTTGGCGGTGAGGTAGGTCCACAGTTTCGGCGCGGACTCCGCCAGGTGGGCGGTGTCCTCGCCGAAGAACCGCTGCGGCACCACCACCCAGCGACGCAGCGTGTCCTGTCGGCCGCGGAACACGTCGGTGCTCTTGAGGAACGGAAACAAGTAGTCCGCTTCCAGGTCGAGGACCGTGCCCGCGCGGGTGGTCGGCTCGGGGGCGGCGGTGAGCTCGAAGACGGCTGCCGCGTCGTGTTTGAGTCCGGAACGCCACTCGAACGGGCACCGGCCGTCGGCGTCGCGCAGCGCGCGGTATTCCTCGACGTCGGCGACCATGCGGCCGTCGACCACGCCGAATCGGCGGGCGGCGGCCGAGCCGAGATCGGGGTGGACGGCGGCGGTGTAGTCGGGCGGGCCGTGCGGATCGCAGCGTGCCACGAACCAGCAGGCGTCGACGTTGGCGTCGAACCAGCGCGGCGCGTCGATGCGGAAGATCGCCGCCTCGGTCAGCGGAAGTCGGGCCGCCGCCGCGTATTCCACGACGTTGCGGGCCACCTGGGTCTTGCACAGCATCGCGAGGGTGAACGGCTCGGCGCGGAATTCGTCGAGCAGTTTGAGGATGATGTATTCGCCGACGTCGAAATTCGCGGAGCCGAGGATCGCGTCCAGGCCGCGCGCGCCTTTGAAGTTCTGCTTCTCCGGCAGATTGGTCGAGTCCATCCGGTTCAGTTCGGCGGAGGTCACCCACGGCGGATTGCCGACGACCAACAGCGGGCCGTCGCCGGACCACCGCACGTCCTCGGCCGGGCGCAGGTGGAAGATGTTGTCCACCAACACCGTCGCGTGCTCGCGCGCGAGGGTCGCGTACTCGGGCTGGATCTCGATGCCGACCCGTTCGGAGTGGGGGGCCAGTCGCGCCGCCGCGGCGAGGAACGCGCCCACCCCGCAGGTCGGTTCGAGGACCCGCGCGTCGGCCGGCACGCCCAACGCCGCCAAACAGGCCGCGGCCAGCGCGGGCGGTGTCTGGAAATCCCCGAACTCGTTGTTAGGCACCCGCGCGCACCCGAGGGTTTCGTGCCGGGTCCGCGGCGCGGTGCGCGAGTTTCGACGGGGCGGTGATGGCGCACTCCTGGAAGGGACGATCGCTGACCTCGACAGCGAGAGGGCACTCAGCATAGCCTCGCGCCGAGGCGGCGATCGGGACGGAGGCGCGGATGCGGCGGGTGGTGGGTCCGCGGCGCGACCGGGCCGGATTTTCCGCGCTCGACCTCATAGCTCGGCGCGGGCCCGGTCGATATTCTCGGGTCCTGCTGCGATACGGCGGGACCGCTCGGTGCGGACCGCTGTCGTCCGACCTTCCCGGACCGTTCGCGGGGGAGGTCACGGAAGATAGGGTGCCACAGTATGTATCTCTTTGTTTCAGGTCGGCTACCGGGGATCGGGGTGCGCCACGGGCGTGACCTGGTCGAACGCATCGGCGCGGCCCGATGAGCGCGCAGGAGACGGCCCTCGAACCGGTCGTCCTGCTCGAACGGCGCGGACCGGTCGCGATCGTGCGACTGCACCGGCCCGACAAACTCAACGCCTTCACCCTCCAGATGCGCGACGAACTGATCGCGGCCTTCGACGCCTGCGACGCCGACGACAGCGTGCGCGCGGTGGTCCTCACCGGTTCCGGTCGCGCCTACTGCGCGGGCGCGGACCTGTCCATGGGGGCGCAGACCTTCTTCGCCGAAGCGGCCGAATCCGGTGAGGCGCCGCCCGACTCCGGCGGCGAGGTGTCGCTGCGGATCTACAACTCGCTCAAGCCCGTCGTGGCCGCCATCAACGGCCCGGCCGTCGGTGTCGGCGTGACCAGCACGCTGCCCGCCGATGTCCGCATCGCCTCCGACAAGGCCCGCTTCGGCTTCGTCTTCACCCGGCGCGGCCTCGTGCCCGAAGCCTGCTCGTCGTGGTTCCTGCCGCGCGTGGTCGGCATCGGCACCGCCGTGGAATGGGCGGTCAGCGGGCGGATGATCGAAGCGCCCGAGGCGCTCGAGCGCGGCCTGATCCGCGAGATCGTGCCCGCCGAGGACCTGCTCGAGCGCGCCCTCGAGATCGCGCACGGCCTGATCTCCGACAGCGCGCCCGTCTCGGTCGCGCTGACCAGGAAGATGCTGTGGAGCATGCTCGGCGCGGAATCCCCCGAGGCCGCGCACCGCGTCGAATCGCGGGCGATCTTCCTGCGCGGGCAGTCCGCCGACGTGGCCGAAGGCGTCGAGGCGTTCCTGAACAAGCGCGGACCGCGGTTCCCCGACGCGGTCTCCGACGGCCTGCCGAAGGTCTTCGACTGAGTGCGCCGGGTGGGGTCGCTCCGGCCCCGCCCGCGCCCCGGAAAAAATCTTCGAAAGAAATTCTCCGGCGGTGTCGATCCGCGGTGGCTTCCGTTCGACCCAGGTGTGAGAGGGTCCGAACGAGACCCGGCCAACCAGGGAGACAACCATGAAGTACATGCTGGTCATGCGTGCCACCGACGAGGCGTTCGCGAGCATGGGCGAGATCGACTTCGACCAGATGCTCGAGACCATCGGGCGTTTCAACGACGAACTGATCCGCGCGGGCGTGCTGGTCGCCGCCGAAGGACTCGACGACGCCGCCGACGGTGTGGTGATCGACCACTCCTCGGAGACCCCCGTCGTCACCGACGGGCCCTACGGTGAGACCAAGGAACTGTTCAACGGTTTCTACATCCTCAACGTCGCGTCGAAGGAGGAGGCGATCGAGTGGGCCAAGCGCGCGCCGCTGTCGGGCCCCGGCCTCAAGACCGAGATCCGGCGGGTCACCACCATCGACGAATTCCCCCAGGACAACGTGTGGATCCAGAAGGAACGGGCGTGGCGCGAGGCCACCGGTCAGCTCTGAGCCCGGAACGCGGCGATGGCTGATCCGACCGGGCGTGACGCCGTCGCCGCCGTGTGGCGGATCGAGTCGGCGCGGATCGTCGGCGCGCTCGCGCGCTACACCGGCGATTTCGCGCTGGCCGAGGACTTGGCGCAGGAGGCGCTGGCCGAGGCGCTGGTGACCTGGCCGCGCGAAGGAGCGCCCCGCAATCCGGCGGGGTGGCTGCTGACGGTCGGGCGTCGCCGCGCCATCGATGCCTTCCGCCGGCGCGCGTCGCTGGACGAGCGCTACGCCGCGATGGCCCGCGACCTCGGCGAAGGCGGCGCGCTCAGCGGCGCCGACCCGGTCGCGGACGATCCCGAGGCGGTGCTGTGGGATCCCGATCGCATCGATGACGACGTGTTGACGCTGATCTTCATCTCCTGCCATCCGGTGCTGTCGCGGGAGGCTCGGGTCGCGTTGACCCTGCGTGTGGTCGGCGGTCTCACCAGCGACGAGATCGCCCGCGCGTTCCTGACGCCCACCGCGACCGTGCAGGCCCGCATCACCCGCGCCAAGAAGACGCTCGGCGCGGCGGGAGTGCCGTTCGAACCGCCGTCGGCCGCCGAGCGGTCGGCTCGCCTCGGCTCGGTGCTCAGCGTCGTCTACCTGATCTTCACCGAGGGCTCCTCGGCCAGTTCGGGCGGTGAGCTGATCCGCTTCGACCTGGCCGGGGAAGCGCAGCGGCTGGCCCGGGTCCTGGCGCATCTGGTCCCGACCGAACCCGAGGTGCTGAGTCTGCTGGCGCTGCTGGAACTGACCGCCGCCCGGTTCCCCGCCCGCACCGGCCCCGACGGCGAACCGATCCTGCTCGAGCACCAGGACCGCAGGCGCTGGGACCGCGCGGCCATCGCGCGTGGCCGCGCGGCATTGGCGAAGGCGATCGAGCAAGGACGCGGGTTGGGGGCCTACGGTTTGCAGGCCGCCATCGCCGAATGCCATGCCGTCGCACCGTCGGTCGCCGAGACCGACTGGGAGCGCATCGTGCTGCTCTACGAGGCGCTGGACCGGTTGACCCCGTCACCGGTGGTCGCGTTGAACCGGGCCGTCGCCGTCTCCATGGCCCGCGGCCCGGCCGCCGCCCTGCCGTTGGTCGACGCCTTGGCCGCCGAATCGGCCTTCGCCGGTTCGCACCTGCTGCCCGGCGTGCGCGGCGAACTGCTCATCCGCCTCGGTCGGCCGGAGGAGGCCCGCACCGAACTGGAACGCGCGGTAACGCTGTGCGGCAACGACCGCGAACGCACCGTGCTCACCGCGAAACTCGCGGCCTTGGCGTCGACCTGAGTGCTGACCGGTTCGGTCGGGGCGTCCCTGGTCCAGCGGTCGCGAGGGGGAGGCGGGCCTGGCATCGGCCGGTGGCTACTCGGGATCGGGTTCCGGGTCGCCCTCGGGCGGGGCGGACAGGCGGATGACACCGGCGTCGAGGTCGAGTTCCACCGCGGGGCGGTGGGGCTGCCCGTCGCCGGACTCGCCGCTCTCGTCGGTGAGTTTCTTGCCGGGGAACATCTCTCCGAAAACGCCCACGGGTCCACCATAGCTCCGGGATCAGGAGCGGATGCTGAGCCAACCTTCCATGAAGGCGTGGTAGCGGCAGTGGAAGGGATGCGAACCGATCTCCTCCGGTGCCAGGAAGGTCAGCGAGGCGCCCGGTTCGATCTGCTCGTCGAACAGGCCGGGACGCCCGCTGGTGACGCTGTGGCGCACCAGATCGTTGTTGACGACGGTGATCACCGCGCCGGGGGTGATCGGCGGCAGTCGACTGTAGTCGGCGCCGTCGATGGTGAGAACCACGGCCTGGACCGGCGGTGGTCCCGGGGGCGCTTCGGGCGGAACCGGTGTCTCCTCGGCGCCGCAGGCCGTGGCCGCGCCCAGCAGCACGACGATCAGCCAACGGGCGCGGCGCACGGTCTGCTCCTTTCCACGGGAATTGCGGAATTCTCGGGAAATAGTGGCGGAACCGCTTTCCGGTATCGCGCCGGATTCGATCCGGTCACGGTGTTCCGGAAATTGCGGAAATCATTCCACGACTTCGACGACATCTCCCGGGGACAGGTGATTGTAGGTCGCCTCGGCGCCTTCCGGAGTCATTCGGATACACCCGTGCGACTGTTCTTCGATCGGCCCGATATGGGTCGCGATATCGCCGTTGAAGAACACCGCCCATTTCATCGGAGCGTTGTGCATCGTGCTCCAGTGGTCCTCGCGCTTGAACGCCACCCGGAAGCGGCCCGGCGGTGTCTCGTAACCGGGTCGGCCGTGGGAGATCGGGGTCGGCCCGTAGGTGACCTTGCCGTCCTCCATCAACCAACCCTCGTTGGTGGACAGACGCAGACAGAACCGCGCGTCGGCCGAACAAGGGGCGTAGACGGGGGCGGGCGGCGGAACGGGCAACCCCGGTATGGCCGGGACGGGGGGCAGTGCGGGGACGCCGGGGATGTCGGGACCACCCGGCCACAGTGGTTCGGCTTGGGCGACCGCTGTCGAGGACAGTGCCGCGACCGCGAGGACGGCGGAGGCGATCCACCGGGCGGCCCGAATGCGTGGAAATGCGACGCTCATATCAACCCCTTTCCGCGACCGGAGTCGCTGTGTAGGGCGATGCGTCTCCTACCTCACCGAATGCATCGGATCCTCTGGGGGACGAGTGATCCGTCGCGGATCGAACTCGGCTTTTCGAATGGGCGCATCGTGGGTGACTTTATCGGCCACCGGAGCGCGGCGCGTCGGGATTTCGAATCAATTGATTCTTTCCGCCCTCGATCGTTGCGATTCCGGTACGCGCGCTGTGCCGCGCCGGTATCGTGACCGCACCGAGGTCGAGGAGGTCGGCGATGTGGCGACGTATCTCTCTACGTCCGCTCTGGCGGCATGTGCGCCGTGGCCTGTTGCTGTACGGAGCGACCGTCGGCGGCTCGATGCACTGCTATCAGGAATGCCTGCGCGAGGAGGCCGAGGCCGAGGAGGTCCGGTGGGACTGGACTGTTCCGTACCGCTGGTACGACGCCGCGCACCGGGACTGACCGCCTGCCATAGGAATCCCCGCCACTGTGATTGGGGGGCCGCGCGGGCGTAATGCGCCCCGATCTCCACTCGATGTCGCAGGTGAGCGCGTCGAGAGCGGAGGACTGGGTGGTTTTTCGTGGTGTGGGCAGGGCCGTCGCGACGATCGCGGCGGCGGTGATGGCCTTCGGGGGGCTCGTCGACCCCGGCGAGAGCGCGGCGGCCCCGCCGCCCTTGCGGACCTGTGCGGTGGGCGCGGGGCAGGACCTCGAGACGGCGACGCCCGAGGAGGTCGGCTTCGACGCCGCCGCCCTGCGGGCCGCGGTCGCCTTCGCCTCGGACCCGACCCGGCGCACCGTGCGGGTGGTGCGCAACAACTGTCTGATCGCCAGCGGTCCGCGCAGCGCGGAGACCGGCGGCCAGGCGTGGAACATGTGGAGCGTCACCAAGAGCGTGGTGTCGTTGGTGACCGGACTGGCCGTCGACCGCGGTCACCTGGCGCTCGACGATCCGATCGGCCACTACCTGCCCGAGGGACTCGGCGACGACGCACACCGCGCGATCACCGTCCGCAGTCTGCTGACCGAGACCTCCGGGATGAAGGTGGCGGTCGCCTCGGAGGGCGTCACCGGGTTGGTCGGCCTCGACCCGAACGTGGTGGCGCAGGCGCTGGCCATGCCGATCGAACATCCGCAGGGCACCGTCTGGCGCTACAGTCAGCGCGCCGTCGACCTGCTCGCCTACGTCGTCCAACGCGCGATCGGCGAGGATCTGCAACAGTTCGCGCAGCGGGAACTGTTCTCCCCGTTGGGGATCGACGCCGACCACTACCACTGGGCGCGCGACCGCAGCGGCAACACCTACGGGTACGCCCACCTGCTGCTG
Organism: Nocardia takedensis NBRC 100417; assembly: GCF_000308695.1. Classification (GTDB taxonomy): domain Bacteria; phylum Actinomycetota; class Actinomycetes; order Mycobacteriales; family Mycobacteriaceae; genus Nocardia; species Nocardia takedensis. Next base: position 241,102 of record NZ_BAGG01000093.1, on the reverse strand, counting down.
CCGCCCGACGATTTCGTCAAACTCGGCTTGCTCGTGCTCAACCGCGGCGCATGGGGCGAGCGGCAGGTCCTGTCCGCCGACTACCTGGCCCGCGCGACCGAACCCACCGCCGCCAACCCGTGCTACGGATTCCTGTTCGTGGTCAACGGTCCCGGTTGCGCGGCGCTGTTCCCCGGACTGCCCGCCGACGCGGTGCAGATGTCGGGGATGCTGCGGCAGGACAATTTCATCGTCCCGAGTCTGGGGCTGCTGGTCAGCTGGACCGGGGTGACGGTGCCCGGCGGTTCGGTGTCCTTCCCGCACGACATGCTGCGCGCCACCGCGGCCGCCTTCCGCGACCCGACGCTGGCCGATCCCGGCCCCTACGTCCGCCAACCCGATGTCGCCCTCGCCGATCCGATGATCTCGGATCCGACGGCCGCGCTGGCCGCGTTCGGGATCGGGCCCGACGCCTATCCGGGGTGCGGGCCGGTGAGCTGCCTCGGTCAGCCGCTGGGCAGGCCGGTGGCCGACTGGCCGCCGGGCTGCTTCGTACTCGGCTGCGTCGGCGACGATCCGCGCACACCCGGGATTCGTTGACCCTCAGGGGATTCGGGCCACACCCGCGAGCATCGACACCGCTTCGGCGCGCGGATGCGGACGCCAGGAATCCGGTCGCCAGTGGATGACGGAGGTGATCGCGGGCGGCACCAGGTCCAGTCCGTCGAAGAACGCGGTGAACTCGGCGGTCGAGCGCAGCCGGAACGGGACGCCGCTGCGCAGGTTCGCGGCGTCGCTCTCGGCCAGGTCCTCGGCGGTCAGGAAATCGTTGGTGCCGTGCGAGAGCACCACGTAGCTGCCGCTGGGTAGCGCCTCGTAGAGGGTGCGCACCAGTCGGTACGCCTCGTCGTTGTCGGTGATGAAGTGCAGGACCGCGACCAGCATCAGGGCGACGGGCTTGCTCAGGTCCAGCACTTCGTGCAGTTCGGGGGCGTCGAGGATCTGGCGGGGTTCGCGCAGGTCGGCGTCGACGTAGGCGGTGGCGCCCTCGGGGGAGCTGTCGAGCAGTTCGCGGCCGTGCAGCAGCACGATCGGATCGTTGTCGACGTAGACGATGCGCGATTCCGGCGCGATGTCCTGGGCGATCTCGTGCACGTTGCCCGCCGTGGGCAGTCCGGCGCCGATGTCGAGATATTGCCGTACGCCCATTTCCGTCGACAGGAACGTCACCGCTCGCCGCAGGAAACTGCGATTCTCCACCGCGGCCAGGCGCACCGTGGGAAATCCCTCGGCGACGGCGTCGGCGGACTCCCGGTCAGCGGGGTAATTGTCCTTGCCGCCGAGCCAATAGTCGTAGCGGCGCGCGGGATGCGGTTTCGAGATGTCGAAACGCTCCCGTGCTGATTCCGAGTTCACCACGCCCTCAATTCTTCTCGACTAATGTCGTCGTGTCAGCCCGACTCGTGTTCCACGGAAGGCCGTATCGTGCCGTTGCAGTACAGCCCCTATGATTTCGATGTCCACCGCGATCCGTACCCGTACTATGCCAGGCTGCGCGAACAGGCCCCGGTGTTCCGTAACGAAACCGATGATTTCTGGGCACTGAGCCGCCACGCCGACATCCTCGCGGCCCTGCGCGACTCCACCCGCTTCTCCAGCGCCAACGGTCTACGCATGGAACCGGCGTTCTGGGGCCCGCAGGCCGAGCAGATGTTCTCCTTCGTCGCCATGGACCCGCCCAAGCACACCCGGATGCGCGGCCTGGTGGTGCGCGCGTTCACCCAGAACCGGGTGCTCGGGCTGGAACCGCGGCTGCGCACGCTGGCCAAGGAACTGTGGGCTCCGCTGGTCGAGCGCGGCAGCTTCGACCTGATGACGGAATTCGCGGGCCCGTTCCCGACCGAGGTGATCTCCGAACTGGTGGGTGTGCCGGAGGCCGACCGGGACATGCTGCGCAGGCTCGGCATGGAGATCATGTACACCGACGAGGAGTCGACCGACCTGCGGCCCGAGGCGATGCAGGCGATCGGCGCGATGGTCGGCTACTACACCGAGCTGACCATCGCCCGTGCCGAGGACCCTCGCGACGATCTGCTCTCCGGTCTGCTCGCCGCCGCCGACGGCGAGGACAAGCTCACCCCGCAGGAGATCGTCGGCGTGCTGATCCTGCTGGTGGGCGCGGGCATCGAGACGACGATGCTCACCCTCGGCAATATCTGGTACGCGGGAGCCAAGCACCCCGACCAGCGCCGTGAGGCGCTCGACGGCCGGATCGACGACTGGATCGCGGAGTCGATGCGCTGGGACTCCACCAACCAACTGCACCCGCGCACGGCCACCGAGGAATTCGAGTTGCACGGGGTGACGGTGCCCGCGGGCGCCCGCATCGCGCTGTTGACCGGATCGGCCAATCGGGACCCCGAGGTCTTCGCCGAACCCGACCGATTCGACCTGGACCGCGACACCGGGGCCTCGCTGGTGTTCGGCAGCGGTCGCCACCACTGCCTCGGATCGAACCTCGGCCTGCTGGAACTGCGGGTCGCGTTGCGCGAGATCGTCGCGTCGGTGGCCGATTACGAGATCGACGAGGAGCGGGCGGTACGCATCCACTCCTCCAACAACCGCGGCTTCGCGAGTCTGCCCACCACCGTCACCCCGCGCTGATCGGGTGGTCCCGGTCGTCGCGACCCGGGACCGGCCCGCTCAGACCGCCGGTGCGCCCGGTTGCGGCGCGCCCTGGTCGGGCAGCGGCGCCATCGCACCCTCGATCGCGCCGACCACGCCGCCGATGCCCGCGCCGATCGCCATCGCGGGGGCCGCGATCACGGCGTAGCCGATCGCCCCGCACACCACCGGGCCGATGACCAGACCGATGGGCAGGAACGGGAAACCGACGATCACGCCGGTCGCCGCGCCGATCATCGCGCTGGTCGCCGCGATCGGGCTCGACAGCGTCGACCCGACGCTCGCGCCGATCGCCGCCGCGCCGATGACGTCCTCGGCGATGCGGTCCGACCGGGCGTGGTCGACGCCCGCCGCGTCCAGGCCGTCGGAGAGTTGGTCCTCCATGCCCTGCGCGGTGTCGTTGATCTGCTGGGCGATGTCGGGCGGGACGAAATCGGGCCTACCGACCTCGATGTCGCCGACCCGGATCGTGGTGACCGGCGGCGCGGCGTTCTCGGGCGCGGGCGCGGCCGGTTCCTCGTCGACGACGAACGCGGTCCCGCCGGGTGTGGCGAACGCCGGCGCGGCCGCTATCGCAACGGCCACCGGCACCGCACCCGCCACCAGGAAGGAAGCGGTGCGCCGTGGGCTGCGGCGGCGGTGCTTGCCGGACTTCGGATCGGTCATGGGATCTCATTTCCTAGGGGTAGGTGTCTACCTTTCTGATTCGGATCAGATCGCCGCTCGGATGAGCCCCGAACGCGTCGGCGTTGACCGCGCGGTGCGCGACGGGCAGGGTTGGGGCATGGGCGCCGCGGAGGTTCGGTCGGGGGTCGAGCTGACCAATCTGGATCAGTCGTTGTTCGACGGGGCGCAGGCCACCAAGCGGGATCTGCTCGACTACCTCGAGGCGGTCGCCGAACCGATGATCCGCACGCTGACCGGACGCCCGCTGTCGGTCGTGCGGGTGCGGCCGGGTCAGGAACCGTTCGTGCAGAAGAATCTGCCGAAGTACACGCCCGATTTCGTGCGGCGGGTGAACCTGTGGGCCGACACCTCGCGGCGGGAGATCTCCTACGCGCTGTGCGAGGATCTGCCGACGCTGCTGTGGTTCGGCAACCAGCGCGCGGTCGAGTACCACACCACGCTGCTGCTCGCCGACCACGACCAGGGGCCGACCCATCTGGTCCTGGACATCGATCCCCCGCCGGAGGCGGATTTCGGGCTCGCCGTGCGGGCCGCGCACCTGATCCGCGCCGCGCTGAACGCCGACGGACTCGACGGCGCGGTCAAGACCAGTGGATCCAAGGGCGTGCACATCATCGTCCCCCTCGTGCCGGGGGTGCCGATCGAGGACGCCGCCGCGGCGACCAGGGCCGTCGCCGCCCGCGCCGAACGCCTCGACCCCGCGCTCGCGACGACGGCGTTCCTCCTCGAGGACCGGCACGGCAAGGTCTTCCTCGATTCCACCCGGGCCGGCGGCGCGACGGTCGTCACCGCCTACAGCCCGCGGGTCCGGCCGGGGACGACGGTGTCGTTCCCGGTGGCATGGGCCGATCTCGATGATGTCGTGCCCGCCGATTTCACGGTCCGCAGCGCGCCGGCGCTCGTGGCGGGCGACGATCCGTGGGCCGCGTCGCTGCCCGCGCCGCAGACACTTCCGGACGATCTGGTCGCCGAGGGCCACACCATCCCGGTCGCGCGGGTACAGGCGATGCACGAGGGCAAACGGCGCGCCAAGGCCCGTCGCGGCGAGTAGACCCGCCGAGGAACCGGATTCGCGGGACACGCCGAGCGGGGAGATTGGCCCGGCCGAGCGGTGGCTCCTGGGCCATTCGCGAGCCATAATCCGTGGGGTATGCAATGTTGTTAGAGCCCAACAGCATTGAAGTGGAGCCCGGAGTCGCCCTCGGGGCGCCGGCAAAGGGGGTGCGGCGAACTCATGATGTCGTCGAACACGTCCGAACCACGGCGGGTCGTCGGAGCGCTGCGCACCGGCACCGCGGGTCGACGGCGCACGGCCGCCGCCGCGGCTCCGCTGTGGCCGGGGATGCTACCGGCATCGGGGGCGTTGCCGCCGCCGCGCACGCTGCCGCCGTTGCGCAACGGCAAGCGCCGCCGCCCGCCCCCGCGCCGCAACCGGACCCGCTCGGTGCTCGTCGGGTCGGCCGCCGTCGTCGGTTCGGTGGCCGCGGTCGCGGTGGTCCTGGTCTACACCTCGGTCAGCACCGCGCCGCGCCAGGCCGCGACCGCCGCCGATCCGATCCTGGGCGGCGGTCCCGGCTGCGAACCGACCCGCACCGAACAAGTGGTGCGCGGCAACGGGGTCGGCTCCAACGCCAACGGGCCCGAGGTCATCCTGGCCTTCCAGCACGCCTATTACGTCAGCCGGTCGGGGGAGCGGGCGCGCATGCTCACCACCCCGGACGCGGGGCTGCCCACGGCCGAGGTGATCGGCGCGGGCGCGGCCTCGGTGCCGCCGGGCACCCAGCACTGCGTGCTGATCACGCCGTTGGCCGACGGCCGGTTCGACGTGGTGATCACCGAATCGCGCCCCGATTCGGTGGTGCGGACCTACCGGCAGTTCGTCACCGTGGCCGCCGCGGGCGACGGCACGGTCGCCATCACCAGGATCACCGCGCCCTCCTGAGCGGTCAGGGGGTCGCGGTGCGGGCGTTCGGGTCGAATCCGCCGGGGATCTCGTAGACCTGCCCGGTGAACGTCGCGCCGAACAACCGGCCCGCCGAGAAACCGGTGTCGCCGCGCCCGTAGGTGAGCACGCTGGTCGCCGGATTGCCGCCGCCGAGAACGCAATACCGCTGCGGGGCGTCGATCCGGATGATCTGCCCCGACGGGTTGAGCGGCACCACCGGCCGTTCGGCGGAGTCCAGCGTCAACCCGTCCGGTGCGCCGAGGGCGTCCGCGCCGCGCAGGTCCAGCAGTGACTGCGGGGCCGCGGGATTCGCGATCGGGATGCGGCTCACGCCCGGATCGCTGAAGGTGCGCGAGACGTAGAGGTAGGCGTCGTCGCCGCCGAGCACCGCGCCGTTCGCGCTGGGGAAGCGGGTCCAGTCGGCTTGTACCGCGCCGTTCGGGTAGACCCGGCCGACGAAACTCGCGAAGTCGTTGGTGGCGTAGGCGATTCCGTCGGCTGCGACGTCCAGTCCGTTGGCGGCGCTCAGGCCCGAGGCGTACGGGGTGAGCGCGCCGGTGTCCGGATCGACCGCGACGATGCCCGCGGCCCGCAGCGCGTCACCCTGGAAGACCCGCGGGTCCGCGCCGTAACCGACCAGCAGTCGCCCGTCCGGTGTCCAGGCCAGCCCGCCGGCCCCGCCGCTGGGCACCGTGGCCACCACGACCGGCGTGGCACCCGGCGCGTCGATGCGGTAGACGCGGCCCGCGGTCAGGTCGGTGGTGAAGGCGCGTCCGCGCGCGTCGACCGTGAGCCCCTCGAGCGCGCCGGGGATCGCGGCGGCGGGAATCGTCGGCTGTCCGGCGCCGGGACAGGTGTCGGCGGCGTGCGCGCGCGGCGCGGCCAGGGCCGACAGCGCGGCCAGGACACAACTCCCCAGGATGATCGCGGTCCGTTTCATGGGGTCCATTCCACACCCGGGCGGGCCGCGGCGGTGCGTTTCCGGGCGGATGCGACCCGGTTCCGCGACCCGATCGAAATTTTTCGGAATTCGGGGGTGTCGATGGTGTGCGCCCGGGTATCCGGGCGTCGCCGAACCGAGATGGAGCGAGGGATTTCGGATGAGCAGGACGACGACAGGTGCGGACGACACGTCACGGGACGTGTTCGGGACCGCCAGCTACGACAACATCGAACCGTGGTTCGAGAAGTTGGCCGCACTCGCCGCCGACGACCCGCACCGGGCGAGCGTGCGCACCCAGATCGTGGAGCGCTGCCTGCCGCTCGCCGAGCACATCGCCCGCAAGTTCTCCGGGCGCGGTGAGGATTTCGACGACCTGCTCCAGGTCGCGCGGCTGGGCTTGGTGCAGGCCGTCGACCGCTTCGACGTCGAACGCGGCGCGTCGTTCCTGTCCTTCGCGGTGCCGACGATCATGGGCTCGGTGCGTCGCCACTTCCGCGACGGGACCTGGGCCTTACGCGTGCCCCGGCGAGCCAAAGAGGTCCAAGCGCAGGTCCGCCCGGCCATCGAAGCGCTCTCGCAGAAGCTCGGGCGCATGCCCACCGCCCGCGAGATCGCCGCCGAACTCGATCTCGAGGTCGTCGAGGTCACCCAGGCGATCATGGCCGCCAACGCTTACCAGACCAATTCCCTGGACGCGACGTCGAACTCCTCCGACGAGCAGACCCGCCCGTCGATCGCCGACACCCTCGGCCGCGAGGAGCCCTCCTACCGACTGCTCGAGGACGCGCTCGCGGTGCGTCCGCTGCTGGCGGCGCTGCCCGAACGGGAACGGCAGGTCCTGGTGTGGCGGTTCTTCGAGAACCGGACCCAAGCCCAGATCGCCGACCGCCTCGGGGTGTCGCAGATGCAGGTCTCGCGCATCCTGACCAGGACCCTCAAGAAGCTGCGCGAACAGGCGCTGGCCGAGCCCGCCGCGAGTCGGGTCGCCTGACCTGCGGACGCCGCGCGGCACGGCCGTTCGGAGCCGATGCGCGGCGCGCACCGCGTAACGTGACAGCCGATCAGACGCGAGACCCCCACCCTCGTCAGGAGTCGAGTTCGACGTGCTTCCGCTGCCGATCTGCCCCGTGTCCCGTTCGTCCCGCGGCCCGTTCGAGCCGCGCGGATGACCGAGGAACCGGACGATCCGATCGTCCGCCTCGACCATGGGGCCGGGCCCGCCTGTGGAAACGGTCGCTCCGGTGAGGTCGCCGAGCACACGCGGGTCCTGGTCGACCAGCTGACCGCGATCTCCACCGGCGATCGGGATGCCTTCACCGACTTCTACCGCGCCACCAGCCACCGCGTGTTCGGGCTCGCGGTGCGCATCCTGCGCGCGCACGCCACCGCCGAGGAGATCACCCAGGAGGTCTACCTCCAGGTGTGGACGCTCTCGGATCGCTACGACCCGGCGCTGTCGAGCCCGATGGGTTGGCTGATGACGCTCACCCACCGCCGCGCGGTCGACCGGGTGCGCCGCGAACAGGCCGCGGGCAGCCGCGACCTGGCCTACGGGCACAAACATCTGGGCCGCGACCACGACGTGGTCGCCGAGGCCGTCGACCAACGGGCCGAGACCCAGGCGGTGCTGGACTGCCTCGGCACGCTGACCGAGCGTCAGCGCGAGGCGGTCGCCCTGGCCTATTACAGTGGGCGTACCTATCCTGAGGTGGCCGACCACCTGTCGATCCCGTTGCCCACGGTCAAGAGCCGGATCAGGGACGGGCTCAAACGGTTGGCGGGCTGTTTGTCGGGAGGTGGCATCGAATGACCAGCGGAGATCTGCGAGACCTCCCGGACATGGCTTTTCCGTACGCGCTGGACGCGCTGGACGATCTGGAACGCCGCGCGGTGGAGAACTCGCTGCGCGCGGCGGACGCGGACACCGCCGCCGAATTCACCTCGACCGTGCGCGCCCTGCGCGAGACCTTGGCCGCGATGACCGTGGTCGACGCGGTGCCCCCGCCCGCGGACCTGGAGGCGGCGGTGCTGCGGACGGTCGCCGAGCATCCGCGCACCCGGACCGGCACCGAACCGCTGCCCGCCCGCCCCGCCCCGCGTGCGGGCCGCGGCCGATGGCTGGTGGCGGCCGCCGCGGCGGCGGTGGTCGTCGCGGTCGGCGCGACGGTCGCGGTGGTGGCGAACCGCACCGAGGAACGCGATGACACCGTCACCGCCGAGATCGTCCTCGAGCAACCGGACACCCGCAGTCGGACCGTGCCCGTCGCGACCGGCGGAACGCTGACCGTCTACACCTCCGAGCGCTTGGCCGCGGCGGGCGTGACGTTCGACGAGGTCGCCGACCCCGGCCCGGGACGCGCCTATCAGCTGTGGCTGATCCCGCCGGACGGCACGCCGCGCTCGGCGGGTGTGCTGGATACGGTGGCCACCGGTGCGCCCGCCTTGGTGACCGCCTACCAACCCACCGACACCCTGGCGCTCACCCTCGAACCGGCGGGCGGATCGCCGCAGCCGACCACCGACCCGCTCGCCGCGGTGGCCCCGGCCTGAGCCGGGGCGCGACGAATCCGGTTCAGGCCGAAGCGGTTCGGCCCAGGCGGACCACGGCAGTGGCGCGGCCGAAGATCTTCTTGCCGTCGTGGGTGGCGGTCAGCGCGATGGTCGCGGTGCCCGCTTCGCGGTCGACGGATTTGACCCGGCCCTGGAACTCGACGTTGCTGCGGTCGTCCATGCCGACGTACACGGGGCTGGTCATCCGCACCGAATACCGCACCAGCGCACCGGGATCGTCGAGCCAGTTGGTGACGTAGCCCGCGCCCAGCGCCATCGTCAGCATGCCGTGCGCGACCACGCCGTGTTCCAGACCGACGAGTCGCGCCGTCTCGGAATGGAAGTGGATCGGGTTCGGGTCACCGGAGACCCCCGCGTAGTTCACCAGATCGCCCAGGGTCAGGCGGACCGTGTCGCCGGGCAGATCCTCGCCCGCCGCGACCGAGTCGACGGTCCGTCCGCGCGGCCCGGCCGGCCCCGGATCGGGGATCGGCAGCGGCGCGCTCCACCGCTCGATCTCCACCGGCGGCGTGAAATCCTGGCGGCCGATCGTGGCGACCCGGTCCAGGATCGAGGTGTCCTCGGCCTCGGCGTCGGCGCGCGAGATCACCGAGGTGTGCGCGGTGAGCACCACCTCGTCGTGCTGGTTGGTGATCAGGTTCTCGATGACGATCATGTCGCCGCCGAAGGCCCGCCGGAACGAGTGCAGCGAGATGTTGCTGGTGAGTTCGTCGCCGACCAGGATCGGCCGGTGGTAGTTCATCACCTGGTCGGTCTGCACCGTCGTGGTCAGGTTCAGGCCGACGAGCAGATCCGTCATGGCCTGCTGGACACCGCCCATCAGCAGGCAGGTGAAGGTGGGCGGGGCGAGCAGGGCCGGGTAGCCGTAGGCGGCGGCGGTGTCCTCGTCCCAGTGGGTCGGATGGAAGTTCTGCACCGCGCGGGCGTATTCCCTGACCTTCTCGCGGCCGACCCGGTACGGCGCGAGAATGCGGAAGCGCTGTCCGACGAGGGCGTGGATGTGGGCGACCGGGTCGGCATCGCCACGCAGTGACTCGAGGACCTCCAAAGCGCGCTCCTTCTCAGTGATCTTCGATGAATCGGTAACGCCGTCTCGCGGCCCGCCCCGGGCGTCGCGGGCGGCGGTAACAGCACGGGCGAGTACGGCCACGTACCGTTCGGACGATACCCGCTGTCCGCGCGACCCGCCCGGTCGAGGGCGTGGCGCCGATCAGGAGTCGGTGCGTCGCTTCGCCTGTGCTGCGCGCTCGCCGATCTCCTCGCCGACCATCGTGCGCACCGCGTCGCGCAGGCCGTGCGGTGCTGTGCCGGGCCGTTTGCCCGCACCGGGATCGACACGCAATTCCTTGACCAGCGCCCAGCACAGCGCCACCATCACCAGCACGAACGGCAGGGCGACCAGGATCGTCGCGGTCTGCAACGAGTCCAGGCCGCCCGCGACCAGCAGCACCGCCGCGACCGCGCCCATCGAGACGCCCCAGGTGACCACCAGCCACGACGGCGGGTGCAGCGATCCGCCGCTGGTCAGCGAGCCCATCACCAGGGACGCCGAATCCGCGCTGGTGATGAAGTACAGCATGATCAGCACCACCGAGATCAGCGAGGTGAGCGCGCCGAGCGGGAGGGCGTCGAGCATGCCGAACAGCGCGGCTTCCGCGTCGGCGGCGTCGGCGGTCAGATCGGCGGCGCCGGTGGCGCTGACCCGGATCGCGCTGCCGCCCATGACACAGAACCACAGCACCGTGACACCGCTGGGCACCAGCAGCACGCCGATCAGGAACTCGCGGACGGTGCGGCCCTTGGAGATCCGCGCGATGAAGGTGCCGACGAACGGCGCCCACGACATCCACCACGCCCAGTAGAAGATGGTCCACCGGCCCATCCAGTCCGGGTCGGCGTTGGCGGCGGTCCTGGTCGACATGGGCAGCAGAGTGAACAGGTAGTCCCCGATCGCGGCGGGGATGGTGTCCAGGACGTGCACGGTCGGGCCGAGCACGAAGACGAACACCATGAGCAGTGCGGCCAGCACCACGTTCACCGTGGACAGCCATTTCACGCCGCGGTGCAGACCGGAGAACGCCGAGGCCACGAACGCGGCCCCGAGCGCCCCGATGACGATCAACTGCACGGTGACGCTGTCGGGGGTGCCGAAGGTCAGGTTCAGTCCTTTCGACACCTGCAACGCGCCCAGTCCGAGGCTGGTCGCGGTGCCGAAGACGGTGGCGAACACGGCGAGCAGATCGATCGCCTTGCCGGGCCATCCCGCCGCCCCGCGTTCGCCGAGCAGCGGCACGAAGGCCGCGGAGAGTCGGTTGCCGCGGCCTTTGCGGAAACCCGCGTAGGCCAACGCGAGTCCGACCACGCCGTAGATCGCCCACGGCATGAACGTCCAGTGGAACAGCGAGAACTGCAACGCGGTGTTGGCGGCGGCCGCGGACCGCGGTGCGACGCCCGTCGAGGGCGGCGGGTCGACGTAGTGTTGCAGCGGTTCGCCGACCCCGTAGAACATCAGGCCGATTCCCATGCCCGCGCTGAACATCATGGCGATCCAGGCGAGGTTGCCGAATTCCGGTTCGGCGTCGTCGGCGCCCAAGCGGATGCGGCCGAAGCGGCTGACCGCGATCAGTACGCACAGCACCAGGAACAGGTCGGCGGCGACCACGAACAACCAGTCGAAATTGCCGATCACCCAGCGCAACGCGGCGTCGGAGGCGGATTCGAAGCCGTCCGAGCCGAGAGCGGCCCAGCCCACCAGGCCCGCCACGCTGAGCACCCCGATCGCGATGAGCGGCAGGTCGGGCGCGGGCTTCGTCTCGTGCTCGTCGGTAGCCATCGGACCCACTATCGGCGCGCGGTCGCCGATCACCGAGCGGACACGCGGTGACTGTCCCGCCTACACCCCGTAGCCGCCGTCGACGTCGAGTTTCTGGCCGGTGATGTAGCCGGCGCGGTCGCTGGCCAGGAAACAGACGGCCTCGGCGATGTCGGCGGCGTCGCCGAAGCGGCGCAGGGCGATGTTGCCGCGCGCCGTGTCCAGGGCGCGTTCGTCGAGGTCGCCGTTGCCGATCAACCGTTCGGCCATCCCCGCGGTGGTCATGCCCGGACCCACGCAGTTGGCCCGCACGCCGAAGCGGCCCTCCTCGGCGGCGATGCCGCGGATCAGGGTCTCCACGGCGGCCTTGGGCGCGGCCGAGAGTCCGTCGCGCACCGCGAATCTGGTGGTGGCGGCGGTGGTCACGGCCACCACCGACCCGTGCGTGGCGCGCAGATAGGGCAGTGCCGCGTGCACGGCGGCGAAGAATCCGGCGGTGTCGACGCGCAGTTGCCGATCCAGGTCGGCCGGGGCGACGCGGCTCAGGTGCACCATCGGCACGTGCGGTCCGGCCGCGTAGACCAGGGTGTGCAGGCCGCCGAGCGCGGCGGCGGCCTCGGCGACCACCTCGGCGGTCCGTTCGGCGTCGGTGAGGTCGAGTCGCCAGGCGCGCGCGGTGCGGCCCGCGGTCTCGGCGGCGGCGCGCAGCGGGTCGAGCGGGGCAGGGTCGCGGTGGTAGGTCAGGGCGAGGTCGCTGCCGCGTTCGAGGAGCAGCCCGGCCACGGCTCGACCGAGACCGCCGCTGGCCCCGAGGACCAGCGCCGCGCCGCCGCGGCGCCCGAAGTCGTCCATCGCCCACCTCCGCTCGACCTGTCTCCCGACCATACCAAGCAATTGCTTGGTCGATTGTGTGCGGTGTCCGGGCGCGCGACGGATTCGCCTATCGTTGATCTCGACCATCCGGCGACGGCCAGGAAAGGCAGGTGCCATGCGCGCCATCGCGTTCTCCGCCTACGGCGGCCCCGAGGTGCTCGAACCGATCGACGTGCCGACCCCGGAACCCGCGGGCGCGGAGATCCGCGTCGCGGTGCGGGCGGCGGGCGTCAACCCGGCGGATTGGAAGATCCGTTCCGGCGCACTGGTTTTCGGTGAACCGCGGTTCCCGCAGTATCCCGGCAGCGAGATCGCGGGCGTCGTGGACGCGCTCGGCCCGGAAGCCACCGGATTCGCCGTCGGCGACGAGGTGTTCGGGTGGGTGCGCTCCGGCGGGTACGCCGAATACACGCTCGGCGTCGCCCTGGCTCGCAAACCGGAGAAGCTGAGCTGGGCCGACGCGGCGGCGCTGCCCGTCGCGGTGAGCACCGCCGCCCGCGTCCTCGAGATGCTCGACCTCGGCGCGGGGCAGACGCTGCTGGTCACCGGCGCCTCCGGGGCGGTCGGCTCGATGGCCGTCCAACTGGCCGCCGCCGACGGGGTGCGGGTCGTGGGCACCGCCTCGCCGGCCAATCAGGACCTGGTCGCCGAATTGGGCGCGCTGCCCACCACTTACGGCCCCGGCCTCGCCGACCGGGTCCGGGCACTGGTCCCCGGGGTCGACGCGGTGTTCGACGCGGCAGGCCGCGGAGCGCTGCCCGACGCGATCGACCTGCGCGGCGGGGTGGACCGTATCGTCACCATCGCCGATCCGGCCGCCGCCGAACTCGGCGTCACCTTCTCCAGCACCGGCGCGGGCCCGCGCCCGGTCGCGCTCGCCGAACAGGTCGCCGCGCGGGTGGCGGCGGGCGAATTCCGGTTGCCCGGTCCCGCACGGGTTTTCGCGCTGGCCGACGCGGCCGACGCGCAGCGGGAGATGGAGCACGGACGCGGACCGGGCAAGGTCGTTCTCGAGCCCTGACCACCGTCACGGCGGACGGCGCTCCGCCGCGTCGCACCGCCGAACGGCCCGCACTCGAACGGCCCGCGCGCGTCGAAACGCGTGCGGGCCGTTCGAGTTTCGGCTCAGCGAGCGGGGCCGGCGAGCGCGATCTTCGCCGCGCGACCGCGCCGCTCGGCCGCCGTGACGGCCTCGGCCACCGAGTCCAGCGGGTAGACCTCCTCGACATCGAGGGTCAATGTGCCGTCCGCGGCGAGGGTGACCAGTTCGCGGATCAGCCGTCCGAGGTCGGCGGGGGAGGTGTTCTCGGCGCGCCGCGAACCCCAGAAGCCCTTGACCACGGCCTGTTTGAAGATCAGCGGGCCGGGGTTGAGGGTGATCGGCTTGCCGGACAGCGCGCCGAAGGAGATCAACTCGCCGCCGGGAGCCAACAGCGACAGCAGGTGGTCGGCCGCGGGGCCGCCGATCTGGTCGACGGCGCGCGCGATCGGCGCGTCCTCGGCGTCGCGACGGGCTTGGTCGAGCCAGCCCTCGGCCTCTGTGTCGTAGACGGTCTTCGCGCCGAAGGCGGTCAGCGCCTCGACCGAGGCCGGGCCGCGCACCAGGTTGACCACGTGCACGCCGCGCTGCGGGGCGAGCACGTTCAGCAGTCGCCCGATCGCGCCGTTGGCCGCGTTGACCACGATGCGGTCACCGGCTTCCAGGCGTAGGTCCTCGAGCAGCATCAGCGCGCTCAACGGCATGGCGAGCAGTTGGGCGGCGGTCTCGTCGGTGACCTCCTCCGGCAGCGGCACGACCTTGTCGGCGCGCGCCAGGAACCGGTCGGCCCACGCCTCGTGGATGCCGGACACGCTGACCCGCTGACCGATCGTCACGGCGGTGACGTCCGGGCCGAGCGCCACGACCCGGCCGACCGCCTCGGTGCCGGGGATCGCGGGCAGCGGCGGGCGGTAACCGTAGACGCCGCGCACGGTCGCCAGGTCGTGGTTGTGGATCGGGGCGAGGATCAGTTCGAGCAGGACCTCGCCCGCGCCGGGTTCGGGCGCGGGCCGTTCGGCGGCGGCGAGCACGTCCTTCGGTTCGCCGAAGGATTCCATCGTGACCGCGCGCATGCTCAGTCCTCCGCGACGACGACGTCGACGGCGATGTTGCCGCGGGTGGCGTTGGAGTAGGGGCAGACCTCGTGGGCCTTGTCGGCCAGCGACTGGGCCTGTTCGCGGGACAGGTGCGGCAGCGTGACCTCGAGGGTCACGGTGAGCTCGAAGCCGCCTTGGTCGTTGGACCCGAGGCCGACTTTGGCGCCGACGGCGGAGTCGCTGATGTCGGCGTCGGCGGATTTGCCGACCAGGCGCAGCGCGGAGTGGAAGCAGGCGGCGTAGCCGGCCGCGAAGAGTTGTTCGGGGTTGGTGCCTTCACCGCTGCCGCCGAGTTCCTTCGGGGCGGCCAGGTCCACGTCGACGCGGCCGTCGGTGGTGCGGGCGTGTCCGTTGCGGCCGTCACCGGTGGCGAGGGCCTCGGCGGTGTAGAGGACGTTCATCTCCGTCTCCTTCGACTGTGCTGCTTTCGCTGTCGGAGCCAACGGTAGTCAGCAATTAAATTGTGCACAATGAATCTTCGAGTGGTCTACCTCACACCAATTTCGCGAAAACGCCCAGAACGACGAGACAGCGGACGTATGTTTGTTCCATTCCCCTGGTAGACGGGATGGGAGTTGGCAATGGCGCACGATGGCATGCTCGCGCGCGCGGTCACCTCCGCGGGCGCACCGGCTCCCGCGGGCACCGCGGAGCGCATCCTCGACGCGGCCCTCACCCAGTTCGAGACCGTCGGCATCAAACGCACCACCGTCGAGGACATCACCCGCCGTTCCCGGCTGGCGCGCGTCACCCTCTACCGGTACTTCCAGGGCAAGGACGACATCGTCGAAGCCGTCATCCTGCGCGAGATGGGCCGTTTCCTCACCGCCCTGGAAGCCGAGATGGCCCGCTTCGCGCCGATGCCCGACAAACTCGTCGAGGGCTTCGTGTTCTCCTCGGCCTACCTCGGCGCGAACGTGCTGCTGAACCGGCTGATGCAGATCGAACCCGACTCGCTGCTGCCCTATCTGACCACCGACGCGGGCGCGCTGATCGACACCGGGGCCGCGTTCCTGGCGGTCCAACTCTCCCGCGACGCGCTCGAGGATCGCACGCCCGCCCAATTGCAGGCCGTCGGCGAACTGGCGGTCCGCGTCGTGCTGTCGTTCCTGCTCACCCCGGCGCGCGGCATCGCGCTGGACGGTCCCGACCAGGCCAGGGCCTTCGCGCGCGGGCATCTGGTGCCGCTGCTGCTCGACCACACCGAATCCGCGTGTCGGGACGGTGTCCGATGATTCACCGATAGAGGAGAACTGCCATGGTGGCACTCCACACCCGCAAGTCCCGGTTCCCCGAGAACGGAACACTGGTCGAGATGCCGAACGGCCTGCTCGACCGTGCCGTGCGGCATCTACCGCAGCGACGCGGCATCCTCGCCCCGCCACCGCCCGGCAGCGGGCTGGCCGCGGTGCCCGGCGGACGCGGACTGCCCTGGATCGGCGACTCCATCCAGGCGCTGCACTACGGCTCGGCCTACACCCTCGACGTGGTCCAGCGGTTCGGCAAGATGGCCTACAGCCGCAGCTTCGGCCGCAACATGGTGCTGGCCGCGGGCGGCGAGGCGATCGACTCGATCCTGTCCAACCGCGACCGCGCCTTCGTCACCGGGCAGAAGGACCTCATCGACCCGTTCTTCCACGGCGGACTGCTGCTGCTCGACTTCGACGAGCACCGCATGGACCGGCGCATCATGCAGCAGGCGTTCACCCCCGCCCGGCTGCGCAGCTACTTCGACCGCATCGCCGAACTGGTCGACCAGCGGATCGGGCGGTGGGGCGGCGCGCCGATCAAGCTGTATCCCTCGATCAAACAACTCTCGATGGACATCGCCGCCGACGTGTTCATGGGCGTGCGACTCGGGCCGGAGGCCGACCGGCTGGCCGCGGCGTTCACGGCCATGCTGCTGGCCGCCGAGTCACCGATCCGGTTCCCCGCGCCGGGCAGTCGCTGGAAGGCCGGACTGCGCGGCCGTCGTGAACTCGAGGCGTACTTCGCGAACATGCTGCCCGCCAAACGCGCCGACGAGGGCACGGACTTCTTCTCGGTGCTGTGTCACATCGAGAGCCAGGAGGGGCAGCGCTTCAGCGACGAGAAGGTCATCGACCACATGATCTTCCTGCTGCTGGCCGCCCACGACACCTCGACGACCGCCGCGACGGTGGCCTCCTACTTCCTGGGCAAGCATCCGCAGTGGCAGCGGCGGGCGCGCGAGGAATCGCTGGCCCTGGGCGCGGACCGGCTCGACTTCGCCGGGCTGGACGGCCTGACCTCGCTGGATCTGGTCATCAAGGAGTCCATGCGGATCATCGCGCCGGTGCCGTTCATCATGCGCAAAGCCGTCAAGGACACCGAGATCGCCGGGTATTACGTGCCCGCCGGGACCAATGTCATGCTCGGCGCGGTCGCCAACCACTTCCTGCCCGAGTACTGGACCGATCCGTGGAAGTTCGACCCCGATCGGTTCGGGCCCGACCGTCGCGAGGACAAGTCGCACCGATACGCGTGGATGCCCTTCGGTGCGGGCGTGCACAAGTGCATCGGCATGTACTTCGCGATGTACGAGGTCAAGGCCATGCTGCACACGATGCTGTGCCACTACGACTGGGATTTCCCGGCGGACTACGAGATGCCGTGGCAGATGAGCGCGCTGCCGTACCCGAAGGACGGGGTGCCGATCACCTTGCGCAGGCGCTGACGAGACCGGCGGTCCCCGATCAGGCCGAGACTCCGGTGACCAGGAACATGTAGCTCTTCTCCTCGACACGGCGCGCGATCCGCCACGCGCCGTCCACGCGGACGAAGGTGTCGAGGTACCACAACCCGCACAGCATGAGGGTCTGCGCGCCGTCCTGGCCGGGCGCGAGCATCGGGTTGTGGCAGATGCTGCGCGCGGTGGCGGTGTCGCCCTCGATCGTGACGGCCGAGTTGGTCACCAGGTGCTGGAAGGCCGGGAAGGTCGGCATGACCTGGGCCAGGAAGTCCTTGGTCGCGGCGAGGTCGCCCGCCGATCCGCCCATCGCCGAGTAGTCGATGTGGGCGTCGGCGGTGAACACCTCGTCGAGCAGATCCCACTGTCGGGTGTCGACGGCGTGGGAGTAGCGGACCATGAGGTCCTGGATCTCCATCCGGTCCGATATCTCTTGCAGCGACAGCACGGGGCCTCCGAGGTGTAGAGCGTCGCCGCTATGGGATCAGGGTCGGCCGCCGGCGCGCAAGGGGGTCCGCGGCGGGCCACCGCGCGCCCGCGTTCCCCCTCCGGCGGGGCCTTGAACGCGACCGGGGTCACTATTTCACCGTGATCTCCTTCACATAACGGCGGTATAACGACAGAAATGTCATTCAGTGAATCCGGCAGACGAACTGCGTCGATGGTGGATTTCTGACCGTGCGGTCAAGTCGGCGTGCTCGTTATCGGGGCGTGATCTATCGCGAATGTTCCGTTACCGTCGTTCTCAGCCCGGATAACCGAGCTTGGACTCCACACTCGAATCGCCGAACACCGTAAACCTGCCCCGCGGTTCGAGAATCCCCGACACAACCTGGGGGCAGGGACCCGGACGAAGTTCCACCGCATCGGGTCGGCAGGGCGCAGGCAGGAATATCTCGCATGTCGCATATCCGTAACATCAGCACCCGTACCCTCGGCATCGCCTCCATCGTCGGCGCGCTCGTCGCCGTCCCGTTGGGCCTGACCGCGGGTAACGCTTCCGCTTCCGGCAACAACTGGGACGCTGTCGCCCAGTGCGAGAGCGGCGGCGACTGGGGCATCAACACCGGCAACGGCTTCTCCGGTGGCCTGCAGTTCACCCCGAGCACCTGGGCGGCCTACGGCGGCTCCGGCTCGCCGGAGAACGCCAGCCGCGAGGAGCAGATCCGCGTGGCCGAGAACGTGCTGGAAGGCCAGGGCCCCGGCGCGTGGCCCGTGTGTGGCGCGTACCTCTGAGTCACGCCGCGGTCTGAGCAATAGCCAGACTTTCACTCGACGCCCACCGAACTCGTTCGGTGGGCGTCGAGTTATTTCCCGGTAATAGCTTTATACCCCCTGGAGGAATCCGGTGAACGACCTCATCGATTTCGGCTCGGCCGCCCTCGACCTGGCCAATGTCGTGACCAACATCGCGAGCAACGTGACCTACCTGTTGCAGGCCTGGCACGTCCTCTGACCCGCCGAGCCCCTCGACCCGCCGCCGCCCGCACCGCGTCCGTCCGGTGCGGGGACCGGCGGGTTTCGCGTGTCCGGGGGCGTGCGGCCGCGATGTGATCTAGCGTTGGCACCGTTGTGACGCCGAGAGGGGCCGCTGATGCGCACGGGGATGCTGGGGCCCGCGCAGTTGCGCGAACAGATCGAGTCGGCCGAACTGGACACGGTCCTGGTCGCGATGACCGACATGCAGGGTCGATTACAGGGCAAACGCTGCTCGGCGCGCTACTTCCTCGAAGAAGTGCTCGGCCACGGGACCGAGGCGTGCGACTACCTGCTCGCGGTCGACGTGGAGATGAACACCGTCGACGGCTACCGCGACTCCTCCTGGGACAGCGGCTACGGCGACCTGGTGCTGCGCCCCGACCTCGCCACGCTGCGGCGGATCCCGTGGTGGCCCGGGACCGCGCTGGTCCTGTGCGACGTGCAGCGGGTGCGGCCCGAGGGGGAACCGCTGCGGGTTTCGCCGCGGCAGGTGCTGCGCGCCCAACTCGACCGGCTCGCCGAACGCGGACTGCGCGCCTACGTCGGCACCGAACTGGAATTCCTGGTCTTCGACGACAGCTACGAGGCGGCCTTCGACCGCGGCTACCGCGGTCTCACCCCGGCCAACCAGTACAACGTCGACTATTCGCTGCTGGGCACCGCACGGCTGGAACCGCTGCTGCGCCGCATCCGCAACGAGATGTCCGGGGCCGGACTGTATGTCGAGTCGGCCAAGGGCGAGTGCAATCCGGGACAGCACGAGATCGCCTTCCGCTACGACGAAGCGCTGATCACCTGCGACAACCACAGCGTCTACAAGAACGGCGCCAAGGAGATCGCCGCGCAGGAAGGTCGCAGCCTGACCTTCATGGCGAAATACAACGAACGCGAAGGCAATTCCTGCCACATCCACCTGAGTCTGCGCGACACCGAGGGCGCGCCGGTCTTCGCGGGCGACGGGCCCGCGGGCACTTCGGAGCTGATGCGCCACTTCCTGGCGGGCCAACTGGACTGTCTGCGCGAATTCACCTACCTGCTGGCCCCGAACATCAACTCCTACAAGCGGTTCGTCGCGGGTAGTTTCGCGCCGACGGCACTGGCCTGGGGTGTGGACAACCGCACCTGCGCGCTGCGGGTGGTCGGGGCGGGTGAGTCGCTGCGGATGGAGAACCGGATACCGGGCGGTGACGTGAACCCGTATCTGGCGGTCGCGGCCGTCATCGCCGCCGGACTGCACGGCATCGACCACGCGCTGCCGCTGGAACCGGAATTCCAGGGCGACGCCTACCGTTCACAGCGACCTAGGGTGCCGTCCACCCTGCGCGAGGCCGCCGACCTGTTCGGCGAATCCCGCCCCGCGCGCGCCGCTTTCGGCGACGACGTGGTCGACCACTATCGCAACGCGGCGCGCGTGGAACTCGCGGCGTTCGACGCCGCCGTCACCGACTGGGAGCGCGTGCGTGGCTTCGAACGCCTGTGACCGGTCCGCGCCGTGGCCGGTCATCGGGCTGCCCACCTATGTCGAGCGCACGGTGTTCGGGTCGTGGGACACCCCGAGTGCGGTCCTGCACCACAGCTATGTCGCGCTGGTCCGCCGCGCGGGCGGCATCCCGGTGCTGCTGCCGCCGGTCGGCCCGGCCCGCCCGGAACTGCTCGAGCGTCTCGACGGCTTGGTGTTGACCGGCGGCGCGGACATCGATCCGGCCCGCTACGGCGGGGTCGCCGATCCCGCCCTCGGCTACACCCGCCCCGACCGCGACGAGTCCGAGTTCGAGATGTTCCGGCTGGCGCGGGCGGCCGGACTGCCGGTGCTCGCCGTCTGCCGCGGTCTGCAACTGGTGAACGTCGCCCTCGGCGGAACCCTGATCGCGCACCTGCCGGACCGGGTCGGGCACGAGGGGCATTCCGGCGGTCCCGGTGCGTTCACCCCCGTCGAGGTCCGCACGACGCCGGGCAGTGCGCTCGCGGGCGTCGTCGGGCCGGGGTTGACCGCGCACTGCCACCACCATCAGGCGATCGACGTGCTGGGCGCGGGCCTGGCGGCCACCGCGCACGCCGCCGACGGGACCGTCGAAGGCGTCGAGTACGCCGACGGCGGTACCTTCCTGCTCGGGGTGCAGTGGCATCCCGAGGCCGACGACGCCGACGACCGGTTGATGCGCGCCTTGGTCGGCGCGGCCCGCGCCCGAACCGAGACCCGAACAGAGGAGCGGAATCGATGACGACGGCACCGGTGATCGACCCGGCGACCGAGGCGGTGCTCACCCACGTCGAACTCGCCGACGACGCCGCGGCCGACGCGGCCATCGCGCGTGCCGTCGCGGCGGGCCCCGCCTGGCGCGCGCTGGCCCCCGGCGACCGCGCCCGCCTGCTGCGCCGCTTCGCCGAGGAGGTGGACGCCGACCTGGAACATCTCGCGGGCCTCGAGGTGCGCAACGCGGGCCACACCATCGGCAACGCCCGCTGGGAGGCGGGCAATGTCCGCGACGTGTTGCATTTCGCGGCGGGCATGCCGGAACGGTTGTCGGGCAGCCAGATTCCGGTGGCGGACGGGGTGAACATCACCTTCCAGGAACCGCTGGGCGTCGTCGGGATCATCGTGCCGTGGAACTTCCCGATGCCGATCGCCGCGTGGGGTTTCGGCCCCGCCCTGGCCGCGGGCAACACGGTCGTGCTCAAACCGGCCGAACTGACCCCGCTGACCGCGCTGCGACTGGGTGAACTGGCCCTGCGCGCGGGTCTGCCCGAAGGGGTGTTGCAGATCGTGCCCGGTCGCGGGGCGGTGGTCGGACAGCGATTCGTGACCCATCCGGCCGTCCGCAAGGTGGTGTTCACCGGGTCCACCGGCGTCGGCAAGCAGATCATGGCGGGCTGCGCGGCGCAGGTGAAGCGGGTCACCCTGGAACTGGGCGGCAAGAGCGCCAACATCGTCTTCGCCGACGCCGACCTGGAACGGGCCGCGGCCACCGCGCCCTACGGCGTCTTCGACAACGCGGGCCAGGACTGCTGCGCGCGCTCGCGAATCCTGGTGCAGCGCGGCGTCTTCGACCGCTTCCTGGAACTGCTCGAACCGGCCGTCGCCGGTGTGCGGGTGGGCGATCCCGCCGACGAGAGCACCGAGATGGGGCCGCTGATCTCCGCCGCGCACCGCGACCGGGTCGCCGCCTTCGTCGAACCGGACACCCGGATCGCCTTCACCGGTACCGCGCCGTCGGGGCCCGGCTTCTGGTATCCGCCGACGGTGGTGCTGCCGCAGGACCCGCGCGACCGCCTCCTCACCGAGGAGGTGTTCGGACCGGTAGTGGCCGTCGTGGCGTTCGAGGACGAGGCCGAGGCGATCGCGCTGGCCAATGCCACCGACTACGGTCTGTCCGGCTCGATCTGGACCAACGATCTGGGTCGCGCGCTGCGGGTCTCGCGCGCGGTGGAGGCGGGCAACCTGTCGGTCAACTCGCACTCCTCGGTGCGGTACTGGACGCCGTTCGGCGGCTACAAGCAGTCGGGGCTGGGCCGCGAACTCGGCCCGGACGCGGCGCTGGCCTTCACCGAGACCAAG
The DNA here is from genome assembly GCF_000308695.1 of Nocardia takedensis NBRC 100417. GTDB lineage: Bacteria > Actinomycetota > Actinomycetes > Mycobacteriales > Mycobacteriaceae > Nocardia > Nocardia takedensis. The sequence continues at coordinate 218,729 of NZ_BAGG01000093.1, read as the reverse complement.
AACGTTTTCCTCGCCACCTGATCTGTCCCCGTTCCGGAAGGAGAGGCGTTGCAGCGCTTACAGGATCGAGTCGCCGTGGTGACCGGCGGCGGCAGCGGCATCGGTCTGGCCACCGTGCGCCGGTTCGCCGCCGAGGGCGCGAAAGTCGTCGTCGCCGATATCGACGCCGCGGCCGGTTCGGCGGCCGCCCAGGAGGTCTCGGGCACCTTCGTGGAGGTCGACGTCACCGACGAGGAGCAGGTGCGGGCGCTGTTCGCGACCGCCGCCGAGACCCACGGCGGGGTCGACATCGCCTTCAACAACGCGGGAATCTCACCGCCGGAGGACGATTCGATCCTGACCACCGACATCGCGGCCTGGCGTCGGGTTCAGGAGGTCAACCTGACCTCGGTCTACCTGTGCAGCAAGTACGCCATCGAGCGGATGCTCGAGCGGGGGCGCGGTTCGGTGATCAACACGGCGTCGTTCGTGGCGGTGATGGGCGCGGCGACCTCGCAGATCTCCTACACCGCCTCCAAAGGCGGCGTCCTGGCGATGAGTCGCGAACTGGGCGTTCAGTTCGCCCGGCAGGGCATCCGGGTCAACGCCCTGTGTCCGGGACCGGTGGACACCCCGTTGCTGCGCGAACTGTTCGCCGCCGATCCGGAGCGGGCGGCCCGCAGGTTGGTGCACATCCCGCTGGGCCGCTTCGCCGCGCCGGAGGAGATCGCCGCGGCGGTGGCCTTCCTCGCCAGTGACGACGCCTCCTTCATCACCGCCTCGCAGTTCCTCGTCGACGGCGGGATCTCCGGCGCGTATGTGACACCGCTCTGATCGGACGGACCGGCGCGATCGCTGCCTCGGCAGGGTAGTGTGTCCTGGATCACAATGCGTCGCGTCTGTGCAGGTGGCGCGCGGTGCGAACTCGGCGTACGGGCCGCACCGAGGGTTTGCGGCGGCGCGAAACCGGGTATCGGTCCGTTTCGTGTCGGTAAACGGGAAACGCCTCCGCGGTCCGGCCGCAACCAACGAGGTCCGCGGGGGCGGGCCGGAGGAGGAAACGCACATGGCCGACAAATCCGCGGAGTTGCCGCATCCGCTGCGTCGCTCGGTCGCCGCCTCGGCCATGGGCAACGCGACCGAATGGTTCGACTACGGCGTCTACGCGGCCACCGCCACCTACCTCACCGACGCCTTCTTCCCCGGCGATCTCGGCACCCTGGGCACCATGCTCGGCTTCGCGGTCTCGTTCGTCCTGCGCCCGCTCGGCGGCATGGTGTGGGGGCCGCTGGGCGACCGGGTCGGCCGCAAGGTGGTCCTGGCCACCACGATCCTGCTCATGGCCGCCGCGACCGGCGCGATCGGCCTGCTGCCCACCCACTCGAGCATCGGCGTCGCCGCGCCGATCCTGCTCATCGCGCTGCGGGTCGTGCAGGGCTTCTCGACCGGCGGCGAATACGGCGGCGCGGCCACCTATCTGGCCGAATGCGCGAGCGACCGCAAACGCGGATTCTTCGGCAGCTTCCTGGAATTCGGCACCTTGGCGGGCTTCGTCGGCGGCTCGGCGGTCGTGCTGGCCTGCCAGTTGGCCCTCGGCTCGGACGCCATGCACGACTGGGGCTGGCGCATCCCGTTCCTGCTCGCCGTCCCGCTCGGCCTGACGGGCTGGTATCTGCGCGCCCGCCTCGACGAATCCCCGGTCTTCGAGGAGGTCGCCGAGGAACCGCGTCCGCCCTCGGGCCTGCGCGAGTTGCTGACCACCTACCGCCGCGAAACCCTCACCCTGGCCGGTCTGGTCGTCGCGCTCAACGTCGTGAACTACACGCTGCTGACCTATCAGCCGACCTACCTGGAGAAGACCATCGGCATGGGCGAGTCGGCGACGACCGCCATGATGCTGATCGGCCAAGTGGTCATGATGCTGGTGCTGCCGTTCTTCGGCGGGGTGTCCGACCGGGTCGGGCGCAGGCCGATGTGGCTGATCTCGCTGGTCGGCCTGGCCGTCCTCGCGGTGCCGATGTATTGGCTGATGGGGCAGGGCACGGTGTGGGCCATCGTCGGATTCGTGGTGCTGGGCCTGCTCTACGTGCCGCAGTTGTCCACCATCAGTTCGACCTTCCCGGCGATCTTCCCCACCCACGTGCGCTACGCCGGATTCGCCCTGGCCTACAACGTTTCCACCGCGGCCTTCGGCGGCACCGCGCCGCTGGTCAACGAGGCCGTCATCGAATCGACCGGATGGTCGCTGTTCCCGGCGCTCTACATGGTCGGCGCGTCGCTGATCGGCTTGGTGGCCTGGTCGTTCCTGCGCGAGACCGCGGGCACCTCGCTGCGCGGCACCGAGGTGCCCTCCCTCGACACGCCCGAATCGGTGCTGCCCGCCAAAGCCTGAACCCGGGTGATCTTCGCGTGAGAACTCGATCACGCGGGGTACTCGGTCACCGCGAGCCACCTACGGAACGGAGATACGCGTGCGGGTCCAGATCAACACCGACAGCAACATCCACGGCGGCGAAGACCTGATCCAGCGGGCGAGCGAGCGGGTCGAGGACGTCCTCGGGCGCTTCGAGCCCCAGCTCACCCGGGTGGACGCCCACCTCAGCGATCAGAACGCGAACAAGGGCGGCCCCGACGACAAGCAGTGCGTGCTCGAGGCGCGCGCCACCGGTCAACCCCCGCTCGCGGTGACCCACCGCGCCGACACGGTCGAGGACGCCTACACCGGCGCCGCCGACGCCTTGGCGCACCTGCTCGACAGCCGTCTGGGACGCCTGCACCACGCCAAGGGCGGTGAATCCATCCGCCACCTCCCGGTGGAGTGAGCGGGCGCGTCAGCGCGCGGGACGCCTGCTCACCTGTCCGCTCGCGGAGCCGTCGTGCTGGTCGTAGGGCGTGCCGTACACGCCCGCCTTGGCCGCCGACCGTCGGGCGAGCCACGCCTGCCACCGCCAGACCGGATCGTCACGGCGGGCCCTGCGCGCGAGTCGCGCCTCACGCAGCGGCAGTCGGTCGGTCAGCGCGCGCAGGCGCACCTCCAGTCGGGCGATCCGAGTCGCGATCCCCAGCCAGGGACGCAGCGGCACATCCTGTAAAGACGTGCCGCGCAACAACTGCCGGACCAGCTCCGGACTGCTGAGCGCGGCCATCGCGCCCAACGCGGGCGCGGTGGCCAGCACCGCGATCCGGTCGCGGCGGCGCTCGCCACCGAAGGAGGCGGTGGCCGCGCGCGCCAACTTCTCGGTCCACTCCGGGGCGACCCCGGCGGTGCCGACCATGAAGTCCACCATCTGCATGCCCTCGAGAGCGGTACGCGGGATCAACTCCTCGGTCACCCCGAAGACGTGGGCTATGTAGGCCCAGTAGTGCATCACCGCGTCCAGATCCTCGGTACGCGCGCGCCTGCCGTTGGCGTGGTCGAAGCACAGCGGCGTCAGGCCGAAGGTCACCGCCGCGCCCATCATCGTCGCGTTGGAGATCGGATTGCCGTTGGCGGCGAAATGCGCCGTGCCCCACGACTTGCGCAGCCCGGCGCGCACCTGGGAGTGCATCAGTCGCACCCGGACCGTGTCCTGGAAGGTCCGCGACCAGCGGTCCAGCGCCTCGGACTCGGTCATGGTGCGGAACCAGTTGGTGGTCTCCAGATTCCGGCGATACGGGTCGCGCAGGTAGCGCGCGGTCGCCCCGGTCGCCGAGGCGACCTCCGCCCCCACGAAGGTGCCCATGAAATCCTGGGTGACCATCGCGAGCTTGCCCGCGGTGGAGGCGTTGATCCACAGTCGCCGCCCCCGTTCCCAGATCCGCGCGTCGTACCAGGACGGCGGGGTGTCCAGTCGCTCGAACAGCGCCACCAGTTCCGCGGGCGCCTCGGGCACCGTCTCGATGCCGTGCGCGAGCGCGCGATCGAGCATTTCGCGGCCCGCCGCACCGCCCACCCGCCCGAAGGCGGCCACGACGGCGTCCATGGGTTCGTCGCCCTGCCACAGGTGATCGGCCATCAGCCGCGATCGCGGTGTGGACACCGGTGTCTCGCGCACCTCCAGCCACGGCGAGAGCATCGCCCGGCGCGTGGGCAACCACAGGGGCGAGGGCACCGCGCGCGACGGCGGCGGACGCAACGCCATCCCCTCGCGATAGTAGTAGTCGTAGGGGTGTGGACTTTCGCTCGATAGCCCCGCTACCTGCGCGGATGCGGATTCGGTCGGCTGCTGTGTCACCATGGATCGCATGGTGACACGAATATTCGCTCGCATTCAATTCGCGTTCTGACCGCCATGTCCGCCCGATCCCGCCCGGACCTGCGCAAGATTCCGCGCCAGCAGCGGTCGCGAGAGATGGTCCGCCGCATCGTGGACGCGGGTCAGCGCGTGCTCATCGCGCACGGCTACGACGGCGCCTCCACCAATCGCATCGCCGAGGAGGCGGGCATCAGCCCCGGCTCGCTGTACCAGTACTTCCCGAACAAGGACGCCGTCATCGGCGCGGTCATCGAGCGCTACCAGAACGAGGTCGCCGACCGGGTGCGCGCGCACGTCGTGGCCAACCTCACCGCGTCACCGGAAGTTGCGGTGCGCCAATCGATCTCGGTGCTGCTCGACGCGCTCGGCGATCATCCCGAGCTGTTGCGCGCGGTCATCGAGCAGACCCCTCGGCTCAGCGTCGGCGACACCGTCGTGGCCTTCGAGGAACAGATCGGCGAACTCACCCGCGCCGCGCTGACGCTGCGCGGTTTCACCCCCGGCGACGACGTCGAGACCGAGACCGCCGCGTGGCTGCTGGTGCGCACGGTCGAACACCTGACCGTCCGCTACCTGCTCGATCGGCCCGACATCCCGCGCGACCGATTCGTGCGCGGCGTGACCAGGATGATCGTCAACTACTTCCGTCACCCGTGACCGACCGCGCCGACCAGCGGTTTCGGGAATCCGATCGAAAAGCGAGCACTTCGTGCGGAGTCAGTCGCGCAGACTGTAGTCGATGACCAGGTCTTCGCTCGCGGGGTCGGCCGGCGCGGCGGTCTGCTCGGGGGCGTCGGGATCGGGCCAGTCGGTCGCGACGACGAGTTCGCCGGTGCGCAGGAATTCGGTGTACATCGCGGCGACGACCTCGGCGGGATAGGTCGGCCAGTAGGAGACCGCGCCGGTGTCCCGGTCGATCACGCACACCGACCCGTGCACGACCGAGGGCGGAAACGATTCGGGCAGATCGGGTTTCGCGTGCCGGACGGCGACCACGGTGAAGCCCGCCGCGAATTCGGTGACGACCCTGGTGATTCCGACGGGGAGATCGCGAGGATCGGTGAGATGGCGTTCGGTGACCCGATGCGCTTCGGCGAGATCCACCGGGACCCGCGCGTCGGTGGGATAGGCGTGGATCTGCATGGTGTCCCTTCCGGCCGGCGGGTGCGATCCTAACGCGAGCGCCCCGGGTCCTGCTCCCCCCTCCTGGGGCAGGCCTCCCGGGGCTGAGACAAACCATGCCCTGGGGGCCTTGACAGCGACTTAAAGAGGCCTTAAAGCGGGATGCCCGGCGTGGACCGAAGTCGCACGCCGGGCATCGCGGGGGATCAGGCCCCGTAGACCGCGTTGTAGAACTGGATGGCGCTGGCGATGCCGACCGGGACGCCGATGGCGATCATGCCCGCGGCCGCGCCGAAGGTGATGCCGACCGCGGCGCCGGTCAGGCACAGGCCGAGCGGGCCCGCCAGGAAGGTCGGCACGACCAGCGGCGCGCCGATGATCGCGCCCGCCACACAACCCAGCGAGGCGCCGATCACGGTGCCGACGAGGGTGCCGATACCGGTGGCCAGACCGAACTGGGTGGCCGCGGTGCTCAGCGCGGTGTTGAAGTCGGCGCCGCCGATCTCCTGCGCGGCGACCGGCTGCAACATGGTCGCGGGCTTGGCGTCAGCGGGGTCGACACTGGGGGTGAAGGTCGCCGTATTTCCGTCGATCTGGGCGGCGATCGGCCATTCCTTACCGTCCTTGAGGTAGGTCAGCGGCATTCCGGCAACCAGATTTCCCTGCCCGTCCAACACCTGGAATTGGCTGCCCTGGGTGGTCAGCGATCCGGCGTCGGTCTTCAGCACCACGGAGCTGTCCACGATGTTGGCGGTGTAGTGGATGCCGGGCATGACCTCGGTCTGGATGGTCGAACCGGGGGCGGGCGCCGGGGCGGGTTCGGCGTACGCGGTAGCGCTCGTGATGCCGACAGCGGCGATGACCAGGGCAGATGTAGCGGCGAACTTCTGGAGCTTCATGTACTCGAACACTTTCCTCAGCGGGTGGAGCACCTCTCGGCCCGGGTGGGCGCTAGCCGGCGCGGTTCGTGGAATGAACCTGTACGAAGACTGGTCGCCCCGTATTACGAGGAGGTAACACACCCCGCAAGGAATGCGTCAAATCGAAGTGAATCGCGTTAGGAAATCGTTAACTCGGACATCGAGCTAACTTTCAGCTTCCATTTTTGTGACATGCGCGACAATTCCACTCTGAATTTCTGCCGTGTAATTCGCCGCGAGTTCGCCGTCAGCCGAGGCGGGCGATCGCCGCGCGCGGAAGTCGGGGCAGCACCACATCGAACAGCCGCCACGGCCACCCCGGCACGCAGGCCCGCGCGCGTTCCTTCTCGATCGCGGCGACCATCGAGGCCACCCCCTTCTCCAGCGGCACGACCAACTTGGCGTCGCCCGCCGCGGCCGACATGTCGGTGGCGATGAAGCCGGGCAGCAGCGTCGTGACCGCGAGGGGGGTGCCCGCGAAGTCGACCGCCAGCGCCTCGCCCAGCGCTGCCAAGCCGGCTTTGCTCGCCGAATAGGCGGCTTTCGGTCCGGGTAGCCCGCGCACGGCGCTCATCGAGGACACCAGCACCAGATGTCCGGAGTTCTGCTCGCGGAAGATCCGCGTCGCCGCCTCGGCCTGCGCGAGCGCGCTGACGAAATTGGTGGTCGCGGTCGCCAGGTTGGCCCGCGCCCGCCCCGTCCCGATCCGCGCGCCCTTCCCGATCCCCGCGTTGACGATCACCCGGTCCAGTCCGCCCAACTCCGCGCGCAGTTCGTCGAACACCCGTGGCACCGCGTCGTGGTCGTCCACGTCGAGCGCGCGGACCGCGACCGTGATCCCCGGGTGCGCCGACAGCAGTTCCGCGCGCAGCGCCTCGAGCGCGTCCAGTCGACGCGCGCACAGCGCCAGATCGCGCCCGTCGGCCGCGAACACCCGCGCCATCTGCGCCCCGAGCCCCGCGCTGGCCCCCGTGATCAGAATCCTGGTCCTCGTCATGGGCCGACCCTAGCGAGCGGCGGGCGCGGGGTGAACGGTCAGCGGGCGGGCGGCAGCCAGAGTTGGAACAGCGGGGTGGGCGGCGGCGCCGGGATCATCCGCCACGACCCGCAGCCGACGGTGCGGAAGGCGACGTCGGTCGGGTCGATCTGCGCGCGGACCGGGCTCGCGCGGGTGAAGTCGTTGCCGATGATGTAGTTCATGTCGGTGTTGTCGCCCTCGACTTTCCACAGCCGTCGGTAGTCGCACCCGTTCGCCGGGTCGGGCGTTCCCGCGGATTCGTACCATCCGGGCTGGATGTCGATGCCGACCAGATAGACGCCGTCGCCGGGTATGGCGGTGGCGGGTGCGGCCGCCGCGGGTCCGGTACCGGGCAGGGTGAGCGCGGCGGCGATGGCCGCCGCGGCTGCGAATTCGACCGCGCGCATACCGTGGTCCTCTCCTCGCGCCGTTGCGATCGGTCGCCGACCGTGCGGTGACCGGGGGAGATCACGTTCTCCGTGCGGCTGTGTCTACCAGAGCCGACGTGCCCGTCGCTGGTGAATCAGAGATGTTCGTCACATTGAAGCCGAAAGCGCGTTGGGGTAAAAGCGGGACGGCGGACGGTGACGGCGTCTATCCTTCCCTCGGATGTCGCTCCGGCCGCCCCGGAGCCTCCGACGGGCGCCCGATCGGGCGCGACCTGCGTTTCAGTGCACTAACGGTTCGATCACGCGGCTTGCACACGAGTCCGCCTGTTGCGAAAGTCGACTTCTGGGTCTGGTGTTACTTATGGGAAGGGAGGGGTGCTCCGTTCCGGGGCGCCGACACCGCACATGAAGACAACCAGTATCAAGACCGGCCTGCGCGCCGCCGTCACCGCCGCGGTCGTGGTCGCCGCGTCCGCGGTCCTGCCCGCCGCCGCGCACGCCGACCCGGCCGCGCCGGACATGTCCACCAAACTCGCCGGACGGACGATCTTCCTCGACCCCGGCCACCAGGGCTCCGGCCACGGGGAGAACTTGGCCCGCCAGGTCGACAACGGCCGCGGCGGCACCAAGGACTGCCAGACCACCGGGATGACCACCCTCAACGGCATCCCCGAGCACACGATCACCTGGAACGTCGCCCAACTCGTCAAATCCTCGCTGGAGAGCCTCGGCGCGCGCGTCGTGCTCAGCCGCCAGGACGACAACGGCTGGGGCGGCTGCGTGAACGAGCGGGCCGCCGCCGCCAACGCCTCGGGCGCGGCCGTCGCGGTCAGCATCCACGCCGACGGCGCGCCCGCCGGCTCGAACGGCTTCCACCTGATCGTGCCGCAACTGCCGATCCCCGACGCCGAAGCCGACCGGGTGCAGTCCGGTGCCGGCCTGGCCGCGACCCGCGCGGTGCGCGACGCCTACGTGCAGGCCGGTTTCCACTCCGCGAACTACGCGGGCGTCCAGGACGGCTTGCAGACCAGGAACGACATCGCGGGCCCGGCCCTGACCCGGGTACCCAACGTCTTCCTGGAGATGGGCAACGGCACCGATCCCGCCGACGCCGCGGTCCTGGAATCCCCGGACGGTCAACTACGGCACGCGATCGCCCTCACCACCGGTGTGGTCGGCTACCTGCTGACCGCGAATCCGGCGGCCTCCGGGTCGGCCCAGGACTCGCCCGCCGCCGCACCGCAGGCTGCGACCCCCGGTGCCACGACCCCCGGCGCGGGTACCCCGAGCCAGTTCCGCACCGCCCCCGGCAAGCAGGCCACGCCGGGGACCGACACACCGGGCACGGCCGACCCGGCCCTGCTCGCGACCATCGGCGATCTGCTGCTGCCGCTGGCCAAGGCATTGGGCCTGGGCGAGGACGCGATCTCCGCGGAACTGATCAACCTGGCCTACACCCTGGCCGGAGCCGTGCTCGGGCCGAAGGAATAGGTCGCCTCCCCGCCCGGGCGCGCGGAGCCGGACACCCCCTCGGGTGTCCGGCTCCGCCCGTTAGGGTGGTCGGCGTGTCCGAGCAGATTCCCGTGCTGATCGTGGCCGGCTTCCTCGGTTCGGGGAAGACGACCTTGCTCAACCACCTGCTGCGCGACAACCGCGGCACCCGGATCGGGGTGGTGGTCAACGACTTCGGCGCCGTCAACATCGACGCGATGCTGGTGGCGGGCCAAGTCGACGCGACGGTCTCGCTGAGCAACGGGTGCGTGTGCTGCGCGGTCGACGTCAACGAACTCGACGACCTGTTCGAGCGGCTGGCCCAGCCCAAGGCCCGCATCGACGTCATCGTGGTGGAGGCCAGCGGACTGGCCGAACCGCGCAATCTGATCAGGATGGTGCTCGCCAGCGACAATCCGCGCCTCCGCTACGGCGGTCTGGTGGAAGTGGTGGACGCCGAACAGTTCCCGGCCAGTCGCGCCCGTCATCCCGAACTCGGCGGCCATCTGCGCCTGGCGGATCTGGTGGTGCTCAACAAAGCCGACCGGCTGCCGCCCGCGGAGCTGGCGGATCTGCGTGCCGGACTCGCCGCCGAGATCGGCCAAGTGCCCGTCTACGCCACCAGTTTCGGGCGCGTCGACCCGGGCCTGCTGTTCGATCCGCCGACCCGCGCGTCGAGTACCGTCGCCGAACAGTTGAGCTTCGAGGACCTGCTGCACGACCACGACAGCGGCGACGAAGACCACGCCCATCTGCACGACGAGTACACCAGCGTCTCGTTCACCAGCGCCGAGCCGCTCGATCCGCGCCGCTTCGTGGAATTCCTCGAAGACCCGCCCGACGGCCTGTTCCGCGCCAAAGGCGTTGTCGCCTTCGACGTCGCCGAGGAACGTCGGCGCTTCGTCGTGCACCTGGTCGGCCGCCACATCGTCTTCGAACCCGGTCCGTGGGGGCGCGGCGAACAGCGGGTCAGCAGCCTGGTTCTCATCGGCGCGGGAATGGCCGAGGACAAGGCGACGGCGCGACTGGGCGAAACGGTGCACACGGGCGAGCGCCCGCTGGAATCCGCTGCGATGCTGGGCGTCTGGCGGTACACGCCGCACTAGCGGATCCCGCGCGTCGTGACCTCACCGTGTCCATTCGGCGGGATTGGCGCGTTTGCGCCGAAGCCGGCGCGTTCGGCGCTTTGCCGGCCGCGACCGGACAACAAGACTGACATCAGGTCCGCCGCGCCGACGCCCACATCGGAGCCGTCGCGCAGGCGCGCCGCCGGGTCGGGGCCCGAGAACCGAATTCGCTGTTCAGTTCTGTGACCGATGGGAGAAAGCCGTGACCGAAACCTGTGAGAGCGCGACGGCGTATGTCATCGCCGCTCTCGAGGCCAAGGGAACCGCGACGCGCGAGGATTTCGACGTTCCGGCCATCGTCGCCGCGACCCGCGACATCGCCGACAGCTGGGATTTTCGCACGATCGAGGACGCGACCTTCTGGCGGATCGCCGCCACGTTCCTACGGGTCTGAGGGGGTTCGCTTCCGGGGTGCCGTCAGTGGTGATGTTCGGCGTGCCCGGCGGGGTCGGCCGCGGCCCAACGACGTGCCGCGCGTCGCACCGCACCCGCGTCGGAATAGCCGAGCAGACGCGCTTGGCGCGCCCGGCTCAGCGGACCCGCGAGGGTGGCCTGCCGCAATTTGACGTCGCGGGCCCGGTCGAGTTCTTTGCGCCAGGTGGTCCCGGCCTCCATCAACCGGCGTTGCAAGGTGCGCGGACTGGTCGCCAAGCGGCGCGCGACCTGATCGAGACCGGCGTCGCCGTCGTCGAGGGCCTCGGCCAGCGCGTCGGCGACCCGTTTGGGCCAGGCGCCCGCCAGCGGCGGGGGCGGGGGCAGCGCGTCGGCCAGCGGACGCAGGACGACGGCCAGCACCGGATCGGCGGTGCGCAGCGGGCGGTCCATATCCTCGCCGCGGAAGGTCATCGCGTCCTTGTCCGCCTCGAATTCGATATCGGTCGTCCCGAAGACCTCGGCGAAGGTGTCCCAGCGCTGCGGCGCGCGCTGGCGCAGCGAGACCCGCACCGGCGCGAACGGGCCGTCCAGCGCGCGGCGTGCCCGGCTCAGCACCGCCGACAGGCCCCACAGTTGGGTCATGTCGCGGCCGCGGCCCTCGCCGTCGATCATCTCCAGGTAGAGGCTGGTCTCGCGCTCGTTGTCCGCGATCAGGTCGAAGCGGTGGTTGGTGGTGACCGCCGCGACATAGGGACCGCAAGTCGCCAGACCGGCCCCGACGGTGGGCGCGGTGGAGAACAGGTAGTCGTAGAGGCCGAGGCTGGGCAGTTCGTAGCGCCGGGCCACCTCGAGGGCGACGTTGGGATCGTTGAGTCCGTGTTCGCCCAGTTCCCACAGTCGGGAGAAGGTCTGCGACGGCAGGTGCACCTCGCCGTCGGCCAACGTCCACTCGGGTAGACCCGTTTCCCGGATCAACTTCTCCCGATCCAGTCCGGCCGCGCTGAGTTGCGAGATCACGAAGCGGTGCAGCGATATTTGATCGGTTCCCACGCGTCCTCCTGCGGCACGACCGGACGAACACCTCGGGCGGCAACGCTAGCCCGACCGTATCGATCCGGCACCGGAATCACGTCACGGAATGGTCAATGACCACACGCATTGACCCATTCGGACAATCCATCGGTGAATTGCTGACGTTTCCAGATCGGCACCTCCAGTTTGATGCGATCCACCAATTCCGCGCAAACGCGGAAAGCCTCGGCTCGGTGCGGGGCGGCGACCGCGACCACGATCGCCAGATCCCCGATGGTCAGCGGACCCACCCGGTGCACGGCCGCCACCGGCAGTCGCGACGTCGCCGCGACCTGCTCGCAGCAGGTGCGCAGGAACCGCTCGGCCTCCGGGTGCGCGGAGTACTCCAGGGCGCTGACCGCCTGGCCGCCGTCGTGGTCGCGCACCTTGCCGGTGAACACCACCACCGCGCCGTGTTCGGGGCCGCTGACCGCCGACTCGACTTCGGTCGGGTCCAGCGCCCGATCGCTGATCCGGGCGACGCGCACCAGCGCGTCCTCACGAATGGTCATGCGTTCCGCCTCCGGCCACCTGCGCGATCAAGTGATCGAGCAGCGGTTCCAACACCGCCGTTCCGTCGGCGACGCCGCCCGGCGATCCGGGAAGATTGACCACCACCGACCGTCCGGCCAACCCCGCGACTCCGCGGCTGAGCGCGGCCAGCGGGAACTTCGCCGTGCCGCGCTGCCGGATCGCCTCGGCCACGCCGGGCAGTTCGCGGTCCAGCACGGCCAAGGTGGCTTCCGGGGTGGCGTCGGTCGGCGACGCGCCCGTGCCGCCGGTCGTGACGACCAGCGACGGCGACAGGTGCAGGGCGTCGGCCAGGCCGATCGCGATGTCGGCATCGGCGTAGACCAGCGGTCCGCGCACCGAGAAACCCAGTCCGGCAAGCCATTCCACCAGGGTCGGGCCGGTGGTGTCCGCGCGGGTGCCCGCCGCGGCGCCGGTCGAGGCGACGACTACGGCCGCGGTGCGGAGCGGTGCGTCCTCGGGGTAGTCCTCGCCCGCGCGGATCTCCTCGTCGTCCAGGTCCGCGCCGGCCGCGTCGTCGTTCGGGACAGGGTTCGCGCTGGGGGCCGCGACGTCGCCCGGGGCGGTGTCGAGACCGGCGGTGTCGAGGAATTCGGCCGTCGGGACCCCGACGATCTCGTCCACGGCCGAGGCGGGCTCCGGCACCGGCCGTTCCCAGTGCCCGTGCTTGCCGCCTTCCTTGGCCAGCAACCGCACGTTGTTCATCGTCGCCGTCGGATCGACGGCCTTGACCATGTCGTGCAGGGTCAAGCCTGCCACCGCCACGGCGGTCAGCGCCTCCATCTCGACGCCGGTCGGGCCTTTGGTCTTCGCGGTCGCCTCGATGGTGATGGTGTCCTCGGTGAAACCGAATTCGATCTTGACCGAGGACAGTGCCAATTGGTGGCACAGCGGAATCAGTTCGGAGGTCTTCTTCGCGCCGGTGATCCCGGCGATCCTGGCGGTGGACAGGACATCGGCCTTGGGCATGTCCTCGGCGCGGACCAAGGCGATCACCCGGGCCGTGGTCCGCAGTTCCCCCGCGGCGACCGCGATCCGCGCGGTCTCGGCTTTGGTGCTCACATCGACCATGCGGGCTCGGCCCTCGCCGTCGACATGCGACAACTCACTCATATCTTCCACCCTGGCACAATTCGACGATCCGGCGCGAAGCCTCTCACAGCTCCCGCACGCGCACCGGCGCGCCCGCGGGCAGCTCGGTGGCTTCGGCGGGCACGTCGATGAGCAGGTCGGCCGCGGCCATCCCGGCGACCAGGTGCGAACCCGGCCCCGACACCGATTCCACGCCCGCGGGGGTGCGCCGTCCGCGCAGGAATTGGCGGCGTCCGGCGGGCGAGCGGATGGGCTCGGTCAGCACGGTGTCGTACTCGGGCACCGGCGGCAGACCGGCCAGCGCGCGCAGGACGGGGCGGGCGAAGACCTCGTAGGAGACCATCGTGCTCACCGGATTGCCCGGGAAACTGAGCACCGGCACTCCGTCGAGCACCGTCAGCCCCTGCGGTCCGCCGGGCTGCATCGCCACCGAGCCGAAAGTGCCGCCGCGCGCGCCCAGCACCTCCTTGACGACCTCGAAATCGCCCTGCGACACCCCGCCGGTGGTGAGCACCAGATCGGCGGATCGCGTTGCGGCGGAGAGCAGTTCGCCGAAGACGGCCGGGTCGTCGGAACTGTGCGCGACCGAGACGACGGTGACGCCGTCGGCCCGCAGCGCGGCGGCCAGCGCGATCCCGTTGGAGTTGTAGATCTGGCCGGGGCGCAGGGGCTGACCAGCGGGCACGAGTTCGTCACCCGTGCTGAGCACGGCCGCGCGGACCGTGACGCGCACGTCGACCTGGGCGAGTCCGACCGCGGCCAGCGCGGCGATGTGCCGGGGCGCGAGCAGCGTGCCCGCGGCCACGAGTCGGTCGCCCGCCCGCACGTCGGTGCCCGGTTCCCGGACGAATTCGCCCGCCGTGCGCCCGCGCCGCACCGTCACGGCGGCGTCGTCGCCGTCGGTGTCCTCGACGGGGATCACGCAGTCCGCGCCCGGGGGCAGCGGCGCACCGGTCATGACCTTGACCGCCGTGCCCCGCGCGAGGGGCTCGAGTCCGGGATCGCCCGCCGCGACCACTCCGCGCACCGGCAGCGTGACCGGCGCCACCACCACCGAGTCGGCGCGCACGGCGTAGCCGTCCATGGCCGAATTGCGGAACACCGGCAGGTCGACCGGCGCGCGGGTGTCGGCGGCGAGCAGGCGGCCCAGGGCCTCGGGCACCGGAACCGATTCGACCGGTCGGTCCGCCAGCGGTGTCAGCAGTCCGTCGATGACGGCGCGATACTCATCGACGGACCGTGCCGAGGCGCGGGCGGGCCGGGAAGTCATAACGGCCAGCCTATCCGCCCGATCGCCGCGCCCCGCACCGTGTCGCCCACCGATAACTCACCGCCTGACATGCGCGTTCGTGAGGATCGCCGACCCGCCAATGGCGCGGCGTGCCCACGGCGGACGGGGGTGGCATGGTCATAATGGGGGGGTGACGTTGGTCGAGATGGGCATTCCCACCGTGCGATCGGGCCGCCCCTCGCTCGACGGACGGCCCGCGACTCCGCTGCTCGTGGACAGGTTCGGGCGCGTGGCCCGTGACCTGCGCGTCTCGATCACCGAGAAGTGCTCGCTGCGCTGCACCTACTGCATGCCCGAGGAGGGTCTGCCGCCGATCCCCAAGCACGAACTGCTGACCGCCGAGGAGATCGTCCGGTTGGTCGCGCTGGCCGTCCGCGAGTTGGGGGTGCGCGAGGTCCGCTTCACCGGCGGCGAACCGCTGGTGCGCCGCGAACTGGAACAGATCATCGCGGGCTGCCACGAACGCGTGCCGCTGACACCGCTGGCCATCACCACCAACGGGGTCGGGCTGGCCCATCGCGCCCGCGCGCTGGCCGCCGCGGGCCTCGGCCGGGTCAACGTCTCCCTCGACACCGTCGACCGCCTGCGCTTCGCCCGCCTCACCCGCCGCGATCGCCTCGACTCGGTCCTGGCGGGCATTCGCGCCGCGCACGAGGCCGGGCTCGCGCCGGTCAAGGTGAACGCGGTGCTCATGCGCGAAACCCTCTCCGGTGCGGCCGATCTGCTGGCCTGGTGCCTGGCCGAGGGCTGTGAACTGCGCTTCATCGAGGAGATGCCGCTCGACGCCGACCACGGCTGGGCGCGCGCGGAGATGGTGACCGCCGCCGAACTGCTCGACGTGCTCGGCGCGCGGTTCTCGCTCACCGAGGTCGGCCGCCCCGACCCGTCGGCCCCCGCCGAACGCTGGGCCGTCGACGGCGGGCCCGCCACCGTCGGCATCATCGCCACCGTCACCCGCACCTTCTGCGACAGCTGCGACCGCACCCGCCTGACCGCCGACGGCATGCTGCGCTCGTGCCTGTTCAGCGACGAGGAGTTCGACGTGCGCGAGGCCATGCGTGCGGGCGCCGACGACGACGAACTCGCCGAGATCTGGCGCGGGGCGATGTGGAACAAATGGGCGGGGCACGGCATCGACGCCGCGGGTTTCGTCCCCCCGGAACGCACGATGGGAGCCATCGGTGGTTGAGATCCGCTACTTCGCCGCCATCGCCGACGCGGTCGGCAAGGACCGTGAGACCTTCGACCTGCCCTCCGGCGCGACCATCGCGGATCTGCGGGTCACCCTCGCCGGAGCCTACGGGCCCGATCTGGACTCCATGCTCAACGTGTGCGCCTACTTGGTCGGCGACGAACTCACCCGCGACCCGAAGGCCGCGCTGACCCCGCGCGTGGATGTGCTGCCGCCGTTCGCGGGCGGCTGAGCGAACTCGTCGGAAATTCCTCGGCCCGCGATGTGGAGAACGGCGCGGGCCGTTCGTCGTCCTGGTAGAGAGGGGTGAGCGAGTCCCCTCCGACACCCGGAAAGGATGGCGACATGTACCACCACCTGCTGCCACCCGGCGCTGTCCGAACAATCGCGGGTGGCGCTGACCCTGCGATGGGTGTGCGGCCTGCGCACCGCCGAGATCGCCCGCGCCTTCCTGCAACCGGAACACACGGTGGCCCAACGTCTCTCGCGCGCGAAGACGAAGATCCGCCAGGCCGGGATCCCGTTGCGGGTTCCGCCCGCCCACCTGCTGCCCGAACGGGTGCCCGCCGTGCTGGCCTGCGTCTACCTGGTGTTCACCGAGGGGTATTTCGCCACCGCCGGTCCGCTGGCCGTCCGCGACGACCTGTGCGACGAGGCGATCCGCTTGGGCGGACTGCTGTGCGGCCTGCTCCCGGACGACTCCGAGGTGACGGCGCTGCTGGCGTTGATGCTGCTCAACGACAGCCGCCGCGCCGAACGCCGCTCGCCCGCGGGGGAATTGGTTCCGCTGGAGGAGCAGGACCGCGCCCGCTGGGACGGCGCGGTCCGCGAGGCGGGCCTGCGCCGCCTGATCGCCGCCGCCGAGACGGGCCGCACCGGGCCCTATCTCGCCCAGGCGCGCATCGCCGCCGCCCACGCCCTCGCCCCGACCTGGGCCGACACCGACTGGCCCGCCGTCGTCGCGGGCTACGACGAACTGCTCGGCTTCACCGACTCACCGGTCCCGCGCGTCAACCGGGCGATCGCGATCGGCTTCCGCGACGGCTTCGCGGCGGGCCTGACCGCGCTGGACGCCGTCGCCGACCACCCGCGCCTGGCGGGTTCGCACCTGGTGTGGGCCACCCGCGCGGACCTGCTGCGGCGCGCGGGTCGACCGGCCGAAGCGGCCGAATGCTACCGGCGCGCCGCCGAATCCACCGACAACGAGCAGGCGCGGCGCTTCCTGCTGCGCAGGCTGACCGAGGTCGAGTCGGCCGTGGCGGGAGCGTGACGGACTCAGCGCCACCAAGTCTCGAGCGGGGTCACCGGAACCGTGCGCTTGTGCCGGGTCCGCAGGTAGATCTCCTCGACCTTCGCGGCCACCTCGGCGGTGACCTCCTCGCCTTCGAGGTAGGCGTCGATCTCGGCGTAGCGCAGCCCCAGCGCCTCCTCGTCGGGCAGCGCCGGACGGTCGTCCTCGAGATCGGCGGTGGGGACCTTGCTCCAGATGCTCTCGGGCGCGCCGAGTTCGCGCAGCAGCGCCGCGCCCTGACGTTTGGTGAGACCGGTCAGCGGGGTCAGGTCGACGCCGCCGTCACCGTGTTTGGTGAAGAATCCGGTGACCGCCTCGGCCGCGTGGTCGGTGCCGACCACCAGCAGGTTCTCCTGTCCGGCGAGGGCGTACTGCACGACCATGCGTTCGCGCGCCTTGATGTTGCCGCGCACGAAATCACGCAACTTGTCCACCGACAGCGCCGAGGCGACCTCGCCCGCCACCGCGTTCACGCCGGGACGCACGTTGACCACGACCGAACGGTCCGGTTGGACGAAGCGCATCGCGATCCGGGCGTCGAGTTCGTCGGACTGCACGCCGTAGGGCAGGCGCACCGCCACGAACGTCGCCTCGCCGCCGTCGGCGCGCAGTTGCTCGGCGGCCAGTTGGCACAGCCGACCGGTCAGCGCGCTGTCCTGGCCGCCGCTGATGCCGAGCACGAAACCCTGTGCGGGCGTGGCGCGCAAGTAGTCCTTGAGGAATTCGACGCGGCGGATGATCTCCTGCTTCGGATCGATCGATGGCTGGACGCCCAGTTCGGCGATGATCTGCGCGCGGAGGTCGGATGCCGGGGAGGATTCGCTAGGGCTGGCCATGGCAGCCCACTCTACTGGTGCGCGCCCCCGACGATCCGCGCTACGACCGTCGCCCAGTTGTCACCGATCCGGTCGCGGGCGTAGCCGAGAACCCGCATCTGATACATCACCAGCGGCGCGTCCAGCGGGGCGAGCAAGGCGTCGGCGAGCAGGACCGGATCGCCCTCGACCCCCGCTTCGCGTAACAGCAGCAGCACATGCGATTTGAGCAGGGTGTAGGGCGCGCCGGTGTAGCGGTCGCCCGCCTCGCTGATCTCGGCCTCGCGGTGCAGTTCACCCTCGACCTCGATGTCGAGCAGTCGGGCGCGGCCGAAGGCGACCAGGCGTTGCACCGGCGGCGCGCCCGGGCCGAGCGGGGGTGGACCGAAGATGAACGCCTCCTGGTACTTCCGCTCGGAATGGTCGAGCAGGGCGCGCATGAGACCGGAGCGGTTGCCGAAGCGGCGGAACACCGTCCCCTTGCCGACGCCTGCCCGTTTGGCGAGCGCGTCCATGGTCAGTCCGTCGACGCCTTGTTCGCGGACCAGTTGTTGGGCGGCGTCGAGCAGCAGTCGTCGGTTGCGGGCGGCGTCGGCGCGTTCGACGGGTTCCGTGCCGCCGGTCGGGGGGCCGATGCGCAGCAGGGACCGGGCCGATGTGGGGTCGCTCGGTGCGGGTGTGCTGTATGCCACAGGTCTCTCAGGCTTTCCCGGGAATGGAATCGGACCGCAGTCCGGTTAGTGTGGATCAGAGTTCGGATACCGCAACCAGTACATCAGGAGTCGTCATGAGCCAGCCTCGCATCCTCGCACTCGTCGGTAGCCTGCGCGCCGCCTCGATCAACCGCAAACTGGCCGAGGCCGCGGTGCAGACCGTCCCCGAGGGTGTCGAGGTCACGATCTACGACGGCCTCGCCGAGATCCCCTTCTACAACGAGGACCTGGACGTACCGGGGTCGGTGCCCGCCGCCGCCCAGGCCCTGCGCGACGCCGTCGCCGCCGCCGACGGACTGCTGCTGGTCACCCCCGAATACAACGGCACGACTTCCGCGGTGCTCAAGAACGCCATCGACTGGACCTCGCGTCCCTACGGCGCGGGCGCGCTCAAGGAGCGTCCGGTGGCGGTGCTGTCGGCCTCGATCAGCCCGAACGCGGCCAAGTGGGCGCACGGCGACACCGTCAAGGCGCTCGGCGTGGCGGGCGCGACCGTCGTCGAGAACGCCACCGTGCACTTCGGCGGGGTGGGCGAGCGCTTCGCCGAGGCCCACCCCCGCGAGGACGCCGAGGCCCTGACCCAACTCGCCGCCGCGGTCGCCGAACTGGTCGAGGCCGCCCGCGCGCGCTTGGTCTCCGCCTGAACCGACACCCCTCCCGCACGCCCCCGACGTCCCTCGCGGAAGCGGGGGCGTCGGCGTTTGGGGGATCGCGGCGCGCGCCGGGTAGTCTCCGTGCGCCCCGGATCACGTGGCGCGCAGGTGTCGCGCGGGTGTCCGAAGTGCTGCGGGAGGGAATCGGGAGGCGGATGTGACGGGGGAGCCCAGAGTGTTTGCTGAGAAGACGCTACGACACGAAATTGTGATCTGCGACACGCTGGTGTCGGCTTGCGAATCGACTGTCCTGGTACTTACCGAACCGGAATTACTTCTTTGTGACTCGCAACATCTCGTGTTGTAGGTATCTGTCGCCCACTAGGTGTAGTGTCTTGAGCACTGGAAGACGGGTACGGAGCACACGGGAAACCGACCGGCTCCGCGGAGCTGAGCAGGGCTTTCCGCACCGGATCCAGGAGTTTGCGCAGCGTACGTCGGAGCATGTATCGCCAGCGGCCCGCGGGGTCGCTCGAAACGATCGGCATACGGATCACAGGCTGTGGATCAGGCATAGGGAGAGAGGGACATCAATTGACCGTCACCGTGTACACCAAGCCCGCTTGCGTCCAGTGCAATGCCACCTACAAGGCGCTCGACAAGGCCGGGGTGGAGTACCGAGTCATCGATATCTCCGAGAACGACGAGGCCCGTGACTACGTCATGGCGCTCGGTCACCTCTCGGCTCCGGTCGTCGTCGCCGGCGAGGAGCACTGGTCCGGCTTCCGGCCCGACCGCATCAAGTCTCTGGCGACCGTGGCGGCCTGACCGCCCGGTTCGCCTTCCGAACCGGGGGAGGGAGGCAGTCGTGAACGATCCGACGCCCGCGCGGCCACCCGCCGACGCCGCCCCCGGCGCGCTGGTCTACTTCTCCAGCGCCTCGGAGAACACGCACCGCTTCGTGCGGAAGCTGGGACTCCCGGCGACTCGCATACCGCTGCACACCGCCGATTCGCTGCGCGTCGAGGAACCCTACGTGCTGATCGTCCCCACCTACGGGGGCGGTCGGCACGTTCTGGGGGGTGAGCGCGCCGACAAGGAGTTCGTGCCGCGCCAGGTCGCCAAGTTCCTCAACGACCCGCACAACCGGGCCCTGCTGCGCGGGGTCATCGCCGCGGGGAACACCAACTTCGGCGACACCTACTGCGCCGCGGGCGAGGTGATCTCGCGCAAGGCCGGGGTGCCGTACCTGTATCGCTTCGAATTGATGGGAACCGCGCAGGACGTCGAACGCGTCCGAGAGGGATTGGGATTGTTTTGGCAACAGCAACGACAGCGCCGACCGGAAAGTCAGCTCGTCTAGAGCAGCCCGCGGCTCGCAGTGTCGACTCCGACGAGGCCCTGGACTACCACGCCCTCAACGCGATGCTGAACCTGTACGGTCCGAACGGGGAGATCCAGTTCGACAAGGATCGCGCCGCCGCGCGCCAGTACTTCTTGCAGCACGTCAACCAGAACACCGTCTTCTTCCACAACCTGGACGAGAAGCTGGACTACCTGGTCGACGAGAACTACTACGAGGCCGAAGTCCTCGACAAGTACGACCGTCCGTTCATCAAGAAGCTGTTCCAGCAGGCCTATGCCAAGAAGTTCCGGTTCCCCACCTTCCTCGGCGCGTTCAAGTACTACACCTCCTACACCCTCAAGACCTTCGACGGTAAGCGCTACCTCGAGCGCTTCGAGGACCGCGTGGTCATGGTCGCGCTCACCCTGGCCGACGGCGACGAACTGCTGGCGACCCGACTGGTCGAGGAGATCATCGACGGCCGCTTCCAACCCGCCACCCCCACCTTCCTCAACTCCGGCAAGAAGCAGCGCGGCGAGCCGGTGAGCTGCTTCCCGGCCGGAACTCCTGTGGACACCGTCGACGGACCTCGCGCGATCGAATCATTGCGGCCGGGTGACAGTGTGCTGTCGCACGATGGTTCCTTCGCCACCGTCGAGGAGGTCGTGGAGAACCCGAACAGCGAAGCCCTGATCTCGATTTCGCATTTCGGGCACAAGGTGCCCATTCGATGCACCCCGGAGCATCCGATTCTGGTGTGGACCACTCGCGATGTGGACACCCTGATCGAGGGAGACGGCGCCGACCCGTTCAATGGATTCGTCTGGCTGGCCGCTCGTGACGTGCATCCTTCGGACTTCATCGTGACCGCCGCCCCGCTGGCCACGCGAGAGCGACGCACGTTCGACCTGATGGACCACGTGGGTGAGGGAACCTACGAAGAGGTCGACGGACTGATCCACAAGGTGAATGTGGATGCCAAGCATCGCAACAAGCAACGCCATCGTCGAGGTTTCGTCTCGGTCGAGCGAACGGTCGAGGAATCCTACGATCTCGGACTGATCCTCGGCTGGTATGTGGCCGAGGGTCACGTGTCCAAGCGCTCCAGCCAGGGAAAGGTGGTTTCCTCCGGGGTCCACTTCACCCTCGGCGCACACGAGACCGTATTCCAGAACGACTTGGCGGAAGCCTTCAAGCGAGTATTCGCCACGAATCTCAGCCTGAACCAGAGCTTCTCGGACAATTCGGTCCGAATGATCTGCAACAGCAAGATCATCGCATCGCTACTCCTGTCATTGGCCGGCACCGGCTACGGGACGAAGCTGCTCTCCCACGATGTCCTGACGGCAGACGAGGAGTTCCAACGGGGTCTGCTCGCCGGATTGTTCCGTGGTGACGGTTGTGTCACCACGGGAGGGATGATGCTCGATCTGGTGAATCCGTCACTGATCGATCAGATACAGCTGATCGCCCGGCGATTGGGCGTGGTCACCACGGTCCGTCAGTACGTCAATCAGGCCGGGAACCTCACGGGCCAACTCTTCGTGCCGGGGCTTCCCGGGACGAATGAAGAGTTCATCTTCGATGTCGACAAGAATCTCCGGAACTACGTCGGCCGCAAGGGGTCGAAGCGCACGACCTACCAGGTCGTCCACGGTCGTCACGTCTATGGCATCCGCGAGATCGAGATCACCGAGGAACGGCCCGAGAAGGTCTACAATCTCCACGTCGAGGGGACGCATACGTACACCATTCGCGGAGCGGTGGTGCACAATTGCTTCCTGTTGCGCATCGAGGACAACATGGAGTCCATCGGGCGCTCGATCAACTCCGCGCTGCAACTGTCCAAGCGCGGCGGGGGCGTCGCGCTGCTGCTCAGCAATATCCGCGAGCACGGCGCGCCGATCAAGAAGATCGAGAACCAGTCCTCCGGGGTCATCCCGATCATGAAACTGCTCGAGGATTCCTTCTCCTACGCCAACCAACTCGGCGCGCGTCAGGGCGCGGGCGCGGTCTACCTGCACGCCCACCACCCCGACATCTACCGCTTCCTCGACACCAAGCGGGAGAACGCCGACGAGAAGATCCGCATCAAGACCCTCTCGCTCGGCGTGGTCATCCCCGACATCACCTTCGAGTTGGCGAAGAAGAACGAGGACATGTACCTGTTCTCGCCCTACGACGTCGAACGCATCTACGGCAAGCCCTTCGCCGATATCGACGTCACCGAGAAGTACTACGAGATGGTCGACGACAAGCGCATCCGCAAGTCGAAGATCAAGGCGCGAGAGTTCTTCCAGACGATCGCGGAATTGCAGTTCGAGTCCGGCTACCCGTACATCATGTTCGAGGACACGGTGAACCGGGCCAACCCCGTCGCGGGCAAGATCACCCACTCGAACCTGTGCTCGGAGATCCTCCAGGTCTCCACCGCGTCGGTGTTCAACGAGGACCTGTCCTACGCCCGGGTGGGCAAGGACATCTCCTGCAACCTCGGCTCGCTCAACATCGCCAAGGCGATGGACTCCCCGGACTTCGCCCGCACGATCGAGACCTCGATCCGCGCGCTCACCGCCGTCTCCGACCAGACCCACATCTACTCGGTGCCCTCGATCGAACAGGGCAACAACGAATCCCACGCCATCGGGCTCGGGCAGATGAATCTGCACGGCTACCTCGCCCGCGAACGCGTGCACTACGGGTCCGAAGAAGGCATCGACTTCACCGACATCTACTTCTACACCGTCGTCTACCACGCCATCCGTGCCTCGAACCTGATCGCCATCGAGCGCGGCGCCTACTTCGGCGGCTTCCCCGAATCCAAGTACGCCAGCGGCGAATACTTCGACAAGTACACCGATCAGGTGTGGGAGCCCAAGACCGAACGCGTGCGGCAGTTGTTCGCCGACGCGGGCGTGCACATCCCCACCCAGGACGACTGGCGCGCGCTCAAAGCCTCGGTCATGGAACACGGCATCTACAACCAGAACCTGCAAGCCGTGCCCCCCACCGGCTCGATCTCCTACATCAACCACTCGACCAGTTCCATCCACCCGGTCGCCTCGAAGATCGAGATCCGCAAGGAAGGCAAGATCGGGCGCGTCTACTACCCCGCGCCCTACATGGACAACGACAACCTCGAGTACTACGAGGACGCCTACGAGATCGGCTACGAGAAGATCATCGACACCTACGCCGCGGCCACCCAGCACGTGGACCAGGGCCTGTCGCTGACCTTGTTCTTCAAGGACACCGCCACCACCCGCGACCTCAACAAAGCCCAGATCTACGCCTGGCGCAAAGGCATCAAGACCCTCTACTACATCCGCCTGCGCCAGATGGCCCTCGAAGGCACCGAAGTGGAAGGCTGCGTCAGCTGCATGCTCTGACCCTCCCGAGGGGTCCGCAATTCGCGTGCGGCGACACAAACGCGAGCTGAAGATCCTTTGCTGTACTTCTACGGTGTCGAACGCGAATAGGCGCCCCCGATGCCCTGTTCGATGGAACCGAACAGGGCATCGGGGCGTCCTGGTAGGCGGTCAGGCGCGGGGACTCGCCCAGCCGTGCTCGAAGGCGCGTTCGCGCACGGACTCGGCGAGCGCGTCGAGTTCGGCGAGGTGCGCGCGGGCTTCGGCGGCCGCGCGGTCCAGTGCCATCATCTGTCGGGCGAAGCGCCGTTGCCGGTCGGGCGGGGGCAGCGGAATCGAGAGCGGCGCGAGGTCCTTCTTGTTCAGTTGCGGTACGGAACTGCCGGTGGCCAGCCGGGACAGATCCAGTTCGCGGAACCACGCGTGCAGGTAGCGCAGGTCGACGCCGTGCGGTCGGACGCCCATGAGGTTGGGGTCGAGGACGGCGGGTCGCGCGGTGATCCGTTTCTTGTCGGTCGCGATGGCCCCGCCGCGTTTCGGGAGGACCAGACAGCCCGCCGGGCAGGTGGTGGCGCTGGTGCCGGGGGCGGGCGACCACAGGCGCGCCGAGCCGAGTGCGGTCTCGTTGCCGGGGGCGTTCAGGTCGGCGACCTTGAGCAGCAGGTAGCCGCCGTCCTGTCCGGTGAAGGGAATTCCGGCGGGCAGTGTGCCGCCCGAGAGCAGGTCGGCGACTTGGTCCAGTCGCGCGTGCGGCCACGAATCGGGGTTGCCGACGGTATCGGCGAACAATGATCGCGCGAGATCGTCGGTGAGCGTGAGGCTTCGGCGGCGGTCGGCGCGCAGGCCGTCGACCCGGTCGAGGGCGGCGGCGATCGCGCGCTGGCTGTCGGGCGGCGGTGCGGGGATCTCGGCTCGTTCCAGGAAACGGAAGTGCCGCGCGTAGCCCGCGTGTGGCAGGGGCAGCGCGCGCACCGCGTGGAACAGGTAGCGCGGGTCGAAAGCGGGACGTGGCCGCAGCACTTTGACGCCTTCGGCTCCCACCGCGAACGGGAAGTCGACGTATTTGACCTGGCGGGTGTGGTCGCCGAACAGGATGACGGGCAGGTCGCCGCGATATCCGTGCGCGTGGTCGTCGGTGTAACCGGCTATGTCGGCGCGACCCTGGTCCACTACGGGCAGCACGCCCGCGGGGAGGTAGCGCGAGCGTGGCAGGCCCCCTCGCCCGGCGGATTCGACCACGAAGGCGTCGGCGAAGGCGACCTTCGGCCACGCGTTCATCCGGTCTCCCTCCGTTGTCGGGCCGTCGCGGCTCCCGCAGCCTAACCCAGCCGACCAGGCCGTTCTTCGTTCGAGACACCTTCCGCTGCGGGCGATATGCCCGAGGTTCTACGATTCCGGGTAGGGGGGCGGTGTGCGGGAGGTGTGCGATGTCCGAGGTGACGGTCGAGGTGGACGAGGGTGTGCTGGCGGTGGTCGGCGCGCTGTTGGGCACCGGGACGCCGCAGGACACCGTGCGTGCGGCGTTGCGCGAAGTTCTGGTGCAGCGGCAGCGCATGGCGGTGCTGGAACGAATGATGGTGCGCTCACAGGAGCGGATCACCGACGAGAACGTCGACCGCTGGCACAAGACTGCCCGACCCGCCTGGCGGTGAGGCGCACCGGCAGGCGGGTCGGTCCGGTCAGCTCAGCGCCGGGATGACTTCGCGCTCGAACAGTTCGATGCCCGAGGTGTCGTAGGCGGCTTCCGGGAAGTTGAAGATGCCGTAGGCCAGGCCGAGGTCGGTGACCTCGCGCAGGTTCTCCACGACCTGTTCGGGGGTGCCGACGGCCGCGGTGCCGCGGTAGGTGTTGTCCACGTAGGCCGCGGCGGCTTCCGCGCCCAGGAACGGGGTCATCCGCGCGGCGATGGCGGACAGACGCTGCTCCACCTCGGCTTCGGTCGCGCCGATCGCGACGTTGAAGTTCGAGGAGCGCACGATGGCCTCGTAGTCGGTGCCGACGTTCGCGCAGTGTTCGCGCAGCAGACCGGATTTGCGCTCGAATTCGTCCAGGGCGCCGCTGAAGTTGGTGTAGTGGGCGTACTTGGCGGCGATCTTCAGCGTGACCTTCTCGCCGCCGCCCGCGATCCACAGCGGGATGCCGCCGTCCTGCAACGGCAGCGGGCGCACGATGGCGCCGTCGACCTGGTAGTGCTTGCCGTCGAGGGTCGCTTCGCCCTTCGTCCACGCCTGCCGGAAGATCTGCACGCCTTCGTCGAGGCGGCGCAGGCGGTCGCCCGCGGAGGGGAAGCCGTAGCCGTAGGCGCGCCATTCGTGTTCGTACCAGCCGCCGCCGATGCCCATCTCGACGCGTCCGCCGGAGATCAGGTCGACGGTGGCCGCGACCTTGGCCAGGTAGACCGGGTTTCGATAGCTCATCGCGGTACACATCTGACCGAGTCGGATGCGCGAGGTGGCGGCGGCGAAGGCCGACATGAGTGTCCACGCCTCGTGGGTGGCCTCCTCGGTGGGCACCGGGACGGTGTGGAAGTGGTCGTAGACCCACAGCGATTCCCAGGCCGGATTCGCGTCGGCGCGTTCGGCCAGACCGCGCATCACCGCCCACTGCTCGCCCGGGTCGATGCCGACCAGGTCGAGCCGCCAACCCTGCGGGACGAAAATGCCGAAGCGCACAGCTATCTCCTCGTGTGTCGGCCCGAGTGTGGTCTCGAGCGCGGTGGTGGCCCGGGGCCGCGCCGGTCGGCGGCGTGGGCCGCGAACACTGTCGCCGTCGCCGCTGTCCCGGTCAAGGATTGCGCGCGGCCTGATTCGTGGACGGTGGTCGGGCATCCACGAACCAGGGCCGTCCCCGACTCCGAGGGTAGGCGAGCCGGGCGCTAGGGCAGTTCCGGGCCGATGGCGAACCGCGCGCCCAGCGGGCCGCCGCCCCAGCCCAGTTTCGCCCGGTAGCTGCCGAGCAGGTCGTGCTCGATGAGGTAGTCCTGGTCGAGTTGCGGGTCCTCGGGCGGCAGCGGTGTGGTGGTGGCGGCCACGAACAGCGCGTCGGCGGGGCAGTACGCCTCGCACATGAAGCAGGTCTGGCAGTCCGAGCGGCGCGCTAGCAGCGGGATGCCGTCCGCGCCCCGGTCGAACACGTGGGTGGGGCAGACCTCGACGCACTTGTCGCAGGCGATGCAACGTTCGGCGGAGACGACCTCGATCATGCCGACACCCGCTGTTTCCCGGCCAGGAACACCGGTTCCGGCGCGGTCCAGATCTCGTCGAGGCCGCCGACGACGAGTCGGTGGTGTTGGCCCGGATCGAGGTCGGGGTACTCCTCGCGGCGGGCCATGCCGCGCGATTCGGTGCGCGCGAGCGCGGCGTTGTACATCCAGCGGGCGTGCGCGGTCATCGCGGCGGCCGAGCGCACCTTCGACGGGTCGGCGCCGGTGTGGTCGAGTCCGTCGCGCGCCGAGCGCCACACCTCGTCGAGCGCGGCGAGGGCGGGGCGCAGGCGGTCGCCGTGGCGCAGGTAGTTCTTGTCGTAGGGCAGGACTTCGCGCTGGACGGCGGCGATGATCTCGGTGTGGGTGAGGGCGGCGTCGCGGGTGCCCGTGGGGCGCAGGCCCACACCGCCCGCGCCGACGCGCTTGCGCTCGCCGGAGCCGCGGCCGAGTCGCTGGGCGTAGTGACCCGCGGCGGCGCCCGCCCAACTGCCCGAGGACATCGCCCACGCCGCGTTGTGGCTGCCGCCGCCGGTGAAACCGCCGCAGATCAGTTCGCGGGTGGCGACGTCGCCCGCGACGTAGAGGCCGGGCACGCCGGTGCGGCAGTCGGTGTCGGCGACCCGGATGCCGCCGGTGCCGCGCACGGTGCCCTCGAGCAGCAGCGTGATCGGGAACCGGTCGGTGAACGGGTCGATGCCGAGTCGGTCGAAGGTGAGGAAGAAGTTGGGCTGACCCAGGCGCATGGCCCGCCGCTGGTCGGCGTCGGCGCGGTCGAGGGTGCAGTAGACCGGTTCGGTGAGCAGGGTCCGGGCGATCACCGACCGTCCGCCTTTGCTCGACGCCCCTTCCAGCGGTGCGCCGTCGCGCTGGTAGAAGGTGGCGAAGCCGTAGTAGGCCGTCTTGGTGACGGAGGTGAACTCCGGCGCGATGGCGTAGGCGTTGGAGAATTCCATCCCCGACAGTTCCGCGCCCGCTTCGGCGGCCATCAGCGCGCCGTCGCCGGTGTTGACGTCACAGCCGAGGGTTTTCGACAGGAACGCGCAGCCGCCGGTGGCCAGGACGACCGCGCGGGCCGCGATGTCGACGCGCGTGCCGTCGGCCAGTCGGTGCAGTCGCGCGCCCGCGACGCTGCCGTCGGCGGTGCGCAGCAGTTCCAGCGCCGGGGTGTGGTCCAAGACCCGCACGCCCGCGCGCAGCACTCGCAGCCGTTGGCGTTTCATGTATTCCGGCCCCTGCACGCCCGTGCGGCGCGACCGCCCGTCCGGTCCGACCGGGAACGGGTAGCGGCCCTGGTCGGCCAATTCGTCTACCCGCGCGTAGGTTTCATCCAGGACGCGGGCCATCCACTCGCGGTCGGCGAGGTAGCCGCCCAGCGCTTCTCGACTGGCCATCGCCCGTTCGCGCAGTTCCGCCTCCGGTTCCACGTACCAGATTCCGGTGCCCGCCGCGGCGGTGGCGCCGCTGCTGCCGCAGAACCCCTTGTCCGCCAACGTGACCGACGCGCCGGTCGTGGCCGCCTTCAGCGCCGCCCAGGTTCCCGCGGGACCGCCGCCGAGGACGAGAACGTCGATTTCGGTCATGATGTCACCCTTCTGTCAGTGGTTTCGGGTGTCGTGCCCCGGCTCATGCGCTCGCTTCGGCGCGGATCTCGGCGTCGCGGCCCGGGACGGGGTCCAGGCCGTAGTGTCCGCGCAGGGTGTCGGATTCGTAGTCGGTGCGGAACAGTCCGCGTTCCTGCAGGATCGGCACGACCTTCTCGACGAAGTCCTCGAGCCCGCCCGGCAGGTACGGCGGCATGATGTTGAAGCCGTCGGCCGCGCCGTTGTCGAACCAGCTCTGCAATTCGTCCGCGATCTGGGTCGGGGTGCCCGCGAAGGACCGGTGGCCGCGTCCGCCGCCCAATTTGCCGATCAGCTGCCGCACGGTCAGGTTCTCGTTCTCGGCCAATTCCTTGACCAGCGTGAACCGGCTCTTGCCGCCCTCGAAGTCGGTGACCTCGGGCAGCGGCGGCAGCGGGCCGTCCAGGGCGTGTTCGGTCAGGTCGACGCCGAGCATCCGCGACAGTTGGCCCAGCGCGTAGTCGGGGGAGATCAGGTCGGTGAACTCCTGTTCCAGTGCCAACGCCTGCTCTTCGGTGTCGGCGATGTAGGGCACGAGTCCGGGCAGCACCTTCAGGTCGTCGGCCGCGCGCCCGTACTTGGCCGGCCGGGACTTCAGGTCGCGGTAGAACGCCTGCCCTTCGGCGAGGGTGCGCTGCGCGGTGAACACCGCCTCGGCGTAGCGGGCCGCGAAATCCTTGCCGTCCTCGGAGGATCCGGCCTGCACCAGCAGCGGACGGCCCTGCGGGCTGCGCGGGGAGTTCAGCGGTCCGCGCACGGTGAACCGCTCGCCCGCGTGGTCGACGGTGTGCACCTTCGACGGGTCGGCGAAGGCGCCGCGTTCGGGATCGAGCACGATGGCCCCGGATTCCCAACTGTCCCACAGCTTCACGGCCACCTCGACGAATTCGGTGGCCCGATCGTAGCGGCGCGCGTGCTCGGGCAGCGAGTCGTAGCCGAAGTTGAGCGCCTCGTCCGCGCCCGCCGAGGTCACGATGTTCCAGCCGGCCCGACCGTGGCTGATGTGGTCGAGCGAGGCGAATTTGCGGGCGAGGTTGAACGGTTCGTTGTAGCTGGTCGAGGCGGTCGCGATGAGGCCGACGCGGGAGGTGACCGACGCGATCGCCGACAGCAGCGTCACCGGCTCGAACACGGCCAGGGTGTTGCGGGCGATATTGGGTCCGACCGCGAGACCGTCGGCGAAGAAGACCGAGTCGAGTTTGCCGCGTTCGGCGATGCGGCCCAGTTCTTGGAAGTGCGCGACGTCGAGCACCGCGCGTTCGTCGGTGCGCGGGTGCCGCCAGGCGGCCTCGTGGTGGCCGACGCCCATGAGAAACGCGTTGAGGTGGAATTGCCTTGGGGACATGAGGTTCCGTATTCCTTGTGCGAGGGGATCAGTTGTTCGCGTCGACGCGCCAGCGCGAGAAGCGGCGTTCCAGGGCGACGAGCAGACCGTTGAACGACAGGCCGAGCAGCGAGATCGCCAGGATTCCCGCGTACATGTTCGGGATCTGGAAGTTCTGCTGGGCGGCGGTGATCAGGTAGCCGAGACCGGCGCGCGCGCCCACCATCTCGGCCGCGAGCAGCACCAGGATCGAACTGGCCGCGGCCATGCGCAGACCGGTGAAGATCGACGGGATCGCGGCGGGCAGGATGACCTTCTGGAACAGTCGCAGCGGGCTCAGGCCCAGGGAGGTGGCCGATTTCACCAGCAGCGGGTCGACCGTGCGGACACCGGTGATGGTGTTGAGCAGGATCGGGAACGTGCTCGCGTAGACCACCAGCGCTACCTTGGAGGTCTCGCCGATGCCGAGGATCAGCACGAACACCGGCAGCAACGCCAGCGCGGCGGTGTTGCGGAACAGTTCCAGGATCGGGTTGAGCAGATCGGCGACCGGCTTGTACCAGGCGATGGCGATGCCGAGGGGCACGGCGATCGCCAAGGCGATGGCGAATCCGCTCACCGACCGGCTCAGGCTCGCCGAGACGTGGGTCCACATCTCGCCACTGGCGACCAGGTCGGCGAATGCCTGCGCGACGGTGGAGAACGGCGGCAGGAACACCTCGTCCACCAGGCCGATCTTCGGTGCGACCTCCCACAGCGCGAGGAAGGCGGCGATGGCGATCAGCGGTTTGACCACTCGCCAGGCGACCCGGACGGCGAGGGCCGCGTATCGGCCAGCGACCGGCGACCGTGGCACTGATTCCACTGGGGGAGTGTGCGTTTCGGGCTTCCGGAGGATCGCGGGTGCGGGCTTGTCGATGAGTTCCACTGCGCTAGACATGGACCGGCCTCTCGGTGCGGGATTCGACGGCGGACGGATCGGTGAGCGCGGCGCGTTCCAGGCCCTGCGCGCGCTCGACCTCGGAGCGCAGCAGGGTCCAGATCTCGTGCCGGTAGGCGCGGAAGGTCTCGGTGGAGCGGATGTCGACGCCGCCGTCCCGGTCGATGTCGACGTCGAGGACCGCTTTGACGCGGCCCGGTCGCGAGGTCAGCACCG
This sequence comes from Nocardia takedensis NBRC 100417, assembly GCF_000308695.1. GTDB lineage: Bacteria > Actinomycetota > Actinomycetes > Mycobacteriales > Mycobacteriaceae > Nocardia > Nocardia takedensis. Next base: position 187,467 of record NZ_BAGG01000093.1, on the reverse strand, counting down.
CCACGCGCTGCCCGAGGTAGACCGCTTCGTCGATGCCGTGGGTGATGAACAGGATGGTCTTGCCGGTGGCCCGCCAGATGCGCAGCAGTTCGTCCTGCAGCGACTCCCTGGTCTGGGCGTCCAGCGCGGCGAACGGTTCGTCCATCAGCAGGACCTCGGGGTCGTAGGCCAGGCTGCGCGCGATCGCGACGCGCTGCTTCATGCCGCCGGACAGCTCGCGCGGGTAGCGGTCGCCGAAACCGCTGAGCCCCACCAGATCCAGGTATCGGTCGGCGATCTCGCGGCGCTGCTTGCGCCGCACCTTCTTGGCTTCCAGGCCGAACTCGATGTTGGCCCGTGCGGTCCGCCACGGGAACAGCGCGTACTGCTGGAAGACGATGCCGCGGTCGAGGCCGGGGCCGGTGATCGGCGCGCCGTCGAGCAAAATCTGCCCGGCAGTGGGTTCGCTGAGCCCGCCGAGCAGGTCCAGCAGCGTCGACTTGCCGGAACCGCTGGGGCCGACCAGCACCAGGAATTCGCCCTCGCGGACGTCGATGGTGATGTCGTCCAACGCGGTGAACCGCTCGTCGGAGCCGCGCACGGAGAACTGTTTACGCACCCCGTTCAGGGCCAGTTTCGCCGTCGTGGTGCTCATTTCGCGACCGCCTCACCGCTCGGGCCGCCGGCGGGAGGATAGGTGCCGTTGGCGTAGGGGTTGAATTCGTTGGTGAACAGGTCGGCCGCCTTCAACTGGTCGGGCTTCAGCTCGCCGTTGCGCACCAGCCAGTCGATCCAGATCTGCAATTCCTTGTCCGCGACCACGGCTCCCGGCACCGGGATGCCCGGGCTGCGCCAGTACTTCAGCAGGTCCTGGTTCTCGTTGCGCTGCCGCTTCTCGATGATGGTGCGGAAACGGGCCACCACCTCCTCACGCGGCGTCACCTGCAACCAGCGCGTCGCCCGCGCGGTGCCCTGCACGAAATCGGCCACCGCGTCCTTGTTCTTCGCCAGGAAGTCGTCGCGGAAGACGTAGGTGCCGTAGTCGAATTCGCCGAAGATCGCCTTGTCGGTGTAGAGCGGGTGGATGCCGCCGCGCTCGACGGCGGTCTCGCGGAAGACCGACCCGAGGGTGCCCACGTCGACCTGTCCCTTGCGCAGCGCGTCCTCGGTGTTGGCGGGCGGCACCACGACGAGTTGGACCTGCTTGATCTCGTCCTCGCTCAGGCCCTGCTGGTGCAGCCATTCGCGGGTGATGAACTCGTGGTGCGCGCCGAGGGTGTTGACCGCGATCTTCTTGCCGATCAGGTCGCGCGCGCTCTTGATGGGCGAACCGTCCAGGACGAAGTAGCCCGTGTAGGACAGTTCGTCGGCGCCGTAGGAGCTCAGGACCGAGGTCACCTTCGCGCCACCGGAGATCAGTTTGACCACCGCCCCGTTGAAGGCGCTGCCGAATTCGACCTGGTTGGTGGCGGCGGCCTGGATGTTGGCCGGACCGCTGGTGGTGTCGCCTTCCCAGTGCAGCGCGATCTTGCTGAAGTAGCCGAGGTCCTCGGCCAGTTCGACGGGGGTGACCTGACCGGTGGTGCCCTGGTAGCGCAGCACGGTCTTGCCGTCGGCGGTGGTGGTCGTGCCGGAATTGCCGCAGGCGGTGAGCACGGACAGGCCGGCGAGGACGGACAGCGCCGCGGCGGCGATACGGTGGAAACGCCGCGTGGATGCGGTGGGGGACATGGATCTTCCTTCGAGAAGGCGCGCCGCGGACAGCCGCGGCCGACGCCGGAACGAGCGTGGGGAACGATTTCCCGGTGGGGGACTCGCGTTCGACGCGAGGTACTCGACGACGCGCGAGCGCGCGTCACGGATTCAGCGGCGACAGATCCCGTGCGGAATCCGCATCAGGTCGATCGCGCGGCGACGAACCAGCGCGGTGTGAATCAACAGGTGCTCGACCCGCCGGGCTCGGTGGACGGCCTGCGAACCGGAACGGGACTGATCGGTGGTGTCCATCTCGTCGTCCTCGCATTCCCTCGGTTCGTGCGTCCTCGGGCTGAACTGTTCCGTCTCCGGTCGCCGCGGACAACGGTTCGACGCCCGCTGCGTGTAACCCTCCTGCACACCTGCGCGCGGTGCCTGGGCGGTGGTCGTGGACATCGCGAGCCGACGCCGTTGCCGTTCGGACCGATCGCCGCGCCCGGTGTGCGGGCCGAGGTGGCGGCGGTTCCGGTGCGGGGTGTCGGGCGGGTGCACGGGGGATGAAGATCGGCCCCGGAATCGGTTCGTGGCTCCCGCGTGTGTGAATCGTGGCCGGTAGGCATGTATCCTGCACGAGGAAGTTGTGCGCCCGGGTCCGGAAGCGCGCATTCGGAAGTCTGCGGCGGTGTGCCCGTCCAGCGGTGATCAGGAGGTGGATGCCATGCGCAGTGAACCTCCCAGTCGAAGGCCGCGCGGCACCGCTCCTTCGTCCTGACCGATTCCTCCTCCCGCGCCCGTGGTCGCGGCCGGTCCCGAGTGGTGCCTCGCGGTGTGACGTCGTCATCGATCACCCCTGTTCACCCGCCGTGTGCTGAGGATCACCCATGTCGCAGACCGATCTCATCGAAGTACGTCCGACGCTGTCCGAATCGCTGCGCGACATCGTCGAAACCCATCGTGTCGACGCCGCGCTGGACTGGCTCGGCGACCGCGCGCCGCACGTCATCGCCGATCAACTGGCCCGCATGGACGCGGTTAGCGCCGGGGTGGCCTTCCGTCTGCTGCCCAAGGACAAAGCGCTGGCGGTGTTCGAGGAACTCGAACCCATCGACCAGCAGCAGATTCTGGAAGGCTTGCGGGACCAGACTTTTCGCGACCTCGTGGAGGGCATGGCCCCCGACGACCGGGCACGCATGCTGCACGAGGCCCCCGCCAAGGTCGCCAAGAAGGTGCTGGCCGGGCTGAGCCCGCGCGAACGCCGGATGACGGCCGCGCTGCTCGGCTACCCCGAGGGCTCGGTCGGGCTCTACATGACGCCGGAAGTCGTTGCGCTGCCACGCAATCTGACGGTGGCCGACGCGCTGCTCACGGTGCGCGCCAAGGGCGGCAACGCCGAGACGGTCTACACCCTGCCGGTGGTCGACGCCGGACGCAGGCTCATCGGCGTGGTGGAACTGCGCGAACTGGTCCTGAGCACGCCCGAGACCGGGGTGTCCGAATTGGTGGTCACCGCACCGGCTTTCGCGCGCGCCACCGATTCGGCCGAGCGCGCCGCGCGGTTGATGCGCGAGACCAACGACCTCAACCTGCCGGTGGTCGACAGCGAGGACAGGTTGGTCGGGTTGCTCACCATCGACGACGCGGTGGAGGTCATCGAGGCCGCCGACAGCGAGGACGTCGCCAAGCAGGCGGGTTCGGCGCCGTGGGCCGGGCACTACATGGCGGCGGGCGTGTTCCAGTTGGCCCGCTACCGGGCGCTGTGGCTGCTGTTGCTGCTGCTCGCGGCCACCCTCACCGTCAGCGTCACCGACTTCTTCCAGGGCACCCTGGAACAGGCCGCGCACCTGGCGTTGTTCATTCCGCTGCTGATCGGCGCGGGCGGCAACGCGGGCGCGCAGGCCGCCACGGCCTGTGTGCGCGCGGTCGCGGTCGGCGAGGTCCGCGGGTCGGACCTGTTCCGGGTCATCTGGCGGGAATGTCGGGTCGGTCTGGTGCTGGGCGCGATGCTGGCCTCGGCGGGGGTGTTGATCGGCGCGCTGTTCGTCGGGCCGCGCATCGCCGTCGTCGTCGGCATCACCTTGGTGCTGATCTGCGGGTGGGCCGCCACCATCGGCGGCACGATGCCGTTGCTGGCCAAGAAGTTCCGCATCGATCCGGCCGTGGTGTCGGCCCCGATGGTGACCACCCTGGTCGACGCCACCGGCCTGATCATCTACTTCACCACCGCCAAGATCGTCCTCGGCATCTGACCCGATCCCGGGCGGCCTGCGACCTCACAGCGATCTCGCGGTGGATCTCACCCTCGGCGTCGGGAGCGGTCCGCGAGCGGTTCGGCCGGCAGTCCGCCGTCCGGTCCGGGCGGTGGCGTTCGTCCGGGCGGCGGACCCGGCGGCCTGCCGCCCGGACGCCGGCGCCGACTCAGAATTCCCAGTCCTCGTCCTCGGTGTTGACGGCCTTGCCGATGACGTAGCTGGACCCGGAACCGGAGAAGAAGTCGTGGTTCTCGTCGGCGTTGGGGGACAGCGCCGACAGGATCGCCGGGTTGACCTCGGTCTCGTCCTTGGGGAACAGGCCCTCGTAACCGAGGTTCATCAGCGCCTTGTTGGCGTTGTAGCGCAGGAACTTCTTGACGTCCTCGGTGAGCCCGACCTCGTCGTAGAGGTCCTGGGTGTACTCGACCTCGTTGTCGTAGAGCTCGAAGAGCAACTCGAAGGTGTAGTCCTTGAGTTCGTCGCGTTCGGCCTGGCCGACCAGTTCCAGCCCGCGCTGGTACTTGTAGCCGATGTAGTAGCCGTGCACGGCCTCGTCGCGGATGATCAGCCGGATCATGTCGGCGGTGTTGGTCAATTTGGCCCGCGAGGACCAGTGCATCGGCAGGTAGAACCCGGAGTAGAACAGGAAGCTCTCCAGCAGTGTGGAGGCGACCTTGCGCTTGAGCGGATCGTCGCCGTTGTAGTAGCCCAGGACGATCTCGGCCTTGCGTTGCAGGTTGCGGTTCTCCTCCGACCAGCGGAACGCGTCATCGATCTCGCGGGTCGAGCACAGCGTGGAGAAGATCGAGCTGTAGCTCTTGGCGTGCACCGACTCCATGAACGCGATATTGGTGAGCACCGCTTCTTCGTGCGGGGTCTGCGCGTCGGGGATCAGGCTGACCGCGCCGACGGTGCCCTGGATGGTGTCGAGCAGCGTGAGTCCGGTGAAGACCCGCATGGTCAGCTGCTTCTCGTCCGGGGTCAGGGTGTTCCAGGACGGGATGTCGTTGGAGACCGGGACCTTCTCGGGCAGCCAGAAGTTGCCGGTGAGCCTGTCCCAGACCTCGGCGTCCTTCTCGTCGGGCACCCGATTCCAATTGATGGCCGAAACCCGATCGATGAGCTTCATCCTGCCTCCACACCCTTTCGCCCGAGATGTTCTCGCCCGAGTAGTTCCTGACGCCCGAATCGTCGTCCTCGCGGAATCCCCGCGCCGGCGGGTCCGTCGCCCCGAACACTACTCCTTGTGGGTCGACTCGCAGACCAACCCAACACCTAGTGTTGACGCCCGGGGCAAACCCCCGTCGACAGCGGTGCGTCGAGGTGCTCGGGGCAACCCATTGTGCGCCACGGGGTTCGGCTCGGCGCGCGCGGGACCGGCCGTGTCCGCGGATCGCCCGAAGTTTGCCGAAAACGATGCGCCCCCACCTGAGTAAGGGCTACCTCACACTCTCGACTTCACTCACCCTTCCGGCCGCGCGCGCACGTACGATACCGCCGTACCGCATCAGCACGAGGGGGCAAGGCGATGTCCGCACCAACCGATCCCGACATGACCCATCCGCTCGGCCGCGCGGCCCGCGCCCTGACCGGCAGGCGCGGCAAGTGGGTCGTGCTCGTCGTGTGGGTCCTCGCGCTGGTCGCGCTGGGTTCCTTCGCGGGCAGCCTCAGCGGCGCGCAGGAGAACGACAGCGTCAACTGGCTGCCGGACAGCGCCGAATCCACCCAGGCCTACAAACTCGCCGAATCCTTCGGCAACAGCGACCACGTGCCCGTCGTGCTGGTCTACGAACGTCCCGGCGGCATCACCGACGCCGACCGCCTCGCCGTGGCCGCCGACGCGACGCGCTTGAAACAGGTCGACCACGTCGTCGCCGATCAGGTGCTCGGCCCGGTGCAGTCCGACGACGGGCAGGCCGTGGAGATCGTCGCGCCCATCGAGATGGGTTCGGACGGGTGGGATCGGCTCGCCGAGGTCGTCGCCGAGATCCGCGCCGCCGCCGGGGAACGACCCGAGGGACTGTCCTTCCACGCCACCGGCCCCGCGGGCTTCGCCGCCGAATTCGGCGAGGCGTTCGAGGGGATCGACGGTCTGCTGCTCTACGCCGCCGCCGGTGTCGTCGTGGTGATCCTGGTGATCACCTACGGCCCCATGCTGTGGGTGCTGCCGCTGCTGGCGGCCGGATTCGCGCTGGTGGTCGCGCAGAGCGCGGTCTACGGCGCGACGAAACTCGGGCTCACCATGAACGCCCAGAGCCAGGCGATCCTCACCGTCCTGGTCTTCGGCGCCGGCACCGACTACGCGCTGCTGCTGGTCGCGCGGTATCGGGAAGAACTGCGCCGCCACGACGACAAACACGAGGCGATGGCCGTCGCGCTGCACCGGGCGGGCCCCGCCGTGCTGGCCAGCGGCGTCACCGTCATCGTGGCGATGCTGGCGCTGCTGGTCGCGGAGATGAACTCCACCAGGGGCATCGGGCCGGTCTGCGCCATCGGCATCTCGATCGCGCTGTTGGCGATGCTGACCCTGCTGCCCGCACTGCTCGTCATCGCCGGACGCTGGATCTTCTGGCCGCGCCACCCCCGCCTCGGCACCGCCGACCACACCGAATCCGGTGTGTGGGCGCGGATCGGCTTCGGCGTGGCCCGCAGGCCGCGCACCGTCTGGATCGTCACCGCCGTCGTGCTCGGCGCGCTCACCCTGGGCGCGGTGGGCCTGGAATCCGACGGCATCGCGAACAAGGACTCCTTCGTCGGACAGTCCGAGGCGGTCGACGGAACCGAAGTCTTGGAACGGCATTTCGACGCGGGCACGGGCAACCCGGTGATCGTCATCGGCTCGGCCGCCCGCACCGAGGCGCTGGTGGCGGCGGTGCGCGGCAGCCAGGGCATCGCCTCGGTGACACCGCCGGTCCCGCGCGAGGGCTTGGTCTATTTCGAGGGCATGCTGTCCGATCCGCCCGACAGCGCCGCCGCGGACGCCACCATCGACCGGGTGCGCGCGGCGGTGCACGAGGTGGACGCAGGCGCGCGGGTCGGCGGGCAGACCGCGGTGCTGCTCGACGTGGAACGCGCGGTGTCGCACGACAACCGGATCATCGTGCCGTTGGTGCTGGCGATCGTCATGGTGATCCTGATGATCCTGTTGCGTTCGATCCTGGCCCCGATCCTGCTCACCGCCACGGTGGTGCTGTCGTTCTTCGCCGCCCTCGGCCTGAGCCGGTGGATCTTCGACCTGCTCGGCTTCCGTGGCGCGGACGCCGGACTCCCGCTGCTGGCGTTCGTCTTCCTGGTGGCCCTCGGCATCGACTACAACATCTTCCTGATGTCGCGGGTCCACGAGGAAGCGGCCAAGCACCGCACCAAGGCGGGCGCGCTGATCGGGCTCGCGGCGACCGGCGGGGTGATCACCTCGGCCGGTCTGGTGCTGGCGGGCACCTTCGCGGTGTTCGCGACCCTGCCGGTGGTGGCCTTCGCGCAGATGGGCATCGTGATCGCGGTGGGCGTGCTGCTCGACACCATCATCGTGCGCGCGATTCTGGTGACGGCGTTGACCCTGGACGTGGGCGACCGGATCTGGTGGCCCAGCGCGCTGGCGCGCCCGCGCACCGAACAGGACGAGCAGTCGAAGCCCGCGGTGCCGGTCTAGTCGGTGACGTAGCCGTTGAGCGTGCCCTGCAGGTCGACCAGCAGGGCACGGGCGGCGGTCAGGCCGTTGCCGTGCCAGACCGAGTCCTCGACGGCGAACACGCGGCGGTCCGAGGCCGCGCCGAGTGCCTTCCAGTCGTCCCCGCGCAGCACCTGCTCGCCGTATTCCTTGCCGTCCTCGCCCGCGAAGTCGACGTAGATGATGTCGCCCTCGGCCTCGGTGGCCAGGTCCTCGATATCGATGTCGGTGGACGGCCCGCGCTGGGCCGTGGGGCGGCGCACCCCGGTGTCGGCGAGGATCTGGCCCGCGAAACTGTCCTCGCCCTGGATGCGGATCACGTCGGGGGTGAAGCGAAGCACCGACGCCTGACTCTGACTCGCGGCGATCGCGATGCCGACGTCGCGGGCCTGTTCGCGGTAGCCGGCCAGGGCGGTCGCGGCGGCGTCGCGGCGGTTCATTCCCGCGGCGAACGCGGTGAACTGGGCCTGCCAACTGGTCGACGTGCCGACCAGCACGGTCGGCGCGATCGCCTGCAAGGTCGCGAAATCCGCCGCGCCCGTGGCCGTCTCGCCGAGGATCAGGTCGGGGCGCAGATCCGCGATGCGCGCCGGATCGGGCGCCCCGACGCCGACGCTCGGGATGGTCGTCACGCCGTAGCCGAGATACATCGGATGCGGACGCGGGCCGTCGGAGCTCACCGCGCCGACCACGCGCTCCCACAACCCCAGCGCACAGGCCGCGTCGAGCGCGGACGTGGTCAACACGACGACCCGGCGCGGGTCGGCGGGCACCTCGGTGACGCCCGCGGTGTGGGTGACGCTGGTCTGGCCCGCCGGATCGGGCGCGCTGGGCAGCGGGCAGGCCAGCGCGGTGTCGCGTTCCAGACCGACCACGCCCGCGCCCGCGATCGTCGTCGTGGTGCGCACGATGGTGCTCGCGTCGTCGTGGCGGTCACCGCATCCGGTGACCAGCAGCGCGGTGCAGACCGCTGTCGCCACGGCGGCGCCGTGGCGGAAGGCGCAGGAGATGTTTCGGATGCGGACGCGCGCGCTCACCGACATGCGGGAGAGGGTACATTGCCGCCGCGCACCGCCCGGCGTGCCCTACGGGGCGAGCATCCCGGCGGACGCGTGCCGGGGCTCGGGCCGCGTCGACCACCGGGCAACCCGCGGGCACACCAGGTCACGCGCCCGCGGGCTCGCGACCAGGGCGGTGCCGGCCGAGGCCGCACCCGCCCGCCAGGTCACGCGCCCGCGGGTCCGCGGGATCAGGAGGGATCGCCGCCGAGGCTGAAGCGCACGCCGCGCGGATCGGCCACGGTGGCCATCCGGCCGTACGGGGTGTTCTCGGCCGGTGCGATGACCGAACCGCCGAGTTCGACCACCCTGGCCACGGACTTGTCGACGTCGTCCGCGCCGAAGTAGACCGTCCACCCGCCCGGTGCGTCGGCGGGCAGGACCGAGGCGTCGAAGACCCCGCCCCGCATCGGACTCGTCGAGTGGATGGTGGTGTAGCGGAAGCCGTCCTGCTCGGGCATGGCGAAGGTGTCCTGCCAGCCGAAGACCTCCTTGTAGAAGGTCAGCACCCGGTCGTAGTCGCGCGAATGCAACTCGAACCAGGACGGCGCGCCGTCGTGATCGCGCCACTGACCGCCCTCGACCAGGGCTTCGGTCTCGATGCCGCCGAAGTCCAGCGCCTGCCACACGCCCACGCCCGCACCGCCCGGATCGCCCAGGATCGCCATCACGCCGAGGTCCCCGACCTGCATGGCGGGCACCACGACCTGCGCCCCCGCCCGCTCGGCCGCGCTCACGGTCCGACTCGCGTCCTCGGCGGCGAGGTAGACCGTCCACTGCTCGGGGCCGTCGGTGTTCTCGGGCGTCTTGCCCATGCCGCCCGCGACTACCTTGCCGCCCTCGCGGAAGGTGAGGTAGCCGCCGAATTCGGGGCCGCCGCGTTCGACGGTCCACCCGAACAGTTCGGTGTAGAAGGCGATGCTCTCCTCGACATCGCCCGTGAACAATTCCACCCAGACCGGGTCGCCGGGCTGCGGTCGCGTCATCGCTGTCTCCTCATGGGGGTTGTCTCCTCGCAGGTGGTGGGGTACTGCTACCGGTGGAGACGGCCGAGCGCACCGGAACTCATCGGTGCCCGCGCCCGGATCGGCCCACGAACCGATACCGTGGTGGCATCAACGAAATACGACAGAGAGTAGGACCAGTGCGGACCGTCGAGGTCGCACGGTTTACGATCACAGACAGCGCAAGCGAACTGTCGTCTGTTCCGGTCACGGAACGGATCCGATCAGCGGAGCCTGCGGAGTGACCTACAGGCATCTTCAGGAGGATCAGTGACTGCGGTAGAGCCCAGACCAGTCCCTCAGTTGGAAGCGACTCGACCGTATCCGGCCCGCACCGGGCCGAAGGGCTCGTTCCTCTACAAGATGGTGACCACCACCGACCCCAAGGTCCTGGGCGTCATGTACCTGGTGACCGCGACGAGCTTCTTCCTCATCGGCGGCCTGATGGCGCTGCTGATGCGCGCCGAACTGGCGCGTCCGGGCCTGCAGTTCCTCTCGCCCGAGCAGTTCAACCAGCTGTTCACCATGCACGGCACGATCATGCTGCTGTTCTACGCGACCGCGATCGTCTTCGGCTTCGCCAACATCGTGCTGCCGTTGCAGATCGGCGCACCCGACGTCGCCTTCCCGCGCCTGAACGCCTTCAGCTACTGGCTGTACCTGTTCGGCGCGAGCATGGCGACCGCGGGCTTCGTCACCCCCGGCGGCGCCGCGGACTTCGGCTGGACGGCCTACGTGCCGCTGACCGACATCCTGCACTCCCCGGGCGTGGGCACCGACCTGTGGATCCTGGGCCTGGCGGTCTCCGGTCTGGGCACCATCCTCGGCGGCGTCAACATGCTCACCACCGTGGTCTGCCTGCGCGCGCCCGGTATGACCATGTTCCGCATGCCGATCTTCACCTGGAACATCGCCGTCACCAGCGTGCTGGTGCTGCTGGCGTTCCCGCTGCTGACCGCCGCGTTGTTCGGCCTGGCCTACGACCGTCACCTGGGCGGCCACATCTACGACCCGGCCACCGGCGGCATCCTGCTCTACCAGCACCTGTTCTGGTTCTTCGGCCATCCCGAGGTCTACATCATCGCGCTGCCGTTCTTCGGCATCGTCTCGGAGATCTTCCCGGTCTTCTCCCGCAAGCCGATCTTCGGCTACACCACCCTGGTCTACGCGACGCTGGGCATCGCGGCGCTCTCGATCGCGGTGTGGGCGCACCACATGTACGCCACCGGCGCGGTGCTGCTGCCCTACTTCTCGTTCATGACCTTCCTCATCGCGGTGCCGACCGGCGTGAAGTTCTTCAACTGGATCGGCACGATGTGGCGCGGCCAGCTGACCTTCGAGTCACCGATGCTGTGGTCGCTGGGCTTCCTGGTGACCTTCCTCTTCGGCGGTCTGTCCGGCGTCATCCTGGCCTCCCCGCCGCTGGACTTCCACGTCACCGACTCCTACTTCGTGGTCGCCCACTTCCACTACGTGCTCTTCGGCACCATCGTGTTCGCCACCTTCGCGGGCATCTACTTCTGGTTCCCGAAGATCACCGGGCGCATGGTCGACGAACGCCTGGCCAAGTGGCACTTCTGGGCCACCTTCATCGGCTTCCACACCACGTTCCTGGTGCAGCACTGGCTGGGTGCGGAAGGTATGCCGCGCCGCTACGCCGACTACCTGCCCTCCGACGGGTTCACCACGCTGAACACGGTGTCCACCATCGGCGCGTTCGTGCTCGGCGCCTCGATGCTGCCGTTCATCTGGAACATCTTCAAGAGCTACCGCTACGGCGAAGTGGTCACCGTGGACGACCCGTGGGGTTACGGCAACTCGCTGGAATGGGCCACCACCTGCCCGCCGCCGCGGCACAACTTCTACGAACTGCCGCGGATCCGCTCCGAGCGGCCTGCCTTCGAGTTGCACTACCCGCACATGGTCGAGCGCATGCGCGCCGAGGCGCACGTGGGCTGGGGCACCAAGGCGCACGCGCCCGAGGAGAAGGCGGTCGCCGCCAAGTAGGGCACGCCCACTAGGATTCTCGCGACGAGTGTGCACCCGCTGGTCATCCGGCGGGTGCACACTCATGTGATGAGGTAGCAAGCCCCACGGCGGTAGCGGCAACGGCGACGCGGCACAGGAGGGCGGTACAGACTTGGAGCACATCGACTTGACCGGCACCATCGTCCTCGTCACCGTGACCGGGCCGGACCGGCCCGGCGTGACCTCGGTCCTGCTGACCGCGATGTCGCGCCACCAGGTCAGCCTGCTCGACATCGAACAGGTCGTTATCCGCGGCCACCTCACCCTCGGCGTGCTCGTCACCTGCCCCGGCGATCCCGAATCGTTGCAGGACGAACTCGAAGAGGCGATGAACACCGTCGGGATGGCGGTCTACGTCGAGGTCGACGCGCGCATCGGCCGCCCACCGCTGTCCACGCACGCGGTCGTGGTGCTGGGCAGTCCCGTCACCGCGCGGGCCTTCAGCGCCGTCTCCCGGCAGTTGGCCGCGCTCGGGGCCAATATCGACACCATCCGCGGCGTCGCCGACTACCCGGTCACGGGGATGGAGTTGATGGTCACGGCCACCGACACCGGCGCGGACACCGACTCCCGCCTGCGCACCGCGCTGGCCGAGGTGGCGGTCGCCGAACAGATCGACGTGGCCGTCGAGCGCGCGGGCCTGGCCCGCCGGGCCAAACGACTCATCGTGTTCGACGTGGACTCCACGCTGATCCAGGGCGAGGTCATCGAGATGCTGGCCGCGCACGCGGGCGTGGAGGACCAGGTCAGGGAGGTCACCGAGGCGGCCATGCGCGGCGAGATCGATTTCGCCGAATCGCTGCGCCAGCGGGTGGCCACCCTCGAAGGGCTCGACGAATCGGTGATCGAGCAGGTCGCCGACCGGATCGCGCTGACGCCGGGCGCGCGCACCACCATCCGCACGCTGCGCCGCATCGGCTACCGCTGCGGCGTGGTCTCCGGCGGCTTCCGCCAGGTCATCGAACCGCTCGCGCACGAACTCGAACTCGATTTCGTGCAGGCCAACACCCTCGAGATCGAGAACGGCCGGTTGACCGGCCGCGTGGTCGGCGAGATCGTCGACCGCGCCTACAAGGCCACCGCGCTGCGCAAGTTCGCGGCCGAGGCAGGCGTGCCGATGGAGCAGACCGTCGCGGTCGGCGACGGCGCCAACGACATCGACATGCTCAACGCGGCGGGCCTGGGCGTCGCCTTCAACGCCAAACCCGCGCTGCGCGAGGTCGCCGACGCGGCGCTGTCGCATCCGTACCTGGACGCGGTGCTGTTCATCCTCGGGGTGACCCGCGACGAGGTCGAAGCCGCCGACGCCAAGGACGGCGGGGTGCGCCGGGTGCCGCTGGTCGGCAGCTGATCGGCGTGTCGCCCCGCCGGTGACGGTCGGGACCTGCTGTGCTCGGACATTACGAGCGAAGGTCCGGCGATCGGAGGCGCGATGCGGAAAGTCCTGCTGGTGATGCTGGTCGGCGCGACGGTGCTCGGCTGCGGGAACGACGACTCGGATTCCGCCTCGCGGGCGGAGTCGGTGCTCAGTTCCGTCGAGAGCGGTCCCGAGGCGAGGACCGGCGGTCCGGTGGAACCGCCCGCGGGCGTCACGGTCGACTATTTCGCCGACGGCACCGCCCTGGACATGGTGGTGAACCAACGGCTCGTGGTGCGTTTGCCCGCTGATCCCTCGACGGGGGCGGTGTGGGGGATCGAGCGGGTGGACGTCGGGATTCTGACCCAGGTCGGCGACCCGTACTACCGACCGGAGCCGACGCAAGGCGAGCCCGGCGTCTCCGAATGGGCCTTCCGCGCCGCCCGCAACGGCACCACCGAACTGGTGTTGACCGAGCTCCGGCCGGGTGCGAAGCCCGACGGCGCGACTCCGCGCTACGAGCTGACGGTGAACGTTCGCGCGTCGTAGGCGGCGTTTCGCGGACTTTCGGCGGCGAAACCGCCCCGCGTCCCGCGCGGTTGCTCCATGATTACCCGTGGCCGCGCGATGGTGACTCGAGGGGAGGGGCGGGGTGGGGGCTGGGAATGCGGCGGAGGATGGGTCCGCTTGTGATGGTGGGTGCGCGGCAGGGGTTCGCGCGGTGGTTCCCGGTGATGATCGAGGTGGAGTGCGTGAGCGGCGAGGACAGCGGTGTCGAGGGCGGCGCGGCGGCGATGACAGAGGCGGATCGGGCGGCGGGGTTCCGGGTGCGGCACGCCGAATTGGCGCGCGGTTACGGTGGATTGGGCGATCCCGCGGATCCGGCGGCGGTGTTGGCCATGCCGATGGTGTTGCATCTGCCCAAGGCGGACCCGCCCGCGCGCAGTGCGCTGCTGGCCGCGGCGGCGTCGTCGGTGGTCGCTCTGTGCCTGGACGAGCGGGTCGGTCCCGGCGGTGTCTGGGCGGCGGGCTACCTGCGCTGGAAGCGGTCGCGCATCCGCAAGGTCGCGCGGCGGGCGCGGGGTGCGCAGTGGGTGGCGGCCAACGAGGTGGACGGGGTGACGGTCGAAGTCGACGGCGCGCAGGCCCGGGCTCTGGTGCCCGGCCCGGTCGGCGCGGTGGACCCGCGGATCAAGCGGTTGCAGATCGGCGGCACCGATCTGGAACACGACGAACCCGGGCCACCCGCCTCCGACCTGCCGGTGCTGTGGGTGAACGCCGCATTGGGGATGACGTTGGGCAAGACCGCCGCGCAGGTCGGGCACGCGAGCATGCTGCTGGCGGGCGCGGTCTCGGCGGAGGCGGCCTGGCGGTGGGCGGCAGCGGATTTCGCCTGCGCGGTCCGCGACGCCGACGGTGACCGGTGGCGCGCGCTGACCGACCTGGTGTCCGCGGGCACGGCGGTGGCGGTACGGGACGCGGGTTTCACCGAGATCGCGCCGGGTTCGCTGACGGTGATCGCGGTGCCACCCGCCTCGTGGTGAGGGTGGTGCGGTGCGGCGGTGCGGCGGTGCGGCGACACCCGGAACCGGCGGAAGCCGCTGCGTTTCGGCGGTTGCGGGAGATATACGCAGGAGTGACAGGAGCACGACGAACGCGAGAGAGGAGGCAGCAGGCGGTTTCCGTTCGACCCGGGGTCACGCGTGTGGCCTCGGCGACATTCGGGTACTCGTCCCCTCAGAGGACTACCCCCAACTGTTGTGGAGGACCTCACGCCATGTTTACAGTGTTGCTGATTCTCGCCATCTGGTTCGTCGTCTCGATTCCCCTGGCGCTGTTGGTCGCCCGGATGTTCCGAAAGCCGGACGATCCGCCCGCCGAACGGGCCCTCCTCCGCACGCCGCGCGCCCGTCGGCACTCGCGTGGCCGATTGTCGCGAGCCTCGTGGGTCGGTCGGGCATCCACGGCCCATGTGGGCCAAGATGGAGCGCGTGCCGCAACCGGATCCCGATCTGCTCATTGATTTCACCGATGTGACCGTCCGACGTTCCGGGCATACCCTGGTCGGCCCGGTCACCTGGCAGGTCGAGCTCGACGAACGTTGGGTCGTTCTCGGACCCAACGGCGCGGGCAAGACCTCCCTGCTCCGCATGGCCGCCGCCGAGGTGCATCCGACCTCGGGCGTGGCGCACCTACTCGGGGAGACACTCGGCAAGACCGATGTCACCGAACTGCGTCCGCGCATCGGCTTGTCCTCGGCCGCGGTGGCCAATCGGGTGCCCCGCGACGAGAAGGTCGGGGATCTGGTGGTGTCGGCGGGATATGCGGTGCTGGGCCGGTGGCGCGAACGCTACGACGACATGGACACCGACCGCGCCATCGACATGTTGGAGAGCCTGGGCGCCGAACACCTGTCCGACCGCACCTACGGCACGCTCTCGGAGGGGGAACGCAAGCGGGTGCTGATCGCCCGCGCGCTGATGACCGATCCGGAACTGTTGCTGCTCGACGAGCCCGCGGCCGGTCTCGATCTGGGCGGCCGGGAGGAACTGGTCGAGCGTCTCGGCGATCTGGCGGCCGATCCGGACGCGCCCGCGATGGTGCTGGTGACCCATCACGTGGAGGAGATCCCGCCGGGGTTCACCCACGGTCTGCTGCTCAACGAGGGCCAGGTGGTCGCGCAGGGGCTGCTCTCGGATGTGCTCACCTCCGAGAATCTCAGCGACGCGTTCCGCCAGTCGATCCGGCTGGACCGGGTGGACGGTCGTTACTTCGCCCGGCGCAGTCGTCGCGCGGGGAAGCACCGCTCCCGGTAGGCGCGGATTCTTACAGCGTTATGGTGCAGGGGTGAGTGAGACTGATTCCCCGGCCGTCGCGCCGGAACCGCCGATCCGCGACGCCTCCACGGTCATGCTGGTGCGCGACGGCGCCACCGGTCCCGAGGTCTTCTTGCAGCGCCGGGTCGGGGCGATGGCCTTCGCCGCCGGGATGACGGTGTTCCCCGGCGGCGGCGTCGACCCCTCCGACGGCACCGCCGAGATCGACTGGGCGGGCCCCGCGCCCGCGTGGTGGGCGCAGAAGTTCGCCACCACCGAGGAACGCGCGAAAGCACTGGTGTGCGCGGCCGTCCGGGAGACCTTCGAGGAGTGCGGCGTGCTGCTCGCGGGACCGACCGCCGACAGCGTGGTCTCCGACACCACCGGATACCGCGAGGCGCGCGGTCGCCTCGAGCGCCGGGAACTGTCGCTGGCCGACTTCCTGGCCCGCGAGAAGTTGGTGTTGCGCGCGGATCTGCTGCGGCCCTGGGCGAACTGGATCACCCCCACCATCGAACCGCGCCGCTACGACACGCGCTTCTTCGTCGCGGTGCTGCCGTCCGGGCAACTGGCCGACGGCGCGACCTCCGAAGCCGACGACGTGCAGTGGCGCACCCCCGCCGAGGCGCTGAAGCGCTGGCGCGCGGGCACCGACATCCTGTTGCCGCCGACGTGGTCGCAACTGGACGCGCTCGCCGGCTTCGACTCCACCGCGCTGATCCTGGCCGCCGACCCGGTCATCGACCCGATCATGCCCGGTCTCGGCGGCGACGAGGACCCCTACCGCCTCGCCTTCCCCGCCGCGGACCGCTATTTCGCCGACCTGCCCGATCGGGGGCAGTTGAAGGGGACCGCCCGGAACTGAGGCCGGGGGAGCACACTCGGGGACGGAGAGCGCGCGTCCGCGCGGTAGCGTGCCCGCATGGCCGAATTCGTGACCTTGGATGTGGTGGAGGGCGACGCCGCCCGCGATGTCGCGGTGCTGCGGATCGACCGCGCGCCCCTGAATCTGCTGAGCACGGATGTCCTGCGCGAGATCCGCGCGGCGGCCGAACGGGCGGCGGCCGACGAGCGGATCGCCGCCTTGGTGGTCTACGGCGACGAGCGCGTCTTCAGCGCGGGGGACGACCTCGCTGAACTGGCCGCGCTCGATCGCGCGGGGGCCGAGGCGATGGCCGCCGACATCCAGGCCGCGTTGGGCGCGTTGGCGCGGGTTCCGCAGCCCACGGTCGCCGCGATCACCGGGTACGCGCTCGGCGGCGGACTGGAACTGGCGTTGGGGGCGGACCGGCGGATCATCGGCGACAACGTCAAACTCGGCCTCCCGCAGATCAAGGCCGGGCTGATCCCGCTCGCGGGCCTGGCGCGGTTGACGCGGCTGATCGGGGCCGGCGCGGCCCGTGACCTGGTCTACACGGGCCGGTTCGTCGAACATGCCGAGGCGCTGTCGCTCGGGTTGGTGGACGAGGTGGTCGCGCCCGACGAGGTGTTCGCGGCGGCGCTGCGCTGGGCGCGGCAGTTCGTCGACGGTCCCGCGCGCGCCCTGGCGGCGGCGAAGGCGGTCTTCGAGGCGGCCGATACCGCGGAGGCCGGTGCGTCGGCGCGCGCGCGGTGGGCCGCGCTGTTCGACACCGAGGACCGGCGTACGGGGACCGAGTCGGTACTGGCCGACGGTCCCGGGTCGGCGGTCTTCGTCGGGCGCTGAGCCCGCGACGCCTGGTACGTCTACCGGGCGGGACCGAACCGTACCGGCGTCCGGTCGCCGAACGGGACGGATGTCCGGTTGGGACCGGTCCCATTCACGAGGGGGCCGGAAGGGAAGATAGGCTACGCATCCATGACGGTCCACCCCGACGACCCCGCGCCGAACCCGCACGCCACCGAGGCCGAGGTCGAAGCCGCGCTCAAGGATACGAAGCTCGCCCAGGTCCTCTACCACGACTGGGAAGCCGAGACCTACGACGACAAGTGGTCGATCTCCTACGACGAGCGCTGTATCGACTACGCCCGCGGCCGCTTCGATGCCGCCGTCGGCCCCGCGCCGCTGCCCTACGGGCGCGCGCTGGAACTGGGCTGTGGAACCGGGTTCTTCCTGCTGAACCTCATGCAGGGCGGCATCGCGAAATCGGGGTCGGTCACCGACCTGTCGCCCGGCATGGTGAAGGTCGCGCTGCGCAACGCCGAACACCTGGGCCTGGACGTCGACGGCCGGGTCGCCGACGCCGAGACCATCCCCTACGACGACGACACCTTCGATCTGGTCGTCGGCCACGCCGTGCTGCACCACATCCCCGATGTGGAACTCGCCCTGAAGGAGTGCCTGCGGGTGCTCAAGCCGGGCGGTCGTTTCGTCTTCGCGGGCGAGCCCACCACCGTCGGCAATTTCTACGCGCGCTGGCTGGGACGCATCACCTGGAAGGCCACCACGACGGTCACCAAGCTCGCGCCGCTGGCGGGCTGGCGTCGCCCGCAGGAGGAGTTGGACGAGTCCTCGCGCGCCGCGGCCCTGGAAGCGGTCGTCGACCTGCACACCTTCGACCCGCGCGACCTCGAGGCGATGTCGCGGTCGGCCGGTGCCGTCGAGGTCAAGGCGACCACCGAGGAGTTCGCCGCCGCCCTGTGGGGTTGGCCGGTGCGCACCTTCGAGGCCGCCGTGCCCGCGGAGAAGCTGACCATGGGCTACCGCCTGGCGATGTACAAGGCGTGGTTGCGGCTGAGCTGGCTCGACGAGAATGTCATGCGCCGCGTGGTGCCGCGTCAGTTCTTCTACAACGCCATGATCACCGGCGTGAAGCCGGGCGCGGCCGCGAAGTAGGTGGGCTACGGCTTCAGCCGGGCGGACGTCGCGTTCCTCGGCGGCGCGGACGGCCGTGCCGCGCTCGCCGAGGCGGACGGGCTGGAGCTGACCGCCGCCACCCACCTGCGTGACCTGGAGCGGGCGCGGCGGGCGTTCGGCGAGCACGCCCCCGCCGTCGTGGAGACGACGCGGTTGCGTCGCAAGGCGGGCGCGAAGTTGCGCGACGCCGACGGCTGGCTGTTCACCGACGACGCCCTGCAACAGGCCACCCCCACCCTGGTCGCCCGGCATCGGGCCACGCGGTTGGCGGGGCGGGCGGTGCACGACGTCACCTGCTCGATCGGCGCGGAACTGGCCGAACTGGCCCGGGTGTGCCCGGCGGTCCTCGGCAGCGACCTGGACCCGGTCCGCCTGGACATCGCCGCGCACAACCTGGCCGCGGCTCCGGTCCTGCTGGCGCGGGCCGACGCGCTGCGCCCGGTCTCGACGGGAACGGCTGTCATCGCCGATCCCGCCCGGCGCGCCGACGGACGCCGCACCCACGACCCCGCCCGCCTGCAACCCCCGCTCCCGGATCTGCTGGAGTCCTACGCGGGCCGGGACTTGGCCGTGAAATGCGCCCCCGGGCTGGACTTCGACCGACTCGACTGGCCGGGCGAGATCGAGGTGGTCTCCCTGGACGGCGCGGTCCGCGAAGCCTGCCTGTGGTCACCCGGATTCGCCGCGCCCGGGGTGACGCGCCGCGCGAGCGTGCTCTCCAGCACCGGTGACCCGGTCGAGGTGACCGACGCGGACCCCGACGACATCCCGGACCGCCCGCCCGGCGAGTGGATCATCGACCCGGACGGCGCGATCGTGCGCGCCGGTCTGGTGCGCCACTACGCCGCCGCCCACGGTCTCTGGCAACTCGATCCGCGCATCGCCTACCTCACCGGCGACGCGGTGCCGCCCGGTCTGCGCGGTTTCCGGGTAGTCGCGCGCACCGACCTGCGCGAGAAGACCTTGCGTCGCGAACTGGCCCGCCTGGACGCGGGCGCGCTGGAAATCCTCGTGCGCGGCGTGGACGTCGACCCGGACGCGCTGCGCGCCCGTTTGAAATCTCGCGGCGGCACGCCCTACTCCCTGGTGATCACTCGCATCGAGCGCACGGCGACGGTCTTCGTCTGCGTCGCCCACCGCCCGGCGGGCTGAGGCGTCAACGCTCGATCTTGGCGACCACCTTCTGCACCGTCAGCCAGGTGCGCGTGGTGATGTCCTTGCCGTAGCTGCGGTCGAGCCAGGACATGAAATCGCTGGTCCCGGGCACGCGGTTGTCGATGACGCTGAGGAAGGCGCGCGAGGGCTCGTCGTAGCCGACGATGCGGGTGAGGTCGTCGGTGTTCACCGGGTCGCCCACCTCGGGGGTCTGCGCCTTGAAGAAGGTGACGGTCAGGTAGTTCTCGCGGGTGTGGGCCAAGCCCTCGAACGGGTCGCGGTCGAGCAGGTCGCGCAAGGTCTCGTGGCTGCGCACGATGGTGCCGCCCGGGATGCCGAGTTCACTGTTCAGCGCGCACTGGATGGCGTCCTCGAGCGCGGCCTCGTCGGTCTCGGCGCAGGAGAAGACCACATTGCCGCTGGACAGGATCGTCGCCACGCGCTCGTATCCGAGACCCTCGAAGACCGCGCGCAACTTCTCATTGCGCATGTTCGGGTTGCTCGGCATGATCCCGCGCAGCAGCGCCGCGTAGCTGTTCATAGCGCGAACCGTAGCCGATGCCCCTGACACCTCGGGCTTGGCTGCCACCTCAGGCTTGCTGCGCGACGCCGTTCTTCTTGCGTTCGATGTCCTCGAGCGCGGCGACGTATTCGGCGCGCGCCGCCGCGCCCGCCTCCCAAGCCGCCTTGCGGTTCTTGACCACTTTCGCGGGCGCGCCGACCGCGATGCCGTAATCCGGGATCTCGCCCTTGACCACCGCGTGCGCGCCGAGCACGCACCCACGACCGACCCGCGTCTCCCGCAGCACCGTCACTTTGGCCGCGATCCAGGTGTCGGGTCCGATCCGCACCGGGCTCTTCACGATGCCCTGATCCTTGATCGGCATGGTGATGTCGTCCATGCGGTGGTCGAAATCGCAGATGTAGCACCAGTCCGCGACCAGGGTGGATTCGCCGATCTCGATGTCGAGATAGGTGTTGACCACGTTGTCCTTGCCGAAGACGACCTTGTCGCCGATCCGCAGCGACCCCTCGTGACACCGGATGGCGTTGCCGTCGCCGATGTGCACCCAGCGGCCGATCTCCATGCGGCTCAGTTCCGGCGTCGCGTGGATCTCGACGTTCTTGCCGAGAAAGACCATTCCCCGCAGCACGATGTGCGGATTGGCGGCCTTGAATTTGAACAGGCGGTAGTAACGGACCAGGTACCAGGGCGTGTAGGCCCGATTGGCGAGCACCCAGCGCAAGGACGCGGTCGTCAGGAACCGGGCCTGCTGCGGATCCCGGCGACGCGAACCCCGCCACCGCGAGCGCAACGGCGCGCCCCACATGCTCGTCACGATCGTCTCCCGTCGTAAACCCCGCCCTCGGGGCCACTGCCTGTTCAGCAGACAAGAGTACTTCCGCGTACCCCCGCGGTGAGAACGGGACCACATTCGCGAGAGGAGCCGCCGCCGGGATTCGCCTCCCCGAGCCGCGGCGCGAACCCGCTGTCCGTGATCGCGAGCGGCGGATCGCGCCGATTCCGACGCGCGGCCCCACTGGTGTTCACCACACCCGACCTCCCGCAAACATCCCCCCGAAGTCCCCGCGGGTACCCCACCCCCGTTACTATCCCAGCGCACTGAACCACGACGGAGCGAGTCTTACGAGCGACCGGTTCGCGGCCGTCTCGCGGCTCAGCGGTCGAAGCGCATGCGCCGCAGGCGCGAGTCTCGACCGCTGAGCCGCGAGACACAAGGGGCCGCGAACCCGCCGCGACGGAGTCGCGGCAAATCGGACGCAGAGGAGAACTCAGGTGCGAACCGGCAGCGTGCGGGCTGGATCCGGGCGTGCGCGGCGCGCGGCGCTGGTCGTGCTGGTCGCGTCGGTGGCGGGGGTGATGGTGACGGGGTGCGGCACCGCGGTCGATGACATCACCGTCGGTCCCGGCGCGGGATGGCCCGCGGCGTATCACGATCTGCGCAACAGCGCGGTGACCCCGGTGGAGGGGGCGCGGCGGATGACGTTGAACTGGTCGCGGCCGGTGGGCGGTCCGGTGGAGATGCCGGTGGCGATCGGCCGTGACGGGCAGATGTTCCTGACGACGCGCACGCAGAGCGGGTGCGCGATCCTGTCGTTGCAGATGCCGACGGGGCGCAAGCGGTTCTGTAATCAGTTGGGGCCGAACGCGGTGTCCTCGCCCACGGTGGTGGACGGCATGTCGAATTCCTATGTCGGCGACGACGGTGCGGTGAATTCGTTCAACTATCTGGGGCAGCCGCGGTGGCGCACGCCGGTGGCGGGTGTGCCGGTGTCGGTGCAGTTCACCGGCGACGGT
This sequence comes from Nocardia takedensis NBRC 100417, assembly GCF_000308695.1. Taxonomy (GTDB): domain Bacteria; phylum Actinomycetota; class Actinomycetes; order Mycobacteriales; family Mycobacteriaceae; genus Nocardia; species Nocardia takedensis. Next base: position 165,303 of record NZ_BAGG01000093.1, on the reverse strand, counting down.
CGGGTGCTGTCGGTGACGCAGTCGGGTCAGATCGACATCCTGAGCAGGCAGACGGGCGCGCGTGAAGTGCCGACGCTGCAACTGTTGGGCGACGCGGACTTCCTGGCTTATCCGGGGTTGACGCGGCCCGCTTCGGGGCAGGGGCTCGACGATTGCCTGTCGGGCGGCCCGCGCTGCGCGGTGGCGAACATCTCGGCGGTGGACGCGGATTCGGGCCGTTTCTTCGTGACGGTGTGGGAGCCGGGGCGGCCCGCGGCGTCGTTGGTGGCGTTGAGCTACGGGGACGGCGAGGTGAAGCGGCTGTGGAGCGCCGAGGTGTTGGCGCAGGGCAGCGGCACGAGTCCGACGGTGTCGGCGGACGGCGGCACGATCTACGTGGGGGACAACACCGACCGGCTGATCGCGCTGGACGCCGCGGACGGTCGCCCGAAGTGGGTGCGGCAGTTGGGGTTCACCCCGCGCGGGGTGCTGTCGGTGTCGGCCGACGGGTTGATCCTCCCGGCGGGTGAGCAGGGCTATCTGCTGGCGGTGCGCGACAACGGTGACACCTCCGAGATCGTCTGGGAGCGCAAGGATCTGATGTTGCGTGGCGCTCCGGTGCAGGCGGCGGGCGGCGTCGGCTACACGGTGGCCGCGATCGGCGCGGGCCTGAGCCTGATCACCTTCGACACCGAGACCGGCGGGACGATCGATTCCGATGTGCTGCCGAACGCGCAGGGCGTGACGACGGGGACGTCGGTGAGCGCCGAGGGCGACGTGGTGGTCGCGACCAGGATCGGCGAGGTGTTCGCGTTCGAGCCGGAACGCTGAGCGCTCAGACCGGTTTGGCCGGGTCGCGTTCGGGCAGTGGGCGTTCCACGATCGAGGGTCGCCCGAGCGGGTTGCGGACGCGCCGTTTGGCGGCCGAGTAGACCAGCGCGGTCTCGGCGGCGACGACGTCCCAGGCGAAGTCGGCGGTGAGCCGTTCGCGAGCCGCGTAGGCCCGTTCCTGGGTGGCGGCCGGGTCGTCCAGGGTGGCGCGCACGGCCTCGACGAGTCCGTCGACGTCGGCGGGTTCGAAGGACGCGCCGGTGACGCCGTCGATGACCGCTTCGCCGAGTCCGCCCGCCGTGGAGGTGATGAGCGGGGTGCCCGCGGCGGCGGCCTCCAGGGCGACGATGCCGAAGGGTTCGTAGCGGCTGGGCAGCAGGATGGCGTCGGCCCCGTGCAGCCAGCCGAGCAGTCCGGCGTGGTCGAGTTGGCCCGCGAAGGTGACGGCGCGGGCGACGCGGTGCACGCGGGCGCGTTCGCGCAGCCATTCGAATTGGGTGCCGATGCCCGCGACGGTGAGTGTGGTGCCGGGGTGGGCGCGCCGGATGCGCGGCAGCGCGGCGATGGCGTCCTGGACGCCCTTCTCGTATTCCAGGCGGCCGACATAGAGCAGGCGCGGCGGGCCCGAGCGCGGGGCGCGGGGGCGGAAGGTCCACGCGCCGACGTCGATTCCGTTGCGGATCACCGTCATCGGGATGCGTTCGGGGCCGTAGAGGCGTTCGACTTCGTCGCGCATGGAGGCCGAACAGGTGATGAGCGCGTCGGATTCGTTGGCCAGCCACCACTCCACGGAGTGGACCTGCTTGTTGACCTTGCCCGCGACCCAGCCGCTGTGCCTGCCCGCTTCGGTGGCGTGGATGGTGGAGACCAGGGGAACGTCGAAGTACTCGGCGAGGGTGATGGCGGGGTGGGCGACGAGCCAGTCGTGGGCGTGCACGACGTCCGGGGTCCAGCCCTCGCCGATGCCGGGCTTGTTGAGGCCGACGCCGGCGCGCACCATGGCGTGGCCCATGGCCAGGGTCCAGGCGAGCATGTCCTCGCCGAAGTCGAAGCAGGGCGGGTCCTCGGCCACGGCGACGACGAGCACGCCTTCGCTGATGAACGAGTGGGTGGGGTGGGTGGTGGAGTCGGTGCCCGAGGGCCTGCGCGCGAGGACGACGACTTCGTGGCCCGCGGCGGCGAGTTCGGTGGCGAGGTGGTGGACGTGGCGTCCGAGTCCACCGACGACGACCGGCGGGTATTCCCACGACACCATCAGTATCTTCATACGCGTCCTTCTCCAACCGGGCCGTCGTGGGCGGACTCGGGGTCCGCGGGGGCGTCCGTTCCGTGCGGCGCGGCGTACCGTTGCCCGAGCCGTCGGGCGTCCAGTGCCGGGAACAGTCCGTCGGCCGCGTTCCATCCTGCCGCCAGCTGCCGGGTTTTGGCGACTTGGCCGGTGCCGACGGCGGCGGCGATCTCCCGCACGGCGTGGGCGTGTCCGTGCGCGCGTTCGCGGGCGTACCCGGCCGCGGAGTCCTTGCTGACCATGAAGGCCCAGTCGCTGGAGACGGTCAGGATGGCTTCGCGCAGGAGTTGATCGGCGACGGGGTCGCGCAGGGCGGGGCCTCCGCCCGCGCTCTCGCGGGATTTGTCGAGGGTGTCCAAGGCGAGCCGAACGACGTCGTCGTTGAGTTCGACCAGGTCGCGGACCTGTTCTCCCGCCCAGACCCGCCAGTCCTTGCCCGAACCCCAGGACGAGTCGGCCAGCGGGACGGGTTCGCCCACGTAGCCGTTGGCCCTGGCGTCGGTCAGGGTGCCGACGGTGACGCCCGCTTCGGGCAGCGCGCGCAGCACCTGGGCCAGCCACTGCGGCCCTTCGTGCCACCAGTGGCCGAACAGTTCGGTGTCGAAAGCGGCCACGACCAGGGCCGGGCGGCCGATGCGGGCGGATTCGTCGCGCAGTCGCTCGCGCACGGTGCGCACGAAATCCTCGACGTCGCGGGTGACGGCCGTCGCGGCGAGGTCGGGGTCGTAGGGGGCCTTGTCGGGTCCGGCCACGGATTTGCCGGTCACCCGTGACGGTTTGAGACCGGTCGCGTGATCGTAGTGATGAAAATCACGGTAGGCGGCCTGTCCGGGGTACCCGGATTTGGGTGACCAGACCCGGTAGCTGACATGCAGATCCCGTCCGAAGGCGACCACGTCGGAGTCGCGCACGGGTCGGCCGAGACTGCTGTCCCCGCGCAGGGCGGGGCCGTCGACCATGAAATGCGTCACGCCCGCGTCGGCGTAGTCGACCTCCATGCCGGGGGTGTAGCCGCATTCCGGCGCCCAGATGCCCGCGGGCGTGTGACCCCAGCGCAGTCGCGCGTCGGCCAACCCTTCGGCCAACTGGAACCGGCGCAGGCGACGATCGAGCAGCGGTTGGAACGGGTGCGCCAGTGGGCCGCCGAGCAATTCGATGGTCCCGGCATCGATGAGTTGCCGCCAGACCGGGGAGGCGCCGTGCCGCCAGGTGCGCTCGAAATCGGCCAGCGCGGCGGCGGCCGAGCGGTGTTCGTGGCCGCCCAGCGCGCGATTGCCCGCCATCGCGGCCTCGTCGGCGCGCAACTGCCAGTTGCCCAGCCAGTGGTGCATGCCCGCCAGGCAGTGCGGATCGTCCAACTGGGCCGCCAGCACGGGGGTGATGCCCAGGCTGAGCAGATGCGAACGCCCTTCGGCGGCAAGGGTTCGCAGCACCTCGACCACCGGCAGGTAGGAGGCGGCCCAGGACTGGTAGAGCCATTCCTCGCCGACCGGCCAGCGCCCGTGGTGGGCCAGCCAGGGGAGATGGGAGTGCAGGACCAGGGTGAACTGGCCGGGGACGGACTCGGTCAAGGTTTCACCGCGATGGCGACGAGATCGAGGCTGGCGTCGATGTCCTCCGGACGCAGGGCGAAATCGTCGATGCCGACGGCCGCGACGTCGGCGGTGAGTTCGGCGGGCCACGCCTCGCCCGCGAGCGCGCGCTCGATCTGCGCGTCGATGAACGAGCCGCCGTGCTTGGCGTCCAACGCTTTCAGGGTCGGCCCGTGGTGCACGCCGGTCATCAGCGACACCGTGAAACCGGCCTCGACCAGCAGTTCGGTGAGTTCGGCCGCGTTGAGTTCACGGGTGTGGAAGGGGTTGAGCGGGGTGTCGCGGCCGGGGGAGAAGGTGATCCGGTTGGGCGTGCTGATCAGCAGTTCGCCGCCGGGGCGCAGCACGCGCAGGCATTCGCGCAGGAACTGGCCCTGATCCCAGAGGTGTTCGATGACCTGGAAATTCACCACGACGTCGACCGAGGCGTCCTCGATCGGGAGTTCGGCCAGGTTGCCCTGGATCATCTCCACGCGCGGGTAGCGGGCGCGCACGTGGGCGACCGCGCTCGCGTCGTAGTCGACGCCGGTGACGCGGTGCGCGACGCCCGCGATCATGTCCGCGCCGTACCCTTCGCCGGAACCCGCTTCCAGCACGGTCTTTCCGGCGCAGCGGTCGAGCAGTCGGGCGTAGACGATCTCGTGCCTGCGGAACCAGTAGTTCTCCTCGGCGATGCCGGGGACGGTCCGCTCGCCGGTCAGCGGCAGCGGGTCGATCGACGGCGTTCCGCTCGCGTCCGCCGGTGCGGTCATGACCGTCGGGTCGCCAAGTGCGGCAGGGATCACAGCCTCGCTCATCGTTCCGACGTTACTGGTAGGGCCCGCGCACGATATCGGCCGGACCGGTGTTGTGAGAGAGAAGCGGGTAAGTTACCCACGAGTAACTTAACGTAGGGTAGTGTCACGCCCGAGCTACTCACACGGACGTACGGCACAGCTCGTGCGACCACCGGATACACGCCCCCAGAACAGGAGGTCGACGAAGACCGATGCCGAACATCGTCGTACTCATCAAGCAGGTTCCCGATACCTGGTCCGAGCGCAAGCTGACAGACGGGGACTACACCCTCGATCGCGAAGCCGCCGACGCCGTCCTCGACGAGATCAACGAGCGCGCCGTCGAAGAAGCGCTGCTGATCAAGGAAGCCCAGGGCGGCGAGGTCACCGTGCTGGCCGCGGGCCCCGATCGCGCCACCGAGGCCATCCGCAAGGCCCTGTCCATGGGCGCGGACAAGGCCATCCACATCAACGACCCGGCCATCCACGGCTCCGACGCGGTGCAGACCGCGTGGGTGCTGGCCTCGGCGCTCGGCCAGGTCGAGGGCGTGGAACTGGTCATCGCGGGCAACGAGGCCACCGACGGCCGCGCGGGCGCGGTCCCGGCGATCATCGCCGAGTACCTGGGCCTGCCCCAGCTGACCCACCTGCGCAAGCTCACCGTCGACGGCGAGAAGATCACCGGCGAGCGCGAGACCGACGAGGGCGTGTTCAAGCTGGAGGCCACCCTGCCCGCGATCGTCTCGGTCACCGAGAAGATCAACGAGCCGCGCTTCCCGTCCTTCAAGGGCATCATGGCCGCCAAGAAGAAGGAAGTGCAGACCTTCACCCTGGCCGACCTGGGCGTGGACCCGTCCACCGTGGGCGTGGGCAACGCGGGCACCGCGGTCACCGCCTCCACCCCGAAGCCGCCGCGCACCGCGGGCGAGAAGATCGCGGACGAAGGGGACGGCGGCACCAAGATCGCCCAGTACCTCATCGGCCAGAAGATCATCTGACCCCCACGACCGCCACTGCTCAGGAGAGAACACACATGGCAGAAGTACTCGTGCTCGTCGAGCACGCCGAAGGTGCGATCAAGAAGGTCAGCGCCGAACTGCTCACCGCCGCCAAGGCTCTCGGCTCCCCGGCCGCCGTCGTGCTCGGCACGGCCGGCACCGGTGAGAAGCTGGCCGACGCGCTGGCCGCCGCGGGCGCCGAGAAGATCTACATCGCCGAATCCGACGATGTGGAGAACTACCTGGTGACCCCGACCGTCGACGTGCTCGCCGGCCTGGTCGAGTCCGCGGCCCCCGCCGCGGTCATCGTCGCCGCCACCGCCGAGGGCAAGGAGGTGTCGGGCCGCCTCGCCGCGCGCATCGGTTCCGGCCTGCTCGTCGACGTCATCGACGTCAAGGAGGACGGCACCGCCGTGCACTCCATCTTCGGCGGCGCGTTCACCGTCGACGCCAAGGCCACCGGCGACGTGCCGGTGATCTCGGTGCGCCCCGGCGCGATCGAGGCCAACGCCTCGGCGGGCGCGGGCGAGAAGGTCACCGTCGAGGTGCCCGCCCAGGAAGACGGCGTGGTCAAGGTGACCTCGCGCGAACCGGTCGTGGCCGGTGACCGTCCGGAGCTCACCGAGGCGGGCATCGTCGTCTCCGGTGGCCGCGGTGTCGGTTCCGCCGACAACTTCTCGGTGGTCGAGGCGCTGGCCGACTCCCTCGGCGCGGCCGTGGGCGCGTCCCGCGCGGCCGTCGACTCGGGCTACTACCCGGGCCAGTTCCAGGTCGGTCAGACCGGTAAGACGGTCTCCCCGCAGCTCTACGTCGCCCTGGGCATCTCCGGCGCGATCCAGCACCGCGCGGGCATGCAGACCTCGAAGACCATCGTCGCGGTCAACAAGGACGAGGAAGCCCCGATCTTCGAGATCGCGGACTACGGCATCGTCGGCGACCTGTTCAACGTCGCCCCGCAGCTGACCGAAGCGGTGAAGAACCACAAGGGCTGACCCCGGTCATCACCCACGAGTACGGCCCCGGACCAGTAGGTCCGGGGCCGTACTCGTGTTACGCGCGGTGCAGGGTGCGCAGCAGCGTGCTCAGGATGGGGGAGGGGCGGGCGTCGTCGCGGACGATGGCCGAGACGGGGATGCGCAACCGGTGTTCGGTCAGGCGCAGGACCACCAGGCCCTCGGTGGGACTGTCGGCGTAGAGGACCGTCCACGCGTCGGGGCGGTTGATCAGTTCCATCGTGGCCGTGTGGTCGGGCGGGATCGGCGGGCCGAAAGTGGGGCCGACGGGCAGGTCGGCGAACGCGGTGCGGATCACGGTGTGCAGCAGCACCTGTTCCTGTTCCGGGGGCAGCAGCAGCGGGTAGGGGCTGAGTTCGGCGAGGGTGACGGTGTCGCGTTCGGCCAGCGGATGGCCGTCGGTGGTGGCGATGACCAGGTCCTCGACCCACAGCTGTTCCACCGTGAGCCCCGGTTGGGCGACGCTGCCGCGGATCAGGGCCAGATCGCAGTCCCCGTCGGCGACGGCGGTGATGCGTTGCCGGAACGGCTTGATCACGAATTCGATCTCCGCGTCGGGGTGCGCCGCGCGCGCGGCGGCGATGGCCGACAGCGACCGGGACGCGAAGGACATGTTGGCGGCCAATCGGATACGGTGTCCGGTGCTGCGCACGGCCGCGCGGATCGCCGATTCCAGACTCAGCATCTGTTTGGCCAGCGGTAGCAGGCGGGTGGTCGCGTCGGTGGGCACGACGGCCCTGGTGGAGCGCTCGAACAGCGAGACCCCGAGGTCGCGTTCGAGCCGGGCGATCTGGTGACTGATCGCCGACTGCGAGATGTAGCACCGGTTCGCCGCCCGGCTGAAGCTCAGTTCCTCGCAGACGGCGACGAAGTATGTCAGCTGGCGAAGCTCCACGACAAGCTCCCATTCATGAATGATCGAGATAAGAGTGATCTCTATTATGCGCCTGAACACATGAAATATCTGCGTTCCGAATGACGGTTGTCAATAAGAGTTAGGAGGCTGTCATGGAACGACCGGTACTGGAGCAAGGGGCCGTCGCGCAGAGCGCGGCCGGGGGAGGAACACAGATGGACCACGCGGACGTCGTCATCGTCGGATCGGGTTCGGGGGGTTGGCCGCGGCCAAGCAACTGTCGAAATCCGGAGTCGACTACGTGCTGATCTCCAGCACGCCCGAGCATCTGTTCCAGCCGTTGCTCTACCAGGTCGCCACCGGTGTCCTCGGCGCGGAGGAGATCGCCCCGCCGATCGCGACCATCCTGCGCAAGCATCGCGGCGCGCGGGTCCGCCTCGGCACCGTCGTGGCCGTCGACGCCGACCGCGGCGAACTCACCTACGAACACGCGGGCGGGCGCGAGCGGATCCGCTACGGATCGCTGATCGCCGCCACCGGCGCGTCGCAATCCTATTTCGGGCGTGACGATTTCGCGGACAAGACGTTCTCGCTCAAGACCGTCGAGGATGCTCGCACCCTGCGCGCGCAGATCCAACGGGTCTTCGCCGAGGCCGCCGGAGCCGACGAGCAGAGCAAGCGGCGACTGCTCAGCTTCGTGGTCGTCGGCGCGGGCGCGACGGGCGTCGAGGTCGCGGGCCAGCTCAAAGAGCTGTCGAAACGCTACTACCACCAAGAGGTTTCGGTCACGCTGGTCGAGGGCGCGGGCACGGTGCTGCCCCCGTTCGGCGGCGGACTGTCGGAATACGCGAAGAAATCGCTCACCGACGGCGGCGTCGAGGTCCTGGTCGACACCTTCGTCACCGATATCGACGCGGGCAAGGTGACCGTCAAGGACAAGGCGGGCGTGGAGCGCGGCATCGCCGCCGAGACGGTGGTCTGGTCGGCGGGCGTGCAGGCGGGCGGCTTCGCGAAGATCCTCGCCGAGGCCACCGGCTGCGAAACCGACCGCGCGGGAAGGCTGTTGATCAACCCCGACCTGACCGTGGGCGGTCACGCCGACATCTACGCCATCGGCGACATGACCTCGCTCAACGGCTACCCCGGCCAGTCCCCGGTGGCCATGCAGGAGGGCAGGCACGCCGCCGACATCGTCCGGCGCGTGAAACAGCCCGGTACCCCCTTCGTCTACTGGGACAAGGGCAGCATGGCGGTCATCAGCCGCTTCAGCGCCGTCGCGAAACTCAACGAGCGCATCAGCTTCCGCGGCGTGCTCGCCTGGGTCGCCTGGCTGGCGGTGCACCTGTTCTATCTGGTCGGGTTCCGCAACCGCTTCGCCGCGGTCGCGTCCTGGCTGGTCGCCTTCATCGGCACGGGCCGACCGGGCTTCGACGAGGTCGACCCCGCCACCGAGGAATCCAGGCCCGTCGCGGAGCGATTGGCCGCCTGAACCGCCCGGATCAGGCCGAAAGCGGCCACCACTTCGCCTCGGCGCGAACGCGAAACCACAGGTCGGTGAACGGGCGGTGTGACCATCGTCTCGTTCACCGAACCGGCATCGCGGGGTTACTTCGAGGTCGCCCCACCGCTGTCTCGGGCTGGCTTCATCACGGATATGACTATTTCGTCCGTGTTGACAGCCCCGGCCAGGTCGACGGATTCAGGGGTGGAACGGTCTCGGTACTCGCTGGTCGTGTCCTCCGACGCCGAGCACCGCGAAGCCGCCCAGCGGTTGCGCTACGACGTGTTCGCCGCCGAACCGGGCTTCAACATGCCCGACAACGGCACCGGGCTCGACGCCGACCGCTTCGACGCGCACTGCGACCACCTGCTGGTCCGTGACGACGCCACCGACACCTTCGTCGGCTGCTACCGGATGCTCCCCCCGGACAAGGTCACCGCGGCGGGCGGCTACTACACCGCCACCGAATTCGACCTCGAGCGCATGGACCCCGTCGGTCGCCGCATCGTCGAGATGGGCCGCGCCTGCGTCGTCCCCGACCACCGCAACGGGTCGGTCGTCACGCTGATGTGGGCGGGCATCCTGCACTACATCCAGCTCACCGGATACGACTGGGTGATGGGCTGCGCGTCGGTCCCGATGCGCGAGAACGCCGCCGACCCGGTCGGCGTGAACGTGCGCGGCGTGCGCGACCTGCTGCTCGGCAGTCACGGCAGCGACCCGGAACGTCGCGTGCACCCGCACAATCCGGTCGTCGTCGACGGCAAGACCCTCGACGAACTGCCCGCCCCCTCGCGCCCCAAACTGCCCCCGCTGCTGCGCGGCTACCTGCGTCTGGGCGCGGAGATCTGCGGCGAACCCGCCCACGACCCCGACTTCGAAGTCGCCGACTTCGTCGTCCTGCTCGGCCTGGACACCATCAACACGCGGTACCTGAATCGCCTCCAGGAATCGGCCGCGAGCTTCGACGGAGGACGGTGAGCCCGATGGTGTTCGACGCGCCACCCGCACAGCCCGTACACGCCTGGATGCCGTCCAGCTCCTGCGGTTCCGGCTGCATCGAGACCACCGACCGGGTCGGCGCCGCCCGCCTGGCCGCCCGCGTCACCCAGATCGCCGGGCTGATGATCGGCTTCCCGATCGTCAACGCGCTCACCCCGCGCGGCCGCCGCGAAGCCGTGCAGCGCGAGTTCTCCCGCGCCCTGCTCGGCACCCTCGGCATCAAGGTGCGCGTGATCGACAACCGCGTCGCGGCGCGGACCGTCACCGAACCCGCGCAGCCCGACCTGGTCACCCACATCGGCGCCGCCCTGCGCCGCGACGACCGCGGCGCGCAGGACGGCGAACCGGTCGTGTTCGCCCCCGCCGACACCGGCGTCCTCGTCGTCACCGGCCACATCGGCTGGACCGACGTGGTCGCCCTCGCCGCCGTGCAGCCCCTCGGCTTCGTCGCCCGCGCCGACCTCATCGAATGGCCGCTGCTGGGCAAACTGGCCGAACGCGTGCGCGTCATCCCGATCGAACGCGAACGCCTGCGCGCCCTGCCCGGCGTCGTCGCCACCATCGCCGCCCGCCTGAGCGCGGGCGAACGCGTGGCCGCCTTCCCCGAAGGCACCACCTGGTGCGGCCGCGCCTACGGCCGCATGCGCCCCGCCCTGTTCCAGGCCGCCATCGACGCGGGCGCCTACGTCCAGCCCGTCCGCCTGCGCTACCTCGACCGCCACGGCGCCCCCTGCTCGGTGCCCGGCTTCGTCGGCGACGACACCTTCGCCACCTCCGCCCTGCGCATCCTGCGCTCGCGCGGCATCGTCGCCGAGATCACCCTCGAACCCCTCGAACACCCCGGCCTGGACCGCCGCGACCTCGCCGCCCGCTGCGAACGCACCGTCCGCGTCACCGGCCAGTCCCTGCACAGCACCGACTCCACCTGGATCGAAGCCACCACCACCCGAGTCGAAGACCCCACCCCCCGCCCCCGCCGCCGCACCATCCCCCTCTTCCGCGGCCGCAGCCGAGACGCCACCCCCCACATCCCCGCCGACTGACCCGAGTCGATTCAGGAGAGAACCGCGTCGGTCAGAGTTTGAGGGGTTCGCCGAAGACCGCGCCGCTGTCGTCGAGTTCGGGGGTGCGGGTCTGGATGGACGTGTACTGGCGGATGGTGACCGGGCCCGCGCAGCTGTCCACCTTGATGTGGAAGTCGCGGATGATGATCTGGACGGTTTTGCCGGGGATCAGGGCTTTGCCCTCGGTGAGATCGATATTGGTGATGTCGCCCGGCGCGAGTTCCAGTTCGGCGAACGGGCCGGGGTCCACCGCGATCGAGGGGGTGACGCCGTTGAACTCCTGCACCTGCCCCGATTCGAATTCCCGCCAGCGCCCGAACTCCTGGGTCCGCGACTCCGCCGACTCCCCGGTGCTCGAACGCTCGACGGTGCGCGACCGCGCCTGCTCGGACCCTTGCCGCTCCACCTGCTCGGTCGCGTAGTTCTGCTGCGGGCCTTCCAGCCCGAACTCGGTGGTCGGATCGATGCCGGGCACCACGATGTCGAGTTTGGCCGCGCACCCGACGGAGTACCCGGTCTTGAGCACGCCTTCGGCGGGCGCGTCCAGACGCCCGTAGGCGACACTCGAGACCAACGCCTCGTAGCTGGTGGGCGCGCCGTTGAGCGGGACGATGCGATTGATCGCCTCGTCGTGGGTGCCGACGGTGAAACTGCCTCCTTCCGAGGCGAAGGTCTTCTCGTGGGGCGGCAGCAGGATGATGTCGGCATGCGCGGTCGGCGCGGGCGTCAGGACCAGCGCCGAGGCGGTGAGACTCGCGATCGGGAGAATCCGCATCATGATCCCGCAGGTTAGCCAATTCGTTGCCGAATTCCCCGCATCGTGCCCGCGTGTGATGCGACCGATGCGCCTTGTTGTCCCGACGTTCACGAGCGGGTCCGGAATCGAAGAGGAGCGGGCGCGAGGTGAAAAAGCCCTTGTCCGCGGGCTGTGAGCAGGGGGGAATAATCGGCGGCAGGGGGCGGCTAGACTTTACTGGTCATGAAGTCGGCATTTTCGGGCTCCGGTGGTGCGCCCCAGACGGTCTACCTCGATCACGCGGCCACCACTCCGATGGTGTCCGCCGCGGTCGAGGCGATGACGGCCGCGTTCTCGCGGTCGGGTAACGCGTCGTCGCTGCACGGGTCGGGGCGGGCGGCGCGGCGGTCGTTGGAGGAGGCGCGGGAGTCGATAGCGGCGGATCTGGGGGCGCGTCCCTCGGAGGTCGTGTTCACCTCGGGCGGTACCGAGAGCGACAACCTGGCGGTCAAGGGGATCTTCTGGGCGCGGCGTGACGCCGACCCGCGGCGGGTCAGGATTCTGGCGAGTTCGGTCGAGCACCACGCGGTGATCGACGCGGTCGAGTGGCTGGAGAAGTACGACGGCGCCCGGGTGACGTGGCTGCCGGTCGACGCCGAAGGGGTGGTCTCGCCGCGAGTGCTGCGCGCGGAGTTGGCCGAGCACGCCGACGAGGTGGCGCTGGTCACGGTCATGTGGGCGAACAACGAGGTCGGCACGATCGAGCCGATCGAGGAGTTGGCGGCGATCGCGCAGGAGTTCGGTGTGCCGTTGCACAGCGACGCGGTGCAGGCGGTCACGCAGATCCCGGTCGATTTCGGGTCGAGTGGTCTGGCCGCGGCGAGTCTGACCGGGCACAAGCTGGGTGGTCCGCACGGGATCGGCGTGCTGCTGCTGGGCAGGCAGGTGCCGTGCATGCCGCTGTTGCACGGCGGCGGGCACGAGCGTGACCTGCGCTCGGGCACCTCGGATATTCCGGGCGCGGTCGGTCTGGCGGCGGCGTTGCGTCAGGGGGTGGCCGAACTGCCCGAGCGTTCGGCGGACCTGCGCGCGCTGCGCGAGCAGATGATCGCGCGGATTCTCGACGCGGTGCCCGAGGCGGTGCTCAACGGCGCGCGCGGCGACCGGCGACTGCCGGGCAACCTGCATTTCACCTTCCCCGGCTGCGAGGGCGACTCGTTGCTGATGCTGCTGGACGCGGCCGGGATCGAATGTTCGACGGGGTCGGCCTGCACGGCAGGCGTGGCCTCGCCCAGTCATGTTCTGATCGCCATGGGCGTGCAGCCCTGGCAAGCGCGGGGTTCGCTGCGCTTCTCCCTGGGGCACACGTCGACCCCTGCCGACGTGGACGCCCTGCTCGATGTGCTCCCGCAGGTGGTGGAGCGGGCCAGGGCAGCTGGTCTCGCCGGTGCGAAAGGTGGTGTGTGATGCGGGTTCTCGCGGCGATGAGCGGTGGTGTGGATTCGGCCGTTGCGGCGGCGCGCGCCGTCGACGCCGGTCACGAGGTGGTGGGCGTGCATCTGGCGCTCTCGGCCACCCCGGGCACGTTGCGCACCGGTTCGCGCGGTTGCTGTTCCAAGGAGGACGCCGGTGACGCCCGGCGCGCCGCCGACGTGCTCGGAATCCCTTTCTACGTCTGGGATTTCGCGGACCGCTTCAAGGAGGACGTGATCGACGATTTCGTCGCCTCCTACGCGGCGGGGGAGACGCCGAATCCGTGTCTGCGCTGCAACGAGAAGATCAAGTTCTCGGCGCTGGCCGATCGGGCGGTGGCGCTCGGTTTCGACGCCGTGGTCACCGGCCATTACGCGCGCCTCGAGGACGGGGTGCTGCGCCGCGCGGTCGACGCCGACAAGGATCAGTCCTACGTGCTGGCGGTGCTGACCGCCCAGCAGTTGTCCCGCGCGATGTTCCCGGTCGGGGACACCCCGAAGCCTGCGATCCGCGCGGAGGCCGCCGAGCGCGGGCTCGCGGTGGCGAACAAGCCCGACTCCCACGACATCTGCTTCATCCCGTCCGGCGACACCCGCGCTTTCCTGGGCGCGAAGATCGGTGTCCGGCCGGGTGCGGTGGTCGATTCCGACGGTCGCGAACTGGCCCGCCACGACGGCGTGCACGGGTTCACGGTCGGTCAGCGCAAGGGGCTGGGGCTGCCCGGTCCCGCCGCGGACGGCAGGCCGCGTTACGTCACCGCGATCGACCCGGAGACGGGCACGGTGCGGGTGGGGTCGGCGGAGGATCTGCAGGTCTGGACGATCGAGGCCGACCGCGCGGTGTGGACGTCGGGCAGCGCGCCCGAGGGGCCGGTGGAGTGTGTGGCGCAGGTGCGCGCGCACGGCGGCACCGCGTCCGCGGTGGCCGAAGCCGTCGGCGCCGGGCTCGTGGTGCGGTTGCGCGAGCCGTTGACGGGTGTCGCGCGCGGTCAGGCCGTGGTGCTGTATCGGCCGGACGAGGTCGGCGACGAGGTGATCGGCAGCGGGACCATCGGCGCGGCCGATGCCGAGCGCACGGTCACCGACAGCGCCGCCGCCGTCGCGGAATAGGATGCGTGCGCCGCTGCGGTGGCCCGGTCCGACGCCGTCGCGTCGGGGCGGCGGTCCGATCGAGAGGGGCGAATCGCGGTGAGCGACAGTCGAACCGAGGAACGCGAGACGGTGTTGCGCGGCGGCGTCGCGACCGGGGTGGGCTCCTGGCCCGGTGTCGATCCGCGCGAGGCCGCCGCGACGATCCTCGGTGAACTGACCGAGTTGGCGCATCTGGTCGAACTGCCCGCCCGGGGCGCGGGCGCGGACACCGTGGGGCGCGCCTCGGCGCTGCTGGTCGACATGCGTTTCGACACGACGCCGCGCGGCTACCGGTTGGCCGCCCGTCCGGGCGCGCTGTCGCGGCGAGCCCGCGATCTGCTGCGCGCCGACCTGGACGCCCTCGAGGAAGTGTGGGAGACGTCGGGTTCGGCGGGCGCCGACCGGGTGATCAAGGTGCAGTCCTGCGGGCCGCTGACCTTGGCGGCGCAGGTCGAATTGCCCGGCGGACACCGCGCGCTCACCGACCGGGGCGCGGTGCGCGACCTGTCGGAGTCGCTGGCCGAGGGCTTGGACCGGCACGTCGCCGAGATCCGCGCGCGTCTGGGCGCGCGGGTGGTTCTGCAACTGGACGAACCGTCGGTGAACGAGGTGCTCGAGGGCGCGCTGCGCGGGGTGAGCGTGCTGAACACGGTGCGATCGCTGCCGGCCCCCGAGGCCGAGGCGGTGCTGGACACGGTGATCACCGCGCAGTCCGTTCCCGTGCTGGTGCACTGTTGCGCGGAACCGCCCGCCTTGGATTTCCTGCGCGGCACGGCGGCGGCGGGGATCGGCTTCGACATCGCCGCGATCGGCACGAAGGACCTCGACTCGGTCGGGGAACTGCTCGACGCCGGGAAACATCTGGTGCTGGGTCTGGTGCCCACGAGCGAACCCGCGGGCCCCGTCGACTGGCGCACGATCGCCGAACCGGGTGTTCGTCTCATGGATCGGCTGGGCTTCGATCGGGCTGTGCTGGGGCGGTCGGTGACGGTGTCTCCCGCGTGCGGGCTGGGCAACGCGTCGCTGTCGTGGGCGCGGCGGGCGCTGGCCTTGGCGGGGGAGGTCGCCCGGGTCTACGCCGACGAACCGCAGGCGCTGACCTTCGACTGAGTCGGACCCGCCGCACGGCATCCGCCGGTGGCGGTCGACGCGCGGGCCGAGCGGCCCGGAATCGGGCCTCGACGTGCGGTGATGTTGTCGGCGCCCTGCATTAGTGTGCCAAGGGTGAGTGAGACCGAGAGTGCGGCGGACCCGGCCACGGCCGAACAGCGCGTGGCGTGGCGGCAACTCGCGGACGAGGTCCGTGAACACCAGTTCCGCTACTACGTGCGCGACGCCCCGATCATCTCCGACGGCGAGTTCGACGCGTTGCTGCGCCGGTTGCAGGAGATGGAGGAGCGCTTTCCCGATCTGCTCACCCCGGATTCGCCGACCCAACTCGTCGGTGGCGGATTCGCCACCGACTTCACCCCGGTCGACCACCTCGAGCGCATGCTGTCACTGGACAACGTCTTCGACTACGACGGTCTGCGCACGTGGGCGAGCCGGGTCGAGGCCGAGGCGGGAACGGACCCGCACTATCTGTGCGAGGTGAAGATCGACGGCGTCGCGCTGAACCTGGTCTACGAGAACGGGAGACTGGTGCGCGGGGCAACCCGCGGCGACGGCCGCACCGGCGAGGACGTCACCCTCAACGCGCGCACCATCGAGGACATCCCCGGCGAACTCACCCCCACCGCCGAATTCCCGGTGCCCGCCCTGCTCGAGGTGCGCGGCGAGGTGTATTTCCGGCTCGAGGACTTCCAGACGCTCAACGCCGCCATCGTCGCCGAGGGCAAACCGCCGTACGCGAATCCGCGCAACACCGCCGCGGGTTCGCTGCGGCAGAAGGATCCGGCGGTCACCGCCCGGCGCAGGCTGCGGATGATCTGCCACGGCTTCGGCCGCATCGAGGGGTACGCGCCGGCTTCGCAGCACGAGGCGTATCGGGCGTTGACGGCGTGGGGGTTGCCGGTTTCCGAGCACACGCGGTTGGTGCGGGGGATCGACGCGGTGATCGAGCGGGTCGCCTGGTGGGGCGCGCACC
This sequence comes from Nocardia takedensis NBRC 100417, assembly GCF_000308695.1. Taxonomy (GTDB): domain Bacteria; phylum Actinomycetota; class Actinomycetes; order Mycobacteriales; family Mycobacteriaceae; genus Nocardia; species Nocardia takedensis. Next base: position 148,978 of record NZ_BAGG01000093.1, on the reverse strand, counting down.
GGCACGACATCGAGCACGAGATCGACGGCCAGGTGATCAAGATCGACGAGACGTCGCTGCAACGGCGGCTCGGTGCCACCTCGCGCGCGCCGCGCTGGGCGATCGCGTTCAAGTATCCGCCGGAGGAGGCCACGACCACGCTGCTGAACATCCAGGTCAACGTGGGGCGCACCGGGCGGGTCACGCCGTTCGCGGTGATGGAACCGGTGACGATCGCGGGGTCGACGGTGTCGATGGCGACGCTGCACAACGCCGCCGAGGTGGTGCGCAAGGGCGTGCTGATCGGTGACACCGTGACCATTCGCAAGGCGGGCGACGTCATCCCGGAGGTGCTCGGCCCGGTGGTCGACGCGCGGCTCGCCAATGCCAAACCCTTCGTGATGCCCACGCACTGTCCGGAGTGCGGCACGAAACTGGCCCCGGCGAAGGAGGGCGACGCCGACATCCGCTGCCCGAACCAGCGCTACTGCCGGGCGCAGTTGCGCGAGCGGGTGTTCCACGTCGCGGGGCGCGGCGCGTTCGACATCGAGGCGCTCGGCTACGAGGGCGCGATCGAGTTGTTGAAGGCGGGCGCGATCGCCGACGAGGGCGACCTGTTCGACCTCGACGAGACGGGTCTGCTGGCCACCTCGCTCTACACGACCAAGAAAGGCGAGCTGTCCGCGAACGGCCGACGGCTGCTGGACAATCTGCACGCCGCGAAGGACCGGCCGCTGTGGCGGGTGCTGGTCGGCCTGTCGATCCGGCATGTCGGGCCGACGGCGGCGCGGGCGCTGGCCGCCGAATTCGGCGAGATGTCGCGCATCGCCGCGGCCACGGTGGAGGAGTTGGCGGCCACCGACGGCGTGGGGCCGACCATCGCCGCGGCCGTCGCCGAATGGTTCACCGTCGACTGGCATCGCGCCGTGGTCGACAAGTGGCGGGCGGCGGGCGTCCGGATGGCCGACGAACGCGACGAATCCGTCGAACGCACCCTCGAGGGGCTGTCCATCGTGGTCACCGGGTCGCTGGAAGGGTTCACCCGCGACGGCGCGAAAGAGGCGATCCTGCTCCGCGGTGGCAAAGCCTCCGGGTCGGTCTCGAAGAAGACGGCCTTCGTGGTCATCGGGGATTCACCCGGCGCCAAGGCCGCCAGAGCCGAGGAACTCGGGGTGCGCGTCCTGGACGAGGACGGGTTCCGCGCGCTGCTCGACGGCGGACCCGACGCGGTGCGGCAGGACACCGAAGAAGATCCGGCGGTGTAGTTCTCGGCCGTCCGCACCCGGTGGGCCGAATGGCCGCGCGCGTGCGCCCGGCGGAGGCGCGGCAGGGCGCAGGCCCCGCGCCGTCCGACTATTCGGGGAGGACCTGGATGGTGGCGCTCTGCTGGCCGTTGAGGTCGAGTTGGGCGCAGAAGCCGGCCGGTTCGAGTTCGATGTGGCGCTTGTCGGCCTTGCGCTTGCCGGTGGTGTCGATGACGACCCGGGTGCCCGAGGTGGTGCACACGCGACTGGCCCACGGGTTGGCGTAGGTGGCGCTGCCCGCGGGCTGGCAGGTGTTGGTGGAGTTGCTGAAGAACACGCGCGCGGTGCCCGCGGGGCAGCCTTCGGCGACCGCCTGCGGACCGAGCGCGATCAGCGAACCGAGGCCGAGCGCCGCGGCGAGGCCCCCGCGAACCAGCAGACGACGCACCGTGTTTCCCATCGCGCAACCCTCATCCGTCGAAGACAATTCCCCTGCATGCTAACGCCGATCACGGGCGTTGTCGCAGCGTGCGTCGCATCCGTGGGCCGCGCCGGCGGCGCGCGGAGGACGGGCCGCTGTGGGGTGCCGCGGGGGCGGACCGGAAGTATGTCGCCCATGCTGCGGAGTTTTCAGGTGACCAACCACCGATCGCTGGCCGAACCCCAGGAGTTGCGGCTCTCGCGGGGGAGCGGCCCGCTGGCGGTGCCGGTGACCGCGATCCACGGGGCGACGGCCGCCGGGAAGACGAGTGTGATCGACGCGCTGGCGCGGATGCGCGACGCGGTCCTGCATTCGGTGACCGGCTGGGACCCCTACGCGGGTCCGGTGCGCACCCCGCATCTCGGATTCCCGGATCGGCCCACGGAGTTCGAGGCGGGCTTCGTCGCCGAAGGTGTGCCCTACACCTATGGTTTCCGTCTCGACAACGCCGACGTGACCGCCGAATGGCTGCACACCCATCCGCGTTCGCGGCGTCGGATCGTCTTCGAGCGCACCGAGTCCGGCATCCGGATCGGTCCGCAGTTCGAGGCGGCGCGTTTCGGGATCGCGGCGTTGGTGCCGCTGGTGCGCCCGAACGCGCTGCTGCTGAGTCTGGCGGGCCAGATGTACGCCGAGGCGCTGGTGCCCGCCTACCGGTGGTTCTCGGCGTTGCTGGACGTGCACACGGGCGCGCCGGAGCCCGCGGCCGTGGCGCACCGGTTGGGCGCGCACCTGTCGGTCTCCTCGCGCAACGCGGCCCGACTGCTGCTGGCGGTGCGCGAGGCGGGGCTCGGCATCACCGATGTGCTGCTCGCCGAACCGGATCCGCTCTACGCCGACTATCTGCGCGAACTCGACGCCGATATCGCGGGCACCGCCGCGCAGGTGGACCGGTGCGCGAGTTCACCCGGTCACGCCGAGGCGCTGGCGGCCGAACACGGCGTCACCGCGCTCATGCTCGAACGCGAGCTCACGACGTTGCGCGCGGCCCGCGAGGCGATGTACGCGCGGATGACGGCCCGGCGCGGGGCGGGGCTGCGCACCGTGCACGCCGGTGTCGACGCGCCGTTCGATCTCACCGACGAATCCGCCTCCGCGCTGGCGCTGCTGCGCCTGCTGCCCACCGTCTACGACGCCTTGGACGAAGGCCGGGTGCTGGCCGTGGACGATATCGACGCCCGCCTGTCCGCCGCGCAGCTCACCCGCTTGCTCGACCTGTTCCGCAGCCCCGACGCCAATGTCCGCGGCGCGCAACTGATCTTCACCACCGCCGACCCCGAGATCCTCGGTCGCCGGCCGGGAGCGGGCGCCGCCGCGTGGCGGGTGCGGCGCACCGAGCAGGGCACCTCCGAGCTGAGCGCCGTGTAGCGGGCCGTCCCGCGCCCTCGTCGACACCTCATACAGTGGGGTTCATGCTGGAAATCGCGATGCTGATCATCATGGTCACGACGTTGGTCGCCATGATCGTGCTGTACCGGCGGGGGCGGGGCGGCGGCGGGTTCGCGGGCGGGGCGCAGCCGGAACAGGGGTCGCTGTACGTGACGGGCGTTAGTCCCGTGCCGGACGCGCTCGGCGAGCAGTTCGTGACGATCACCGGGACGTTGAGCGGGCCGACGGTGCCCGAGCGGGTGGTCTACGGGCGATTCGTGTGGGAGGTGCACCGCTGGCCGTCGATCGGCGACCATTTCCCGGTGGTGTATCCCTCGGGCAAGCCGGATCGGTGGCAGATCCTGCGTCCGGACGGGCAGGGCGGTGTCGATCTCGGGAAGTGAGCGCCCTGTGACGTGGTTCTCAGTCGCGGGCGGGCCGGTCCGCGGCGGGCGGTGGGGCCGGCAGGATGCCGCACATGGGTGACAGCGCGACCGCACCGGAGATCCGCACGGCTGGTCCGCGGGATTTCGAGGCCGTCGGCGAGCTGACCCTCGAGGTGTACGTGGGGGAGGGCTACGTCCGCCGCCACAGCCCGTATGTGCGGGAGTTGGCCGATACGCCGCACCGGGCCGAACACGCGCAGATCCTGGTCGCCGAGCACGAGGGCCGGGTGCTCGGTTCGCTGACGGTGGCGCGTCCGGCGAGCCCGTACGCCGATATCGCGCGCCCGGGAGAACTGGAGTTCCGGATGCTGGCGGTGTCGAAGGCGGCGCGCGGGCTCGGCGTGGGAACGGCCTTGGTGGACAAGGTGATCGAGATCGCGCGCGCCGAGGATTTCGACGCGGTGGTGCTCACGACCATGCCCGCGATGCTCGACGCGCGCCGCATCTACGACCGCCTCGGGTTCGCGGCCGTCCCGGAACGCGACTGGCAGACCGACGCGGGCGACCCCCTGACCGTCCTGCGCCTGGAGTTGGCCGCGAGTCGGGGGAACTAACCCAGCACGCCCGCGACGATGCCCGCGAGGTAGCCCAGGCGCGCGACCTCGGAGGGGCGGAAGTCGGGGCCGCCGGGGCGACCGAGCATGAGGACCCGGCCGCTCGCGCCGAGCGGGGCGGCGGCGAGTTTGGTGTCCATGTCCTGCCAGATCTCGGGCACCCATTCGGCGTCGGGATCCAGGACGGTGGGCTTGTCCAACGGCATCCACGGGGCGGAGCCCGCCTGGGTCTCGGGTGCGCTCTGGCTGCCGACGACGCGATAGGCCCCTTGCGGGCCGACGTCGATGATCGTGCACCAGCCGACCCGCAGCACCCGGGGCACGCCGTCGACCAGGACCTGCATGCGATCGTCGCGCGCGCCGGCGACCTGGTCGATGAGTTCGAGTTCGCGGTGGGTGTCCAGGACGCCGGAATAGGGGCGGATCGAGTCCACGTGGACGTCGCCGATGGATTCCGCGGCGGTGATGAGCGTGTCCGGGAGCGCGTTGGGCGGAACCTCCACGACCAGATCGTCCACCGCGAAACCCGCGCCTCGCTCGACCACGTCCAGCGAGAGGATGTCCGCGCCGACGGAGCCCAGTGCGAGCGCGAGTGCGCCGAGGCTTCCCGGGCGATCCGGAAGTTGCACGCGGAGCAGATATGACACGCGCGATCCTTTCCTCTTGCCGGCCGAGCGTGGTCGTCGGATACCCCGGTGGGGCAATCCTTACACCCCGGACCGTCTGTTATCGACTCGAATAGGCGCGGGTGAGCAACGCCACGCGGCAATTTCGTGCCAGACCGGCGTGTCTCACTAGTTCCGTGGGTGTGTCGTCGCATTCCGGGCGCGCGCGAGGGGGCCGTCGTCCATGGGGCTAGGCTGGCTGGGTTCTCCGATTCCTCACCACGCTCGACCATGCCGAAAGGGGTCCCCGCGGTGCCCGCCATCTCCCGCGACGAGGTCGCACACCTCGCCCGGCTGTCCCGGCTCGCGCTGTCCGACGCCGAACTGGACCAGTTCGCCGGTCAGCTCGACTCGATCCTGAGCCACGTGCGCACCATCTCCGAGGTCGCCGCCGCCGACGTGCCGCCCACCTCCTCGCCGAATCCGGCGACGAACGTGACCAGGCCCGACGAGGTCCGGCCGAGTCTGACCCCCGGCGAGGCGCTGTCCGGCGCGCCCGCGGTGGAGGAGCAGCGTTTCGTGGTCCCGCAGATCCTGGGAGAAGGCGAATGAGCGATGTGACCACCAGCACCGCGGCCGAACTCGCCGCGCGCATCCACGCGCGCGAGATCAGCTCCGTCGAGGTCACCCAGGCCCATCTGGACCGGATCGCGCAGGCGGACGGGGAGATTCACGCGTTCCTGCACGTCGGCGCCGAGCAGGCGCTGGCCGCCGCGGCCGCCGTGGACGCCACGCTGGGGTCGGGGGCCGCGCCCGCTTCGCCGCTGGCCGGCGTCCCGTTGGCGCTCAAGGACGTGTTCACCACCGTCGACGCGCCCACCACGTGCGCGTCGAAGATCCTCGAGGGCTGGGTCTCGCCCTACGACGCGACGGTCACCGCGCGGTTGCGCGCCGCGGGCATCCCGATCCTCGGCAAGACCAACATGGACGAATTCGCGATGGGTTCGTCCACCGAGAACTCGGCCTACGGCCCCACCCGCAACCCGTGGGACACCTCCCGGATCCCGGGCGGGTCCGGCGGCGGTTCGGCCGCGGCGCTGGCCTCCTACCAGGCCCCGCTGGCCATCGGCACCGACACCGGCGGCTCCATCCGGCAGCCCGCCGCGGTGACGGCCACCGTCGGCACGAAACCCACCTACGGCACCGTGTCGCGCTACGGCCTGGTCGCGTGCGCGTCCTCGCTGGACCAGGGCGGGCCGTGCGGTCGCACCGTGCTCGACACCGCGCTGCTGCACGAGGTGATCGCCGGCTACGACCCGCGCGATTCCACCTCCCGCGACGTGCCGGTCGCACCGGTGGTGGCCGCGGCGCGCGAAGGCGCGGCGGGCGACCTGCGCGGTGTGAAGGTCGGCGTGGTCAAGGAATTGCATTCCGACAGTTACCAACCCGGGGTCATCGAATCCTTCGACGCCGCCGTGGCGGTGCTGCGGGAACTCGGCGCCGAGGTCGTCGAGGTGTCCTGCCCGAACTTCGAGTACGCGCTGTCGGCCTACTACCTGGTCATGCCCAGTGAGGTGTCGTCCAACCTGGCCCGTTTCGACGCGATGCGCTACGGCCTGCGCGTGGACGACGACGGCAACCACAGCGCCGAACAGGTGATGGCCGCCACCCGCGCGGCCGGTTTCGGTCCCGAGGTCAAACGCCGCATCATGATCGGCACCTACGCGCTCTCGGCCGGCTACTACGACGCCTACTACGGTCAGGCGCTCAAGGTGCGCACGCTGATCACCCGCGATTTCGACCGCGCCTACGAACAGGTCGACGTGCTGGTCTCGCCGACCAGTCCGTTCACGCCGTGGAAGCTGGGCGAGAAGGTCGACGATCCGCTGGCGATGTACCTGTCGGACCTGTGCACTCTGCCCACCAACCTGGCCGGTCACCCGGCGATGTCGGTGCCGTCGGGGCTCAGCCGCGACGACAACCTGCCGGTCGGCTTGCAGATCATGGCCCCGGCCCTGGCCGACGACCGTCTGTATCGGGTGGGCGCGGCCTACGAGGCCGCGCGCGGTCCGATCGCCTGAACCCGTGCCTTCGCCCCGCGAGCGGCGGGGCGAAGGTCAGTTCTGCTCGGCGGTGAGCCGCAGGTGCGCGGTGAGCAGCAGGTGGTCGAACTGGGTCTGGGTGTGCGCGGCCGGACCGGGCAGGGTGTCCAGGTCGCGGATGATCTGCGCGGCGAGGTCGCGCAGTTTGGTATTGGTCTCCTGGGAGCGCCAGCGCAGCACGTCGAACGCCTGCTCCGGGCTGATGCGGTAGACGTAGCGCAGCACGCCCTTGGCCTGTTCGATGGCCGCGCGCGACTCCTGGAGTTCGGGCAGCGTCTCGGCGACGACGTCGCGGCGCTCCTGGTCCAAGGCGGCCGTCAGGTCGATGTAGTAGCCCGTGGTGCCGACCACCACGTCGTCCTCGATCAGGGCGTCGGCGAGCACGATGACCTCGTGGAGCTCGCCCTTGGTGTCGATGATCCGGTGCCTGCTGCAGAAGGGCTGCGACTTGGCGACCGAGTCGGAGATCACCGAGGCGACCCATTCCCGGTCGTCGGGGTGCTTGTGCGAGAGCAGCATCTCGGTGGTGGGAACGGCTTCGCCGACCCCGTAGCCGTGCATGGCCGCCACCTCGTCGGACCACTCCCACCGCTGGTCGGCGAAGCGGAAGCCGAACCGGCCCGCCGTCAGCGCCAGACCGCCGCCGAGCACCTGGTCCGCGGCTTCGGTGGCGTCGGCGTCGTCGACTTCCTTGATTTCGGTCACCGGACGAGTATGCCTAATTCCTCGAACGCGCGTTCGTGGGTCCGGTCGCTTCGTGATGCGCGGGGTACGTGGTGCGGGTGGTGCCGCGGACAGGCTAGGCTACGTCAGCCCTTCACGGGAGCTAAGCTCCGAGGGGCCCCGCTGATCCGGAAAGGCCGGGTACTCCAGGTGTTGGTGAACGAAACCAGCGATTCGGTTTCGAAGGCGGTCGGACCGGGCAGCGTGCTCGCGCCGGTCGCCGCGCGGTGTCCGCTCGCCCTCGGTGTGCGCGAGGTCGCCGCCGCGCCGCGCTCGCGTGCGTGATCGAACAGCCTCCGTCGGCGGTCGTCTAGGGTGGCCGTGGTGCGTGAATCCGTCGGGTGACGGAATTCGCGACGCCTCGAGCTCTGCCGCGTACCACGACGGTGAGTATCCCATCGCTGGACGAGAAGGAGATCGGTGTGAGACTGTCCGGACGAGGTGACGGTATCGGCCGTTTGTCGTCCGAACTGTCCGGTCTGGCCGGGACGGAGGCGACACTGGAGCACGTGGGTTCCGGAGTGTGGCCGCGGCCCGAGCCGATCGTGCTGCTCGTGGAGGACGACGAGGCCGACGCGGTGCTCGTCGAGGAACTCATCGCCGACGGCGCACCCGGCATCCGGTTGATCCTGGCCAGTTCGATCGCCGAAGCCTACGCGCGCATGTCCGAGGCGTTGCCCGACTGCGTGCTGCTGGACCTGAACCTGCCCGACGCGCACGGTCTGGACGCGTTGGCCCAGGTGCACGCCTTCGCCGAGGACGTTCCGGTAGTCGTGCTGACGGGCTTGGACCAGGAGCGGACGGGTTTGGCGGCGGTGGCCGCAGGCGCGCAGGACTACCTGGTGAAGGGGCGTGTCGAACCCGAATTGTTCGGTCGCGCAATCCGTTACGCCATCCAGCGAAAGCACACCGAATTGGCCTCGGCGGCGCTGCGGCTCAGTCAGATGCGCGCGGAGGAGAACGCCCGCCTCGAGCGCGGACTGCTGCCGACACCGTTGCTGCGCGGGGAACGCGTCATCGATGTGGTCGCGCGGTATCGGCCCGGCCGGGTCAAGGCGCTGCTCGGCGGCGATTTCTACGATGTGGTGCAGGACGCCGACGGCACCGTGCACGCGTTGATCGGCGATATCTCCGGCCACGGTCCGGACGAGGCCGCGATCGGGGTCGCGCTGCGATTGGCCTGGCGCACACTGGTTCTCAGCGGGATCACCGATTCGCGGCAGTTGCGGCTGCTCGAGGAGGTGCTGCGGGTCGAACGGACCGGTCGGCGCACCTTCGCCACGGTGACGACGCTGGTCCTGGACCCGCTGCGCCGCACCGCCGCGGTCCGCCGCGCGGGGCACCACGGCTTGTTCGTCTGCGACGCGCGCGGAGTGGAGATGATCGAGGTGCCGGGCGGACCGGCGCTGGGGTTCGTTCCCGGACAGGCCGATTGGCCCGCCCACGAGTTAGCCGTGCCGCCGGGCGCGGGCCTGCTGCTGTTCACCGACGGCCTGTTCGAAGGGCACATCGGCGCGGGGCACGAGCGGTTGGGTGAGGCGGGGCTGCTGCGGTTGGCCCGCGGGCTGTGCGAGCGCGCGCCCGAGGAGTTCGTCGACGAACTGATCGGTCGGGCCGAGACCCTGGCCGCCGACCACGGCGGGCTCGCCGACGACGTCGCGGTGCTGTACCTGCGGTGGAGTACGAACGATGCGGAGCGGGGCGGCTTTCGGTGACATCGACCCAACAGCCGTCGTCCTCGCGACGGATCTCGGACCGGCGCGCGGATTTCGCGGGCCGCTTCACCGTGCAGGCGTGGTTCCAGATCGTGCTGGGCGTCATGGCTCTGCTGCTGCTGGTGTTCGCGATCGCGGGCGCCACCCTCATCACCCAGGGCAATCGGGTGGCCGACCGCTTGATCGACGACGTGCAGCCCGCCACCGCCGAGGCGTATCGGCTCCAGGCCGCGCTGATCAACCAGGAGACCGGCATCCGCGGCTACGCGATCACCGCCGATCAGCAGTTCCTCGAGCCCTACCTGCAAGGCAAACAGGACGAGGCCGCGGCGGTGACGCGGCTGCGGAGTCTGCTCGCCGATCGGTCGGTGCTGCTCGAGGACCTGGAAGCGGTCGAGACCGCGGCGGCGAACTGGCGCGAGGGTTACGCCGAACCGCTGGCCCGCAACGTCGTGCCCGGCATCCCGGCCACCGACGATTTCGCCGCGGCGCGCGGCAAGACGCTCTTCGACCAGATCCGGGCGCGCTCCGTCGAACAGAACGACCAACTCGCCGCGACCGCCGCCGAGGATCGCGCCCAACTGCGTCACGTGCGCCTGGTCCGCGACGTGGTGCTCACCGGCATGATCGTGGCCTTCCTGATCACCAGCGTCGTGCTGACATTGCTGGTCCGGCGGCTGGTGGCCCGGCCGCTGGCCTACCTCGAGGATTCCTCGCTGAAGGTGGCGGGCGGTGATTTCGAGCACGAGATCACCGCGCACGGTCCTTCCGATCTGGCCACCGTCGCCGAGGCGGTGGAGGGGATGCGACGCAGGATCGTCGCCGAGTTGGCCTCCTCGCGCGTGCAGGAGGCCACCTTGGAGAAACAGGCCGCCAACCTGGACGCCCAGACCATCGAACTGCGCCGCTCCAACGCCGAACTCGAGCAGTTCGCCTACGTGGCCTCCCACGATCTGCAAGAGCCGCTGCGCAAGGTGGCCTCGTTCTGTCAGTTGCTGGAGAAGCGCTACGGCGATCAGCTCGACGACCGCGCCTCCCAGTACATCGGCTACGCCGTCGACGGGGCGAAGCGGATGCAGGTGCTGATCAACGACCTGCTCACCTTCTCGCGCGTGGGGCGGGTGGCCGACCGCACCGAGGCGGTGGCGCTGGAGGCCACCCTGGACAAGGCGGTGCAGAACCTCGCCTCGAGCATCGAGGAGACCGGCGCGGTCATCGAGCGTCCCGAGAGCCTGCCCGAACTCACCGGCGACCCGACCCTGCTGACCATGCTGTGGCAGAACCTGATCGGCAACGCCGTCAAATTCCGGCACCCGGATCGCGCGCCGGTGGTGCGCGTCGAATGCGAACCGGAGCCGGCCCCCACCCCGGGATGGCGATTCGCGGTGTGCGACAACGGCATCGGCATCGCTCCCGAATTCGCCGACAAGGTCTTCGTGATCTTCCAACGGCTGCACAGCCGCGACGAATACAGTGGGACAGGTATCGGGTTGGCCCTGTGCAAGAAGATCGTCGAATACCACGGCGGCCGTATCCGGCTCGACGCGGACTACGACGGCGGCGGTTCGGGCGGCACCCGTTTCGTCTTCACCCTGTTCGACCCCGAACCCTCCGACCCGGCCGTCGCCGTCTCGGACCGACCATCCGACAAGGAGCTCACCGCGTGACGGTATCCGGCAGACCCATCGACATCCTGCTCGTCGAGGACGATCCGGGCGACGAACTGATGACCAGGGAGGCGTTCGAGGACAATCGGATCGGCAACACCCTGCACGTCGCCCACGACGGCGAGGAGGCCCTGGAATTCCTGTACCGCCAGGGGCGGTACGCCGACGTGCCCAGGCCCGATCTCATCCTGCTCGACCTGAACCTGCCCAAATACGACGGCAGGCAGGTGCTGGAGAAGATCAAATCCGATCCGGATCTGGCCCACATCCCGGTGGTGGTGCTCACCACGTCCTCGGCCGAGGAGGACATCCTGCGCAGCTACAAACTGCACGCCAACGCGTATGTGACCAAACCGGTCGACCTCGACCAGTTCATCGCGGCCATCAAGCAGATCGACGACTTCTTCGTCCAGGTGGTCCGGCTGCCGCAGCGGTGACCCCGCCGCGACAGCCGCGACCGCGGTCACTCGGCCTCGACGGCCCGATCCACGTCGTCGAACAGCGCCAGGAGCTTGTCCAGCCCCGTCACCTCGATCGGGCGGCGCACCTGGTCGGAGGCGACCACGCGCAGGCCGCCCGCCGGGGCGGCCTCACTGGCCACCAGCAGCACGCTCAGGCCCGCGGAGCCGAAGAACCCCACGCCCGACAGATCCACCACCAGCACCGGCGGCTGCGCTTTCAGCGCCTCCTCGATCGCGGACTGCAACTGCGGGGCCGAGGCGACGTCGACTTCGCCGTTGACGGTGAGCACGGCGGTCGAGCCGACCGTGGAGCTCTGGACATCGAGCAGCAAATTCTTGCCTTCCGTGCTCATCGGACCGCCACCCCGGCGCGGGCCGTGCGGTCGGTGACTGTGCGCACTTCCGGTGCGCTCGGGGTCGCCATCACGTGCTTTACCTCCGCTGCGTGTCGAACCTCTGCCGAATCCGGTAGCGGCGCAGAGGATGAGCCTTCGAGGTCAACCTACCCGACTTCGCATTCCGACATGCCCCTGGTTCACCCCTGTGACCGGTCGGGTTATTCTGGCCGCTCCGGACGGGCTCTACATCTCGACGAGGCGGTAGGTATGGCAGAGTGGACCACGGGCGCGCCGACCACGATCGAGGTGAGGGTGCCCGCGCAGTTGGAGCAGTTGGCCATGCTGCGCGCTCTGGTCGAGACGGTCGCTTTCATGGCCGATTTCGCGGTCGACGAGGTCACCGACATCCGTCTGGCGCTCGACGAGGTGGCCACCGGCCTGATCCTGGACGCCGCCGAGCACACCACCCTGGACTGCGAGTTCACCTACAGCGACTCCGAGTCCATGAACGTGCGCGTGCGGTCGGTCTCGGCCCAGCAGAACCCGCCGAGTCAGGACAGCTTCGGCTGGCACATCGTGCGGACGCTGACCCGTTCGGTGGCGGCGACGCAGACCGAGTTCGACGCCACCCGCAACGGCTATCCCACCGTCGTCGACTTCGAGTGGGTGCGGGGCGGCACCGATGGCCGATAGCTCCACCGAGCACACCGGATCGGGCAATCGCCGCCACTCGGGCAACGAGACCTACGACAACCTGGAACCCGAGTTCGCCAGGCTGGCCGAACTCGATCCGGACGATCCGGCTCGTGCCACGCTGCGTCAGGATTTGATCCAGCGGTGTCTGCCGCTCGCGGCGAATATCGCGCGGCGGTTCTCGGGGCGCGGGGAGAACTTCGACGACCTGCTCCAGATCGCCCGCATGGGCATGGTGCAGGCGGTGGATCGGTTCGATCCCAGTTACGGCGCGTCGTTCCTGTCCTTCGCGGTGCCCACCATCATGGGCGAGGTCCGCAGGCATTTCCGCGATCACACGTGGGCGGTGCGGGTTCCGCGCCGACTCAAGGAGATCCAGCAGACCATCGGCCCCGCCACCGAGAAGCTGACCCACGAACTGGGCCGGATGCCCCGGGCGCGCGAGATCGCCGAGGAGATCGGCGCGGAACTCAACGAGGTCACCCAGGCGCTGATCGCCCGCAACGCCTACCAGGCCGCGCCGATCGATCCCGCCCCCGACAACGATCAGGACGGCTCGCCCGCCTCGGTGCTGGACACGCTGGGCGCGCCCGACGAGAGCTACCGCTCGGTGGAGGACTACCTCGCGGTGCGTCCGTTGATCGCGGCGCTGCCCGAGCGGCAGCGCCAAGTGCTGATCTGGCGGTTCTTCGACTCGATGACCCAGAGCGAGATCGCCGAACGGCTCGGGTGCTCGCAGATGCAGGTCTCGCGCATCCTCACCAAGACGCTGAACTCGCTGCGCGATCAGGCGATGCGCGACTAGCGCCTCACAGATCCATCATCGTGTACTGGGTAGTGCCCTCGGGCCCGGTGTGCGTGCGCACCAGATCGCAGAGTTGATGGACCAGCAGCAGTCCGCGGCCGCCCGGTGTCCGGGGGTCGGCGGGCTGCCTGCGTCCGGCCAGCGGATCGGCCATGTGACCTGAATCGTGCACCGCGCAGAACAGACGCTCGTCGTCGTGCCACATGCGGATGCGCGCGGGGCCGACACCGTGGCACAGGCCGTTGGTGGCCAGTTCGGTGACGACCAGTTCCAGGTCGGCGATCCGGCCCGCGTCGAGCCCGCACGCGCCCGCGTGCTCGGTGGCCCAGCGGCGCGCGGTGGCCATGTCGGCGGATTCGGCGACCACCAGTTCGGCGGCGTCGGCCGGTTCGGGGATCGGCTGGTTGTAGCGCTCGACCATGCTGTTCGGGTCGTAGGCGGTGCTGGTGCGCCGATGTTCGCCCTCCCACAGCAGCGGATGCGTCGCCGCCGCTTCCTCGAGGCATCGTTCGTCGACCACGGACACGTCGTACGGGCACACGATGGTCACCTCCCGTCCGGCGAACACGGTGTTGATCAGGGCCTCGTGCTGCACACAGGCCGGATAGGCCGGATCCTCGCGCCCGGAACGGACCGGTTCGGCGACGATCCGCACCCGCTTGCCGGGGTGGGCTTCGACGAACGCGCCGAGCACCGCCGGGATGATCCGTCCCGGATTGCGGCCCTCGCGGGCCATGTCGACCATGTGCACGTCGGCCGCCGAGGAGCCCAGCGCGTCGCGCAGCACCCGCAGTCGCGGTTCCGGGGCGGCGACCGCGACCGGTTCGCCCAGCGTGAGTCCGTCCAGGATGAACGGGAGCAGACCCTTCACGTACTCGTCGTCACCGTCGTAGAACAGGGCCGGGTGGACCAGTTCACCGGGGGTGTCGGTGCTCAGTGCAGTCATGCGGCTTCCGTGGCCCTCGTCTCGGGGTGGTGTGGCGCAGGTCGCCGCCGCGCCGCCGTGGCGGCGCGCTCCGCGGGCGCGGCGGGTCTCGCCGGGCCGCCCGAGGGGCGATTCTGCTCGATACGCGACACCGTGATTCCCCCGGTGCCGACGATGCGGCGCACCGCGATGCGTACGCGGTGCGCGGTCCCGGCTCTCGAGCCGGTCCCCTCGGATATCGCGGACGGCCTCGCGCGACGTTTCGCCGTCGTGGTCGCCGTCGTCGGACGCCCCGCTGTGCACTACCCGGGCGTCCCCGTCGGGGACGAACTCCGGGAAGTCCGGGTGGTGGGGGCGCGGCGCATGTCGTCGCCAGTCGAACTCGACGTGGGTCGGGTAGCCGGAGACGGTGATGTCGAAAGGTTGCTGGGTGGCGCTGGCGGCGGTGGTCAGCGTCTGCACGATGCGCCAGCCGATATCGCGGTGGGCGATGCCGTGCTCGGCCCAGGAGGACGAGGTGACCTCCACGGTGAGCCGGTCGCTGTCGTAGACGAATGCGCAGTCCAGGGTCGAGCCCGGCACCGCCTCGACGATCAGCGCGGTGGCTACTTCGTTGAGGGCCAGGCGGATGTCGGCGATGTCCTCGGGCGCGTACTCCGCGTCGACCGAGACGGCTTCGGCGACCGCGCGGACCAGACCGAGTTGTTCGCGCCGCGCGGGAAGCCGCACGTGCACGGTGGTCGTGTCGGCGAGAGTTCCGGACAGCGAGCGCATTACGTGGTCACCACCTTGACTGTGCGGGGATTGATGTCGGATCGGTTACCCTGGGATTCTCGATCGAATCCGGATCGCCGCGATGAATCACCGCACCCTGTCGCCCCGGGGCGCGAGACGGGGTTCGCGCCCGGGGTCATCGGACCGCGTCGGGTCGGATCGGGCGGAAGCCCGCGCCGATGTCGGCGCGCGCGTCGAGGTCGGCGACGACCGCCTGGATGTCGGTGCCGATCTGCGGCCCCAGACAGCCGGGGCCCGCGTAGGCGTTGACCATCCCGACCAGTGTCGCGCCCACCAGCACGGGCGCTCCCGAGTCGCCCTCGAGCACGCACAGTTGGTTCCAGGTGTCGGAGGCGGGACCGACCAGATCACCCCAGGTGACCCCGCAGGTGGTCCCGGTGGTCCTCCCTTTCTTGCACACCACGGTGGGGAAGTTCACGGGCGCGCCGATCTCCACGATGGCGGCGGTGCCCACCCGGTCGGTGGGCGCGATCGCGCCGGGCGCGAATTCGATGACGGCGTAGTCCAATCGGTGATCGGAATACACGATGCGCCCGACCGTGCCGCGGCTCGGATCGGCCTCGGTCGAGACCGCCGCGCCGGGTTCGCCGCAGTGGCCCGCGGTCAACCCGACCAACCGATCGGCCGCGTCGTGGCCGACCGTGGTGAGCGTGCAGCCGACCTGGTCGTCGATCACGATGCCCGACCCGCCGCCGATGTGCGGCGGATCGGAGTCCGCCGCGGCTGTCCCGGTCGCCAGGAGCGCGGCCGCGAAGGTCAGAGTGCCGAGGGCTTCGAATCTCGTGATCGCTTGCACGTGTCGTCGGATGCCCGAGCGACTCGCGGCGAAACGGTCGGCTCCGCGATCTCCTGGGGATCAGGCGGTGCGCAGCGCCTCGGCCCGTCGCTGCACGCCCGCGGTCATCCCGTCGAAGCCGCGGCGCAGGTGTCGGCCGAGCGCGGTCGCGACGACGGGGTGCAGCCAGCCGTCGAGCTGGAAATGCGATTCGTAGCGGGTGCGGGTGTCGCTCACCGCGGTGAGCGTGTGCGAGCGCAGGCTGTGCAGCGCGCCGAGCGGGACCGGTTTCATCGAATAGCTCAGTTCCCGGCCGGGGATGTTGCTGCGCATCCACTCGCGCTGCCTGCGCGGAGTCGAGCCGACCAGCGCGACGTGCATGTCGATGGGGTCGCCGGGGACCAGGGTGCTCTCGCAGCGCGAGACGAAGGGATTCCACTCGCCGTAACTGGGCAGGTCGGTGAGCACCTGCCACACCACCTCGGCGGGGGCGTCGATGTAGACGGTCTCGTCGATGATGAATCCCATGCGGAAAAACTAGAACAAGTTCTATGTCTGTCGCAAGGTTCAGCAGTCCCCGAGGGCCGTGCCCTGATCCGTGCCGTACCGGTGACCGTGCCCGCGCGGCGCGTCCAGCGCCCCCACCAGGTCGGCGGTGGTCTGCACGAACCCGACCACCGGCAGCCAGGCCGGGACCGGCGCGTCCCGACGGACCCCGCGCAGATCCGGCGACCGCCACAGCAGCGGCACCGACCAGCGCACCACCGGATCGGAACTGTTCGCCAACACCGTCGCGCCCCCGCGATGCACCGCCCCGCCCGGCGGACCCGCCCACAGCACCGCGCAGGTCCGCCGCCGCTGATCGGCGTCGTCGGCGAAGACCGCGCTCCCCGCCGTCGCGCCGAGACTCTGCCCGTAGACGAACAGTTTCGGCCGGTGCGGCCGGTCCGCCAACGCCCGCTCGACCGCCGCCATCAGCGCGCGCGTCACCCGGATCGCCTCCGCCCGACCGAACACGAAACTCACCCAACTCGGCGCGGCCGAATACTGCACCCCCACCACCGCCACCTCCGACCCGAACCGCCGCGCCAACCCCTCGCTCGCCGCGCTGTCGATCCACCCCGACCCCGTCGGGATCGCCAGGACCAGCGCCGCCCGCTCGAACCCGCCGGACCGTTCCAGTTCCCGCACCGCCAAGGCCACCCGCGCCGCCGGGTCCGGCGCCGAACCCAGACCCACGTACACCGTCGTCGGGCCCGCGGGCGCCTGGGCGACGAACCGCCTGCCCTGCGCGCCCAACGTCGCCCACGGCACCGCCGACTCGGCACTGCCCGACCGCGACGACGACAACGGCGCGTCGACCCCAGGATCGATCACGGCGTCCGCGGCGGCATAGGCGGCGCGCCGACCGTCCACCACGGCCGGCGCGATCACCAGGTGCACCGCCAGCGCCGCCGCCACCCCCACCGCGCCGGCCCGGACCCGCCCCAATGCCCGCACCACCCACCCGACGCCCCGCGCCGCCCCCAGACACGCCGCCACGACCACGGTCGCCCCCACCGCCCAGCGCACCCAGTACCCCGGACCGATCGGCGGCGTCCCCATCGCCTCGCGCAACCCGTTCTGCCAATGCCCCGCCCGCACCGCCGCCACCGCGATCAGCGCGACGGAGAGCACCGCGAGCGGAACCCGCCAAGCCGCGAATCGCGCGTCCACGTCGATCCGCCGACCCAACACCCACCGCCAGACCCCCGCCACCGCGAGGCCGAGGAGAACCAGCAACGCCGTCAGGATCGCCTGCGCGCCGGGGGTGCGCGGAAGGAGATTGGGGGCCAAGGAGATCAGTGTCCCGATCGCGACCGCGAGCGTGGTGCCGGGGCGCGGTGGTCGCCGGAAGAACGCACTCGGGCGTGGTATTCGCTGCCGGATCGCGGGATGTAGATCGGGGCAGTCCGGGTGCTCGCGCGGGGCTGTAGTCGTCGGTGTGGAGGTCGGGTGACCGGTGGCTGTCGGTGGGGATTCGGGCCGTCCGTCGGGGGATGTGTCGTCCGCGGGGGCTGGGGAGGTGTCGAGGACCGTCACGCGGGGACTCCGTTTCGCTCGGCGAGCACCGTTCGCGCGGCGGACACGGGCGATATCGGGCGTGCGGCGCGGGTGAGCAGCAGGATCACCCCGCCCAGCGCCGCGACACCCAGCAGTGCCGCGACCACTCCGGCGGCGATCGGCGTCTCCACGACCGGCGCTCCGTAGTCCTGGCGGCGGGAGTTCAGGTCGACCACGGTGTCCGCGATCTCCGCCGCCGCGAAGCATCCGGCCCGACCCGCCGCGCCCACGCGGGCGGCGCACGCGTGCCGCATACGACGGTCGAACGCGGCGTCGACCGCCTGGCGCGCCCACGGTCCCAGTGGCTGCCCGGCGCGGTCGGCGTAGCGCAACAGGTCGTAGCCCAGGTCGTGGGCCTTGCACGCGGTGTCGAACTCCGCGGGCAGCGGTACGGGCGAGGAGCAGTCCCCGTCGGGATTCAGCACCGTGCCGTCGACGGTCACCGGCCGATACCCGGCACTCGTCTCGAAATCCGGTGGCACCGTGACCGGACCGGTGAGCTCGCCGGTCAGTTCGGTGACCGCCCGTGCGGCCCAGACGTTCTCGGCGACCGGTCGCCCCGCCGCCGCGCCCGGTCCGGCCGCCACGCCCAGGGCGAACGCCGCCACCGCCGCGGCCGCCAGCACCGCGCTCGGACGCCGGACGGAGGCAATCCTTATCGGGGAAAGACGCACGGGCCGAGCAGATTCCACGCCCGTGCCGACCGACAGGCCGCGTCGGTGGCGCGGGATGACGGCGCGTGCGGTGCCAGGGCCGGCGGTGGGGTGCGGCGGCGCGGTTGGGTGTGTGGATTTCGGGAGTCCGGCCGAGCGTGCGGTATTCCAGAGTCGGGCCGCAGGGGTGTCGTCGGCGGCGTCCGCATGGTTGCCGGTACGCCGTGCCGCCAGGGCCGAGGCTGCGGCGCGGGACCGGGCGGTGCTCGGGATGCTCATGCCGATCGACGCTAGGAATCGGAGATCGACCGCCGCGTCCCGCCGCGGTCCGGTTCCGCGCGCCCGCCGTCGGGGGAGCGGGGGTGCGGTGTCACCCCGGGGTACGGGGCGCGGATTCACCCGGCGGTATGAGGCGCGGATGGGGTGGGAGTTCCTAGTGTCGTAGTCATGCAGCCCAGTCCCGTCACACCCCGCTCGCGCAACCGCGTGCACCTGTGGACAGATCTGAGCGCGGTGGCACTCGCGCTGATCTTCTACTCGATCGCGTGGCCCACGCTGCACGTCACCCACGTGGTGCCGCTCGCGCTACAGCCGTTCATCGCCGCCTTCGCCGCGTTCCCGGTGGTGCTGGTGCGCATCAACCCGGCGCTGGGGTGGGCGATCGCGGCGGGCGCCGCACTGGTCATCGCGCTGGCCATCCCGCACCAACCGGGCAGTGACATGCCCTTCCAGGTGGTGCACCTGCTGACGGTGATCACCCTGCTGTTCGCGGTGGCCATGACGGCGTCGATGCGCAGCGTCGCGGTCATCTGGGCCGCGACCTCGCTGCTCATGGGCACCACCACCGCCGACCAAGGCATCAACGCCGCCTGGGGATGGCCGATCGCGATGGCGGCCGTGGTGCTGCTGGCCCTGCTGGTGCGCTGGCTGGTGTTCTCGCGCGCCCAGTTACACCGTCAGGAGGAGCAGAACGAACTCGAGCGCGCGCGCCGCGCGATCCTCGAGGAGAAGGCGCGCATCGCCCGCGACCTGCACGACGTCGTCGCCCATCACATGTCGCTGGTGGTGGTGCAGGCCCAGACCGCGCCCTACCGGGTCGCCGAGGTCAGCCCGGCGGCGCGCGCGGAGTTCGACTCCATCGGCGCGACCGCCCGCGAGGCGCTCAACGAGATCCGCGGCATGCTCGGCATCCTGCGCAGTGACGGCCAACTGCCCGAACACGCGCCCCAACCCGCCGCCGCCGACACCCTCGCCTTGTTCGAGGGCGCGCGCCGCGCCGGCGTCGCGATCGACTGGACCGTCCACGGCGACCTGCACGCCGTCCCCGAGACCACCGGCCTCGCCCTCTACCGCATCGCCCAGGAATCCCTGTCCAACGCCGCCCGCCACGCCCCCGGCGCACCGGTGCGCGTCGAGATCACCCGCAGCGCCGAACTGCACATGGCCGTCACCAACAGCGCGGCGGCCCAACCGATCCGCGCGATCGGCAACGGCGGCCACGGCATCGCGGGCATGCAGGCCCGCGCCCTCGCCGTCGGCGGCCGCGTCGAAGCGACTCCGCTGCCCGACGGCGGTTTCACCGTCCAAGCCCACCTCCCCCTCTCGAGCGCCATCGGTCGAGAGTCGGGTGTCGACACCGGTACACGACACCTTTCGGTCCCGCTGGGATACGGCGGTGCTCCAGGGGCGGGCCAATCGCGCCCGTCCACCCCTTGACCCGGCCGATTCCACTGTCGCAGAATCGAATCCGGGAGCAGCGACCGTCGGAGGTGAACCGCTGCGGGGTCGAATGACTGCTGTGCGGAACCGCAGCTCACTGTGATGGGCACCACCGATTTCGGGGGGAGCCATTTTCGGGACTGTCGCGTCAGAACCTTATGACGCGCGGAAACCGTGATGCGTGCGAAGTACAGGGGGACAACATGATTCGGGCTGGTCGAGTCGTTCGGTCTGGTGCGTTGGTTCTGGGAGTTCTTGCCGCAGGTCTGTTCGAGACGGCACCGGTACGGGCGCAGAGCCTTCCGGATTGTCGGAACTATGTGGTCGCCACCAGTTGGGGCAGGTTGACGGTTGACACGAGACCATCCAACGACGGTGACCCGATCGGGATCATCAGCTGGGCGTGGTTCATCGAGGTTCGAGCCGACGTTCCAGGGCGCTATGACTGGACGGTCTACATCAACGGTGCGGCGCCGGAAGGCCCGCAGTGGAATGTCAAGGACGACAACCTGCATTCGGCGTTTCGCCGCTATCGCGACGGAGTCGATCGGTACGCGTCCGGTGACGTGTTCCATGTTGAAGCTGCTCATGCCGGCGGCAGAAACCTGTATGTGACCCCACTCAACCGGTGCCGGATCCCCTAGCAGGTGTGGCAAAATCGCAGAAATGATCGAGTCCAACGCTGTTGCCGGGGCGCAGCTGGTGGCCGACGACCTGGTGAATGCGTTCGGTTTCCGGGTATTGATCGACGCCGGGGCCGACGACCGGCTCGGTGATTCCATCGGCATACGGATTCCCGAATTGGGAGTCGAGATGGGATTTCGCCCCGCCGCCGGAATCACGCCGGAGTCCGTTGCCTGTCAGCTGGCCAGCCATATCCAGGACGACATCCTGTCGCGGACCGGGATGATCTGGCCCGAGGATCGTGGGCGTGGGGACCAGCCGCTGGTTCCCGGCGACGCTGGGTGGTACCGGGAGAGCGAGCCCGGGGTGGTGGTGCCCTACGGGCATGCGGGCACCGCACATCGACCGAACACCTCCCTCGCGGGTGTCGTCCGGTGGTGGTTGGGCTACTGGTTCATCGGAGCGGTCGCGGACCCGGCCGGCGATGTGTGGTTCTCCGAACACGATGTCGACGGTGACCTGTCGATGATCAGCCCCGGGGTTCGAGTCGACTACGAGGTCGGCGACAGCTTCCATGGGAAACTCCGCAAAGCGACCATGGTTCGGGTCGCTGACTGACGCCGAGTACTGCCTTCGGGAGCTACCTTGTCCCATGCTCGGCTCCGCGGCCGGTGTACGCCCGAAACTCGGCCGGACCGACCCAGCGCCGGGTGCTGATGTCCGGCGAGAATCTCAACATCGCGTTGCTCCGCACGGGTGAGAGATATCGGTGGTCGGGTGGGGGTCGTACGCTGAGCGGGTGCCAATCACGGTTTTGATCGCCGACGATCAGGCGATGGTGCGGCAGGGCTTCGGCGCGCTGCTGGCCGCGCAATCCGATATCAGTGTCGTGGGTGACGCGCCGGACGGCAGGATCGCGGTGGCCGAGGCCAAGCGGCTGCGGCCGGACGTGGTGTTGATGGATGTGCGGATGCCGCAGATGAACGGGCTCGACGCCGCCCGCGAGATCCTCGCGGCCGGTTTCGATCCGCCGGTGCGGGTGCTCATGCTCACCACCTTCGACATCGACGATTACGTCTACGAGGCGCTGAGTCTTGGCGCGAGCGGGTTCCTGCTCAAGGACGCGCCCGCCGAGGAACTGGTGCGCGCGGTGCGGGTGGTGGCCGACGGTCAGGCGCTGCTCGCGCCGACGGTGACCCGCCGCCTGATCGCCGACGTCACCCGCCGCCGCACCGCGACCCGCGCCCGGCCCGCCCCGCAATTGGCCGCGCTGACCCCGCGTGAACGCGAAGTGCTCGAACTCATCGCGAAGGGCATGTCCAACACCGAGATCGCCGAATCGCTGTTCGTCGCGGAGCAGACCGTGAAAACCCATGTGTCGAAGGTGTTCTCGAAACTCGGATTGCGGGACAGGGCGCAGGCGGTGGTGTTGGCCTACGAATCCGGGCTGGTCACGCCGGGCTGACGGGTGCGGGGCGTCACGAAGGAATGGTCGGCGGGCATTTGCCGCCGCGCAGTTCGTCCAGGTGGCGTTCCAGCAGGCGGGCCAACCGGTCCAGCAGGGCGGTGCCGTCCTCGTAGGTTCCCGAATCCGCTTGCGCCGCAAAGGCCACGGCGACCAGCCCGGACACCGTCGGCACGATGCCGAACTGACGCACCAGGTAGACGCCGGTGTCGTCGTCGGGCCCCCAGCCGCCCTTGAATTCCGCGCCGTCGATGATGCCGAGCCCCCACCCCTGCTCGGGGGTGATCTCACCCATCAGCCGGGTCACCGTGTCGGTCTCCGGCAGGCACGGTAGTCGCGAGGCGAAACGCACCTGATCGGTCAGCGGCCATTCGGTCGAGCCGAAGGAGTTGTAGTCCAGGGTGGTGCGCGGGCCCGCCACGCCGGTCGTGGAATCGCCCGCCTCGTCCAGGACTTCCTGCACCGCGCGCGCCGCCTCCAGACCGTCGCCCAGCGATTCCCACAGCAGTTCGGCCGCGTAGTTGTCCGACACCGTGATGGCGGCCTCGGCGGCGTCGAACGCGCCCTCCGGGTCGTGGCGAAGCGCCGCGATCGCCAGCGGCACCTTGATCGTCGACCAGGCGATGCCGGTGGTCCAATCGCCGAACACCGTCATCCGGTCACCGCCGACGGGCATGATCGCCATCCCGACCTCCCCGGCCAGCCGCGGCTGCAACTGGGTGAAGTCGGCGGCCAGCGACGACGGGGTGGCGGTGCCGCGGTCGCGCACGCCGATGGTGATCGTCGGCGCGGAGACGGGCTCCTCGCGTTCGGGCAACAGCGCGCACGAACCCACGGCGAACAATGTCGAGACGGCGACCAGGCGCAGCATCGAACGAACGGATACCGAGCTGGTCAATCTCACCGCCGAGCCTTTCCCCCACCACCGGAGGGCGGTGAAACATCTACAACCTTCTCGTTCAGTTTCGCCGATCGTCGCGAGGAATTCGAAATCCCCTCACCAGAAGCTCGCCGCACGGGCTCGCACACGCCCGACCCGGGCAAGGCGACGCCGGTTTGCGCGCACACTCGCTACGCTCGTTGCTGAGGCTGGTTCACGGAAGGGGGCGGCGTTGCTGAACAGCGGTGACGTGTTCGCCGGATACACCGTCGAGCGCCTGCTCGGACAGGGCGGCATGGGCTCGGTCTATCTGGCCAGGCAGCCGCGTTTCGCCCGCAGGACCGCGCTGAAACTGCTCAACCCGGAGTTGTTCACCGACGCCGAGGTCCGCGCCCGGTTCGAACGCGAAGCCGACCTGGTCGCGCAACTCGACCATCCCGCCATCGTCACCGTCTACGACCGCGGGTCCGAACACGGTCAGTTGTGGATCGCCATGCAGTACATCGACGGCGTCGACGCGGCGGCGGTCAACCCGCTCACCCTGCCCCCGGAACGCGCCGTGCAGATCATCGAGGGTGTCGCCGACGCGTTGGACTACGCGCACGGCATGGGGGTGCTGCACCGCGACGTCAAGCCCGCCAACATCATGTTGGCCCGCGCTTCGGGCGGTCAGAAGGAACGGGTGTTCCTCACCGATTTCGGGATCGCGCGGCTCCGCGAGGACTCCACCCACCTCACCCAGACCGGCATGTTCACCGCCACCCTCGCCTACGCCTCCCCGGAACAGATGACCGGCGGCCGCCTCGACCCGCGCACCGACCAATACGCGCTGGCCTGCGCCCTGTACTGGCTGCTGGCGGGCGTCGGCCCGTTCGACGCCGACAACCCCGCCGACATCATCAAGGGCCACCTGCACCTGGCCCTTCCGCCGCTGGCCGTTCGTCGCCCCGGCCTGAACCCCGCCCTGGACGCGGTCCTCGCGGCGGGCATGGCCAAACTCCCGGAATACCGCTACGCCACCTGCGCGGATTTCGCCGCCGCCGCCCGCCACGCACTCACCACGACGTCCGGTCCCCGCCTTCCCCCGCCCCAGATGCCCTACCAGGGCATGCCCCAATCCACGCCGGGCGTGCTACCGCAGTCGGCGCCGCCCGGCGCGATGCCGCCGCAGGCGGGTCCACCCGGTGCCCTGGTCGGGCCGTACGGATCGCCGGTTCCGCAACCGGGCCAAGTCGGACCAGCGGTTCCGCAACCCGGCAGGCACGGCGGTCCGCTCCCGCAACCGGTTCCCCATTCCGGCGCGGGGTTGCCACCGGCGGCTCCGCCTCCCGCGATGCCTCCCGGTCCGGAACCCGGCTCCGGAATGCCACCCGCCGGATACGCGCCGTCCTATGCCGCCCCGCCGGGATCGCAAGGGCCACAGCAAGGTTCACCGCCTGTTCCGGTCCCGCAGCCGGTACCGCATTCCGGTGCCGGACTACCGCCGGCGGCTCTGCCTCCCGGAGCCGCGATGCCACCGGGAGTGCCTCAGCCGCAACCCTTCCCCGATCCGAGTTCCGGGGTTCCGCAGGCCGGCCACCCATCGCACTACGGTGCTCCACCGGGGCCGCAGGCTCCGCCGCAGCAAGCAGCGCAGGGTCCGCCGTATGCTCCCCCGGGAGTGCAAGGTGTGCCGGGATCGCCGCCGCCGCAGCAAGTACCGCAGAGTTCGCCGTACGCTCCCCCGGTAGCGCAGGGTTCGCCTCGGCAGGAGCAAGGTCCGCCAGTGTGGCGGGGGACAGAGCAAGCTTCGCCGGGATCGCCTGGACAAGAGCGAGATTCAGGGCGGTCGGGGGCAGAGCACGCGTCGTCGGCGTCGCATCAAGGTTCGTCCGATGCCCCGGTACGCGGTGTGGATCTGGTGAAGCGGTCGGGGAGCGTCGGGACCGAGGGGAGCGCCGCTGTCACCGATCGGTTCGAGGAGGCGGGGCCGGGGTTGCAGGTCGCCGCGTGGGCGGCGCGGGAGCAGGGGCGGGAGTTCGGGTCGCGGAGGTCCGGGAAGCGAGTGGATTCCGCGGCGGGGGCGGTGTCGGACAGGTCCGAGCGGTCGGCGTCGGGATCTGCCCCGGCGGACGGTGCCGCCGGCGACACCACGCCGAGTGAGGTCCGTGCGGGGAACACGCGCGCTGGGAGCGAGCCTGCGGAATCGGAGGCGGCAACGGCCACCGCGTCGTCGACAACAAGCGACCGCGCAGGCACCGGGACCGAGGGCGACGCCGTAACCGCCACGAGCGATGGGGCATCCGGTGACACCGTCGGAGACCCGCGCGCGGCCGGGATATCGGCTGGCAGGAGACCCGGCGCGGAATCGGAGGGCGGGCGAGCCACGTCGACAGCGGGTGGTGAGTGGTCTGCCTCGGAATCGGATGCTGACGGGTCTGCTGCGACAGCAGGTGGCGACAAGTCCGGTGTGACGTCGGGCGGTGACAGGTCGCCCGTGGCGTCGAGTGCTGATCGATCTGCCCCGAGGTCAGGTGGCGACAGCCCTGCCGCGATGTCCGATGGGGGAAGGTCTGCTGTGGCTTCGGATGGCAGTAGATCTGCTGCGGCGTCGGGTGCTGACAGGTCTGCTACGACAGCGGGCAGCGATAGATCTGCTCGGGCGTCGGGTGGCGAGCAGTCCGGTGCGACGTCGGGGGGTGAGAAAAGCGCTGTGGCGTCGGGTGGTGAGCAGTCCGCGGAGGGGGCAGGTGGTGAGCAGTCCGGTTCGGCGTCGAGGGAAAGGGCGTCCGAAGCGAAATCCGGTGGTGAGCGATCCGTCGAGACATCGGGTGGCGGAAGTTTCGTCGCGGCCTCGGCCGGCGGACCGTACGTAGATGTGTCGGGTGGCGGGTCGCCCGGAGGAGCAGCGGCCGGCGGGTCGCCCGAATCGACCGGTCCCGGCGCGGCTCCGGGGTCTCGTCCGGCACCGCCCGGCTACGACCCCGCCTACGCCCGGCCGAACCAGCAGGGTGCGCCGAATCCGTTGCGGCGCAACAGGGGATGTGGCTCGTTGGTGTTGATCGCCTTGGGGTTGGTGGCGTTGGTGGTGGCCGCGGTGGGGGTGTTCGTGGTGGCGGTGGGGGAGGACGACGTCGCGGACGGGTCGGCGGCGACGCCGGAGGCGGCGGGGCCGGTCGAGGAGGAGGCGGGGACTTCGGGTCCGCGTTCGGTATCGCCGACGGGCGCGCCGGATGCGTTGGCCGCGAGCAAGAGCGCGTTTCCGTGGCTGTTGCCGCAGGGGCCGGGGGTGCGGGGTGTGGGGTATCAGAAGGCCGCGTGCACCGCGCACAGTCCGGCCGACGGGTTCCGGCCGACGGCGGCGCTGCGGTCGACCGAGTGGACGATCGCGTGGGAGTGCGTGCGCGCGGCGGAGGACGCCGATCACCTGTCCTATGTCGTGCTCGGTTACGCCAGTCCGCTGGAGGCGGCGGCCGCGGTGGCCGAGGTGCCTTCGGAGGTCGACGGGGTGGGGATGAAGAGCGGGATCGCCTATACGCGGCACGCGTGGATGGTGGAGGACCCGTCGGGTCCGTCGCGGCGGTTGTTCGCGACCGCGCACATGGTGGTGTCCTTCGGTGACGCCGACCACGCCGAATATCTGGTGACGGTGAGTCATCACGGCAGGTCGCGTGATCCGGAGGCCGGGAAGCCCGCGGCCGATGTCGAGGTCTTCGACTGGTGGACGCGGGCTCCGGTCTGAGCGGGCCGGCTCAGTCGACGGCGAGCGCGGCGATGATCGGCAGCCGGGCGGCGCGCAGGGCGGGCGGGATCGAGCCGAGCAGCGCCAGGGTGAGGGCGGCGGCGCCATAGCCGAGGATCGACCAGCCGGGGCGGTAGTCGATGTCGATGGTCATGGCGTGGCTCATCGCGAGGGTCGCCAGGTATTGCACGGCGGCGCCGACGGCCAGTCCGAGCGCGGCGCCGACGAGGCCGATGCCCGCGGCTTCGGCGAGTACCGAGCGCAGCAGGAAGCGCCGGTCGGTGCCCATGGCCCGCAGCACGCCGAGTTCGCGGCGGCGTTCGAGCACCGACAGCATGAGCGTGTTGAGCAGCGCGACGGTGGCGACGACGACCACGATCCACAGGATCGAGGTGCTCAGCGCCGTGCCTTGCCGCATGCCGGAACCGGTGGCGGTGACCGCGTCGCGTCCGGTGGTGACGTGTGTTCCGGCGGGGACGGCGGCTTCGATCTCGCGCAGGACGGCGGCCGGGTTCGCCTCGGGCGCGAGGTCGATGCCGAGCACGGTCTCGCCGGGCCGCTGATACCAGTCGCGCAGGTGGTCGAGGTCCATCACGACGACGCCCGCGATCGCGCTGAAATACGGGATCACCTGCACCACTTCGACTTCGCGCACGCCGGTGGGCGTCGGCAGCGCGACCCGCGACCCGGTGTCCAGATCGAGCGCCCGGGCGATGTCGCGGGAGACGATGACGCCGGTTCCGTCGACCAGGCGGGGGAGGACGGCGGGGTCGACGACGTCGGTGATCGCGTCCCCGCGTCCGCCCACGAAGCCTTGCAACATGACCCGGCCGGTGCCAAGGGTGGCGAAGGCCATCTGTCCGGGGTTCACCGACGTGACGCCGGGCAGCGCCGCGATGCGGTCGGCGAGTCCGGCGGGCAGCAGCGGCCCGGTGGGGAACTGGTCCATGGCGGCCGGGCTGACGTAGACGTCGGTCCTGGCCAAGCCTTCGAAGGTCGCCGAGGCCGAGTCGACCATGTTGCGCGAGGCCCCGCCCACCGCGACGGTGGCGGCGACGCCGATCAGGACGGTCATCGCGGTCGCCCAGACGCGGCGCGGCGCGCGTTCCAGGCTGGTCGCGCCGAGCGCGCCGGGCGGGCCGAACAGGCGCGCGACGACGGCGGCGGCGCGGGTGATCGGCCCGGTGGCGGCGAAGCACAGCACCACGGCGGCGGTGAACGACAGCGAGATCGCGGCCAGCGACACCCGTCCGAGGTCGGTGGTGGCGACGCCGATCGCCGCACCGAGCAGGGCGAGTCCGAGCGCGACGGCAGCCCAGCGCAGCAGCGGTCCGCCGGTGTCCCCGCCGCCGACGCCGACGGGGGCCAGCGCTTCGATCGGTTCGACCTTGTAGACCTGCCGCGCGGCGATGGCGGAGGCCGCCACACTGGCCGTCACGCAGGCGGTGACCGCGACCGGAATCGCGTACCAGGGCACCAGGTATTCGGTGCGCGCCTCGACCGACTGCATGATCGCGGCGGGCAGGGTGTCGATGGCGAAGCGGCCCATGACGGTGCCCAGCGCCGCGCCCAGCGCACTGCCGAGCAGGCCGAGCAGCGCGGCCTCGGCGAGCAGGTCGCGCACCATGGGGCCGCGTCGCCCGCCGATCGCGCGCAGCATCGACAGCGTCGGACGGCGTTGCGCCACGGCCATGCTCATGGCGTTGTAGATCAGGAAGCCCGACACCACCAGCGCCGCGGCCGCCGACATCAGCGTCGAGTACCGCACGATCTGGATCGCGCCACTGGCCTGGGCGGTGCGCAGACTCGGGTCGGCGACCACCGCGCGTCCGTCGACGGCGGCGGTCAGGTCCGCGCGCAGCGTGTCGAGGTCGACGCCCGCGGCCGGGACGATCTGGATGGAGTCGAGGCGGCCGACCCGGTCGGTCAGCGCCTGCGCCAGCGGCAGCGGGGCGGCCACCAGATGACCGCCGTTGAGTCGCGCGCTGGTGTCGGCGTCCAGGACCGCCGCCACGGTGACCGTGCCGGAGCCGAGGGCGAAACGTTCGCCTTCGGCGTGGCCGGTCGCCGCGCCGACCAGGACGCCGCCGGGCACGGCGAGCAGTTTCGCGGTCGCGGCGGACATCGGCGCGGCCAGTTCGCTGCCCAGCGCCGCCATACTGGCGTCCGCCCCGATCAACAGGGTGCGCTCGTCCTGCGCGCCGACCTGGGCGCGCAGCATCGGCACCGCCCGCTCGACGCCCGGCGTCGCGGCCACGCGCGGCAGCAGCGTCTGCTCGAAGCCCGCGTCGGTGACGCCGGTGATCTCCAATTGCGCTCGGCCGCCCAGACCCTGGGCGAGCTTGTCCACCGAACCGGTGACCGATCCGGAGATGCTCAGCACCGCGACCAGCAGCGCCGCCGACACCGCCATCACGCACAGCGACAGCAGCGTCCGGCCCCGGTGGGCCAACAGTTCGCCGACGGTGAACAGCCGCAACCGATCCCAGGCGGCGCGGATCACGCGGGCACCTCCGCGGCGGCGCGCGCGACACGGTCGTCGGAGCCGATGCGACCGTCGCGCAGGGTGATCACGCGGTCGCAGTATTCGACGGCGGACATGTCGTGGGTGACCATGACCACCGAACTGCCTTCGCCCGCGATCTCGCCGAGCAGCGCGAGGATCGAGGCCCCGGTGGCGGTGTCGAGGTTGCCGGTGGGTTCGTCGGCCAGGATCAGCGGCGGCGCCATCACCAGGGCGCGCGCCACCGCGACGCGCTGCATCTGCCCGCCCGACAGTTCCGCCGGTCGGTGCTCGGCGCGGTCGCCGAGTCCGACGCGGGCCAGCAGTTCCCGCGCGCGGGGTTCGGCCTTGCGCAATCCCGTCCCGTCCAGCAGTTTCGGCACCGCGACGTTCTCCCAGGCGGTCAGGGTCGGCAGCAGGTTGAAGAACTGGAAGACGAATCCGACGTGCTGTCTGCGGAATTCGGATTGGCGGTGTTCGTCGAGCGCGCCGATCTCGGTGCCGCGGAACCGGATCGAGCCGGAGTCGGGGCTGTCGAGCGCGCCGAGCAGGTGCAGCAGTGTGCTCTTGCCCGATCCGGACGGCCCGATGACGGCGGTGAATTCACCGCTGCCGATCCGCAGGTCGATCCCGTCGAGCGCGCGTACGCTCTGCTCGCCGATCCGGTAGCGCCTGGTGATGCCCGACAGTTCCAGCATGGGTTCCGACGTTTCTGACATCGTGTGTCCCCCTTCAGTTTTCCGGGGTCCGGTCAGCGCGCGGTCGCGGGCGCGGTGACCGGACGGTCGCGATGGGCGTCGAGCAGCGCGCGCAGGGCGGGCTGTTCGGCGCAGAGTTCGAGGTAGGCGTCGATACTGGTCTGGCCCGCGGTCATGGCCTGGTCCAGTTTCGCGGCCAGATGGTTGTTCCAGCGGTGCCGCAGCGCCGCCAACAGGCCGGTGACGCCGCCGAAGAGTCGGTCGAGCTCGGGCAGGCCGGTGAACAGGTCCGCACGCGCGGGATCGACCGCGGCCCGCGCGAGTACGGTTCGTAGGATCTCGGATCGGGTGTGCTGATCTTCCCAGGACATAGGACAGCCCTCCTGTGTGTCCGCAGCCGGTGTGTCCGCCCTCGCCGCGGTGTCGCGACGGTGTTTGCGGAACGCTCTCGACGCTACGGTCGCGCCGCCGCGCTGTCGTCGTGCCGAAGACGCGAATCGGTGTCCTACCCCGGTCGGAGGCGGGCCCCGCTCCCGGCACGATGTGACACCGAACCGGGCGGTCTAGCCTGGTGACATGGATGTGACCCACGCCATCCCCACGGCCGCGACGCCGCCACGGCAGCGTGGGACCGTGCGTGAGCGGCTGGTGGCCTTCACCCGGAGTCCGGTCGCGGTGATGCGCGGCTACCTCGACGACCTGCCCTTCGACTATCCGCCCTCGCTGATCATCAGCGCGGACCTGGCGTTGATCGTGGTCGTGGGCGGCGCGCTGGTGCAGCGGCACGCCTACTTCCCGACCGTGCTGCCGCTGCTGGCGACCGCGCTGCTGTTCGCCTCGGTGCCCGCGTTCTGCCTGCTCGGGATCACCCCGCGTCCGACCCTGCTCGCCGGCACCGGACTCGCCGCGACCGCCTTGTTGTTGCTGCAACCGGTCGAGGCCGATTTCGCGCCGTTCGTGCTGGTGGTGGTCGTCGGCGAGGTCTCGGCGATCGTCCCCAAACGCTGGAGCGCGCTGTTCGCCGCGCTCGCGGTCACCGAACTGGTCGCCTTCGACGTGGCCGGGCGGCTGAGCTGGAGCGTGTCCGGCGAACGCCTGCAAGGCATTCCGATGTACACCGTCGGCATCCTGCTGGGTTGGCTGGTCGGTGTGATGCTGCGCTACCAGCGCAGATTCCTCTACCAGGAACGCGAGAGTCAGGCGATCCGCGCCACGCGCGCCGCCGACGACGAGCGCCGCCGCATCGCGCGCGAGGTGCACGACGTCATCGCGCACTCGCTGAGCATCACTCTGCTGCACCTGACGGCGGCCAGACACGCGCTGCAAACCGATCGCGACGTCGACGACGCGGTGGAGGCCCTGGTCGACGCCGAGCGACTGGGCAGGCAGGCCATGGCCGACATCCGCCGCACCATCGGCCTGCTCGACGCGGGCGGTCCCGCCAACCCAGCCCCCGAACCGGGCCTCGGCGACCTGGACGATCTGATCGCCGATTTCGTCCGCGCGGGCTTGGAGGTGCGCAGCAGCAAGCAGGGCGAGACCGCGGTGGTGTCGGCCGCGGTCGGGCTCGCGCTGTACCGGATCGGGCAGGAATCGCTGGCGAACGTGGTCAAGCACGCGCCGCACGCGACGGTGCGCGTGCACCTCGAGATCGACGCGCACGCCGTGCGGTTGACGGTGCGCAATACCCTGCCGTCCGGCCCGTATCGGGAACGCGGGGCGGGGATGGGGTTGTCCGGGATGCGCACGCGGGCCGAACTGCTCGGTGGTGCGCTCACGGCGGGCCCCTACGACGACGGGTGGTCGGTGCGCGCGGAATTCCCGATCGCGGGCGCGCGCGGGACGGGATGTCCGGTGGGGTTGTTCCCCACCCGAATGGTGGATCCGATACGGGAGGGTATGTGACGGCCTCGTCCGGGGAGGCCGCGGTCGCGGTGCTCGTGGTCGATGATCAGGAACTGGTGCGCGGTGGTCTGCGACGCATCCTGCGCCGCCGGGACGGTTTCCTGGTCAGCGAATGCGCCGACGGCGACGAGGTGGCCGCCGCCGTCGCCGCGAACCGGCCCGACGTGGTCCTGATGGACCTGCGGATGAAACGCGTCGGCGGCATCGACGCCACCCGCGCGCTGCGCTCCCGCGACGGCGCGCCGCCGGTGCTGGTACTCACCACTTTCGACGACGACCAACTGCTGTCGGGTGCGTTGCGCGCGGGCGCGGCCGGTTTCCTGCTCAAGGATTCGCCCGCCGAGGACCTGATCCGCGCGGTCCGCACCGTCGCCGACGGCGGTGCGTGGCTGGACCCCTCGGTGACCGGACGGGTGCTCACCGCCTACCGCAGCGTCCGGCCCGTCGCCGCGAACAGCGGATCGCGACTGTCGGAACTCACCGCCCGCGAATACGAGGTCCTGGAACTGATCGGGCGCGGACGCAGCAACACCGAGATCGCCGCGCGCCTCGGCATCTCCGAGGTGACCGTGAAAAGCCATGTCGGGCACATCTTCGGCAAGTTGGACCTGCGGGACCGCGCGGCCGCGATCGTCTTTGCGTTTGACCACGGGGTAGTGGCACCGGGAGAATCCCTCAGTTGACGGGTAGGCACGCGATCGATGCCGCCGCCCGGGAAACGGAGGTTTCACGGGGTGGACGGACCTGGATGGAGGGTCGGTAGCCGGTTCGGGCCCTACGAGCTGCGCTCGCTGCTGGGCAGGGGCGGCATGGGCGAGGTCTACGAGGCCTACGACACCGTCAAGGACCGCGTGGTCGCGGTCAAGCTGCTGCCCGAGCAGTTCGCCAAGGACCCGGTGTACCAAGTGCGTTTCCGGCGGGAATCGCAGGCGGCGGCCCGATTGGCCGAACCGCACATCATCCCGATCCACGACTGGGGCGTGATCGAGGGCGTCCTGTTCATCGACATGCGATTGGTGCCCGGCGTCGACCTGCGCACCATCCTGCGCACCCAGGGGCCGCTGAGCCCCGACCGGTCGATGGGCATCGTCGACCAGATCGCCGCCGCCCTGGACGCCGCGCACGCCGACGGCCTGGTGCACCGCGACGTCAAGCCGGGCAACGTCCTGGTCACCGACGCCGATTTCGCCTACCTCGCCGATTTCGGCATCGCCCACACCGAGGGCGACAGCGCGGTCACCCAGGTCGGCATGGCGGTCGGCTCCTACATCTACATGGCCCCCGAACGCTTCGACGGGCAGGCCACCGCGCGCTCGGACATCTACTCGCTGACCTGCGTCCTGCACGAATGCCTCACGGGCACCACGCCGTTCCCGGCGGCGAGCATGAACGTGCTGATCCAGTCGCACCTGAACGAACCGCCACCGCGGCCGAGTCAGCGGCGGCCGGGCATCCCGCCCGCGCTCGACGCCGTGATCGCCAAGGGCATGGCCAAGGCGCCCGCCGAGCGGTACGGCAGCGCCGCCGAACTGGCCCGCGCCGCACGCGCGGCGCTGTCCGCGCCCGCCACGCCGACCTTCGTCGTGCGCACCCCCGACCCGTCGCGTTTCGGGCACGGCGGCGAACAGGCCCCGGCGAGTTCGCTGATCCCACCGGAGTCGACCGGCGAGATCTCGATCATCCGCCCCACGGCGGCCACCGCGGTGCACCCCACCGAGATCCAGTTCAGTCCGCTGCCCACCGCCGCGCCCAAGATCCCCGTGGCCCCGTCGGTTCCGGTGCGTCCCTTCCCCGACGCCCACCTCTACGCGGAGGACCAGCGACTGCCCGACGCCGCCCAACCCGCGCCCGCGACACAGCGCTACGAGGCGTCCCCGAGCCTGTCGGGGCCCTACCCCGCACCGTCGAGTACGCCGTTCGCCGAGGTCGCGCCGCCCACCCCGGACTACCGAGGCGGGTATTCCGAGGCGACCGGTCGACCCGAGTCGGCCGGCTATGCGGGGTATGCCGAGGCCGCCGGCCGTGCCGAGAGTCCCGGTTATGCCGAGTCGGCCGGTTATCCGGAGAGCGCTGGTCGCGACGAGAGCGCCGGTTACGCGGAGGCCGGCTACGCCGAGGGCGGGTATCCGGATGTCGGCGGCTACACCGAACCGGAACCGCCCGCACCGGTGGTTCCCCAGCAGGCGCCGCCCACGCGCCGCTATCCCGACCCGGAAGTCGATCCGGCGTTGCTGACCCAGCGCTTCGAACCGGTCGCCGCGCCGCTGGACGCCTACGCGGCCCGCGTGTCGGACTACGACGCGCAGGCGTACGCGGCCGAGACCCAGCGCTACGACCAATCCGCGCAACCCGCCGCCGGTTACGCCGACCCCGACTACTCGGAGCAGGGGTACGCGCAGCAGGCGTATTCCGACCGGGCGTACGCGAATCAGGCGTACGCCGAGCAGGGAAACCGGGCGTACTCCGAGCAGGGCTACGCGGACCGGGCATATTCCGACGGCGCGTACGCGGCGGGCCGGGGTGCCCACCCCGACGATCCGTACCGTGACGGCCGCTACCCCGAAGGGCAGCATCCGGGCGGCTACGGCGAACCGGGTTATGGCGAACCGGGTTATGGCGAACCCGGTTACGGCGACGCCGAATACGGCGGCGCGCAGGCGTATTCGGACTATCGACCGGACCCGGGCCGCGGCTACGACAGCTCGGGCCCGCAGGCCGACTACGGCTACGACGAGCAGGGTGCCTACGGCGAGGCCCCGCCGGAGAAGCGGCGCTCGGTGGTCGGCCCGATCCTCGTCGCGGTGCTGGTGATCGTCGTCGTCGCGGTCGGCGGGGTGGTCGGATGGACGATGCTGCGCCCCGGCGCGGACAACCAGCAGATCGAGGAGCAGGCAGGCCCGGTCACCACCGCGAGTCCGCAGGCGGCCGCGCCGGGCCCGGCGACGACTTCCGCGCCGCGCGGCACCAGTGCCGCCGCGACCACCACGGCACTGCCCGCGGGCGCGAAACCCTGCGCCACGGGTCGGCTCTCGCCCGGCACGTTCGGGCAGGCCGCCGCAGGCAGCGAGGTGACCAGTTGCCCGTTCGCCGAGGCGGTCCGCAAGGCCTACGCCGACGCCGCCTCGACGGCCGCCAACCGTCCGCCCCGCTCGGTCGTCGCGGTGAGTCCGGTGACGGGACGCAGTTACACGATGAACTGCGCGGTCGAGCAGCAGGTGGTCACCTGCTCCGGCGGCGAGAACGCGGTGGTCTACATCTACTGAGACCGCCGATGAAGCAGAAACGGGTGGAACCCGACCTCGACGCGCCGTTCCGGGCGGCTACGCTCGGCCGCGTGTCGAAGCAGGGTCCGTGTACGGTGTCTGGCTACCGTACGAGCCCGGGTACCGTGGGGAGCCACCGAGAGTAATGCGTCACATCACGTTCCACCGTCCTCGGCGAGCCCTCCGCGCTTCCGTTCTGGCCGTCCTGCTCGCCACTTCGTGCGGCACCGACGCCTCCGGGCCGGATTCGACCGACGAGACCACGATCACCCAGGCCGCCGCCGTCAGCGAACCGCAGTTGTCGATGACCCTGCCCGGCACGCTCGCCGCCGGATTCCAGGAACTCCAGGCCGGTCTGAAGGGCCGCTTCGGAATGGCGGTGATGCCGGTCGGCGGCGACCGTCCCGCGATGTTCGGCAACTGGACCACCGGACCGGCCTGGTCGACGATGAAAGTCCCGTTGACGATCGCCGCGATCCGCGCCGACTCCTCCTACGGCGGGTACGCCGCCTCGGCCGCGATCACCGAATCCGACAACACCGCCGCCGAGGTGCTGTGGGAGGCGCTCGGGTCGCCGCAGAGCGCCGCCGCCTCGGTCGAGGAGATCCTGCGCGAGGCGGGCGACGAGGAGACCACCGTGCCCGCCGCCCGCGCCAGACCCGACCATTCGGCGTTCGGGCAGGCCGAATGGTCGCTGGCCGAACAGGTCCGCTTCGCCTCGCGGCTGCCTTGTCTGCCCCAGAGTCAGAAGGTGGTCGACCTCATGGAGCAGATCGTGCCCGCCCACCGCTGGGGGCTCGGCGCGTTCACCGGCGCGGAGTTCAAGGGCGGCTGGGGCCCCGACGCCGCGGGCAAATACCTGGTCCGCCAATTCGGCCTGATCGTCACCCCGTCCGGCAGGATCGCCGTCGCCTTTGCGGCGCAGCCGGATTCGGGCGCGTTCGCCGATGGTATGAAGGCTCTGGACCGGATGGCGTCGCTGGTGTCGGACCATCTCGACGAATTGTCCGCGGGCACGTGCGCTCGGTGAGAGAACGCCGAGCGCCGCGCCGGCGAACAATGTAGGTGAGGTTCCGGGAGACGGCGTGCGGTCCGGACGGTCACGTCCGCGAGGTGGAGGTAAACGGGGTGGAGGACGCGGAGTCGCGCGTGGGCGGTCGGTTCGGCCCCTACGAACTGCGCTCACTGCTCGGCCGGGGCGGAATGGGCGAGGTGTACGAGGCCCTCGACACGGTCAAGGGCCGGGTCGTCGCGTTGAAACTGCTGCCCGCGGAGTTGGCCGCCGACCCGACCTTCCAGCAGCGGTTCCGGCACGAGTCGCGGGCCACCGCCCGCCTGGCCGAACCGCACGTCATCCCGATCCACGACTGGGGCGAGATCGACGGCGTGCTCTACATCGACATGCGTTTCGTGCGCGGCAGCGACCTGCGGTCGGTGCTGCGCGGCAAGGGCCCGCTGAGTCCGGTGCGCGCGGTCGGGATCATCGAGCAGGTGGCCGCCGCCCTCGACGCCGCGCACGCCGAAGGGTTGGTGCACCGCGACGTCAAACCCGCCAACATCCTGGTCACCCCCTCGGATTTCGCCTACCTCGCCGATTTCGGCATCGCCCGCACGGTCGGCGACCCGAACCTCACCGAGACCGGCGCGGCGATCGGCTCCTACAACTACATCGCCCCCGAACGCCTGGACAGCGCCCCCATCGCGGGCACCGCCGACGTGTACTCGCTGACCTGCGTGCTCTACGAATGCCTCACCGGCGCGCAACCGTTCCCCGCCACGGCGATGAGCGTGCTGATCCGCGCGCACCTGACCACGCCGCCGCCCCGCCCCAGCGCCGAACAGCCCGGCCTGCCCGTCGCCTTGGACGCCGTGGTCACCCGCGGCATGGCCAAGGACCCGGCCGACCGCTTCCAGACCGCGGGCGCGCTGGCCGCCGCCGCCCGCGCCGCGCTGACCGCGCCCGCCCACGGCCCCACCGCGCCCACCACCGTCGCGTTCCCGTCCCTGGACCCCGCGCCCCGGCGCGCCACCCACACCGGCGACGCGTCGACCACGCGTTTCGCCGGCGCGCAGGCACGCGGCACGCCCCGACCCGCCCCGCGCGATCCCAGGGCAGGCAGTCCGCCGTCCCCACCCACCGTCGACCTGGGCGGCGACGCCCCTCGTCCGAGCCGGGCGGCGGAGTCCAACCCTCGCCTGGTCGGTACGGGCACGCCCGGACCCGGACGTCCGCAGGGGCGTCCCGCCCGCCGCCTCGACGCGCACGGGCACCCCGAGGACGCGCCGTCGGCGAGCGCGCCCACCGTCGACCTCGACGCGGTCGGTGACGGTTCGCCGCCGCCTCCGCCCGGCGCCGCCGCCACCGTCGACCTGCAAGCCCTGGCCGATCCCGCCGGGCGGACCCGGGCGCGGCCCCCGAGACGACGAAGGTCGATCGCACCCCGCCCTTCGCGCAGGGCGGTTCGACCGCGGTGCAGGGCAACACCGGTTTCGGCCACGACGCCGCGCACGCACCGGGGACCACCGCGTTCGCGGCCGGCGACGGCGGCTATCCGGGCCGTGCCCACCCACAGCCACCGCGGCGGCAGGCGCAGGCCAGGATCGTCCGTCCGGGCGCGGCCGTCCCCGCCGGCCTCGACGCGCCCGTCTACCGTCACGACCAGACCGCCGTCACCCTGGAACGTTCGGCGCTGGCCG
The DNA here is from genome assembly GCF_000308695.1 of Nocardia takedensis NBRC 100417. Lineage (GTDB taxonomy): Bacteria > Actinomycetota > Actinomycetes > Mycobacteriales > Mycobacteriaceae > Nocardia > Nocardia takedensis. Next base: position 111,071 of record NZ_BAGG01000093.1, on the reverse strand, counting down.
GCGCGCGTCCCGTTCGGCGCGGCGGCAACCGCGCCGCCTGGGCCAATCGCCTCGCCTGGGTCCTGGTGATCCTGATCCTGGCCATGGTCGTCACCGTGCTCACGCTGCGCATGCGCGACGAGTCGAGTACCCCCGCCACCCAGCCCGTCGACACCGGGATCGCGCTTCCGGAGGGCACGCGCACCTGCACCCAGACCGAACCGATCCTCGGCCGCTACCGGGCGTCGGCGGTCGGCTCCAAAGTGACCAGTTGTCCGTTCGCGGAGGCGGTCCGCACCGCCTACGCCGAAGGCGGCGACGGCGAGACCGGCGAGGAACGCGAAGTCGGCGCGATCAGCCCGATCAACGATCGCGAGTACACGCTGCTGTGCGTGACCGGCATGGACTACGTGACGTGCACGGGCGGCGAGAACGCGGTCGTCTACCTCTACTGACGTTCGCGGGAAACGGTCGCGGATCGGGAACGGCGCAGGTGTGCGCGGGGCCGACACACTGGTTACCCAACGTTCACGGGGGCGCGGAGCCGGGCGCGGGCTCGGCGGGGCAAGATAGCGCCATGCGCATCGGAGTCTTGACCGGAGGCGGAGACTGTCCAGGACTGAACGCGGTCATCCGCGCTGTCGTTCGCACCGCGAACGGGCGCTACGGTGACGCGATCGTCGGATTCGAGGACGGGTGGCGCGGTCTGTTGGAGGACCGCAAGATCCAGATCCACAACGACGACCGCACCGACCGCCTGCTCACCAAGGGCGGCACCATCCTCGGCACCGCGCGCACCAATCCCGACGTGCTGCGCAACGGTCTGCCGCGGATCAAGCGGACCCTGGACGACAACGGCATCGACGCGCTGATCCCGATCGGCGGTGAGGGCACGCTGACCGCGGCCAGTTGGCTCTCCGACGAAGGGGTGCCGGTGGTCGGTGTCCCCAAGACCATCGACAACGACATCGACTGCACCGACGTCACCTTCGGCCACGACACCGCGCTGAGCATCGCCAGCGAAGCCATCGACCGGTTGCACACCACCGCCGAATCCCACCAGCGCGTCATGCTGGTCGAGGTCATGGGCAGGCACGCGGGCTGGATCGCGGTGAACGCGGGCATGGCCGCGGGCGCGCACCTGACGTTGGTTCCCGAGGAGCCCTTCGACGTCGACGAGGTGTGCACGATGATCAAGCGCCGATTCCAGCGCGGCGACAAGCATTTCATCTGCGTGGTCGCCGAAGGTTCCCATCCCGCACCGGATTCCGGGTTCACCCTGCGCGAGGGCGGGATCGACGAATTCGGGCACGAGCGGTTCACCGGCGTCGCCCAGCAGTTGGGTTCGGAGATCGAGCGCCGCATCGGCAAAGAGGTGCGCACCACCGTGCTCGGGCACGTGCAGCGCGGCGGCAGCCCCACCCCTTACGACCGGGTGTTGGCCACCCGCTTCGGTTTCCACGCCGCCGAGGCCGTGCACGCCGGACGGTTCGGCCAGATGGTGGCCTTGCACGGCACCACGATCGAGCTCGTCGCGTTGTCCGAGGCCACCAAACAACTCAAACGGGTACCGGAATCGCGCTACGACGAGGCGAAAGCGTTCTTCGGCTGACCCGACGGGTTTACAGTGTCCGCCATGGCATTCATCGAAATCGAGGAACTGCCCGCGGGTTCGGCCGATGTGCTGCGCAGGCGTGCCCGGATCGCGGGCCTGTCGGTGACCGAATACCTGCGGGTGGAACTCCTCGCCAGGGCGCGCGTGCGCGTGCCCGACGACGCCGTGGTCGAATTCCTGCGCGCCCAGGGCCGCCATTGCGGCTGCGCGTGGGACGCCGAGGCAGCGGGCCTGGTCGAGATCTACGACCTGCCGGAGGAGGTCGTCGACCGGTACGGAAGTCGCGCGGTGGCGGCGGGCCTGGGGTTGGGGCAGTACATCCGTCGTGAACTGATCGCGCTGGCGCGGCGCACCAGCGTGGACGACGTCATGGACGAATTCGCCGACGCCGCCCGCCGTGACCCGTCGCTGCGCCTGGACATGGGCGCGATCGAAGCCTCGGTCCGCTACGCCAGGGCCGAGGACGTGATCGGTCACGGGCAGCTGACCTAGCGGGTCGTCCCCGCGGCGTAGACGGGTCGCGACTCCAGGCTGATCCGCGCGCGTCCCGCCGATGGGTACCGTGGCGGCATGCGTACCGGGCGGCTGATCGTGTTGGCAGTGTGGCTCGTCGTCGCCTCGTTGGTGGCGGCGTGTTCCTCGGAGGCCGACCCTCCCGAACCGACGACCGGGGATTGGCACGGCGAGATCCAGGTGCCGGGTCAGCCCCTGTCCATCGGTGTCACCTTCGCCGGCGGTGACGAGGCCACCATCGACATTCCCGCGCAGGGGATCTCGGCGCTGCCGTTGCGCGACGTGCGCTCGGATCGTTCGGGCGTCGAATTCGTCCTCCCGGACATCCCCGGCGATCCGACCTTCCGCGGTCGCTACGAATCCGACCGCATCACCGGCGATTTCACCCAGGCCGGTCAGTCGTTCCCCCTCGTGCTGGAGCGCGGCAAGTCGGCGGGCCCGGCGCGCCCGCAGGAACCGAAACCGCCGTTTCCCTACCGCGCCGAGGACGTCACCTACCGCAGCGGTGACATCACCGTCGCGGGCACCCTGACCCGTCCGCAGGGTGACGGCCCGTTCCCGGCGGTGCTGTTGATCACCGGCAGCGGCGAACAGAACCGCGACGAGGAACTGTTCGGGCACAAGCCCTTCCTGCTGCTGGCCGACACCCTGACCCGCGCGGGCTACGCGGTGCTGCGCACCGACGACCGGGGCATCGGCGGCACGGGCGGGAAACTGGCCGACGCCGACTACCCGACCCTGACCGCCGACGCGGTGCAGGGCGTGCAATTCCTGCGGGAACGTCCCGACATCGATCCGGCGCGGGTCGGCCTGCTCGGACACAGCGAAGGCGGCTTCATCGCGCCCCTCGTCGCGAACACCCCCGACAGCGGTGTGGCGTTCACGGTCCTGATGGCGGGGCCGTCGGTGCGCGGTTCGGCGGTCCTGCTCGAACAGACGCGGGTGATCCTGGCCGCCAACGGCGCGACCCCCGAGGCGATCGACGCCGAGATCGCCGCCAACACCGAGATGATCCGACTGCTCGACGCGAACGACCTCGAAGGGGCCAAAGCGTTCCTGAAGCAGGCCAACGCCAAGGCCCCCGAAGGCCAGCGGGTGCCCGACGACCAGGTCGACGCCCAGATCACCACCTACTTCGCGTCGTTGATCCGCCACGACCCCACCGCCTCGCTCGCGGCGCTGCGAGTCCCCACGCTGGCCTTCTTCGGCGAGAAGGACCTCCAGGTGCTGCCCGCCCAGAACGAACCGCCCATGCGGGAACTGCTGGCGGGCAACCCCGACGCCACCGTGCACACCTTCCCGGGGCTCAACCACTTGATGCAGCCGACGGTCACCGGGAAACTCACCGAATACGCCACCATCGAGACCACCGTCTCTCCGGAGGTGCTGACCTACGTGACCGAGTGGCTGACGCGCCGATTCCCGCCGGCCTGACCGGACGTCGCGGGCCGGGAGGTCGGCGCGGTCGCCGACCGGCGCTTACCTAGACTGGGGCCATGAGCGCACCCACGGTCGAGTTGATGGACTACACCGATGTCATCGCCCGGTACGAACCGGTGCTCGGCATGGAGGTCCACGTCGAGCTGTCCACCGCGACGAAGATGTTCTGCGGTTGCCCGACCGAATTCGGCGCCCAGCCCAACACCCAGGTGTGCCCGGTCTGCCTCGGTCTGCCCGGGTCGCTGCCGGTGGTCAACGAGAAGGCCGTGGAATCGGCGATCCGGATCGGGCTGGCGCTCAACTGCTCGATCACCCCGTGGGGGCGTTTCGCCCGCAAGAACTACTTCTACCCGGACCAGCCGAAGAACTACCAGATCAGCCAGTACGACGAGCCGATCGCCACCGACGGCCACCTCGACGTGATCCTGGACGACGGCAGCGTGTTCCGCGTGCAGATCGAACGCGCGCACATGGAGGAGGACACCGGCAAGTCGCTGCACGTCGGCGGCGCCACCGGGCGCATCCACGGCGCGAGCCACTCGCTGCTGGACTACAACCGCGCGGGCGTGCCGCTCATCGAGATCGTCACCCGGCCCATCACCGGCGCGGGCGAGCGCGCGCCCGAGGTGGCCCGCGCCTACGTGACGGCGCTGCGCGAGGTCCTCCGCTCGCTCGAGGTGTCGGACGTGAAGATGGAACAGGGGTCGCTGCGCTGCGACGCCAACGTCTCGCTGATGCCCATCGGCGCGAGCGAATTCGGCACCCGCACCGAGACCAAGAACGTGAACTCGCTGCGCAGCGTCGAGGTCGCGGTGCGCTACGAGATGCGCAGGCAGGGCGCGATCCTGGCCGCGGGCGGCAGCATCGTGCAGGAGACCAGGCACTTCCACGAAGCCGACGGCTCCACCTCGCCCGGCCGCCGCAAGGAGACCGCCGAGGACTACCGCTACTTCCCGGAACCCGACCTCGAACCCGTCGCGCCCTCGACCGACCTGGTCGAGAGCCTGCGCGGCACCATCCCCGAGTACCCGTGGTTGCGCCGCGCCCGCATCCAGTCCGACTGGGGCCTGTCCGACGAGGTCATGCGCGACCTGGTCAACGCGGGCGCGCTCGATCTGATCATCGCCACCGTCGACGCGGGCGCCCCCGCCAACGAGGCGCGTTCCTGGTGGGTCGCCTACCTCACCGAGAAGGCCAAGGAACACGAGGTCGCCCTCGAGGACCTGCCCATCACCCCCGCCCAGGTCGCCGCGGTCATCGGCCTGGTCGAAGCCAAGACGGTCAACAACAAGGTCGCCAAGCAGGTCGTCGACTTCGTCCTGGCCGGTGAAGGCGACCCGGCCGCCATCGTCGAGTCCAAGGGGCTCGGCATGGTCAGCGACGAAGGCGCCCTGCAAGCCGAGGTCGAGAAGGCCCTCGCCGCCAACCCCGACATCGCCGACAAGATCCGCTCCGGCAAAGTCCAGGCCGCGGGCAAGATCGTCGGCGACGTCATGAAGGCCACCCGCGGCCAAGCCGACGCCGCCCGAGTCCGCGAACTCGTCCTCGCCGCCTGCTCCTGACCCCTTCGATGTCGGGCACTCGCGATCGGTGAGCGTCCGACATCGCGCAGTTGCACTACTGCATGCAGTAAGGTGATGTCAAACAACCGAAGTCATAGTCGGGCGCAGTCGGTTGTTTGACATGTCGGATTGCATGCGCTAGGAGCCGGGCGTGACCATGGATGTGCACCGTGATCTGCTCCGTTTGCTGCAACGGGCCGGAGTCCGAGCGACCGGTGGTCTGCCGGATCTGGTGTTGGTCACCGAGGGCGGTCGACCGCGTCCCGTCCGCGCGAAAATCTACTCGCACGGTCGACTCGGCTCCGCTACGGTGCGACGTGCCATGCGAACGAATTCTTCCTCGGTCACAGTGCTTTTCGCCGCCCCCGAGGCAACCGACGCGGTGATCGCCGATGCGGCGCGCGGTGCGTTCGATCTCGTATCGGTCGCCACGGAAACGGTGGTGATAGGGGGAACGGTGCTCTTGAACGAGTACGGCGAGGCACCGAGAGCGGTGGGGCGTGACCGACCCGTCTCCTGGTACCGATTCGCCGTGCAGCGGGTACTCGCCATCACGGACCGGCCACTGACGCAGCGCGAGATCGCCGACCGCGTCGGCGCGACCCAACAGGCGATCTCCCGCATACTCCGATCGCTGGACCATGTGATCCGCACGGACGCCGGCTGGATCGGCGACGCCGAACTCCTCGACGAGTGGTTGCGGTCCTATCCGGGGCCGCGCGGACTCCAAGGCCATTGGTACGGCCTCGGATCTCCCGCCGACCAATTGCTCTCGGCGCGTGCCCTGTTGAACGAATTGACCGCCGGATCGATTCTGACCGGAGAGCTGGCCGCCGACGCCTACGCTCCGTGGATGTTGCCGACCACCGTGCGGTTCTACCTGGACGAATTGATCGATTTCACCGACGCGGGCTTCTCCCCGTCCGATGCGATGGAAGCGACGATGACCGTGGTCGTCCCCGAGGATCCGACGATTCGCGCGGTCGCTGCGCATTCGGCGAAGCCGGACCGGGCCCGGCTGCTCGCGGACCCCGCGACGGTCCTCTGGGATCTGTACAACACCAGCACCGACCCCACGGCGGTGGAAGCCGGTGACCGGCTGCGCCGATACATCGACGCGGCTCGGGCGGGCCGATCGTGAAGCAGATCGCGATCGCGGACATGGTCTCCACGACGAACGCCGCCGATCTGGGGTTCCTGGCCTTGGCCGATGTCGCTGCCGCGGCGGCGGACATCGTCAGCGACGAATGGCGCATCATCGGCGGCCACATGGTGCAGTTGCTGATCCACGTCTATCCCACGCCGGGCACGCGCTTGCGCGGCACCGCCGACGCGGATGCGGGAGTCAGCACCGAGATCGCGGCGAGCCGCTACTTCCACGATCGGCTGCGCGGCCGCGATTACACGGACGAGAGCGGGAACCGCTACGTACGTGACCATCCCGTGGGCAGGCTGGCGGTCGACATCCTGGTTCCGGACAGCGCGCGGCGTGGGACCGACCAGATCGGTGGTCGGGGTTTCGATCCCGCGCCCGGTCTCCGGTTGGCGTTGGCGGCTCCACCGTTGCGGGTTGTTGGTCATGTACGTCTGACCAGCGGTGATCGCCTGCCAATCGATGTGCGGATCCCCGATGTGGAAGCGGCGGTCGTCCTCAAAGCGCTCGCCTGGCAATCACGCGGCGCGGACAAGGATCTCGTCGACCTGGCCGGCCTGTTCGAGATCGTGCATGCCCACCGCGACGGACTGCTCCGCTGGGAACTGGGCGAACAACCATTGCGGGGCGCGCGGGGTGACACGGTTCGCGCACTGCGCCGCGTGCTCGGAGTGCTCGATCGCGGGCAGATCCGACGCGACGTGCTCGGGCATCCGCCCGCACGGTCGGCGGCGCTGATCCGGGAGCACGTCGCTCTCCGATGAGCTCCCCGGCGGGCTTGGGGGTCCGCCGGGGGAGGGGCTAGTCGGGGCCGCCGCCGCCTCCGGCTTGGGGGAGGGGGATGCGGACGACGCGGTCGTCGTTGGGGCCGGGTTGGGAGCCGTCGGCTTTGTTGACGGTGCCGACCCAGAAGCTGCCGTCGGGGCCCACGGTGGCGCCGGAGAGGCGGCCGTACTTGTCCTGGGCCAGCAGGCTGGGGGCGGTGGTGACGGTGTGGGTGTTCGGGTCGAGGGTGGCCAGGGACAGGGCCTTGCCGTCGGTGAGGGCGACGGCGACGCCGTCCAGCGCGGCCGCGCAACCCGCCACGCCGGGCCGGTCGGGCCAGGTCCAGCCGACGGAGACGACGCCTTGGGCGTCGAGGCGTTGCAGACGGTCCTCGATGGCGGTGCGGTCGGTGAACCACAGATTGTCCCCGCCGTCGTGGCACAGGTCGCCCGCGGTGCCGATGCCGGAGGCGGCGACCTGCGGGGTGGCCCCGGGCGCGGGGGCGTCCACGCGCAACAGTTTGCCCGCGAGGGAGGACGGCGCGGCGGCCAGTCCGGGATCGCCCGCGTCGCCGGTGAGCACCATCAAGCGGTCCGGTCCGGCCCATTCCAGCGCGCCGTGATTCCCGGTGGCGCCTTTGGGGATTCCGGTGAGGATGGGTTTGGGGGAGCCGCCGTCGGCGATGCGCACCACGCGGTTGTCGCTCGCGGTGGTGATGTAGGCGTACATGAGGCCGTCCTCGCCGAAGTGCGGGGACAGCGCGATATCGCTGAGTCCGCCGTCGCCGGACCCGTCGACCTCGATCTTGGCGACCTCCACCGGCGGGGTCTCCGGGGAGACGACCTTCAGGATGCGCCCGGTGCGGCGTTCGGCGACCAGCGCGCCGTCGCCGAAGGCGATGATGCCCGCGGTGGGGTCCAGACAGGTCGCCACGACCGCCGGATCGGGGTCGATGCACGGACCGCTCGGACGGGTGGTGGACGGCGGGGTGGTCTGCGGTCGTTTGGGCGCGGCGGGATCGAACGTCGGCTCCGGCGTGAACGGACTCGCCGCCGAATCGTCGAACCGGGCGCATCCGGTCAACAACACCGCGCCGAGCGCCAGACACATCGCGACGCGACCCACGACAACCACACTCATGGCTCAGACGTTACGGAAATACCGTCGCCCGCGCCGCTCCCGGGTCGGGTGTCGGGGGTGACCGCTACGGACACGCCGCCGCGTGTGGCCTGTGCGACCCGCCGCCGCGGCATAGGGTATGCCCGTGAGTGACAAGCCGAAGGACACATCGGGGCCCGACGCGCCGTCGCCGGGCGAGCAGGAGTCGGTGACGACCGGCCGCAACAACGTCGGCAGTCCCTACGATTCGCCGACCGGTCAGCTACCGCGCGTCGGTCTGTCCAAAGGCGAGCAGGGGGCGGTTCCGCGCACCGATGACGAACTCGGCCTCGACCCGGAGGTGCCGACGGTCGCCGAGAACGCCGGAGCGCCGACCGAACCGGTCGCCGCGCCCGCAGCGGCCGCGGGGGCTGCCGGGGCCGGCGGTGCTTACTCCTACGCCAGCATTCCGCCCGCGGCGAATCAGCCGGGCGAGCCCAGTCGCGGTCTGCGCCGTCGCCCCGCGCTCGCTCCGCCGCGCGGCACCTTGGATTTCGGCCTGTTCCTGCTGCGCCTGATCGTCGGCGGCACCTTCGTCTATCACGGCTTGCAGAAGCTGACCGGCTGGTTCAACGGCCCGGGCCTGGACGGCACCCGCGACATGATGGCCGGCGGCGGCTGGGACCACGCGACGCTGTGCGCGATCCTGGTGACCATCGGCGAGGTCGGCGGCGGCGCGCTGCTGGCCCTCGGCCTGATCACGCCGTTGGCGGCGGGCGCGGTGCTCGCCGTGATCCTGGACGCGTGGATGTGGAAGCAGGGCATGGTCCCCGGCTTCCAGTACCGGGGCAGCGTGCCCAACGGCGTCGAACTCGAGAGCATCCTCGCCGGCACGGCGGCGGTGATCATCCTCACCGGACCGGGGCGCTGGTCGCTGGACCGCAACCGCAAATGGGCCACCCGCCCCTCCTACGGTTCCTTCGTCGTCCTGCTGCTGGCCGTTGCCGCCGCCATCGGCGCCTACTGGTACCTGCACGGCGGCAACCCCCTCACCGGCATCGGCCCCTTCGACTGACCCCCGAGACAACCGACGCCCCCGACCGAATCGGCCGGGGGCGTCGTCGCTGCAGGGTCAGAGAAGCCGGCGGATGACGCGGTTGTCAGTCCGCGCCGACAAGTTCACCACCGTCACGACGTTTTCGGATCATGGTGTCCCATATAACGCTCGACCTCGTCCGCGCCTGCTCGAAATTCGGCCGATTCCCGGGCGGGGTCCAACGATCTGGCGACCGCTAGAACCGGCACCTCGCCCAACGCCTCCAATTCCTCCAACTTGTACATGATGTAGTCGACGTCGGGGTCATCCGCACTTCGACCGATCTCCTCCAGAACCGCGCGAATGCCCGCAGGCCCGCCACTGCGAGCCAGCGCTTCCGCGGCATCGACCATCACCGTGACATTTTGGTCGCGCAACATTTCGGTCAAACGATCCAGAACCACGGGTTGATCGATCCACTGTGCCAATTCCGGCACCGAAGCGACCCGTGCCCCCGTATCGCCATCTTTCGACCTCGCGACCGCGCTCTCCGCCGAGGCTCGGCCTTCGCTGTCACCGTCCACTAGGGAATCTCCTCCGGCAGCGCCGGTCGCACACTGTCCGGCAGTGTTTGACCGAATTTTTCTCCGGTCTTCGGGTTGATGTTCTTCTTGACTTCGACGACATGTGGCGTCGGAATGTCTTGCCCGGTTGCTTTGTCGTAGTGTGGCTTCCCGGTCAGGTCCACACGCTTCGTGGCTATGCCGTCTTCATCGTAATAGGAGTAGTGCGTGATATTTCCGTCGGCGTCCTTCTTGACCAGATAGCCGTTCGGCGGTCCTTTCGTCGGCAGTGTTCGTTGCGTCCAGACCTGTGCATTGTCCAGGTCGTTCTTGAGAGACTTCGGAACTTTGCCTCGCATCTTTTCGAGAAGCTTTGTGGCGAGGTCCTTGATGCGTTGAACGATCTCTTTGGTCTTGGTAGTGATGCGCTTTGCTGCGACCGCCGTGTGGAGTTTCGCCGCTTTGACCGCGATCTTGATGAGGTCGGCAAACTTCTCGATGATCCTGGCCACAGCGGCCGTCGTCCGCGCGGCCACGGCGGCGGCCCCGACGCCGAAGCTGACGCAGGAGGCGAGCACCGAGAGTGCGACACTGACAGCGACTTCTACGGCGATCTCTTGTGCGAGGTCACCGCACAGTCGCTCGAGTTCGGTCCGTAGGTTGTCGTGGGCCAGCTTCTGGTCGCGGCAGGACTGGGCCATTTCCGCATAGGCACCGGCCAGGTCCGCGGCGACCGTCTTCAGCTCGCGTAGATCTTCATCGATGAAGTTGGCGTCGGGCGAGGTGACTTGTTCGAACATCACTGCGGCGCGTTCGAGTTCCACTGCCACGTCGGTGACGAATTCATCGGTGGACAGCGTGTGCCAGACATCGGCCGCGTGCGACATCTTGGCGGTGTCACCATCGGGAATCGGAATGCCGACCTTGGCTGCCAGATCGAGACCGTCGTCGATCAGACCTCGCCCGTCTCCGCCTGCGGAAGGCGGAATGGTCGACAGCAGTTCCAGCGGCGAGTAGCCGAATACCATCGCGAGTGTCGGCATCTGAGGTTCGGGCCCTGCGGCGGGAGTGTGATCCGCGAGCGCATGGTTGTAACCGGCCTGGTTGAGGATCTGCGCGTAGGTGTCGAGCGCCATGGTGAGATCGAGCGAGACCTTCCAAACCTCGCGCGCCTGCTGGTCGTAGGATTCGGCCCAGATCTTCCCCTCGCCGACCGTTCCCGCCATGCCCCTTGTGCCGTCGAGGGATTGCATCCTGTGCTGTAGCGCGGTGATCAAACCGGAGGCAGCGGAATTACAGGCGACGGCGGCGTCGTAATAGACCTGTGGCGCGACATCGAGCACTGTCACTGCGGTGTCCCGCCTCGGCCGAGCATTTCCAGATTCGTGGCCACCGCCTCGGTGTAGCGTTGATGGGCGGCGCTGCCGGCGGCGCGCATCTCGTGAATTCCCTCGGCGACATCTCGAGCCCCGGTGAGCCACCGGGCGAAGGCATCGTTCGCTGCGTCGGCTGATTCGCCGCTCCAACCGGCCTGAACCGCGGTGAGTCGTTGCTGAATGCCGATGAGGCTGTCTTCGAGGAAACCGACGAATCCGGCCACGCGAGCGGTGATGTCATCGAGCTCGGTCAGGTCGACCCGAAATGGTTCGGTCATGACTGTTTCCCCCGGAACTACGGTAGATCGAGTGAACTGGTGTGTCCGGACCGATCGCTGTCCAGTCGCAGGTGCGTATCGGCGGTGACCCCCATCAGTTCGGCAAGCGTCGCGAGTGCGTCCAGAACGGCCTGCGCGCCTTGACGGGTTTCCTCCCAGCCCGATCGATAGGCGGTGGCGGACACACCGGTCCAGCCTTGCAGGAGGGCACTTATCTCGGTGTCCAGGGTCCGGACTCCGTCGATCAGTTCTTGTGCCGTCAATTGCAGGTAGCGGCCTGCATCGGCCACTTCGGACGGGACGATGTCAAAAGTGCCGTCGCCCTGCGTCATACATCCCCTCCCGGACCCTCGCGGAATTCTACCTCCACTGCACGGTCGTCGGCGTCGCGCTGAAATCACGTCCTCCGGTCAGCGGACATGTCGATGGAAGGTCACCGCTGCTGTTTCGAATCGAGGTTCCTCCGGCCGAACGCTCGGGACTGTCGAGCGTTCGGCGGATCGTCGTCGAATGATGGTGTGGGGTCGATCGAAGGCGAGATTCAGGGGACGCGGCGGACCGCGCCTTTGTCGGCGGAGGTGGCCAGGGCGGCGTAGGCGCGCAGGGCGGTGGTGACCGGGCGGACACGGTCCACGGGCTGCCAGGGCCGTTCGGAGGCTTCCATCTTGGCGCGGCGCTCGGCGAGCACGGCGTCGTCCACGACGACCTCGAGGGTGCGGGTGGCGACGTCGATGCGGATCGTGTCGCCGTTCTCGACCAGGCCGATCACGCCGCCGCTGGCCGCCTCGGGGGAGATGTGGCCGATGGACAGGCCGGAGGTGCCGCCGGAGAAGCGGCCGTCGGTGATCAGCGCGCACTGCTTGCCCAGGCCCGCGCCCTTGAGGAAGGCGGTGGGGTGCAGCATTTCCTGCATACCCGGCCCGCCGGCGGGGCCTTCGTAGCGGACCACGATGACGTCACCGGGCTTGATCTGCTTGCCGAGGATCTTGGAGACCGCGTCCTCCTGGGATTCGACCACCACGGCGGGCCCTTCGAAGGAGAACAGTTCCTCGTCGATGCCCGCGGTCTTGAGGATCGCGCCGTCGGGAGCGATGTTGCCGCGCAACACGACCAGGCCGCCTTCGACGGTGTAGGCGTGCTCCTTGTCGCGGATGCACCCGCCCGCGGCGTCGGTGTCCAGCGAGGACCACCGGTTCTCGGTGGAGAAGGGTTCGACGGTGCGCACCCCGCCCGGCGCGGCGTGGAACAGTTCGAGCGCTTCGGCGGAAGCCTTGCCGGAGCGGATGTCCCAGGTGTCGAGCCATTCGTCGAAGCTCGCGGTGTGCACGGTGCTGACGTCGGTGTCGAGCAGGCCGGCGCGCCGCAGTTCGCCCAGGATGGCGGGGATGCCGCCCGCGCGGTGCACGTCCTCCATGTGGTAATCGGAGTTCGGCGAGACCTTCGACAGACACGGCACCTTGCGGCTGATCTCGTCGATGGTGCCCAGGTCGAAGTCGATCTCGCCTTCCTGGGCGGCGGCCAGGGTGTGCAGGACGGTGTTGGTGGACCCGCCCATCGCGACGTCGAGGGCCATGGCGTTGCGGAAGGCCCGCTCGTTGGCGACGTTGCGCGGCAGCACCGACGCGTCGTCCTCGCGGTACCAGCGGTTGGCGATGTCGACCACGATGGTGCCCGCCCGCTGGAACAGCGCGCGCCGGGCGGCGTGGGTGGCCAGCGTGGAACCGTTGCCGGGCAGCGCGAGCCCGAGGGCTTCGGTGAGGCAGTTCATCGAGTTGGCGGTGAACATGCCCGAGCAGGAACCGCAGGTGGGGCAGGCGCTGCGCTCGACTTCGCTCAGCCCGTCCTCGGACACGGCCTGGTTGGCGCTGGCCGAGATCGCGGTGATCAGGTCGGTGGGGGCCTGGGCGACGCCGCCGACCACGACGGCCTTGCCCGCTTCCATCGGTCCGCCGGAGACGAACACGGCCGGGATGTTCAGGCGCATCGCGGCATTGAGCATGCCGGGGGTGATCTTGTCGCAGTTGGAGATGCACACCAGCGCGTCGGCGGTGTGCGCGTTGGCCATGTATTCGACCGAGTCGGCGATGATCTCGCGCGAGGGCAGCGAGTAGAGCATGCCGCCGTGGCCCATGGCGATGCCGTCGTCCACGGCGATGGTGTGGAATTCGCGCGGGACGCCGCCCGCGGCGCGCACCGACTCCGCCACGATCTCACCGACGTCCTTGAGATGGACGTGGCCGGGGACGAACTGGGTGTAGGAGTTCGCGATGGCGACGATCGGCTTGCCGAAATCGGAGTCGGTCATACCGGTGGCCCGCCACAGCGCGCGAGCGCCCGCGGCGTTGCGTCCGATGGTGGTGGTGCGTGAACGAAGCGGTGGCATGGAGATCCTCGAGGGGTCGCTGGGCTGAGGTGCGACTGCGCGGAGTTGGCTCGGCGGCGGATTTCACGGTACTCCCGGCGCGCTCGGCCCCCGTCGGTGGGAGCGCGCCACCGGTCGCCTGCCCGAACGGCCGCGCGGTCGTTCGGTGGGTGTCGCCGCGAGGGTTGTCGTCGGCGCGGGGCGGTGTCCTCGGGCGGGTGTCGCCGCCGGGACCGTCCGGCCGATGCGCGGTCGGAGTGTGTCACCGGGGATCGCGCATCGGAGGCGGGGCTGTGTCGAGTGTATCCACCGGCGGGGTGTGGTTGTTCCCACCCGTGTGTTCGATCACAGGCCGCGCGAGGTCAGTCCTGGTCGGCCGCGGGCTTGTTCGCGTCCGGGGACTCTTCCTCTGCGGTCTTCTCGGCCTGCCGCTGTTCCCATTCGCGCTGTTCGGCCTCCTCGGCGGCGGCGAACGGGTCGGGGATGCGGCCGTCGGAGGCGACGATCAGCTCGCGCAACCGGTCGTAGCTCACGGCGGGCAGTGTGACCTCGGAGTCGTCGTCGAGGTGTACGCGCACGAAGCCGCGCTTGGGGATGCGCAGGCCGCGGACCCGCTCCCAGTCCACGTGCCGGGAGCCGAAGACCGTGCGCAGGTCGAGTCCGTTCGCCGACACCGTGGTCTGGGTGCGCAGTACCCAGATCGCGACGAGGACGGGCAGCACCAGCAGCCACCACGTCAGCGCGGGCGCGCCGACGAAGAACAGGAATACCCCGAGCAGCAGCACGACGACGCCGAGCAGGGCCAGGCGGGGCGTGCGGATGACTTTCGCGCGGGTGGCGGGCGGCGGGCTCGCGGCGGAACCCGTATCCGATCCCTCGGGCGCGGTGTGGGACGATTCAGTAGGTGGCACGGACTGATGCGGTGATGACACACCACCATCCTCGCATCCTGGTGAACGGACACAAGCAACCGCACTGTCCCACATAATGGGACGCACGGGGTCATCTGTTTGACTCTTCGGTTCACTCCCGCTTAACGTCGTGCGCGTGAATCGAAACGAGTTGCTCGTACTCGGCCGGCGCGTCCAGCGTTGAGCCTGACTGCCTGAGTCGAATACGTCAGCTCGCGTTTGACGCGCCACCCTCGATCAGCCCTGCGCTGACGGGGGTTTTTTCGTGTTCGGGCGAAAGTCCGCGCGGTGGGGCGTCGCACGGCGCTTCCACCCGTAACACCGAGAGCACAGCGCCCAGAACATGCCGCATCCACCAGTGTTGTCCGGGGTCCAGTACGAACAGTTAGGAACGAAGACGGTGAGCGCACCAACCGCACGACCGGGGCCATCGGCCCGCCGGTCCGCGCCTTCGAATCAGCAGGCAGCCCCTGCCGCCGCGGCGGGCAACCGCCGCCAGGTCCCGCCGGAGCGGGTCACCGGGGCGCAGTCGGTCGTCCGCGCGCTCGAGGAGCTCGAGGTCGACACCGTATTCGGCATTCCCGGCGGCGCGATCCTCCCGGTCTACGATCCGCTCTTCGATTCGACCAAGGTGCGCCACGTGCTCGTGCGCCACGAGCAGGGCGCGGGCCACGCGGCCACCGGATACGCCCAGGCCACCGGCAAGGTCGGCGTCTGTATGGCGACCTCGGGCCCCGGCGCGACGAATCTGGTCACCCCGATCGCCGACGCCCAGATGGACTCGGTGCCGATCGTGGCGATCACCGGACAGGTCGGCCGCGGCCTGATCGGCACCGACGCCTTCCAGGAAGCCGACATCTCCGGCATCACCATGCCGGTCACCAAGCACAACTTCCTGATCACCGACGGCATCGACATCCCGCGGATCATGGCCGAGGCGTTCTATCTGGCCGCTTCGGGCCGCCCGGGCGCGGTCCTGGTCGACATCCCCAAGGACGTCCTACAGGCGCAGACCACGTTCAGCTGGCCGCCGGAGATGCGCTTACCCGGCTACCGTCCGGTCACCAAACCGCACGGCAAGCAGGTGCGCGAGGCCGCGCGGATGATCCTCGAGGCCAAGCAGCCCGTGCTGTACGTGGGCGGCGGCGTCATCAAGGCCGACGCCTCGGCCGAACTGCTGGAACTGGCCGAACTGACCGGCATCCCGGTGGTCACCACGCTGATGGCGCGCGGCGCGTTCCCCGACAGTCACCGGCTCAACATGGGCATGCCGGGGATGCACGGCACGGTCGGCGCGGTCGCGGCCTTGCAGAAGTCCGATCTGCTGATCACCCTCGGCGCGCGTTTCGACGACCGCGTCACCGGTCAGCTGGATTCCTTCGCGCCGGACGCGCGGGTCATCCACGCCGACATCGACCCGGCCGAGATCGGCAAGAACCGCCACGCCGACGTCCCGATCGTGGGTGACTGCCGCGAGGTGATCGTCGAGCTGATCGAAACCCTCAAGGCCGATCCGGCGGGTGCGCCGAAACTCGACCTCGCCGCCTGGTGGGCCTACCTCGACGGGATCCGCGACGGCTACCCCCTGGGCTGGACCGCGCCGAGCGACGGTTCGCTCTCGCCGGAGTACGTCATCCAGAAGCTGGGCGAACTGGCCGGTCCCGACGCGGTGTACTGCGCGGGCGTGGGCCAGCACCAGATGTGGGCGGCCCAGTTCATCAAGTACGAGAAGCCGCGGACCTGGCTGAACTCCGGCGGTCTCGGCACCATGGGCTACGCGGTGCCCGCCGCCATGGGCGCGAAGATGGGCGCACCGGACAAGGAAGTGTGGGCGGTCGACGGCGACGGCTGCTTCCAGATGACCAATCAGGAACTGGCCACCTGCGCGGTGGAGGGCGTCCCGATCAAGGTCGCGCTGATCAACAACGGCAATCTCGGCATGGTCCGGCAGTGGCAGACCTTGTTCTACGAGGAGCGCTACTCCAACACCGACCTGGGCACGCACACCCTGCGCATCCCCGACTTCGTCAAGCTCGCCGAGGCGCTGGGCTGCCACGGCATCCGGGTGGAGAAGGAAGACGAGGTCGAGGCCGCGATCCGCGAGGCGCAGTCGATCAACGACCGCCCCGTGGTGATCGATTTCATCGTCGGCAAGGACGCCCAGGTGTGGCCGATGGTCGCCGCGGGCACCAGCAACGACGAGATCATGGCCGCGCGCGGCATCCGTCCGCTCTTCGACGAGGACGAGCAGGCCGCCGAGCCCGCCGTCATCCACGAGGCCCTGAACCAGCATCACGAGCAGGCCGACGCCGACGCGGCGGGCACCGAGCAGAACCAGGGGAGCGAATGAGTACCACCCACACGCTGAGCGTTCTCGTCGAGGACAAGCCGGGCGTGCTGGCGCGGGTCGCGAGCCTGTTCTCGCGGCGCGGATTCAACATCGAGTCGCTGGCGGTCGGCGGCACCGAACTGCCCGAGATCTCCCGGATGACGATCGTGGTCACCGTGGACGACCTGCCGTTGGAGCAGGTCACCAAGCAGCTCAACAAACTGGTGAACGTCATCAAGATCGTTGAGCAGGACGCCGACGCCTCGGTGGCCCGCGAACTGATCCTGGTGAAGGTGCGTGCCGACGCCAGTGTGCGGACCCAGGTGATCGAAGCGGTCACTTTGTTCCGCGCGAAGGTCATCGACGTGTCCCCGGACGCGCTCACCGTCGAGGCGACCGGGACCCGGTCCAAGCTCGACGCGCTGCTGCGCATGCTCGAACCGTACGGAATCCGCGAGATCGTGCAGTCGGGCGTCGTGGCGGTCGGACGCGGCCCGAAGTCCATCACCGCGACCCGGTGAGGCGCGGGCGGCGCCCGACGGTGGCCGACGACCCGGTCGCGGCCACAGGCTAACCTTTTGTCCGATCGACGGACGGCGTGCCGCCCCCGCCCAGCGGGTTTGATCCAACCCCCGTGCCCCACGGGGTCTTGACCCAGAAAACGAGAGCACCGACGAAGTTCGGTGTGCCCCGCCTCGGGCGGGGACGATCCCCCCGGAAGGAACCACTGTGGCAGTCGAGATGTTCTACGACGACGACGCCGATCTGTCGATCATCCAGGGCCGCAAGGTCGCTGTCATCGGCTACGGCAGCCAGGGCCACGCGCATTCGCTGAGCCTGCGCGACTCGGGCGTCGACGTGCGCGTCGGTCTGGCCGAGGGTTCGAAGTCGCGTCCCAAGGCCGAGGAGGCGGGCCTGACCGTCGGCACCCCGGCCGAGGTCGCGGAGTGGGCCGAGGTGATCATGGTGCTCGCGCCCGACACCGCGCAGGCCTCGATCTTCACCAACGACATCGAGCCGAACCTGAAGGACGGCGACGCGCTGTTCTTCGGCCACGGCCTCAACATCCACTTCGGCCTGATCAAGCCCCCCGCGAACGTCACCATCGGCATGGTCGCGCCGAAGGGCCCCGGCCACCTGGTGCGCCGCCAGTTCGTCGACGGCAAGGGCGTCCCGGCCCTGATCGCCATCGACCAGGACCCGAAGGGCGAGGGCCAGGCGCTGGCGCTGTCCTACGCCAAGGGCATCGGCGGCACCCGCGCCGGCGTCATCAAGACCACGTTCAAGGAAGAGACCGAGACCGACCTGTTCGGTGAGCAGGCCGTGCTCTGCGGTGGCACCGAGGAACTGGTCAAGACCGGTTTCGAGGTCATGGTCGAGGCCGGTTACGCCCCGGAGATGGCCTACTTCGAGGTGCTGCACGAGCTGAAGCTGATCGTCGACCTCATGTACGAGGGCGGCATCGCGCGGATGAACTACTCGGTGTCCGACACCGCCGAGTTCGGCGGCTACCTCTCGGGCCCGCGGGTCATCGACGCCGACACCAAGAAGCGGATGCAGGACATCCTCAAGGACATCCAGGACGGCACCTTCGTCAAGCGCCTGGTCGCCAACGTCGAGGGCGGCAACAAGGAGCTCGAAGGTCTGCGCAAGCAGAACGCCGAGCACCCGATCGAGGTCACCGGCGCCAAGTTGCGCGGCCTGATGAGCTGGGTGGATCGCCCCATCACCGAGACCGCCTGAGTCCGGTCGAACCGCGATGGCCCGTTCCCTTCCGGGGGAGCGGGCCATCGGTGTTCCGCTAGCTGCTGCCGAAGGAACCTTCGACCCGGAAGCCCCGCCACGGCGCGTCCCACGGGTTGTCGAGGTCCCACGGCTTGCGGTCGCCGCAGTGGCCGTGGTGGTGGCCGCCGCGCCCGTACCGGTCGTTGTCGAAGAAGTCCTCCCAGGGCTTGTCGCGGCGGCAGTCGTGGCCGCGCCCGACCTCGGTGACCTGCGGCGCACCGGTCTGCGGTGTGGCCGCGGCCGATCCGGCGGTCAGGACGGGGAGCGTGGCGAGCGCGCCGGCGACGGCGGCCGCGCCGAGCAGTCGCCGGGTATTTCTGTTGCTGTACACCGTGATTCCTTCCGAGAACGGTCGATACTCGTCGGAGCCGCCGGTTTTCGCGTCGGAGGCGGCAGCGGCCGGGTTCGGGAGGGGATCGGACCCGGCGCGCCGACCGGCGAGCTCCGTACGACCTACACTGTGCCGCACCGGAATCGACAGGTCACGGGTGTTGGGCGGATTCCGGTGAAGTTCATCCGTTCTGATGACTCGCGGTGCGCGGTGCTGGGTGGGAACCCGGAGGAGGTCCGCTGAGTGCCGATCGACTCGCTCGTCGGGCGGCTCGACGAGCGGTAACCGTCGATGGCTAATAATTGGCAATCCGATCTGTGAGTCATCGTGGCAGCTCAAGCGCGCAACGTGTCGGGCAATCGTTCCGTGTCTTGATCTGTGGCATCCGTCGAGCAAGACTGTGGGGATGACGGCGACGGTCGAATCCGAGGTCTCGGGGGTCGAAGCGGGGCGGTTGGCGCGCAAGCGGGTGTCGCGGGCGGCGTTGGGGCGGTGGACGGCCGCGCCGGACCGGGTCGATCCGCTGACCATCCTGGACAGGCAGGCCAGGACGCGGCTGGCGCCGCTGGTTCCGATCCGTTACGGGCGGATGGCCGCCGCGCCGTTCCCGTTCCTGCGCGGCGCGCCCGCGGTGATGGCCGCGGATCTGGCCTCGGGGCCGAAATCGGGGTTGACGGCGCAGCTCTGCGGTGACGCGCACCTGTCGAATTTCGGGTTGTTCGCCTCCCCGGAGCGCGCGCTGCTGTTCGACCTCAACGATTTCGACGAGACTTTGCCGGGTCCCTTCGAGTGGGATGTGAAGCGATTGGTCGCCAGTGTGGCGGTGGCGGCGCGCGGCAACGGTTTCACCGACGCCCAGGCGGAGAAGGCGGTGCTGGCCGCGGCGCGCGGCTATCGCGAGACGATGCTGCGGGTGGCGGGCATGGACGGGATGGACGTCTGGTATCTGCGGGTGGACGCCGAGTCGGTGGTGGAGTTGGCGCGCAAGCCGAAGCGGCGCAAGGGGGTCGAGAAGGCGTTGGCGACCGCGCGGGCCAACACCAGTCTGCGCGCGCTGTCGAAGTTGACCGAACCGGGCGAGGACGGCAGTCCGCGCATCCGGCACCGGCCGCCGCTGTTGGTTCCCATCGACGAACCCGAGGCGCTGGACCTGTCGGGTGTCTTCGCCGCCTACCGGCGCAGCCTGCCCGAGGAGCGCCGGGTGCTGCTGGACCGGCACCGCTTGGTGGAGGTCGCGTTGAAAGTGGTCGGCGTCGGCAGTGTCGGCACCCGGTGTTTCATCGGGCTGATGGTCGACCGCGACACCGGCAGTCCCCTGTTCCTCCAGGTCAAGGAGGCCGAGAATTCGGTGCTGACACCGCATCTGGCGGCGAGTCGATTCAAGCACCAGGGGCACCGGGTGGTGCACGGGCAGCGGCTCATGCAGGCGGCCAGCGATATCTTCCTCGGCTGGGCGACGGGGCCGGGCGGACGCTACTTCTATTGGCGGCAGTTGCGCGACATGAAGGGGTCGGCGGTGGTGGAGAACCTGTCGCCGGGCGAACTGGCGAAGTACGCGACGCTGTGCGGGCACACCTTGGCGCGGGCGCACGCCCGTTCCGGTGATCGGGTCGCGATCGCCGCCTACCTGGGCTCGGGCGACGCCTTCGACCGCGCGATGGCGGTTTTCGCGATGGCCTACGCCGATCAGACGCTGATCGACCATCAGGGCTTGGTGGAGGCCGTCGCCGAGGGGCGGGTGGCGGTGGCCGTGGAGGACTGAGTTCCTTCTACACTGGTTACCGATGAGTAAGTTCTTCGATTCGGTGGAGCAGGTCACCCGCGCGCTGACCGCGGCCGACTACCTGCCCTCCACCGATATCGCCACCGCGGTCTTCCTGGCCGACCACTTGGGCAAACCGCTGCTGGTCGAGGGACCCGCCGGGGTGGGCAAGACCGAACTCGCCCGCGCCGTCGCCGCCGCGGCGGACGCGGATCTGGTGCGGTTGCAGTGCTACGAGGGCATCGATGAATCCCGCGCTCTCTACGAGTGGAACCATGCCCGCCAACTGTTGCGCATCACCGCGGCAGGCGACGGCTGGGACGCGACGCGCGCGCACGTTTTCACCGAGGAGTTCCTGCTCGAACGTCCGCTGCTGCGGGCCTTGCGCAATCCCCGGTCCACCGTGCTGCTCATCGATGAACTCGACAAGGCCGACGCGGAGATGGAGGGTCTGCTGCTCGAGGTCCTCGGCGAGCACCAGGTCAGCATCCCGGAACTGGGCACCGTCACCGCCGTGCGCACCCCGTTCGTCGTGCTGACCTCCAACGCCGACCGCGACCTGTCCGAGGCGCTCAAACGCCGCTGCCTCTACCTGCACATCGACTATCCGACAGCGGAACTGGAGCGCGCGATCGTGCGGTTGCGCGTCCCCGAACTGGACGCGGACCTGGCCGCCGCCGCGGTGTCCGTGGTCGGCGCGCTGCGCGCCCTGCCGCTGCGCAAGACGCCGTCGATCGCCGAGACCGTCGACTGGGCGCGCACACTGGTCACCTTGGGCGCGCGCCAACTCGGCGGCGAGGTCCTGCGCTCGACGCTCGGTGTGCTGCTCAAGTACCGCGCCGATCACCGTCTCGCCCTGCGGCAGTTGGGACTCGACCCGATCGAGGACTCGCGGTGACCGCGCCCGACGCCGCTGAGCCCGAGCCCACCGCGACTGTGTCCCCGCCCGTCGCCGCTGTATCTCTGCCCGTCTCGGGCGCGATGACCGATCGCCTGGTCGATTTCGTCGGCGTGCTACGCGAGCACGGGATCACGGCCGGTCCGAGCGAAACCGTCGACGCCGCCCGGGCGATCGTGGCCCTCGGTCTGTCGGACCCGCATCGGCTGCGCTCCGGGTTGGCCGCGACCCTGTTGCGCCGCGACGGTCAGCGGGCGGTCTTCGACCAGCTCTTCGATCTGTATTTCCTCGGTGTGGCCCGGGTGGAACCGGAGCGGACGTCCTCGCCGGAGGAACTGCGCGAGGAGCTGGTGGCGGCGCTGTCGAGTACCGCGCAGGCCGTGCCGACGGACCTGGCCCGTCGCTCGCTGACCCTGCTCGGCGGCTACGGCGGCGCGGGCGCGGGGCAGAACGGCGGCCCGGTGAGCGCCGCTTCCGGGATGGGGTGGTCGTCGTACCAGACCATGAAAACCCTGCGGCCCGAGGAGTTGATCGAGCGCGTCGCCGCCGCGATGGGCGCGCGCACCCCGCTGGAGTCCGCCGTGCACACCATCGAGGCGCGTCGTCGCGTCGAGGGGTTCCAGGCCGCCGTGCGTACCGAAGCCCTGCTGCGGACCGCCGAACTGCGCGGCACCGGACACATCGCCAGGCGCGGCGTGGAAGCGGCGACCGACCGGATCGACTTCCTCGGCGCGCGCGAACAGGACCTGGCCGAGATGCGCCGGATGGTCGCGCCGTTGGCGCGCAAACTGGCTACCCGACTGTCCGCGCGTCGCAAGAAGGCGGTGCGCGGACACATCGACCTGCGTCGCACGCTGCGTCGCTCGATGGCCACCGGCGGCGTGCCGATCGACCCGGTGCTGCGCGCCCGCCGCCACGGCCGACCGGACCTGGTGGTGCTGGCCGACCTGTCCGGCTCGGTCAGCGGATTCGCCGAATTCACCCTGCACCTGATCCAGGCGTTGCAGGACCAGTTCACCCGCGTACGCAGTTTCGGGTTCGTCGACACCTGCGACGAGATCACCGCGTTCTTCGCGCCCGGCGAACCGCCCGCGCCCGGCATCGCGACCCGCATCATCCGTGAGTCCGGCGTCTCGCGTTTCGGCAGCAGCAACTACGGGGAGGCGTTCCGCGGCTTCGCCGACGGCTACGCCGAGATCCTTGGCCCGCGCACCTCGCTGCTCATCCTCGGCGACGCCCGCACCAACCGCACCGATCCCGCCCTGGACACCGTGCGACTGCTGGTCGAGCGCGCCGCGCACGCGCATTGGCTCAACCCGGAACCCGCGCGTTCCTGGTCGACCGGCGACAGCGCCGCGCACCGTTACGCCGAGCACATCACCATGCACGAATGCCGCACCGTGGAACAACTCTCGCGGGTGATCGCCCGGTTGCTGCCGGTGTGAATCCCGCGCGGTGCGCGCGGGCTATGATCTTCCACCATGTCGTCGGATGCGGGGGCGGCGCCACCGGCCCGGATGATCGATCTGTTCGCGGGCCCCGGCGGTCTCGACGTCGCCGCCCGCTGGCTCGGCATCCCCGTGACCGGCGTCGAATGGGACGCCGACGCGCTGGCCACCCGCACCGCCGCCGGCCTCGGAACGCGCGGCGCGGATGTGCGCGACCTCGGTCCCGACCTCTTTCCGGAGGCCACCGTGCTCGCGGGCGGTCCGCCGTGCCAGACGTTCTCGGTCGCCGGCACCGGGGCGGGCCGCCAGGCACTCGACGAGGTGATGGGTTTCGTCGACCGGATGGGCGCGGGCGACCGTAGCGTGCGCGCGGAACTGAAGACCTTGCGCGACGAGCGGACCGGCCTGGTCCTCGAACCGCTGCGCTGGGTGCTGGACGCCGCCGACCTGCATCGCCGCCCCTACGAGGTGATCGTGCTGGAACAGGTGCCCGCGGTGCTGCCGGTCTGGCAGCGCGTGGCGGCCGTGCTGGGTGCCCGCGGCTACACCTGCGAGACGGGCATCCTGCGCACCGAGCAGTTCGGCGTCCCGCAGACCCGCCGCCGCGCGATCCTGGTGGCCCACCTGCGTCGCCGTCCCCGCCTGCCGACGCCCACGCACCGCACCTTCCGGCCGCGCGGGGCGGCCACGCCCGCCGACGCGCACCTCGCGCCCTGGCTGCCGATGGGCCCGCTGCTGGCCCCCGACCGCGAATTCGTGGTCGTGTCCAACTACGGGACCGGCGGCGACCCGCGGGCGCGCGGGCGGCGGCGGCACGACGAACCCGCCTACACCGTCACCGGCAAGGTGTCGCGGAACAAGATGGTGACCGTCGAGGGCGCCTACCTGCGCAATCTGGACCACCGCGACGCCGCCCGGTTGCAGACCTTCCCGCCCGACTATCCCTGGGCGGGCCGCGATCTGGCCCAGCAGATCGGCAACGCCATCCCGCCGCGGTTGGCCGCGCACGTGCTGTCCTGGGCGGTGTTCGATCGCGCACCCGACCCGGCCGCCCTGGACGCCGCGGTCGCCGGTTCCTGGCGTGACGCGCACGGGGCGCTGGCTCCCGCGCGGTCCGCTCAGTCCGCGACCCTGACCTCCGCGACGGCGACCGGTCGACCCGCCCGGCGCGAGAGCGCGCAGGCTTCGGCGATGTAGAAAGCCTCGAGCGCGTCGCGCGGCGGGCAGAGCACGGGCCCCTGGCCGGTGGCCGCCCGGACGAAACAGGCGAGTTCCTCGGCGTAGGCGTCGGCGAAGCGATCCAGGAAATTCGCGTGCGGTCGGTCGGGGCCGGGAACGCCGGGTTCGGCCGAATGCAGCGGTGTGCGTCCGTCGAGTCCGACGACGACGTTGCCGTGCGAGCCGAGCACTTCCAGACGCACGTCGTAGCCCGCGCCGTTGTAGCGGGTCAGGGCGACGGTCGCCAGGCTGTCGTCGTCGAGCGCCAACACGACGTGGGCGGTGTCGACGTCGTCGCAGGCCGCGAAGATCGCGTCGCCGCGGTTGGCCCCGCGCGCGTAGACCTCCACCACCTCGCGACCCGACACCCAGCGCAGCGCGTCGAAATCGTGGACGCCGCAGTCGCGGAAGATCCCGCCGGAATGCGGCAGGTAGTCGGCGGGCGGCGGCGCGGGATCGAGGGTGGTGGCGCGCAGGCTGTGCACCCGGCCCAGTCGTCCGTCCGCGACCGCCGCGCGCGCCGCCCGGTAGCCCGCGTCGAACCGGCGCTGGAACCCGACCTGCACGGGGACTTCGCGCTGTTCCAGGCGGGTCAGCAACGACAGGGTGCCCGCTAGGTCGGCGGCGAGCGGTTTCTCGCACAGCACCGGGACGCCCTCGTCCACCGCGCGGGTCACGAGTTCGGGGTGGGTGTCGGTGGGGGTGGCCACGACCAGACCGGTGAGGTCGGAAGCGAGCAGGGCGGTGACATCCGCGACGGCCTCGACACCGAGATCGGCGGCGAGTTTCGCGGCCCGGTCGGCATCCACGTCGGCGACCAGAACGCGCTCGACCTCCGACAGGCGGGCCAGTGCGGCGGCGTGCGCGGAACCGATCCGACCGGCCCCCGCCACGCCGATGGTCACGGGTGCCATCGCGGTTCCCCTCTCGAGACGTTCGACCGAATTCTTTCTTGCGCGCGCCGATCCGGGGCGGACCGCCGCCTCACGCGGGCGAGGCGACGGCCGTGTCGTGACGGAGGTTACAACCTCGCGCCGGGGCGATCAACAGCGTGCGCCCGCCGCGTGAACGGCACACGGCGATGATCTTCCGACTCGTGATTTCCGCAGGTGAGCGGCCTGGAGACCCGTCCGCGCCGCACCTTGACACCGTATGTCCCGCATTACATAGTGGGGAGCGCTCCACGACGCCACTCGTCACCTCGAAGGCCGGAGACACCGATGAGCGAACCTCTCGCACCGCCGCGCGTCGCGCTCGCGCCGATCTCCTGGGGGGTGTGCGAGGTCCCGGGATGGGGCACGGTCCCGGCCGCGCCCGTCGTCCTGTCGGCGATGGCCTCGCTCGGGGTGACGGCCACCGAATTCGGCCCGCCCGGCTACCTCCCGACCGACCCCGCCGCGGCTCGCGCGCTGCTCGACTCCTACGGGCTGCGCGGTATCGGCGGGTTCCTCGCCCTGCCGCTGCACCGCGATCCCGCCGCGGCGATCCGCGCCGCGCGCGCCACCGTCACCGGATTCGCGGCGGCGGGCGCGGAGATCCTGATCCTGGCGGCGGCCACCGGACTGTCCGGCTACGACACCAGACCCGAGTTGACCGAGGGCCAGTGGCGCACCCTGATCGCGACCGCCGGCGCGGTCGCCGAACTCGCGGCCGCGCACGGCCTGCGCACGGTCGTGCACCCGCACGTCGGCACCCACGTCGAAACCGAGTACGACATCGAACGTTTCCTCGCCGACTCGCCGCTGTCGCTGTGCCTGGACACCGGCCACCTGCTCGTCGGCGGAACCGATCCGCTGCTGCTGGCGCGCCGCCACCGCGACCGGGTCGGTCACGTGCACCTCAAGGACGTCCGCCTCGGGCTGCTCGACGACATCGCCTCGGGCGCACTGGGGTACACCGAGGCCGTGCGCGCCGGGCTGTACCCGCCGCTGGGGGACGGTGACCTCGACGTCGCCGGGTTGCTCGACCTGCTGGCCGAGGGCGACTACGCGGGATGGTATGTCCTCGAACAGGACACGGCTCTCGGCCCGCGCGACACCGTCGACGCGCCCACCCGCGACGCCGCGCGGAGCCTGGACCACCTCGGCCGGATCCTGCGGGGGCGGCGCGGGGCCGACGGTCGGGAACTGGTGCGATGACCGACCTGGACATCCTCACCGTCGGCCGGGTCGGCGTCGACCTGTATCCGGAACAGAGCGGCGTCCCGCTGGCCGAGGTCGCCACCTTCGCGAAATCGTTGGGCGGCACCGCGACCAACGTGGCGGTGGCGGCGGCCCGGCTGGGTCGCCGCAGCGCCGTGCTGACCAAGGTCGGCCCGGACGGCTTCGGCGACTACGTCCGCGCCGCGCTGGAGAAGTTCGGCGTCACAGCGCGTCACGTGGGCACCGCGCCGAATCTGCTGACGCCCGTGGTGTTCTGCGAACTCACCCCGCCCGCCGAGCCGACACTGCTGTTCTACCGCGCGCCCATCGCACCCGACCTGACCCTCACCGAGGACGAGGTGCCCTGGGAGACGGTGGATTCGGTGCCCCTGCTGTGGGTCACCGGCACCGGGGTCAGCGCCGAACCCGCGCGCGGCACGCAGCGCGCGATACTGCGGCGGCGCGCCCGCCGCGCGCACACCGTGCTGGATCTGGACTACCGGCCGATGTTCTGGCCGGACGAGGCCACCGCCCGCGCGGCGATCGGCGCGATGCTGCCGCGGGTGAGCGCGGTGGTCGGCAATCGCGAGGAGACCAGGGTGGTTGTGGGGACCGCCGACCCGGCGCGCGCCGCCGACCGTCTGCTCGCCGCCGGGGTGCGCTGCGCGGTCGTCAAATGCGGGGCCGAGGGCGTGCTGGTCGCCACCGCGGACGAGCGCGTGCGGGTGCCGTCGCACGCGGTCCGGGTGGTGTGCGGGCTGGGCGCGGGCGACGGATTCGGCGGGGCGCTGGCGCACGGGTTGCTCGCGGGGTGGCCGCCGCGGCGGCTGGCCGAATTCGCCAACGCCGCGGGCGCGCTGGTCGCTTCCCGACTGGCCTGCGCGGACGCCATGCCGACGGCGGCGGAGATCGAAGCCCTCCTCGACGGGCGTCCCGTCGTGGCCGACGGGGAGCGCGTCGGATGAGCTTGCACCGCCCGGCGGGCTCGCTGCGCGAAGGCCCCTACCCGATCGTGCTGACCCCGCACGCAGCGGGCTGGACCTACACCGGCCTGTGGGTCCTCGACCTCCCGGCGGGCGAGGCCCGGACACTGCGCACGGGCGAGTGCGAGGCGTTCGTCCTGCCGCTGTCCGGATCGGGCACGGTCGAGGTCGACGGCGAGCGATTTCGGCTGCGCGGCCGGACCTCGGTGTTCGCCGGGGTCAGCGATTTCCTCTACCTGCCGCGCGAGGCCGAGGCCGTGGTGGCGACCGAGACGGGTCTGCTGGCGGCGGTGCCCTCGGCTCGCTGCGAGCGTCGACTGACCCCGAGATACGGTCCCGCCGAAGGGGTGCCGGTGGAGGTGCGCGGCGCGGGCCGAGCGACCCGCCAGGTCACCAACTTCGGGGCGCCCGGAGTGTGGGAGCACGCCGACCGCCTGATGGCCTGCGAAGTGCTCACCCCCGACGGCAACTGGTCGTCCTATCCGCCGCACAAGCACGACGAGGCGAGCGCCCACGAATCGGTCAACGAGGAGATCTACTACTTCCGCATCGCCGAACGCGACGGGATCACCCCCGGCCCGTCAGGATTCGGCCTGCACCGCACCTACACCGCCGATGGCGCGATCGACGAGACGGTCACCGTGCGCGACGGCGACGTCTTCCTGATCCCGCGCGGATACCACGGTCCGTGCGTCGCCGCCCCCGGTCACCCGATGTACTACCTCAACGTGCTGGCGGGTCCGGGGCCCGAACGGTCGATGGCTTTCTGCGACGATCCCGCGCACGCCTGGGTCCGCGAGCGCTGGGCCGAGGAACCCGCCGACCCGCGCTGCCCGCTCACCGATCACCGGGGGCGGCGATGACGGCCGCTCATCCCGCGCCCGTACCGGGGGCCGGTCGGCGCGGCAGGTCCGGGGCGGTGTCCGCCGCGTGGAACTGACGACGGCCCAGGCGCTGGTCGCCTGGCTCGCGGCCCAGCGCGCCGAAACCCTCGACGGCCGCGAGGTGCCCCTGTTCCCGGCGGTGTTCGCCATCTTCGGGCACGGCAACGTCCTCGGTCTGGGCACCGCGCTGTACGAGCATCGCGCGGAGTTGCCGGTGTGGCGCGGGCACACCGAACAGGGCATGGCACTCGCGGCGATCGGTTACGCCAAGGCCACCGACCGGCGGCAGGTCGGCGTGGTGACCACGTCCATCGGGCCCGGCGCGGCCAACCTGGTGACCGCGGCGGGCGTGGCCCACGCCAACCGGTTGCCGCTGCTGCTCCTGCCCGGCGACACCTTCGCGGGGCGGGCGAGTGACCCGGTGCTGCAACAGATCGAGGATTTCGCCCAGCCCGGCGTGACGGTGAACGACGCGCTGCGCCCGGTCAGCCGGTATTTCGACCGTCTCACCCGCCCCGAACAGCTGCTCGGCACCCTGCCGCAGGTCGCGGCGGTGCTCACCGACCCGTCGCGCACCGGCCCGGTCACCCTCGCGCTGCCCCAGGACGTCCAGGTCGAGACCTTCGACTTCCCTGACGCGTTGTTCGCGCCGGTCGTGCACCGCGTGCCGCGCCCCCGCGCCGACCTCGGCGAGATCGCGGCGGCGCGCGAGGTCCTGCGCACGTCCCGGCGGCCGTTGCTGATCCTCGGCGGCGGCGTGCGCTATTCCGGGGCCGCCGCCGTCGCACTGGCCTTCGCCGAGCGGCACGGCATCCCGATCGTGGAGACCACCGCGGGACGCACCCTGGTCCGCCACGACCACCCGCTCTACGCCGGACCGCTGGGCGTGACCGGTTCGGCCTCGGCGAACGCCATGGCCGCCGCGGCCGACGTGGTCCTGGCCGTCGGCACCCGCCTCCAGGACTTCACCACCGCCTCCTGGTCGGTCTTCGCCGCCGACGTGGCGATCGTCACCGTCAACACGGCACGCTTCGACGCGGTCAAACGCGGGGCGCTCGCGGTCGTCGGCGATGCCGCGGCGACCCTGCCGGAGCTCTCTTCGCCGGATCTGCGGGTCGAGGCGGCCTGGACGGAGCGGGCGGCGACACTGCGCGCGGGGTGGGACGCCCACGTCGACGCGCTGCGCGTCGCGGACGGCCCCCTCACCTACGCGCAGGTCGTCGGGGTGGTCGAGGAGAGCAGCGGCCCCGAGGACTACGTGGTCACGGCGGCGGGCGGATTACCGGGCGAACTGGTCGGCGGCTGGCGGGCGCGCGGAGGCCGCCCGACGATGGACGTCGAGTACGGATTCTCCTGCATGGGTTACGAACTCGCGGGCGCGTGGGGTGCGGCGATGGCCCGCACGGACGGCCTGGTCACGGCGCTGGTCGGCGACGGTTCCTACCTGATGCTGAACTCCGAACTGTTCTCCGCGGCGTTCGCGGGCCACCCGTTCGTGGCGGTGGTGTGCGACAACGACGGCTACGCCGTGATCGCACGTTTACAACAGGGGCAGGGTGGGAAGGCTTTCAACAATTTCTACGACGACTGCCGCAGCGAACACTCCGCGCCGCCGCGCGTGAATTTCCGCGAGCACGCGCGCGCATTGGGCTGCGCCGCCGTCGAGGTTTCCGGGATGGCGGAATTCCGCGCTTCCTACGCGTGGGCGCGCGAGACCGCGCGGGCCGAGCGCCGCCCCGCCGTCGTCGTCGTGCGCACCGCCCCGAGCGCGTGGACCGAGGCGGGCGCCTGGTGGGAAGTCGGTGTGCCGCACGCGCTTTCCGGCCACGAGGACTACGCGGCGGGCAAGATCCGGCAGACGCGCCTGCTGCCGCCGAGGTGATCCGGGGCCGCGCCGATGCCCGGAAAGGTGGGATTTCGCACGCCCACTCCCCTCGATCGGGAGGGATGGGTCACAGTTTCCGGTATCCGATGTGGCCGAATTCGTCGGACCGTGGCATCGTTGATGTCGAGACCAGGACATCCCTTTGTCAGAATCTGGCTCGTCTACAGGAAAGTATGAAATGGCTCAAGGTGTTGTGAAGTGGTTCAACAGCGAGAAGGGCTTCGGCTTCATCGCGCAAGACGGCGGAGGCCCCGACGTCTTCGTGCACTACTCGGCTGTTAGCGGCTCGGGCTTCCGCTCCCTCGACGAAGGGCAGCGCGTGGAGTTCGAGATCGGCCAGGGTCAGAAGGGACCGCAGGCGCAGGATGTGCGCGTCCTCTGATAGCCCCGGCCGCGCTCTCTGAGTGCGACCAAGCTTCGACGCCCCCCGTACCGACAGGTACGGGGGGCGTCTGCTTTCGTACACCGTGTCACCGCACCGGAGGCGCACCCGTGCCACCATTGGTCCATCGGTGGGGCGCAGCGGGCGGGCCGCCGGGCACGGAGGAACGCGACGCATGGTCCACGGGACGGTGAAGTGGTTCGACACCGAGAAGGGCTTCGGGTTCATCAGCCAGGACGGTGAGGGCCCCGACGTGTTCGTCGACTACAAGGAATTGCACGGTTCCGGCTTCCGTGCGCTGAGCGCGGGCCAGCGCGTGCAGTTCGAGCTACGTCAGGTCAAGGCCGGTCCCGAGGCGATCGGCGTGCGCGTCGTCGGCTGAGCCGCCCTCGTCGGCGGAGTCTCCGTCGGCGGAGTCTCCCTCGGCTGTGTCTCCGTCGGTCGAGTCGTCGCCTCGGCCGTCGCCCAGGTGCGGAAGAACTCCGCCGTCGCCGCCCGCGCGGGGCCGAGGTCGCGGTTGCCGGGGCGGGGGAACAGCGTCTCGGCCAGGTCGAACTCGTCGGTGACGAACGCGGCGATCGCCGCGGGCCTCGCCCCGGAGCCCATCTCCCTGGTGCGCGTCTTCAACTCGGTGAGTTCGGTCACCGCCGTCGCCAGATCCGCCTCGACGGCGCAGTCGGCCATCAGGGTCGGCAGGTGCATCGGCGCGACCGAGGTCCCCGGGTGCTCGCGCAGCCAGCGCAACGCCATCGCGGGCCGCAACGCGTAGAACAGTCGCTTGAGCCCGCCCGTCCGCTGCGCCGCCGCCCACTGCTTGCGTCCCAGATGCAGGTAGTGCCGCGCCACCCGGTCCCGGTCGGCGACCTGGTCGGCCAGCGCGCGCAACTCGGCGCGGAAACGCGGATCGCCGCGGTAGACGATCGGTGACCGCAGCCATTCGATCAGCACCGCGTTGCCCGCGACCAGCAACCGCAGCGCCTTGGCCAGATCCCACCCGTTCACGTCGAGCAGCCCCACCAGCGGTGTCTCGATGACGTCGCGGGTCCGCCACGGCGTCAGGTAGTCCTCCAGCGACGCGATGTAGACGAAACGGCAGTCGTAGTCGGAGTCGGGGGAGGGGAAACCCCAGGCGCGGCTGCCGCTTTCGATGGCCAGCGGGATGCGCACGCGGTGCTCGGCGGCGACGCGGTCGAGTTCGGCATCGATGGAGGCGACGACGGCCGGAGCCATCGAGTCGGGGATCGCGCGCAAGGACATGGCGCGATGGTAGGGCGCGGCGGGCGGGTCGCGCAGTCGGTTTTTCCTCGCTCGGGCCCGCCCCGCGGATCGTCGGCGGATGTCCCGCGGTCTCGACAACCGCTATCACCGTGCGATAACGCCGCGCCGCCCCTATTTTTCCGGGCAGCGGTCAAGTCGGGTCGACATGACGATGTGTTGAAGAAATGTTTGAAGTATCTCCCGGTCAAACCGTGAATTTCGCGTCACGCGCGTCGTAGTTCGACTACCGCGCACTGATGGTCGTTCGTTCAGTTCTATTCGGGCAACAAAACAGCAGGTAGAGCATGATTTTCGGTTCGGCAAGCCCCTAGTTCAGGTGTCAATGATCGAATATCGGCTATCACTGTGTTCCCGGTCACTAACACGTGGAATTCGGTAACCCGAGCGGGAAACCCGCCGATGTGCCCATTGTCAGCCCGATCGGCTGAAGTAAATATCGACGAGAAGGAATTCACATGATCCCCGTTATCATCGACACCGGTTCCGCTGCTCTGACCGGAATCTGGAACACCGCGGGCGCCGCGATCACCGGCCTGCTCGACACCCTGTGGACCGGCTCGTTCGGCGGCTGATCGAGCCCCCGGCCGGGTTCCGGCCGATACGACCTCGTTCGCGACCCCGCGCCCAGTCGGCGCGGGGTCGTGGTCGTCAGGTCGCGCCCGCCACCGACCGCGGGTGCCCTACCGGGTGGTAAGCCCTCCGCAAACCGCGCCGACTAAGCTGGTCGCCGGTAATTGCCGACCTCTTCCCCAGGAGTACCCCACAGTGAGCCAAGCAGGCCGTCCTGTAGTTCTGATCGCCGACAAGCTCGCCCAGTCGACCGTCGACGCGCTCGGTGACGGAGTCGAGGTTCGGTGGGTCGACGGCCCGGACCGCCCGGCGCTGCTCGCCGCGGTCCCCGAGGCCGACGCGCTGCTCGTGCGCTCCGCCACCACGGTCGACGCCGAGGTCCTCGAAGCCGGTAAGAATCTGAAGATCGTCGCCCGCGCCGGCGTCGGCCTCGACAACGTCGACGTGCCCGCCGCCACCGAACGCGGCGTCATGGTGGTCAACGCGCCCACCTCCAACATCCACACCGCCGCCGAGCACGCCGTCACCCTGTTGCTCGCCGCGGCCCGCCAGGTTCCCGCCGCCGACGCCACCCTGCGCGAGCGCACCTGGGCGCGCAGCAAGTTCAACGGCGTCGAGATCTTCGACAAGACCGTCGGCGTCGTCGGCCTCGGCCGCATCGGCCAGCTCTTCGCCGCGCGCCTGGCCGCCTTCGAGACCAAGATCGTCGCCTACGACCCCTACGTCTCCCCGGCCCGCGCCGCCCAGCTCGGCATCGAACTGCTCACCCTGGACGAGCTGCTCGAGCGCGCCGACCTCATCTCCATCCACCTGCCGAAGACCCCCGAGACCAAGGGCATCATCGGCAAGGAGGCCATCGCCAAGACCAAGCCGGGCGTGATCATCGTCAACGCCGCGCGCGGCGGACTCGTCGACGAATCCGCGCTCGCCGAGGCCATCAAGTCCGGTCACGTGCGCGCCGCGGGCCTCGACGTCTTCGAGACCGAGCCCTGCACCGACAGCCCGCTGTTCGACCTGCCACAGGTCGTGGTCACCCCGCACCTGGGCGCGTCCACCACCGAGGCGCAGGACCGTGCGGGCACCGACGTCGCCAAATCCGTCCTGCTCGCCCTGGCGGGCGAATTCGTCCCCGGCGCGGTCAACGTCACCGGCGGCGTGGTCAACGACGACGTGGCCCCGTGGCTCGACATCGTCCGCAAGCAGGGCGCGCTGCTCGGCGCGCTCTCGGACGAACTGCCCGTCTCCCTCGAGGTGCAGGTCCGCGGCGAACTGGCCGCCCAGGACGTGGCCGTGCTCGAACTCTCCGCGCTGCGCGGGGTGTTCTCGGCCCTGGTCGAGGACCAGGTCACCTTCGTCAACGCGCCCGCGCTGGCCAAGGACCGCGGCATCACCGCCCAGGTGACCACCGCCACCGAGAGCCCCAGCCACCGCAGCGTGGTCGACCTGCGCGCCGTGTTCGGCGACGGACGCGTGCTCAACGTCGCGGGCACCCTGACCGAGCCGCAGCAGGTGCAGAAGATCGTCACCATCAACGGCCGCAACTACGACATGCGCGCCGAGGGCCTGAACCTGGCCGTGCTGAACTACGACGACCGCCCCGGCGCGCTCGGCAAGATCGGCACCAAGCTGGGCGAGGCCGGGATCGACATCCTGGCCGCGCAGCTGAGCCAGGACATCGACAAGGAAGGCGCCACCGTCGTGCTGCGCGTCAACCGCGAGGTCCCCACCGAGGTCAAGGACGCCATCGCCGAGGCCGTCGGCGCGGCCAAGGTCGTCCTGGTCGACCTGGTCTGACACCGGACGAACGGAACACTGTCATGAAGCTCGCTGTCATCCCCGGCGACGGGATCGGGCCCGAGGTCATCGCCGAGGCGCTCAAGGTCCTCGACGTCGTGGTCCCCGGCGTCGAGAAGACCGAATACGACCTGGGCGCCAAGCGCTACCACGCCACCGGCGAGGTGCTGCCCGATTCGGTGCTGCCCGAACTGCGGCAGCACGACGCGATCCTGCTCGGTGCGATCGGCGACCCGTCGGTGCCCAGCGGCGTGCTCGAACGCGGACTGCTGCTGCGCACCCGGTTCGCGCTCGACCACCACGTCAACCTGCGGCCCTCGACGCTGTTCCCGGGCGTCACCAGTCCGCTGGCGGGCGAACCGGAGATCGATTTCGTCGTCGTGCGCGAGGGCACCGAAGGCCCCTACACCGGCACCGGCGGCGCGATCCGCGTCGACACCCCGCACGAGGTGGCCACCGAGGTCAGCCCCAACACCCGCTTCGGCATCGAACGCGTGGTGCGCTACGCCTTCGACAAGGCGCGGGCCCGCCGCAAGCATCTGACCCTGGTGCACAAGACCAACGTGCTCACCTACGCCGGATCGCTGTGGCAGCGCACCGTCGACGCGGTCGCCGCCGAATTCCCGGAGGTGACGGTGGCCTACCAGCACATCGACGCCGCCACCATCCACATGGTCAACGATCCGGGCCGCTTCGACGTGATCGTCACCGACAACCTGTTCGGCGACATCATCACCGACCTCGCGGCCGCGGTCAGCGGCGGCATCGGCCTGGCGGCCAGCGGCAACATCGATGCCTCCGGCGTCAACCCGAGCATGTTCGAGCCGGTCCACGGCAGCGCCCCCGATATCGCGGGCCAGTCCAAGGCCGACCCGACCGCCGCGATCCTGTCGGTTTCGCTGCTGCTGAACCACCTCGGCGACACCGACTCCGCCGCCCGCATCCACGCGGCCGTCGCCAAGGATCTGGCCACCCGCACCGGAGCCGCCTCCACGGTCGCCGTCGGCGACCGCATCGCGGGCGCGGTCTGATCCGTTCCGAACATCGCGAAGCCCCGCACCGGAATTCCGTTGCGGGGCTTCGCTTTCCCATCGGTTGTCGATCGGCTGCGGAGTTGATCGGTCCGCGTGACCGCTATTCGCCGAACGGCGACGGCGGCGGAAAGGACGGTGGAGTCAGCGGATTCGGGCCGGGCGCGAACCCGGGCCGATGATGTCCGCCGGGGTGCCGCGGGTGGTGCGCGCCATCCCACGGCGGGCTTACGGGCGGTATGCCCGGTGTGCCACAGTCGTTTCCGTGCACACGGTGTCCGCTGCCCCCGGACGGATCGCCCTGCACTGGTTGCGCCGAGGCAGGCGGCCCGCCCGGCGAGATCGGCCGCGCGCCCTGTGGATCATGAAGGGACGACGGACCATCGGGCGGGATGTGTCGGGCCGGTGACCCACCGGGTGCCCCGGCCGGGGGTGGGGGTG
Organism: Nocardia takedensis NBRC 100417; assembly: GCF_000308695.1. GTDB lineage: Bacteria > Actinomycetota > Actinomycetes > Mycobacteriales > Mycobacteriaceae > Nocardia > Nocardia takedensis. The sequence continues at coordinate 75,260 of NZ_BAGG01000093.1, read as the reverse complement.
CGCCGGGTGGTGGGGAACCCGGAGGGCCGGGTGGGATCGGGGGTGCGCCGAGGGGGCCGCGGTGCGGGGGGAACGGAGGTGGGGGAGGGAAGGGGCCGGCGGGGGGCATCGGGCCGCTGAAGCGCTGGTAGGCGGCCTGGCGGGAGGTGCCGAGCAGGTCACCCAGTTCCGCCCAGGTGTGGCCTTCGTGGCGGGCTTGGCGGGCGAGGGTGTGCAGGATGTCGTCGACCAGGCGGCCGAGGTTGCGGGTGGCCGTGAGTGCGGTGAGGACCGGGACCGGCGGTGCGCCGGGGTGCGGACTCAGGACGCCGACGACGAGTTCGGCGTTGGTGGACAGCAGTTTTCCCAAGGTGGCGCGTTCGTCACTCGCGTCGGATCGGGCTTCTTCGGACATACGTCAAGGCTGCCTTGACATCGTTCATGCGTCAAGGCTGGCTTGACAACGTTTCGGTCGCGGAGGCGCGTGCTCCCCGCCCCGCCCCGGGTTGGCGGCGGGTCGAGGCCGTCTCGACTACGACGCCGGCGTGCGCGAGTACCGCTCGGCGACGCGCTCGTGGTCGCCGTCGACGAACGCGGCCACCAGGTCGTCGGCGACTCGCAGCAGCACCTCGCGGCCCTCGACGGCCGAGGCCCACTCCGCGGGCAACGCCGCGACGCCGTGCAGCGCGCCGAGGAGATTGCCCGCCACCGCGCCGGTGGAATCGGAATCGCCCGAGTGGTTGACCGACAGCAGCAGCGCGCCGCGCAGGTCGCCGGATTCGGCCCGCAGCGCGCAGTGCACGGCGATGGCCAGACATTCCTCGGCTACCCAGCCCGCGCCGACGAGTTCGACGGTCTCCGAGGTGGGCGGGTGCGAATCGGCCAGTGCGAGCGCGTGTTCCAAGGCGTCGGCGGTTTCCGTCCCGGCAGGCATCGCGCGGACCTGGGCGATGGTGGCGCGCAACGCTGTTCGCAGGTCGAGTCCATCGAGGATCCGGTCGGTCAGCGCGGCGAACGCGCCGGCGGCGAGGTAGCCGGTGGGGTGGCCGTGGGTCAGTTGCGCGCCGCGCACGGCCTCGAGGAAAGCATGGTCCGGTCCGAGGCGCGCGAGGCCGAACGGCGCGGACCGCATCACCGTGCCGCAACCTTTGGAGTGCGGATTGACGTGTCCGGCAAGACCGATCGGCCGCGGCGCGCGATAGTCCCGCCGTTGTTCGCGCAGACCGCTCATGCACGCTTGGCCCGGCGCGCGCATCGCGTAGAGGAATCGGTGCGACAGCAGCCACCCGTCGGGCCGCACCTCGGGGCCCGGCGCGTCCTGGGTGCGCAGCCAGCGCAGGTACGCCTCGCGCAGGACCGGCCCGAGATCCGCGCCGGGTGCACCGCGCAGCAATCCCTCGGCGGTGAACAAGGTCATCTGGGTGTCGTCGGTGATCTGTTGCGGGGGACCGTATCCGCTGAGGAATCCGGTGACGCCGTCGGGGCCGTGCCGGTGCCGGATCGCCCCGAGGTTCTCGAATTCGATCGGCCAACCCAGCGCGTCCCCGATGGCCCCGCCCAGCAGACAGCCGCGGACGCGGTCGATGATCTCCACGCCCTCGACCCTAGGAATCCTCGATCGATTCCGCCACCGCCGCAGGGGAAACGGGCCGATCCCGCGGCACCAGCGGCACCGCGACCGCGGCCAGCGCGGCCGCGGCGAAGTAGGCGGCCGGGAAGCCGCCCGCCAGGACGATCGCACCGAACACCGGCGGAATGGCGGCCATGGCCAGATTCTGTCCGCTGTTCTGGACGCCGAGTCCGCGTCCGCTCCAGAACGGTCCGGCGATCTCGGCGACGGCGGTGAAGGCCAGGCCGTTGTCGGACACGGTGACCACCGAGGCGGCGACCAGCAGCGGGATCGCCGCCCACCACCACGTCGTCCACGCGGTGACGGCGAGCAGCGCCATGCAGGCGACCGCCGCGATCGCGACCAGGCGCAGCGGGCCGAGTCGGGAGCCGACCCGGTCCGACCACGCGCCCGCGCCGATCCGGCCCAGCGCGCCCAGGATCTGGGTCGCGGTGACCAGCGCGCCCGCCGCGGGCAGCGACCAGCCGATATCGCGGTGCAGCCACAGCAGCGCGAAGGTCCACACCACCCCTTGCGGGACGCACAGCAGAACCGAGACGCCGTGGATGCGCCACAGCGTCGAATCGCCGCGGTAAGGGTTGACCCGGTCGGCCGCCCGCACGTCGGGGCGCGGCGGGTCGACGATGCCGAGCAGGCAGCCGAGTGCGGCCAGCCCCGCCAGCAGCGCGGGAACCAGGATCGCGGCCTGCACGCCGTGCGCACCCGCGACGGCGGGGATCGCCAGGGCGCCGATGCCGACGCCCAGCGGTTGGGCGGTCTGTCGGATGCCCATCGCCAATCCGCGCCGATGCGGCGGGAACCATCCGACGATGACGCGCCCGCTGGCCCCGTTGGTGCTGGCGCCGCCGACGCCGCCGAGGAACAGCAGCGCGCCGAACAGGAAGGTGTCGGTGGTGGCCGCCGCGGCCAGTCCGGCGGCCAGCATCACCAGCGGCCCGGCGACCAGGACGGTGCGTTCGCCGATGCGGTCGACGATGTAGCCCCAGGCGATCAGGGTGCACACCAGTCCGACGGTCGGCATGGCGACCAGTAGTCCGGCGGTGGGCAGCGACATGCCGCGGTCGGTCAGCGCGGGCAGCAGGAAGGCCACGCCGTGGATGAAGATCGCGCTGGAGATCTGCGCGAAGACGCCGAGTCCGAGCATGGCCCAGCGGTGGAGGTCGCGCACCTGTGTCACGGTCGTCATGGTCTCACCCCGGCGATCTCGTCAGCGTCTCACTATGTGATACACAAATCTCAATTCCTGAACATCGTCGCCCACGCTACACCGTGCGGTCGAATCGATTTGGCGACGGTGCTGTCGATCTGCTCACATCTGGCGGGATTCGGGCACGGCCGCGACCGGTGTTGGCCGGGCCGCGTGCGCGGCCGGACCGCGTCCCGTCCGACCGGCCGGTCGGGTGTGTTCGGGCAGGTGGCGGCCGATCGTTAGACTGCCGGGCATGCGTCTAGGTCGAGTTGCCAGTCCGGATGGGGTCGCGTTCGTCAGCATCGAGGGGGAGGGTGGCGACGGGGCGAGTTCCCTGCTCGCCAAGGAGATCGCCGAACATCCCTTCGGCACGCCCACCTTCACCGGGCGCAGTTGGCCGCTGGCCGACGTGCGGTTGCTCGCTCCCATCCTGGCCAGCAAGGTGGTCTGCGTCGGCAAGAACTACGCCGCGCACGCCGCCGAGATGGGCGGTCCCGCACCGGAGAACCCGGTGATCTTCATGAAACCGAGCACCGCGATCGTCGGCCCGAACGCCTCGATCACGCTGCCGCCCAGTTCATCACAGGTCGACTACGAGGGCGAGCTCGCCGTCGTCATCGGCAGGCCGTGCAAGGACGTCCCGGCGGCGCGCGCCCGCGAGGTGATCCTCGGCTACACCGTCGCCAACGACGTCACCGCCCGCGACCAGCAGCGCGAGGACGGTCAGTGGACCCGCGCCAAGGGCTACGACACGTTCTGCCCGCTCGGCCCGTGGATCGAGACCGCCGTCGACCCCGCCGACCTCGAGATCGTCACCGAACTCGATGGCGAGGTCCGCCAACGCAGCCGCACATCCCTTCTGCTGCACGACATCCCGACGCTCATCGAGTGGGTGAGCCGGGTGATGACGCTGCTGCCCGGCGACGTGATCCTCACCGGAACCCCCGAAGGGGTCGGTCCGCTGGCCGCCGGGCAGCAGGTGTCGGTCACCGTCGAGGGCATCGGCACCCTGACCAATTCCGTTGCGACCAAACAGCGCTGACCGGTCGCACGACCAGACCGAAAGAGAGCCATGACTGAAGTACGGGTCCGATTCTGCCCGTCGCCCACCGGAACGCCGCACGTCGGGCTGATCCGCACCGCCCTGTTCAACTGGGCCTACGCCCGGCACACCGGCGGCACGTTCGTCTTCCGCATCGAGGACACCGACGCCGCGCGCGATTCCGAGGAGTCCTACAACGCCATCCTCGACGCGTTGCGCTGGCTCGGCCTGACCTGGGACGAGGGCCCGGAGATCGGCGGGCCCTATGGTCCCTACCGGCAGTCCGAGCGCCGCGAGCTGCACCTGGACGTCGTGCGCCGTCTGCTCGAGGCGGGGGAGGCCTACGAATCCTTTTCCACTCCCGAGGAAGTCGAGGCGCGCCACGTCGCGGCGGGCCGCGATCCCAAACTCGGCTACGACAACTTCGACCGCGACCTGACGCCGGAGGCGATCCAGGCCCACCGGGACGCGGGTCGACCGCCGGTGGTCCGGTTGCGCATGCCCGACGCCGATCTCGGCTGGAAGGACCTCGTGCGCGGGGAGACCGTCTTCAAGGCGGGGACGGTGCCCGATTTCGCCCTGACCCGCGGCAACGGCGATCCGCTCTACACCTTGGTCAATCCGGTCGACGACGCCCTGATGCGGATCACCCACGTGCTGCGCGGGGAGGATCTGCTGTCCTCCACGCCGCGCCAGCTCGCGCTGTATGCCGCATTACAGCGTATCGGGGTGGCCGAGTTCACCCCCGAGTTCGGTCATCTGCCCTTCGTCATGGGGCAGGGCAACAAGAAGTTGTCCAAGCGCGACCCGGAATCCAATCTGTTCGCCCATCGCGACCGCGGATTCATTCCTGAAGGTTTGCTGAATTATCTCGCGCTTCTCGGATGGGGTATCTCCGACGACCACGATGTGTTCTCCATGGCGGAGATGGTGGACGCGTTCGATATCGCGAAGGTCAATTCCAATCCGGCCCGATTCGATCAGAAGAAAGCCGATGCGCTCAATGCCGAGCACATTCGTCTGCTCGAATCCGGGGATTTCGCCCGGCGACTGCGCGAGTTCCTGACCGAGCACGGCCGCATCGGCGCCGATATCCCCGAGTCGACCTTCGCGGCGGCCGCCGAACTGGTGCAGACCAGGATCGTCGTGCTTTCCGACGCGTGGGATCTGCTGCGATTCCTGTTCGCCCCCGCGGACGCGTTCGCCATCGATCCCGCGGCGGGCGCGAAGAATCTCGGCGGTGACGCCGTGGCGGTGCTGGACGCCGCCGTGGCCGCGCTCGAACCGCTGCCGGACTGGACCACCGCGGCCATCGAGGAGGCCCTCAAGACGGCGCTGATCGAGGATCTGGGGCTCAAACCGCGCAAGGCGTTCGCGCCCGTGCGGGTCGGGGTCACCGGGTCGCACATCAGCCCGCCGCTCTACGAGTCGCTGGAACTGCTGGGCCGCGAGACCTCGCTGGCCCGGTTGCGGGCGGCCCGGGAGTGGACCCCGAGTTCCTGAGTCGGCGATCGACTCACGGCCGGGCGCGCACCGCGCCCGGCCGCGCACGGAAGCCGAAAACAGGGCTCTGACCAGCCGATTTGTAGTTTACCGGCGGGGGTTTGGTACTCTTCTTCTCGGCCGGAACGAGGCCCCGAGCCGCTGAGGCTCCGGGGTCGAGGTCCTGGTCATTGGGGTATGGTGTAATTGGCAACACAGCTGATTCTGGTTCAGCCATTCTAGGTTCGAGTCCTGGTACCCCAGCGGAGAATGTTGGTTCATCTCTCGGTTCGCGACCGAAAGTGGTTCAGCATCCGGCGATTTGGTCGCCGAGCTTCGGTCAGCTAAGCTAGCCGAGCGTCCGGATCGAAAGATCACGATCGCAAGATCACACCGGTTGATCGCCGCGGCTTCGCGGAAGATCAAGTCCTGGCCCCGTCGTCTAGCGGCCTAGGACGCCGCCCTCTCAAGGCGGTAGCGCGGGTTCGAATCCCGTCGGGGCTACTCGAAGCGAAGGCCCGGGCTCACACAGAGCCCGGGCCTTTCTGCTGCCCTTCTCTGTCTCCACATCCGCCGCGACGGTCGCTCGCCCGCCCCCGTGCGGCCCTCCCACCGCCCGCTCGGTGCCCTTGTGCCCCTGCGAGTTCCGGTTCCGGTCGGTGGTGTTTTTCCGATAATTCTCGCGCTCGGGGCGGCGGTGTTTCAGCCACGCGGGATGGTACCCGGGACCCGGTGTTCGGCGATTCGATCTTGCTCGAGATTTCTCCGCGGTCCCCGTCGCGGGGATTTGCTCGGGAAGGAATCGGTTGATACCTGGGACCTCGAGGTGGGGCTTGCAAAGTGGGGATTCCGGTCGCATTCGGCGGATTTCGGCCGTACCGCAGGACGCGCGAGGCCCCCGGGCGGTACCCGGGGGGCCTCGTGGTCTTCGGTGTCTCGGACGGCTAGCCGCTCTTGCGCCGGAACTCCCGCTTGTGGCTGGCGTTGCCGTGCGGGGCCGCGGCCTTGGACCGCCCGTCGCGATGCTCGTCCGCCCGGGCGGACCTGGCGTTCTTGCGATCCAGTGCCTCCCGGAACCTGCGTTTCACGTCGTCGGCACTGTCGTTGGCTTTCTCCGCGTCCGTCATGGCCTGCTCCTCGGCGTCGCGGCCGAGCACCGCGTCGGAGGACGACGGTGTCCGGCCGATTCGTATCGAACCGCCCAACGCTAGCGCCTCACCGCCTCGGCTGTCACACCGTTTTCCTGCGTCGGGCGGAGATCGTGGCGGTCAGGCCGGTGTTTCGGCGGTGGTGCCGCCCAGCGGCATCGCGGGCAGGTCCAATTTGCGGTGGTCCCAGCTGCGCGTCCGCTCGGCCACGACCCGGATGGCCAGGCGTTTGTGCAGCATGGCCTCGACCATCGGCCGCGCCTGCTCGGTGTAGGGAGCGGTGTAGCGCTCCCAGACGCTGACGCCCACCGCGAACAGTCGCTCCGGGTCCTCGACGATCTCGGCGCGGCCCTCGACGGAGACACCGCGCAGTTGGTCGTAGGTGTCGCCCGCCTCGATCATGCAGGTGATCCGCGGGTCACGGCGCAGGTTGACCGCCTTCTGCGATTTGGCCTTGGTCTCGAACCAGATCTCGCCGTCGATCAGGGCGTACCACATCGCGATGAGGTGCGGTGCGCCCGTCGGGCCGATCGTGGCCATGGTGGCGATGCGGCTGCGCTCCAGGAACGCGGTGATCTCGGGCGGCGACATGACGATCTGTGCTCGTTGATTGACTCCCATCGGCCAACTGTAGAGCGCGTCGTGTAGAACGTGTTACAGGCGTTTGTGCAGGGCCTCGGCCGCGGCGACCAGGTCGGCGGCCCAGCGGGCACCCGGCCTGCGGCCCATCCGATCGATCGGGCCGGAGACGGAGACGGCGGCGATCACGGCCCCCGCCGCGTCCCGGACCGGCGCGGAGACACTGGCCACCCCGGCGGCCCGCTCGGCGGCGCTCTGCGCCCACCCGCGCTTGCGCACCTCGGCCAGGGCGCGCTCGCCGAAGACGGCGTCGGCGAGGATGGTGCGCTGGAGTTCGGGATCGGACCAGGCCAGCAGCACCTTGGCGGCGGAGCCCGCGGTGAGCGGCAGGCGCGAACCGACCGGCACGGTGTCGCGCAGGCCGACCGGCGGTTCGAGGGCGGCGATGCAGACGCGCGCATTTCCGTCACGGCAGTAGAGCTGCACGCTCTCGCCGGTGATCTCCCGTAGTCGGGGCAGGATCACCCCGGCGGCCTCTTGCAGCGGGTCCGAGGCGCCCGCGGCGAGTTCGCCGAGCGCGGGCCCCGGTCGCCACAGGCCGTTGTTGTCCCTGGCCAGCAGTCGGTGGACCTCCAGGCCGACCGCGAGGCGGTGGGCGGTGGCGCGCGGCAGCCCGGTGCGGGTGCACAGTTCGTTGAGGCCGCACGGCTGGTCGGCGACGGCGTAGAGGACCGCCACTGCTTTGTCGAGGACGCCGATACCGCTATGCTGTCTCATAGAACGATACTAGCGTCTCGGATGTTGAGATAGTAAATCCTCGAAGGTCCGGGCGGGGATCCCCGTCGAACGGGATCGCCCCCGGCGGCCGAGGTGATGGGCCGGCCGCGGACGGCGGCGTGAGCGTACCCGGCGGTCGGCTCGATCCCGTCATCCGAGACAGCGAAGTCCAACTGTCGAGACCGCAGCCGCCGAAGCGCCCGCAGCCCGCAACGCTGCGGCGGCCGCCCCCGGAAAGGTGATCGAGAAATGGCCGACCGCCCACGCACCCTGGCCGAGAAGGTCTGGGACGACCACGTCGTCGCCCGCGGAGAGGGCCAGGGCGATGCCCGCGAACCCGATCTGATCTACATCGACCTGCACTTGGTCCACGAGGTGACCAGCCCCCAGGCCTTCGACGGCCTGCGCGCCGCCGGCCGCCCGGTCCGCCGACCGGACCTGACCATCGCCACCGAGGACCACAACGTCCCCACCGTCGACATCGACAAACCGATCGCGGACCCGGTTTCGCGCACCCAGGTCGAGACGCTGCGCCACAACTGCGCCGAATTCGGGGTCCGCCTGCACCCGATGGGCGATATCGACCAGGGCATCGTGCACGTGGTCGGACCGCAGTTGGGGCTCACCCAGCCGGGCACCACCGTCGTCTGCGGCGACAGCCACACCTCCACCCACGGCGCGTTCGGCGCGCTGGCCATGGGCATCGGCACCTCCGAGGTGGAACACGTACTCGCCACCCAGACGCTGTCGCTGCGCCCCTTCAAGACCATGGCGATCAACATCGACGGCACGCTGCCCGACGGCGTCACCGCCAAGGACGTGATCCTGGCCGTGATCGCGAAGATCGGCACCGGCGGCGGTCAGGGCTATGTGCTCGAATACCGCGGCGACGCGGTGCGGGCCATGTCCATGGAGGCCCGGATGACGATGTGCAACATGTCCATCGAAGCGGGTGCGCGCGCGGGCATGGTGGCCCCCGACGAGACCACCTACGCCTTCCTGAAAGGCCGTCCGCACGCCCCGCGGGGCGCCGACTGGGACGCCGCGGTGGCCGCCTGGGACGCGCTGAAGACCGACGAGGGCGCGGTTTTCGACGCCGAGGTGCACCTGGACGCGAACACCCTGACCCCGTTCGTGACCTGGGGAACCAACCCCGGCCAGGGCTCCCCGCTGGGCGATGCCGTGCCGGACCCGGCGCGGATCGTCGACGAGAACGAGCGGCAGGCGGCGGAGAAAGCGCTGCGGTACATGGATCTGATCCCGGGCACCCCGTTGCGCGAGGTCGGCGTCGACACCGTCTTCGTCGGTTCGTGCACCAACGGCCGGATCGAGGATCTGCGCGCGGTGGCGGGCATCCTGAAAGGCCGCCGGGTCGCCGAGGGCGTGCGAATGCTGGTCGTACCGGGCTCCATGCGGGTGCGGGCGCAGGCGGAAAAAGAGGGTTTGGGCGAGATTTTCGACGCGGCGGGCGCGGAATGGCGGCAGGCCGGGTGCTCGATGTGCCTGGGAATGAACCCCGATCAGCTTTCTCCGGGCCAGCGCTGCGCATCGACATCGAATCGTAACTTCGAGGGCAGGCAGGGCAAGGGCGGTCGCACCCACCTGGTCTCGCCCCTGGTGGCCGCCGCGACGGCGGTCCGCGGAACTCTGTCCTCGCCTGCGGATCTGGACTGAATCCGGCTCTACGCGGCGCGGATGCGTCTCGATCCCCCTACTGACTCAGGAGAAAACCCATGGAACCGTTCACCGTGCACAAGGGCATCGGCGTGCCGCTGCGCCGGTCGAATGTCGATACCGACCAGATCATCCCGGCGGTGTATCTGAAGCGGGTGACCCGAACCGGATTCGAGGACGGCTTGTTCGCCGCCTGGCGCTCGGATCCCGACTTCATTCTGAACACCGCGCCCTTCGACCGGGGCAGCGTTCTGGTGGCGGGTCCCGATTTCGGCACCGGGTCCTCCCGGGAACACGCGGTTTGGGCGCTGTCGGACTACGGCTTTCGGGTGGTCATCTCCTCCCGCTTCGCCGACATCTTCCGCGGCAATGCGGGCAAGGGCGGCTTGTTGGCCGCGCAGATGTCACAGAACGATGTCGAATTGCTCTGGAAGATGATCGAGGAACAGCCCGGCATCGAATTGGTTGTGGACCTCGAAGCGCGCACGGTGACCGTTGGAACCGTCGTGTTGCCGTTCGATATTGATGACTACACGCGGTGGCGTCTGCTGGAAGGTTTGGACGACATCGGCCTTACGCTGCGGCGAAGTGAGGTCATCACCGAGTTCGAAAAAGCAAGGCCGAGTTGGAAGCCCACCACGCTGCCCGCGCGCATTTCAGGGCAGTAATCGTTGGTTCGCGATAGCTGGAGGCCATGGGATGCGGTAGCTAGACGTGTGCTAAACCACGATGAATTTTGGCGTGGCACATAGACTCTTGCTCGGGGTGGGTTTACCGTGGTACCTAGTCGGTCCGACGACGGGCCATTAGTCTGCGGAGGATTCAATGAACAAGGCGGAACTGATCGACGTTCTGACCGAAAAGTTGGGTACGGACAGGCGCACGGCTACCGCGGCAGTCGAGCATGTTGTCGACACCATCGTTCGCGCGGTGCACAAGGGCCAGAGCGTCACCATCACCGGCTTCGGTGTGTTCGAACAGCGCAAGCGTGCCGCCCGTGTGGCCCGGAACCCGCGCACCGGCGAAACCGTCAAGGTGAAGCCGACTTCGGTGCCCGCGTTCCGCCCCGGCGCCCAATTCAAGGCCGTCATCGCGGGTAAGCAGAAGCTCGCCGCGACCGGCCCTGCGGTCAAGCGGGGCGTGAACGCTCCGGTGGCGGCCAAGAAGGCGGCCGCGAAGAAGACGGCGGCCAAGAAGACCGCCGCCAAGAAGGCGACGGCCACCAAGGCCCCGGCCAAGACCACCGCTCGCAAGGCCGCGGCCAAGGCTCCCGCCAAGACCACGGCCCGCAAGACGACGGCGACCAAGACCGCCGCCAAGAAGGCCCCGGCCAAGAAGACGACGACGGCGGCGGCCGCCAAGAAGACCACGGCGGCGAAGAAGACCACCGCGGCCAAGACCACGGCGGCCAAGAAGACCACCGCGGCCAAGAAGGCCCCGGCCAAGAAGACGGCCGCCAAGAAGGCTCCGGCCCGTCGCGCTCGCTGAGTTCACTCGGCAGGCGGCTCCGTGCCGCCGGGTGATTCGACCGGTGACGGCCGAATCACCCGCCATACCGCAGAGAAACGGCCCCGGATCCAGATCCGGGGCCGCATCTGCGCGCCGGCGTGCGCGCGGGCCGTTCAGCCCTTCACGACCTCGGTGGAGATCGAGCGTTCCAGATGGTCGGCGGCCACGAGCCGTTCGCCCGCGAACGACAGCACCCAGACGCTGCCCTTGCGATTGCGCGCCGAGGGCAGGGTGAGGCCGTCTTTGGCGGCCCACCAGGACAGCAGGTCGGGGATCACCCCGCCCTGACTGCACACCACCCGCACCGGGCCGGGTGCGACCAGCGAGACCGCCCGCGCGCGGGCCTTGTCGGTCTCCGCGGCGTAACCCTGTTCGGAAAGCAACGGTTCGATCTCGACGGTCACGCCCACCGCCTCGGCCAGCGGTCGCACCGTCTCCACACAGCGGACGGGATCGGCGGAGAAGACTTCGGTGGGGCCGAAGGCCAGCAGATTCGGGACCAGCGCCCGGGCCTGCGCGGCACCGGCTCGGTCCAGGGGCCGTCGCTCGTCCGGGCCGTCGTAGCGGTCGCGACGACCGGCCTTGGCGTGCCGGACCAGCAGCAGGGTGCTCAGGCGCGCGGGCAACCGCGAGAAGGCGCGCATCACCTGACGATCCATCGGATACGACAGTTGGTCCATCACCCGGTCCAGCGGATACCAGCGCAGGACGTCCACTTCGGCGTTGGCGTCGAATTCGCCGCCGATCGCCTCGGCCGCCCAGTAGTCCACCCGCTTGAGTTTGCGATGACCCGGCACCGGATAGGTGACGTGCCCGAGATAGCGGCCGAGCCGACAGCGCAGCCCGGTCTCCTCGCCGACCTCGCGGACCGCGGCGACGATCGGCGTCTCACCGGGGTCGAGTTTGCCTTTGGGCAGCGACCAGTCCTGATATTTCGGTCGGTGCACGACCGCGATCTCGACCACGCGCGGGTTGTCCGGCGCGGGCCGCCAGACCACCGCGCCCGCGGCGTGGATATTGGCGGTGACGCGGGGATCCCAGAACGGTCCGTCTTCTTCGTACCCCGTCTTCCCGCTCACTGCTGCCCCGGCCTCCGCAGCCGCATGAGGAATTCCTGGTGGTCTCTGACCTCGCGCTCGCCGTCGCCGGTCTGCTCGGGCCAGGCGTGCCAACTGCCGTCGGCGTGCAGCGTCCACGAGCGGGTCTCCGGATGCAGCGCCGACTCGAAGACTCGGTCGAGTTGTTCGCTCAGGCGCGGGTCCTTCACCTGCGCCATGACCTCCACGCGGCGGTCGAGGTTGCGGTGCATCATGTCGGCGCTGCCGATCCAGTACTCGTTCTGCGCCTGGAAGTGCAGCACCCGCGAATGCTCGAGGAAACGGCCGAGGATCGAACGCACCTCGATGTTGTCGCTCATCCCCGCAACGCCCGGGCGCAGCCCGCAGATGCCGCGCACCACGATCTGCACCGGAACGCCCGCCTGTGAAGCGCGGTAGAGCGCGTCGATGACCTGCTCGTCCACGATCGCGTTGGCCTTCAACCGGATTCGGGCCTGCTGGCCCTCGCGGGCCAGTTCGATCTCGCGCTGGATGCGTTCGATGATGCCGGCGCGCACCCCCTGCGGGGCCACGAGCAGGTTGCGGTAGTTGGCTTTTCGCGAGTACCCGGTCAACGAGTTGAACAGGTCGGTCAGATCCGCGCCGATTTCCGGTGCGGCGGTGAGCAATCCGACGTCCTCGTAGAGACGCGCGGTCTTCGGGTTGTAGTTGCCGGTACCGATGTGGCAGTAGCGGCGGATGGTCGACCCCTCGCGCCGCACCACCAGGCAGGTCTTGCAGTGGGTCTTGAGACCGATGAGCCCGTACACCACGTGCACGCCCGCCTGCTCCAGCGCGCGCGCCCATTTGATGTTGGCCTGCTCGTCGAAGCGCGCCTTGATCTCCACCAGCGCCACGACCTGCTTACCGGCCTCGGCGGCGTCGATGAGCGCGTTGACGATCGGGGAATCGCCGGAGGTGCGGTAGAGGGTCTGCTTGATGGCCAGCACCTGCGGGTCGGCCGCGGCCTGCTCGATGAAGCGCTGCACGCTGGTGGAGAACGAGTCGTAGGGGTGGTGCACCAGCACGTCACCCTCGCGCAGGGCCTGGAAGACGTTGCGCGGGGTCTCGCGTTCGCCGAACGCGGGCGGCGTCGCGGGAACGTAGGGCGAATCCTTCAGATTCGGCCGGTCCACACCATAGACCTGCCACAGGCACGACAGGTCGAGCAGACCCGGCACCTGGATGACATCGCCCGGGTCGACGTCGAGTTCGCGCAGCAGCAGATCGAGCATGTGCTCGGTCATGTCGTCGGAGACCTCGAGGCGCACCGGCGATCCGAAGCGGCGCCGCGCCAGTTCCCGTTCCAGCGCTTGCAGCAGATCCTCGTCGCGGTCCTCGTCGACCTCGAAATCGGCGTTGCGGGTGATCCGGAACGAATGGTGTTCGACCACTTCCATGCCGGGGAACAGCAGATCCAGGTGCGCGGCGATCAGCGCCTCCATCGGCAGGAAGGCCGCGATCGGGGTCTCGGCGGCGCTGCGCCGCACCCGCACGAACCGGTCGACGTTGTCGGGCACCTTGACGCGCGCGAAGTGCTCGCCGCCCGTCGCGGCGTCCTTGACCGTCACCGCGAGGTTCAGGCTCAGACCGCTGATGTAGGGGAACGGGTGGGCCGGGTCGACCGCGAGCGGGGTCAGCACCGGGAACACCTGCTCCTGGAAGTGATTCGATAGTCGTTGTCGCTCGTCCTCGTCGAGATCGGACCAGTCGATGATGGCGATGCCCTCGCTGGTCAGCGCGGGCAGCACCGAGTCGAGGAAGACGCGGGCGTGCCGGTCGGCAATCTCCTGGGCGCGCGCGTGGATCAATTCGAGTTGTTCGGAGGGCGAGCGTCCGTCGGCCGAGCGCACCGTCAGGCCGGTCTCCGCGCGGCGCTTGAGACCGGCGACCCGGACCATGTAGAACTCGTCGAGGTTGGAGGCGAAGATCGCGAGGAATTTCGCGCGCTCCAGCAACGGCAGCGACGTGTCCTCCGCGAGGGCGAGCACCCGCGCGTTGAAGTCCAGCCAACTCATCTCGCGATTGAGGTAGCGATCACGTGGCAAACGTTGCTCCACCGGGTCGCCGAGGACGGGTGTCGCGGCGGGCGGCGGGGTGGGGAGCAGTTGTTGCTGCCTGACAATGTCCGTATCGCTCACACGTCGATCATCCCTCACTCCGGGGGGCCGACGCACCCCGACACCGGGATTGTTCGGGTACCTCGAAAGCGGTGGCGATCCTCTAGCACACGCCGCGAACGGCCTCGTGAACGGCACCGGACCAGCCGATGTCGCCCAGGAGAGCGCGCGTCGACCGGCCCGCGCCCAGTGTCAGCGCACTGTCCAGGTCTTCCGCCGTGTCGACGTCCAGGCGCAGCCCCGGCCAGTGGCCGTCGAGATCGACCGCCCCCGCCGCGAGGTGCGCGCGCGCCGAACCGGGGCCGAAGCGCGGATCCAGCGCCACCGCGCCACCGCCCGCGAACAGCGCCGCCGTACCGGATCCGGTGTGGTCGACCACCACCGACCGACGGCCCGCGGGGGCCGCGGCCACCATCGCCGCCAACTCCCGCGAACGCAGCGCGGGCAGGTCGGCCTGCAACGCCAGCAACTCCACCGCGCCGTGCGCGCGCCGCAACGCCTCGGCGGCGTCGCCCAGCGCGGCGTTCAGATCCGAGATCAGCGGCTCCGGATGCACGTTCGCGCCCAGTTCGCCCGCCAGCGCGGCCACCTCGGGATCGGGCGTGACCACCGTGACCGAGCGGATCGCCGCGACGCCGTTGGCGGCGGTCACCGTGTCGGCGAGCATGGCCAGCACCAATCGGGCCCGGTGCTCCGGGCGCAGCCGATCGGCCAGGCGGCTCTTGGCCCGATCCAGATTCTTCACCGCGATCACGGCGTGCACGGCGTGCGGACGCATGAGCCAATACTTCCACGCCCGTCCGCGCCCGCGCGTGCGGTGTCTTTCGGGGGTATCGCGCAGCCGGGACCGGCGCGGATGGCATCCTGGGCGGATGACGAGGGCGGCGGTACTTGGTGCGGGCTCATGGGGCACGGCGTTCGCGAAAGTGTTGGCGGACGCCGGGACCGAGGTGACGATCTGGGCGCGACGACCCGAGGTCGCCGAAGCCATCGCCACCGACCATCGCAATCCGTTCTACCTGCCCGATGTCGCCCTGCCCGCCGGACTGTCGGCCACCGCCGACCACGCCGAGGCGCTGGACCGGGCGAACATCGTCGTGCTCGCCGTGCCCTCGCAGTCACTGCGCGGCAACCTCGAACACTGGAAAGGCGCGATCGCCGCCGCGACCACCCACCACGACGCGAGCCTGCTCAGTCTGGCCAAAGGCATCGAGACGGGGACGCTGCTGCGGATGAGTCAGGTGATCGGCGAGGTCACCGGGGCCGACGCCGACCGCATCGCGGTCCTGTCCGGACCGAACCTGGCCAAGGAGATCGCCGGCGAACAGCCCGCCGCGACCGTCATCGCGTGCACCGACGGTTCCCGGGCGGTGGCCTTGCAGCGGGCCAGCGCCAACGGCTACTTCCGGCCCTACACCAACACCGACGTCATCGGCTGCGAGATCGGCGGCGCGTGCAAGAACGTGATCGCGCTGGCCTGCGGCATCGCGGCGGGTATGGGACTCGGCGACAACTCGATCGCCAGCCTCATCACCCGCGGACTGGCCGAGATCATCCGCCTGGGCGTCGCGCTCGGCGCGGAACCGGTCACGCTGGCCGGCCTGGCGGGCGTCGGCGACCTCGTCGCCACCTGCACCTCGCCGCTGTCGCGCAATCGCAGCTTCGGACACGTCCTCGGCGCGGGCGGGTCGATGGAGGCCGCGCAGCAGGCCACCCACGGCCAGGTCGCCGAAGGCGTCAAATCCTGCACCTCGGTGCGGGCGCTGGCCGCCGCCACCGGGGTGGAGATGCCGCTCACCGAGGCGGTGCACCAGGTGTGCCACGAGAAGATGTCGGTGGCCGAGGCGGTCGGCAACCTGCTGGGCAGGCGCATCAAACCGGAGTGAGCCGCCCTCGGCCGCGCGGTACGCGTGTGCGACGCCGGAGTCCTCGCGGGTGCCGCGCCGAGGTCGTCATGCGTGGCACGCGGTGGGCATGACGCGTGGCACGCGGTGGGCATGACGCGTGGCACGCGGTGGGCATGACGCGTGGCACGCGGTGGGCATGACGCGTGCCACGCGGTGGGCATGACGCGTGCCACGCGGTGGGGACGGGTAGGTTTTCGAACATGACCAATCGGATCAGAGTGGCTGTGGTATTCGGCGGGCGCAGCAACGAACACGCCGTCTCGTGTGTGTCGGCGGGCAGCGTGCTGCGCAACCTCGATCCGGAGAAGTACGAGGCCGTGCCGATCGGCATCACCACCGGCGGCAGTTGGGTGCTCGGCAGCACCGAGGTCGCCGCGCTCGGCTTGCGCGGCGGCGAACTGCCCTCCGTGGACGGTTCCGGCACCGCCCTCACCCTGGCCGCCGACCCCGGTCTCGGCGGTCGACTGGTCGCCCTCGACGATCCGGACGTCGCGCTCGGCGCGGTCGACGTCGTCTTCCCGATCCTGCACGGTCCCTTCGGCGAGGACGGCACCTTACAAGGAATGCTCGAACTCGCGGGCATTCCTTACGTCGGCCCCGGCGTGCTGGCCAGCGCGGCGGGCATGGACAAGGAATTCACCAAGAAACTGTTCGCCGCCGAAGGTCTGCCCATCGGCACCCAGATCGTGCTGCGCCCCGGTGTGGAGACCTTGACCGCGGCCCAGCGCGACCACCTCGGCCTGCCCGTCTTCGTCAAGCCCGCGCGCGCCGGATCCTCCATCGGCATCACCAAAGTCGCCGACTGGGCCGACCTGGACACCGCGATCGCGAGGGCGCGCGCCCACGACCCGAAGGTCATCGTCGAGGCGGGCATCGTCGGGCGCGAGGTCGAATGCGGTGTACTGGAATTCCCGGACGGCCGCGTCGAGGCCAGCGTGGTCGCCGAGATCCGCATGCCCGCGGCCGAGGCGAGCGGGTTCTACGACTTCGACACCAAATACGTCGACGACGTCTGCGAATTCGACGTCCCCGCCGACCTGGACGACGACACCTCCGAGCAGATCCGCGACCTGGCCGTCCGCGCCTTCCGCGCCCTGGACTGCCAAGGGCTCGCGCGCGTCGACTTCTTCGTCACCGAGAACGGCCCGGTCCTCAACGAGATCAACACCATGCCCGGCTTCACCGCGATCTCGCTCTACCCCCGCATGTGGGAGGCCAGCGGGATCGACTACGCGAAACTGGTGTCGGTGCTCATCGAGACCGCGATGGCGCGGGGCACCGGCCTGCGCTGAACCGCGCGCGTCACTCGTGGGCTGCGCACGGCCTCGTGTGACGGGGCGCGGTGAGCGGACGGCAGGGCCGACCGGTCAGTTCGGCAGCGACTTCGCGACGGGATGCCCGCCTACGGGTCCTGCGCGGGCATGATCCTGCCGGCCTCCGAGGTGCTCGACACGCGACCGGACGCCCAGCACCTGTCCGGGATCGACATGACGGTGAGCGGGTCGGGATCGAGTCAGTTCGGCAGCGGGCCGGGATCGAGCGGACGGGCCGGGAGCGTCGCGGTCAGGGTGTCGGAGACCGTCTGCAACGGGGTGGGGCCGGACCCGTCGGGCACCGTGAGGGCGATGTAGGTCTCGCGGTCGACGGCGAACCAGGTGGCGGAGGTGGCCGCCGGATCGCGCACCTCGAACCACTGCACCCCGTTGACCACCTGCAACGGCGAGGCCCGGTTGAATTCGAGTGGCCGATCCAGGCCGCAGCGCAGCACGATGGCCTCGCCGCCGTCGACGGGTTGCCAGGCCCGGGTGGCGGGCGGGGCCGGTTCGACCAGTTGGGATTTGGTGTAGTCGCCGAGATCGGCGGGCAGGGCGGGCAGCAACGCGGTGCAGGCGGGGCCGTCGGCGGCGGGCGCGGGCACCGGCCCCAACGCGAGCGGTTCGCGTTCGGCGGGCATCCGCGCGGCCATCACGGCGGCGACCAGGATGCCGACGATCAGGACGACGGGCAGCGCCACCGCCGTCGCGATCAGCGCGGGGGAGTACCCGCCCGCACCGTCCGCCTCTGCCCGCGTGGCGCGGTCCTCGTCGTCACCCTCGCCGTCGTCGGTGGGCTTGGACGAGTCGTTGTCCGCCGCCATCGCTGTTGACCTTCTTTCGCGTCGTCGCACCCGGTTCGCCGCGGGGTCGCGCGCGGGTTCGGTGGGCCTCGATTGCCCTGGACAGGGTACCGTCGAGCCGATTCCCGCCCGTACGGCACCTGCGGCCGGACGGGGCCGAGCGCGTGAGAGGGGCCGGGTCATCAGCGAGGGCGCGGAGCCGAGGACGGTCGGTGAGCTGGGCGAGTTCGCGCTGATCGACCGAATTAACGCGGGCCGGGCGGACGCGCCCGCGGTGCTGCTGGGCCCCGGTGACGACGCCGCGCTGGTCGCCGCGCCGGACGGTCGTTTCGTGGTGAGCACCGACATGCTCGTGCAGGGCCGCCATTTCCGGCTGGACTGGTCGAGCCCGCGCGATGTCGGCCGCAAGGCGATCGCGCAGAACGCGGCGGACGTGGTCGCGATGGGTGCGGCGCCGACGGCGTTCACGGTGGCGCTGGGTTGTCCGTCCGATACGCCGTTGGCGGTGATCGACGGTCTGGCCGAAGGGCTGTGGTCGGCGGCGACGGATCTGGGCGCGTCCGTCGCGGGCGGTGACCTGGTGCGCTCGGCGGACCTGGTGATCTCCGTGACGGCCTTCGGCGACCTGTGCGGCCGCGCGCCGATCACCAGATCGGGGGCACGCGAGGGCGATACGGTCGCGGTCGCGGGCCGGCTCGGGTGGTCGGCGGCCGGTCTGGCGGTGTTGAGCGCCGAGGCCGGAGCCGACAGGTTCGCCGACGCGGTTGCCGCGCACCGTGTTCCGCGTCCGCCCTACGCCGCGGTGCTCGACCTGCCCGCCGCGGGCGCGCGGCCGACCGCGCTGACCGACGTCTCCGACGGACTGCTCGCCGACCTGGGGCATATCGCGCGCGCCTCGGGGGTGCGCGTCGACCTGGATTCCGCCGCGCTGGGCGATCCCGCGCTGGAGTCGATCGCGGCGGCCCTGGATGCCGATGCGGCGCAATGGATCCTGGCGGGCGGTGAGGAGCACGCCTTCGCGGCCACCTGGCCCTCGGGCGTGCGACCGCCCGCGGGATGGCTCGTCATCGGACGCGTGTGCGCAGGTCACGGCGTCACCGTCGACGGAGTCGCGCACAGCGGGTCACTCGGATGGGAATCCTTCGACGGGGCAGGCTCGGCGGGCGAGTCCGAGCCACGATAGGTTGTGCGGTCATGGGTGCGAAACCACTGTCGGAAATCATCGATCCAGGTTGGGCGCGGGCGTTGGCGCCGGTCGCCGATCGGATCACCGAGATGGGGGAATTCCTGCGGGCCGAGAACGCCTCGGGGCGCGGCTATCTACCCGCCGGCGAGAACGTGTTACGCGCTTTCCAACGTCCCTTCGACGCCGTTCGCGTGCTGATCGTCGGCCAGGATCCGTATCCGACCCCCGGTCACGCGATGGGGCTCAGCTTCTCGGTCGCCCCCGACGTCAAGCCCGTGCCGCGCAGCCTGGCCAACATCTTCACCGAACTCGCCAAGGATCTCGGCCACCCGACACCCTCGACAGGTGACCTGAGTCCGTGGTCGGATCAGGGGGTGCTGCTGCTGAACCGCGTCCTGACCGTCGCGCCCGGGCAGCCCGCCTCGCACCGCGGCAAGGGCTGGGAAGCGGTGACCGAACAGGCCATTCGCGCCTTGGTCGATCGGGACGAACCGCTGGTCGCGATCCTGTGGGGCAAGGACGCGGGCACCCTGAAGCCGACGCTGTCGGCCGCCGAAGTCCCCTATATCGAATCCGCGCATCCCTCGCCGCTGTCGGCCTCGCGCGGCTTCTTCGGTTCCCGGCCGTTCTCCCGGGTCAACGAACTGCTCGACGAACTGGGCGCCGAACCCGTCGATTGGCGGCTGCCCTGACCCACCCCCACCGTCCGGCGCCGACCGGGCCGCTTTACCGCTCGACCGCAACAAGTGAGGAGCCCTATCCATGTCCGACAAGACCGTCCGCCGGGCCGTGCGCGGAACCACCGCCACCCTGGCCCTGTGCGCCGCGCTGGCCGGTGGCGCCGCCGCCGCGAACGCCGCGCCGTTGCAGCTCGAACCCGCCGACGCCGCGACCACCGCCGTCCCCGTGGGCGAGGAGTTCACCTCGACCGGGTCCTCGACCATCTCCTCGGGCGTGAACGCCAAGGTCACCTGCCTGTTCCAGAACACCTTCAGCGGCACCCGCCTGAACTGCTGACCGGGCTCTTCCGCGAGGTCCGCGCCGGACCGGATCGGTACTGTGCGATCCTCGGATCGTGAGTAATGCGAACTACTTGCTCGAACCGGTCCGGCTGCGGCTGCGCGGGAAGGGCGGGATCGACCTGGCCGCGGACCACTTCGGTCCCGAGGACGGCCCGCTGGTGGTGTTCCTGCACGGCGGCGGGCAGACCCGACATTCCTGGAAGCAGACCGGCGCGAAGCTGGGGCTGGCGGGGATGCGGGTGGTCACCCTCGACGCGCGCGGCCACGGCGACAGCGCGTGGGCCGAGGATCGCGACTACAGTCGCGCGAGCATGGTCGCCGACCTGCTCGCGGTCCTCGAACAACTCGGCGCGACGCCGGAGCGTCCCGCCGTCGTGGTCGGCGCGAGCATGGGCGGAATCACCGGCCTGCTCACCGCGGCCGCGCCCGGCGAGGCCGGCATCGCGGCGCTGGTACTGGTCGACATCGTCACCAGGCCCGAGGCGGAGGGCGTCGACCGGGTCATCGGCTTCCTGAGCAGGCACCGCGACGGATTCGACACCGTCGAGCAGGCCGCCGACGCCGTCGCCGCCTATATGCCGCACCGGCCGCGCCCGAAGTCCACCGACGGTCTGCTGCGCAATCTGCGCGAACGCGAGGGCCGCTGGTACTGGCACTGGGATCCGGACATGCTCTCGGGCCGCGTCGCCGATCCCGAGACCATGACCGAGGTGATGGAGACCGCCGCGCGCACCTTGACCATCCCGGTGCTGCTGGTGCGCGGAATGCGTTCGGACGTGGTCAGTCCCGAAGGCGCGGCGGCCTTCCTGGAATTGGTGCCGCACGCGGAGATGGTCGAGATCGGCGGCGCGGCGCACACCGCGGCGGGCGACGACAACGACGCGTTCACCGACGCCGTCGCGAATTTCGTGCTGCGCGTGCGCGACTGAACCGCCGCGCGGTCAGGTGAGCCCGGTGAAGTCCGGCTTGCGCTTGGCGACGAACGCGTCGACGCCTTCGCGTCCGGTCGGTCCCGCGGCGGCGGCGGTGATGTTCTGGCGTTCGCTGTCGAGTTGTTCGCTCAACGTGGCGGCGGGCGAGCGGCGCAGCAACGCCTTGATGCTCGCGTGCGTGGTGCGCGGCCCGGCGGCCACCGCGACCGCGAGCGCCTCGGCTTCGGCCAACACCGCGTCGTCGGCGACGATCCGGCTGAGGATGCCCAGGTCTCGCGCCTCTTCGGCGTCGAGCACCGCGTCGGTGAGCAGGATCTCCCTGGCGCGGCCCCACCCGACGACGCGCGGCAGTGTCCAGGACATGCCGCCGTCCGGGCTCAGGCCGATGCCGGGGTAGGCGGGCCGCAGCTTGGTGGATTCGCCGCCGATCGCGATATCGGCCGCGAGCACCAGGCTCATTCCCGCGCCCGCCGCCCAGCCGTGCACGGCGGCGATCACGGGGGCGGGGCAGGAGTCCAGGGCGCGCACGAAATCGTGCAGGTCGGTGGCGAGTCCGTGGATGTGCACGCCGCGGTCGGCCGCCTCGGCGAACCCGCGCACGTCGCCGCCCGCGCAGAAATTCGCTCCCGAACCGGTGAGCAGGACCGCGCCGAGATCACCGCGACGGGCACGCAGCGCGGCGGTTCCCGCGTTGATGCCGCCGAAGTCCATCGAGGTGCCGCGGCCGGCGGTGGCGATCGTGATGCGGAGAACGCCGTTTTCTTCGCTGACGTATTCGGTTCTGTCGGAGGAGGTCATGATCGCCAACCCTAGCCGCGCCCGAGTCACAGCGGAACGGCCCGCACCATCCGCACCATCTCGGCGGGACTGAAATCCTCGATCCGGCGCGCACCGTCGGCGACGAAACCGCGCCGCCGGTAGAAAGCGCGGGCGCGTGGATTCTCGGCGAAGACCCACAGCGAATGGGACAGGCGCGGCGTCAGCACGCGATCGAGCAGCGCGTCGGCCAGACCGGTGCCGTACCAAGGGGAGCGCACGTACAGCGCGCCGAGTTCCCGGTCGGCGGCGGGCGGATCGTCGCGCGGGACACGGGTGTTGGCGAAGCCGACCACGACCTGCTCGACCAAGGCCACCCAGGTGTCACCCGGATCGCGGGCCCGGGTGCGTTCCCACTGGGCGGCGCGTCGGTCGAGGTCGAAGGCGTCCAGCACGTGACGCGGCACCAGATCCGCGTACGCCTCGCGCCAGCAGTCGATATGGCATTCGGCCAGGGCGCGGGTGTGCTCGGTGTCCAGGGCGACGATGCGCGGGTCGGTCACGACGCGGGCCTCCCGGCGCACGAACGAGCCCCGGCACTCACGGGGAGTACCGGGGCTCGGTCACGGTCCTGCTCGGTGCGGCTCCGTCCGCGACCGCTCGCGCGTAGTCGGCGAACGGGCCGGACGATAGAACCGCGGCGCACCGGGTATGCCTTCGTCAGGGACGGTGCTCGCGGCGAATCAGCCGCGAACGACCTTGCCCGCCTTCAGGCAGGAGGTGCACACGTTCATCCGCCGGGTGTTGCCCGGGGCGACCTGCGCACGAACGGTCTGGATGTTCGGGTTCCAACGACGGTTGGTGCGCCGGTGCGAGTGCGAGACCGACTTCCCGAAGCCGGGGCCCTTGGCGCAGACGTCGCAGACGGCAGCCATAGTCGCGAACTCCTTCATGTCAAAGTGGGGACCGCCGCGTCGAGGCAGCCGTCCGTAAACGATGCTTGCTGTGCCCCCGCCGACGGATATCGGCCAGCGCACACCGGGAAGGCCGCGCGAGGCAACCCTGCAAGGGTAGCCAACGCCGACCCGATCCGCCAAACCAGCGGCCCGACGGGCCACCGGGGGCGACCCGGTACCGGGCGAGCCTACTCGATCGGTGTCGCGGGGCCGGTGTCGGGTCGCCCCGCTAACCTGGCGGAGTCCGGTGCGGTGCAGGTAGACGACAGGGAGTGAGGTGACGGTGGTCCACGAGCGGGACGAGATCGACGGCGCCGCGCTGCTGCGCTGGGGCTGGACCTGTCTGGCCGGGCTGGAACAGCGGCGCGAGGAGATCAACGCCCTAAACGTCTTCCCGATCGCCGATTCCGACACCGGCACCAACATGCTCGCGACGATGCGGTCGGCGGTCCGCGAGGCGGAACGACTCTTCGAGGACGAACCCGCCGAATCCGCCGCCACACCGCGCGAGAACGCCGGGCCGTCGGTGCGCGAGGTCGCCGCGGCCATGGCACGCGGCGCGACCAGGGGCGCGCGCGGCAATTCCGGCATCATCCTGTCCCAGGTCCTGCGCGGTCTCGCCGAGGCGGGCGACGGCACCCGGCTCACCGCGGACGCGTTGCGCGAAGCCCTGCATCGCGCCGCCGCGCTGGTTCGCCGGGCGTTGAGTTCCCCGGTCGAGGGCACCATCCTCACCGTGCTGGACTGCGCGGCCGCCAGCGCCGCCGCCTGCCCCGACACGACAGCGGCCGAGGTGGCGCTGGCCGCCGCCGACGGCGCCGCCAAGGCGCTCGGCGACACCCCCTCCCAACTCGGTGTCCTGCGCGCCGCCGGTGTGGTCGACGCGGGCGCGCGCGGTTTGGTGGTGCTGCTGGACAGTCTGGTCTCGCTCACCCGGGGCGAGGCTCCCGAGCGGCCCGACTACCTGCGCGTTCCGGTGGAACCCCCGGTCGAGCCCGGCGCCGATGCCGACCCGGCCGCCCCGTGTTTCGAGGTCATGTACCTGCTCGCCGACAGCGACGAGACGCGGGTGGCCGCGCTGCGGGATCGCCTCGACGAGTTGGGCGATTCGGTGGTCGTGGTGGGTGACGGCGCGCACTGCTGGTCGACGCACGTGCACTGCGCCGACGCGGGCGCGGCCGTGGAGGCCGGCCTGGCGGCGGGCACGGTGAGCGCGATCCGCATCGAGAGTTTCGCCGTCACCGCCGCACCCGACCATCCGCACCATCCCCGGATCGCCGCGGGCATGCCCGAGACGCCGGTGGATCGCGCGGTCCTGGCCGTGGCGGCGGGCGCGGGCGCGGTGACGTTGTTCGAGGCCGGGGGCGCGGTGGTGCTCGGCGGCGAGACCCCCGTCACCTCGGCGGCGCTGCTGACCGCGATCCGGCGCATGCCCAACCGCGAGGTGCTGGTGCTGCCCAACGGCGCGTTGCCCGCCCACGAACTCGTCGCCGTCGGCGTCGCGGCCCGCGACATCCACCGCGACGTGCTGTTGCTGCCCAGCGGTTCGATGGTGCAGGGATTGGCGGCGCTGGCGGTGCACGATCGCGGCCGCATCGCCGTCGACGACGCGTTCGCGATGTCGGAGGCGGCCGCGGCCACCAGGTGGGGTTCGCTGCGCGCCGCCGAGCATCGGGCGCTGACCATGGTCGGCACCTGCGAACCCGGTGACGGACTCGGGTTGGTCGGCCACGACGTGGTCGTGATCGACCGGGACGTGCGCGCGGCGGGCGGCGTCCTGCTCGATCGGATGCTCGGTCTCGGTGGAGAATTGGTGACCCTGCTGATGGGCGCGGACGCTCCGCCGGAACTGGCCGTCGAATTCGCCGCGCACATCGCGCGCGGTTTCCCCGGGGTCGAGGTCGTGGTGTATCCCGGTGGGCAGCAAGGTGATCTGGTGCAGATCGGGGTGGAATGACCTCGGCGGACGAAGGATTGAGTCATGGCGACACTCGGTGATCGGCTCGACCACGTACTCGGCGCGAAGGCCGCCGACTCGCTGGCCGAATCGTTCGACATGACCACGGTCGAGGATCTGCTGCGGCACTACCCGCTGCGCTACGCCACCCAGGGCCAGCCGCTGACCGAGGAGGAACCCGAGGACGGATCGCACGTCACCGTGATCGGTCGGATCACCAAGACCGACCTCAAACCGATGCGCAACCGGCGGGGTTCGCTGCTGAAGGTGCTGCTCGACACCGGCGCCGGGCGTCCGGTCGATGTCACCTTCTTCAACGGCGACAAGGTGAAATACGTTGTCAAAGCCGGTGTTCGGGCGATGATGTCGGGCACCGTGACCTACTGGCGGCCCGGCAGTTGGAATCTGTCGCATCCGGGCTATCTGATCCTGCCCGAGACCGAGGACGAGTCGGTCGGCTCCTTCACCCGGGTGCGCGGCGGCGGCGATCTGCGCGGGCTGGCCGAGAGCGCCAAAGGCGCGGGCGGCGTGGACGTCTCGTTCATGGAGCGCGAGTACATCCCGGTCTATCCGGCCACCGCCAAGGTGCAGAGCTGGGATCTGCTGGCCTGCATCCGGCAGGTCCTCGACCAACTCGATCCGATCGACGACCCGCTGCCCGAGGCGGTGCGCGAGGAGCGCTCGCTGATGAGGATCTCCGAGGCGCTGCGCGCGATCCACCTGCCCGAGTCGCGCACGGAGATCGACGGCGCGAAGGAGCGGCTGCGCTTCGACGAGGCGTTGGCGTTGCAGTTGGTGTTGGCCGAGCGACGTCACGAGGTCGAGGGGCGGATCGCCCGGCCGTGTCCGCCCCGCGCGGACGGGATCGCTGCGGCGTTCCGGGAGCGGCTGCCCTTCGAGCTGACCGAGGGACAGACCAGGGTGGTCGAGGAGATCTCGGCGGACCTGTCGCGGTCCCAGCCCACGCACCGGTTGCTCCAGGGCGAAGTGGGCTCGGGCAAGACGATCGTGGCGCTGCTGGCGATGCTCCAGGTGGTCGACGCGGGCCACCAGTGCGCGCTGCTCGCGCCCACCGAGGTGTTGGCCGCCCAGCACTACCGGTCGCTGCGGGCGATGCTGGGCGATCTGGCCGAGGCCGGTGAGCTGGGCGGGGCCGACCAGGCCACGCGGATCGTCCTGGTGACGGGATCGATGTCGACGGCCGCCAAGAAGGCGGCGCTGCTGGCGGCGGTGACGGGTGAGGCGGGCATCGTGATCGGCACGCACGCGCTGATCCAGGACGCCGTGGAGTTCTTCGATCTCGGCATGGTGGTCGTGGACGAACAGCACCGCTTCGGGGTGGAACAGCGTGACGCCCTGCGCGCCAAGGCGACGGCGGGCACGAGCCCGCACCTGCTGGTGATGACGGCCACCCCGATCCCGCGCACCATCGCGATGACCACCCTCGGTGATCTGGAGACCTCCACGCTGACCCAGTTGCCGCGCGGCCGCTCGCCCATCACTTCCCGGGTGGTGCCGCGCCGCCTGCACCCGAACTGGGTCGATCGGGCCTGGGAACGCATCCTCGAGGAGGTCGGGGCGGGGCGGCAGGCGTATGTGGTGTGCTCGCGCATCGGTGACGACGAGGACGCGGGCGCGGCCAAGGGCAAGGCGAAGAAGGGGCGTGCGGCCGAGGAGAAGGAACCGCCGCCCACGCAGGCCGTCCTGGACGTGTTCGACATGCTGCGCACCGGTCCGCTGGCCTCGCTGCGGGTGGGCCTGCTGCACGGTCGGCTGCCCGCCGACGAGAAGGACCAGGTGATGCGCGACTACAACGACGGCGACATCGACGTGCTGGTGTGCACGACGGTGGTC
This sequence comes from Nocardia takedensis NBRC 100417, assembly GCF_000308695.1. Taxonomy (GTDB): domain Bacteria; phylum Actinomycetota; class Actinomycetes; order Mycobacteriales; family Mycobacteriaceae; genus Nocardia; species Nocardia takedensis. The sequence continues at coordinate 48,348 of NZ_BAGG01000093.1, read as the reverse complement.
GAGGTCGGCGTGGACGTGCCCAACGCGACGGTGATGGTCATCGTGGACGCCGACCGGTTCGGCGTCAGCCAGTTGCACCAGTTGCGCGGGCGCATCGGGCGCGGCAAGCATCCCGGGCTGTGTCTGCTCGTCACCGACGCCGCGCCCGGCGGGTCGGCGATGACGCGACTCGAGGCGGTCGCGGGGACCACCGACGGCTTCGAGCTCGCCGTGCTGGACCTGCGGCAGCGCCGCGAGGGCGACGTGCTCGGGTCGGCCCAGTCCGGCACGGCGCGCTCGCTGCGCCTGCTCTCACTGCTCGACGATCTGGAGACCATCACCGCCGCACAGGAATTCGCCCGCGAGGTGGTGCGCGCGGACCCGGGTCTGCGCGAGCACCCCGGCCTGGCCGCGATGATGAACGCCGCGGTCGACGGCGAACGGCTCGAGTACCTGGCGAAATCCTGAGCGGTCAGCGCGGTAGGCGCGGGTAGGGCAGGTCGGTGCTGAGGTCCTCCGACACCGCCAGCGGGCTGCCGATCTGCGGGAAGGCGCGTTGCGGGCAGGTCGGCCGCTCGCACACCTTGCAGCCCGCGCCGATCGGTACCGCCGCGGCGGGATCGTCGAGTTGCAGTCCGGTGGAATACACCAGGCGGTCGGCGTATTCGATGTCGCAGCCGACTCCGATGGCGAAATTCTTGGTGGCCGTGCCGAATCCCTGCGGGGCGGTCATCGCGGTCCGCGCGATCCACAGGTAGCGCCTGCCGTCGGGCATGGACGCCACCTGGGTCAGGATGCGCCCGGGGTGGGCGAACGCCTCGTGCACCACCCACAGCGGACAGCTGCCGCCGACCCGGGAGAAGTGGAAGGCGGTGGCGGACTGGCGTTTGGAGATGTTGCCCGCGCGGTCGGTGCGCACCAGGAAGAACGGCACCCCGCGCTGTCCTTGCCGTTGCAGCGTGCTCAGCCGGTGGCAGATGGTTTCGTAACCGACCTCGAAACGCAGACTCAGCAGGTCGATGTCGTAGCGCAGTTCTTCGGCCGAGCGCAGGAATCGACCATAGGGCAGCACCAGCGCGCCCGCGAAGTAGTTGGCCAGGCCGATGCGCGCCAGGACCCTGGATTCGCCGGTGAGCGAGGGGGATTCGTCCAGGACGGCGTCGATGTCGTCGCTGTACAACAGGAATCCGAGCGTGGTGGCGATCTGGAAGGCCCGCTGTCCGGGCCGCAGCCGCCGCGCCAAGGTCAGGGTGCGGGTCTCGGCGTCGTAGTGCCGCTTGGGAATCGCGGGATCGGCCCCGTCGCCGCGCACCAGGACGGTGACGCCCGCGCGTTCTTCGGCGATCCTGGCCAGCTGCCGATCCAGTGAGCCGATGCTCAGGCCGGATTCGTCGTAGAGCTGTTCGGCGGCCAGGTCCAGGCTGGGGATGTGGTTGTGGTGGTCGTAGAAGAAGTCGCGCACGTCCTCGTAGGGCATCGGCACCCCCGGCGCCCCGGTCGGGGCGGAGACCCGCGAGGACAGCAGGTCGAGTTGGTCGGTGGCCGCGCGCAGGCGGCGGTGCATCGCGACCAGGATGCGGGCGACCTCGGGTTGCCGGGTGGCCAGTTCCTCGACCTCGGCCAGCGGCGCGCTGTCCCCGCCCGCGGCGTCGACCAGCACTTCGTGTAGGTCGGAGACGAGTCGGGCGTCGGAGTCGGCGGCGAAGAACTGCACGTCGAGATCGAAAGTGGAGTTCAACTTCAGCAGCACCGGAATGGTGAGCGGTCGCTGATCGCGTTCCAGCTGATTGAGGTAGCTGGGCGATAGATCGAGGGACTTCGCCAGTGCCGCCTGGGTCATCCGTCGTTCTTCGCGTAACCGCCGTAACCGGGCGCCCGCGTACATCTTGCGCACGGGCGAATCCTAGCCGTCCGACTTCGCAACCATCGCAGAATCGCCAGTAACTCCTTGCCGATATGAGCGTGTGCTAGGAGTTCGACCGTCCAGTGGGCATGCGTAGCGTGCGAAGATGGCCGACGGGACCCGACGTGGGCGAAGACCTGCATAGTACTCGTCCGCGCCGTCGACGCCCGCGGTTTGCGGGCTCGCGCCGCCCGCCGGAGGCGATCGGCGGCCCGGCGGGTTTCGGATCGCCGTCGCGCGGGTATCAGAGCAAGCGGGCCAGGACCGTTCCCCGGTGCGGCGCAACGGATTCTGGCAGGATCGAGCCGACCTGCCGGTGTAGTCGCCGCCCGAGACCGGGCACCGGAGGTTCGTGAGGGGATCTCCGATGCCCGGTCGGGTGCGGACGCGCGCGGACCCCGATTCGCGCCCGTCGAGTGGTGTTCCGCGCGGACCCGGATCGCCCGATCGCGTCGCACCGGAAACGGCGGAGCGTGTGGCCGGCGACGGCGGGAGCGTGTCGCCGGTCGCGGCGGGAGGACGGGCGCGGGCCGCCGAACCGACGGCGTCCGCCGGCACATACGCGCGAGCCTGCTAGGCAGCGGTCTTCCTTAGCGGTTGCGTATCGCCGCAGCATGTGACCGTCCGATGAACACAACTTCGCAAATCTGCTAGCTCCACTGTGAACATTCCTGCGAATGGTACTTCCGTGTAGGACCGGCCCCGATCGCCGGGTACGTTGGGTCAATGTTCTCGAAAGTCTTGGTTGCCAATCGTGGTGAGATCGCCATCCGCGCCTTCCGCGCTGCCTACGAACTCGGCATCGGGACGGTGGCCGTGTTCCCGTACGAGGATCGCAATTCCCCGCACCGGTTGAAGGCGGCGGAGTCGTATCAGATCGGCGAGCAGGGGCACCCGGTCCGGGCCTACCTGTCGATCGAGGCGATCATCGAGGCCGCCAAGACCGCGGGCGCGGACGCCATCTATCCGGGCTACGGGTTCCTCTCGGAGAATCCCGACCTCGCCGCCGCCTGCGCGCGCGAAGGCATCACCTTCGTGGGGCCCTCGGCCGAGGTGCTCGAACTGGCGGGCAACAAGGCGCGCGCGATCGAGGCGGCGAAGGCGGCCGGACTGCCGGTGCTGAAGTCGAGCGCACCGTCCGCCGACGTCGAGGAGTTGCTCGCCGCCTCCGCGGAGTTGACCTACCCGATCTTCGTCAAGGCGGTCGCGGGCGGCGGCGGTCGCGGTATGCGCCGGGTGGCCGAGCCCGACCTGCTGCGCGAATCCATCGAAGCGGCCTCGCGGGAAGCGGAGTCGGCTTTCGGCGACGCCACGGTCTTCCTGGAACAGGCGGTGGTCAATCCGCGCCACATCGAGGTGCAGATCCTGGCCGATCAGCAGGGCGAGGTCATGCACCTGTTCGAGCGGGACTGCTCGGTGCAGCGCAGGCACCAGAAGGTGATCGAACTCGCGCCCGCGCCGAATCTCGATCCGGCACTGCGCGAACGCATCTGCGCCGACGCGGTGGCCTTCGCCCGGCAGATCGGCTACTCGTGCGCGGGCACGGTGGAATTCCTGGTCGACGAGCGCGGCAACCACGTGTTCATCGAGATGAACCCGCGAATCCAGGTGGAGCACACCGTCACCGAGGAGATCACCGACGTCGACCTGGTGCAGTCGCAACTGCGGATCGCGGCCGGGGAGACCCTCGCGGATCTCGGGCTGAGTCAGGACACCGTCACCATCCGGGGCGCGGCGTTGCAGTGCCGCATCACCACCGAGGACCCGGCCAACGGCTTCCGGCCCGACACCGGCCGCATCACCGCCTACCGCACCCCCGGCGGCGCGGGCATCCGCCTCGACGGCGGCGCGAACCTGGGCGCGGAGATCGGCGCGTACTTCGACTCGATGCTGGTCAAGCTGACCTGCCGCGGTCGCGACCTGCCCGCCGCGGTCGCCAGGGCCTCGCGGGCACTGGCCGAATTCCGCATCCGCGGCGTGACCACCAACATCCCGTTCCTGCTCGCGGTCCTGGACGACCCGGATTTCGCGGCGGGCCGGGTCACCACCTCGTTCATCGAGGAACGCCCGCAGTTGCTGAGGCTGCGCGAATCGGCCGACCGCGGCACCAAGATCCTGAACTATCTGGCCGACATCACCGTCAACAAGCCGCACGGCGAGCGGCCGACCACGGTGTACCCGCACGACAAACTGCCGTCGATCGATCTGTCGGTTCCGCCGCCGGACGGGTCGCGGCAGAAACTGCTCGCGCTCGGTCCGGAAGGGTTCGCCCGCGCGCTGCGCGAGCAGAAGGCGGTCGGTGTCACCGATACGACCTTCCGCGACGCGCACCAGTCGTTGTTGGCGACCCGCGTGCGCACCAACGGTCTGTTGGGCGTGGCGGGGCACGTGGCGCGGCTGACCCCGGAGTTGCTGTCGATCGAGGCGTGGGGCGGGGCCACCTACGACGTGGGGTTGCGGTTCTTGTTCGAGGATCCGTGGGAGCGGTTGGCGGCGCTGCGCGAGGCGGTGCCGAACATCTGCTTGCAGATGCTGCTGCGCGGGCGCAACACCGTCGGCTACACCCCGTACCCGGAGAAGGTGACCCGCGCGTTCGTCTCCGAGGCCGCCGCCACCGGCATCGACATCTTCCGGATCTTCGACGCGCTGAACAACGTCGACCAGATGCGTCCGGCGATCGACGCGGTGCGCGAAACCGGCACGACCCTCGCCGAGGTCGCGCTGTCCTACACCGGTGACCTGTCGAATCCCAACGAGACCCTCTACACGCTGGACTACTACCTGAAGTTGGCCGAACAGATCGTCAACGCGGGCGCGCACGTGCTGGCGATCAAGGACATGGCCGGGTTGCTGCGCGCGCCCGCGGCGGTGACGTTGGTGACGGCGTTGCGCCGGGAGTTCGACCTGCCGGTGCACGTGCACACCCACGACACCCCGGGCGGACAGCTCGCCACCTACCTGGCCGCCTGGCAGGCCGGGGCGGACGCGGTCGACGGCGCGAGCGCGGCGATGGCGGGCACCACCAGCCAACCCGCGCTCTCGGCGATCGTCGCGGCGGCGGCGCACAGCGAATTCGACACGGGGCTGAACCTGGCGAACGTGTGCGATCTGGAGCCGTACTGGGAGGCGCTGCGCAAGGTGTACGCCCCGTTCGAGTCCGGGCTGCCCGCCCCGACGGGGCGGGTCTACACCCACGAGATCCCGGGCGGTCAGTTGTCGAACCTGCGGCAGCAGGCCATCGCGCTCGGCCTGGGCGACCGGTTCGAGCAGGTCGAGGCCAAATACGCCGCGGCGGACCGGCTGTTGGGGCGCCTGGTCAAGGTCACCCCGTCCTCGAAGGTCGTCGGCGATCTGGCGTTGGCGCTGGTCGGCGCGGGCGTCGAGGTGGAGGACTTCGCCGCCGACCCCGGCCGCTACGACATCCCCGATTCGGTGATCGGTTTCCTGCGCGGCGAACTCGGCACCCCGCCGGGGGGCTGGCCCGAACCGTTCCGCTCCAAGGCCCTGGAAGGCCGCGGCCCGGCGAAGCCGGAGACCCCGCTGTCCCCGGCCGACGAGGCGGCCCTCTCGGCCGATTCGGCGCAGCGCCGCGCCACCCTGAACCGGCTGCTGTTCCCCGGCCCGACCGCCGAATTCCTGGCCCACCAGGAGAAGTACGGCAACACGATGGGCTTGTCGGCCAACCAGTTCTTCTACGGTCTGCGCCGCGGGGAGGAGCACCGCGTCCAGTTGGAGAAGGGCGTGACGCTGCTGATCGGCCTGGAGGCGATCTCCGAACCCGACGAGCGCGGCATGCGCACCGTGATGTGCATCCTCAACGGTCAACTGCGGCCGGTGGCGGTGCGCGACCGGCGGGTGGCCAGCGAGGTGCCGGTGGCGGAGAAGGCCGACCGCAACAACCCCGGCCAGGTGGCGGCCCCGTTCGCGGGCGTCGTCTCGTTGACGGTGAGCGAGGGCGACACCGTCGCCGCCGGTGACACGATCGCCACCATCGAGGCCATGAAGATGGAGGCCGCGATCACCGCGCCGCGCGCGGGCACGGTGGCCCGGATCGCGATCGGGTCGGTCCAGCAGGTCGAGGGCGGGGATCTGCTCATCGAACTGTCGGTGGGCGAGAGCGCCCGGACCCTGTCCTCGGAATGACCCGGATCGTCGCGGGCGCGGCGGGCGGGCGGCGGTTGCGGGTGCCGCCCGCGGGCACCCGCCCGACCTCCGACCGGGTGCGCGAGGCCCTGTTCAGCGCGCTGGAGGCGCGCTGGGATCTGGACGGTCTGCGGGTGCTCGACCTCTACGCGGGCTCGGGGGCGCTCGGGCTGGAAGCGCTCTCGCGGGGGGCGTCGGCGGCGGTGCTGGTGGAGGCCGACCGCAAGGCGGCGGCGGTGGTGCGCGGCAATATCGCCGACCTCGGACTGCCGGGCGCGGACCTGCGGGTCGGTCAGGTGGCGACGGTGCTGGCGCAGGGGACGACCGCGGAATTCGACGTGGTCTTCGCCGATCCGCCCTACGACCTGGACACCGCGGCCGTCGAGGCCGACCTCGTCGCGCTGGTGCGCCACGGCTGGCTGTCCGAGGACGCGATGGTGATCGTGGAGCGGTCCGCGCGCTCGCCGGAGATCTCCTGGCCGGCCGGATTCACGGTCGCGAAACCGCGCCGCTACGGCGAGACCAGGCTCGAGATCGCCGACTTCGCGACCCCCGGTGAGTCGCGCGCGGACTAGCGTGGTCGACCGTGCGCCGGTGCGGTCGCCGCTGTTACCGTCTGGGCATGGCAGGAGCACTGTGCCCCGGGTCCTTCGATCCGGTGACCAACGGACATATCGACGTATTCACCAGGGCGGCGGCACAATTCGACGAGGTCGTGGTGACCGTCATGATCAACCCGAAGAAGCAGGGCATGTTCACCGTCGAGGAGCGCATGGACCTGCTGCGCGAGTCGACCGCGCATCTGCCCAACGTGCGGGTCGCCTCCTGGCAGGGGCTGCTGGTCGACTTCGCGCGGGAGGAGGGGATCGGGGCCATCGTCAAGGGGCTGCGCGATGCGGGCGATTTCGGCTACGAACTCCAGATGGCGCAGATGAACAAGAAGCTGTCCGGGGTGGACACCTTCTTCATCGCGACCAACCCTGCCTTCAGCTACCTGTCCAGTTCACTGGTCAAGGAGGTGGCCGCCTACGGCGGTGAGGTCGCCGACATGCTGCCGCCGATCGTGCACAAGCGACTGCTCGCGCGCTTGGCCGAACGTTCGTCCTAGGTCTTCGAACGAGACGAGGCCCGACTCCGCGGGGGAGTCGGGCCTCGGTTCGTTCGGGGACGCGGGCGCTCGGATCACCGAGGCTCGGGGCGGGGGGCTCAGAACACCAGGCCGCGCAGCGCCAGGAAGCGCATCGCGCCGACCGCGGCGGTGATCGCCAACACGGCGACGGCCTGCGCGGAACCGCCGAGGCCGGGGGCCCACAGTTCCAGCGCCGCCAAGCCCGCGGTGGTGATGCCGAGGCCGACGAGTGCGAGACCGCCGCCCTCCCACTGGGCCTTGAACCAACCGACCCGGTCGGCGGCGTGGAAGGTGAGCTGACGGTGCAGTTCGTTGGCGATGACGGTGCTGACCACCGAACCCGCCACGTTCGCGAGCAGCGGTCCCACGCCGTGCAGGGCGAAGAACAGCAGGATGTAGGCGACATTGCTGGAACCGCCGACCAGTGCGAAGCGGATCAGCTGGGCGAAGGCGCGGTCACCGCGCAGGTACCCCAGCAGCCGCGTGAACGGATCGGTGGCCGGGGACACCCGCAGCACCGGGAACGGCCCGGTCCAGGGGGTGTACATGCCCGCGGGGAGCACGATCGTCCGCGGTGCGTCCAGTACGGTCATCGTCTTTCCGATCCAACGTGTGCCTTCGGTGGGAAACAGCGGTGGTGGCCGCGGCATTCCCTCCCACGTGCCGATTGTCCTGTATGCACGGCTCGGGAGGAAGTGTGTTTCCGGCCGTCGGCCTCCTCTCGGTCCCAGGGTTCTGCTCGGCGCCTGCGAAACTCTTGCGAAGATCTTGGAGTGATCTCCACCGATAGAAATGTAACACGAAGTGGAGGCGAGTTCTCCACTTGATTTCTGTGGCATGGCAGACACCGCGACGACACACCGGAAGATGACTCGGTCACGGCGGTCGGTGCGGGCACACTGGGTTCGGCGGAGAGTTTCGCCGACATCTGTACGAGAGCGGGGTAGAGAGCATGTATCGCGTATTCGAAGCGCTCGACGAGCTGGTGGCGATCGTCGAGGAGGCGCGCGGGATCCCGCCCACCCGCAGCTGCATCGTGCCGCGCGGCGACGTGCTCGAACTACTCGACGATGTCCGCGACGCCCTGCCCGGCGAACTGGACGACGCCCAGGACGTGCTCGACCACCGGGACAAGATCGTCACCGACGCCCGCACCGCCGCCGAGACCGCCGTGACCGGCGCGAACGAGCAGGCCGAGCAGACCATCGGCTCCGCCCGCGAGGAGGCCGATCGCATCCTCGCCGACGCCAAGGCGCACGCCGACCGCATGGTGGCCGAGGCCGGCGCGCACGCCGACCACCTGGTCGCCACCGCGCAGGCCGAGGCCGATCGCGTCGTCGCCGACGGCACCGCCGAATACGAGGAACTCACCGGCCGCGCCCGGGTCGAGGCCGACCGCATGGTCGAGGCGGGCAAGACCGCCTACGAGCGGTCGGTCGCCGAAGGGCTGGCCGAACGCGACCGGCTGGTCGACCAGACCGAGGTGGTCCGGGCCGCGCACGTCGAATCCGCGCGACTGATCGACGCCGCCCAGGCCGAGGCGGATCGGATGCGCGACGAGTGCGACCACTACGTGGACTCGACGCTGGCCGGTTTCGAGGAGACCCTCGACGCCACCCTGCGCACCGTCGGCCGCGGCCGTCACCAGCTGCGTTCCGGTGCGGGCGCGCCCGACTACGCGGCCGACTTCCGCCGCTGAGTCCATCCCGGCGCGTTTTGGCCCGGCGGCGTATCTCGCGTACTGTGGTGTGGTTGCCCATACCCCCTCGATCGTGAGTGAGTTCGTGATGTCCGCCGGTTCCGGTTCCGCGTCGCGTCCGCGCACGGCCTCGCGCCGTCGGCCGGACGCGGGCTTCGTGATCGATGTCAGCTCCCTGGGTCGCCGCCCCGGCACCATGAAGGAGCTACGTCGCACGGTGCAGGTCGCCGAGCGGCTGGGCCTGGAGATGATCGCGGTGCCCGTCGGCGCGGAACTCGATCTCGACCTGCGGTTGCAGGCGGTCTCGGAGGGCGTGCTGGTCACCGGAACCGTCACCGGTCCGACGGCGGGCGAATGCTCGCGCTGCCTCGAGCCCTTCACCGGGTCGGTCGACCTGTCGGTGACCGAGCTGTTCGCCTATCCGGACAGCGCCACCGAGCAGACCACCGAAGAGGACGAGGTCCACCGCTTGGTCGATGATCAGATCGACCTCGAGCCGGTGGTGATCGATCTGCTCGGCCTGGAATTCCCGTTGCAGCCGCTGTGCACGCCGGACTGCCCCGGCCTGTGCGCCGAATGCGGTGTCCGGATGGCGATTGCGGGTCCGGATCACGGGCATGAGATACTTGACCCTCGCTGGGCCGGGCTGGCGAGGTTCGCCACCGAATCGCCCGGCGGCGGCAACCCCGACTCGGGTGTGGCCGACCCCGGCGATCGCTAGTACGGCGATCACCGACAAGACCATCGGTAAGACAGTCAGCAGTCGCGGCAACCCGTGCCGTGACGCGCAGTGGACAGAGGAGAAGTAGTCGTGGCCGTTCCGAAGCGCCGGATGTCCCGTTCCAACACCAGGTCGCGGCGCAGCCAGTGGAAGGCCACCGCGCCGACCCTGGTCACGTGCCCGAACCGCGCGTGCGGCGAGAAGACCCTGCCGCACATCGCGTGCCCGTCCTGCGGCACCTACAAGGGCCGCCAGGTCACCTCCGCTGTCTGACGGTTCGAACCGCCTCATCGACGTGACGGTCAGCAAGGATGTCACCGGCCCGACCGGTGCGCACACGAGCCTCCTCGACGCCCTCGGCGTCGAGGTGGGGCCGGATCTGTTGCGGCTCGCGCTGACGCACCGGTCCTACGCCTACGAGAACGGCGGCCTGCCGACCAACGAGCGCCTGGAATTCCTGGGCGACTCGGTACTCGGCCTGAGCATCACCGAGCGCCTGTACCACGAGCACCCGGAGAAGTCCGAGGGCGAGTTGGCCAAGCTGCGCGCCAGCGTGGTGAACATGCACGCGCTGGCCGAGGTGGCGCGCGGGCTCGGCGAGGGCGGGCTCGGCGTGCACCTGCTGCTGGGCAAGGGTGAGGAACTCACCGGTGGCCGCAACAAGCCGAGCATCCTCGCCGACGGCATGGAGTCGCTGCTGGGCGCGGTGCATCTCGAGCACGGCATCGAGGTCGCGCGCGAGGTGGTGCTTCGCCTGTTCGCCGACCTGCTCGAGCGTGGCCCCCGCATGGGCGCCGGCCTGGACTGGAAGACCAGTCTGCAAGAGCTGACCGCCGAGCGCGGCCTCGGCGTGCCCAGCTACGAGATCACCTCGACGGGCCCCGATCACGACAAGGAGTTCACCGCGACGACGGTGATCGGCGGCGTCGCCTACGGCAGCGGCGTCGGACGCTCCAAGAAGGAAGCCGAGCAGAAGGCGGCGGGCGCGGCCTACCGGGCGTTGACCGCCGAAGACTAGATGCCCGAACTCCCCGAGGTCGAGGTGGTCCGGCGCGGGCTGGACAGCCACGTGGTCGGCCGGACCGTCGAATCGGTGACCGTGACGCATCCGCGGTCGGTGCGCCGTCACCTGGAAGGCGCCGCCGATCTCGCGGCGCGCCTGACCGGTCTGCGTGTGGCCGCCGCCGAACGCCGCGGCAAATACCTGTGGTTGACCTTCGACGACTCCGACAGCGCCCTGGTGGTACACCTGGGGATGAGCGGGCAGATGTTGGTGCAGCCCGCCGTCGCCCCGGTGGAGAAGCACGCCCACATCCGGGCCGCCCTGCACGACGGCGCCGAACTGCGCTTCGTGGATCAGCGGACCTTCGGCGGCTGGGCGCTGGCCCCGCTGGTCGAGGTCGACGGGTCGCTGCTGCCCGAACCGGTCGCCCACATCGCCCGCGACCCGCTGGACCCGCGTTTCGACGTGGAGACCGCGGTCGCCGCGCTGCGTTCCCGCTCCTCCGAGATCAAGCGCGTCCTGCTCGATCAGACGGTGGTCTCCGGGGTGGGCAACATCTACGCCGACGAGTCGCTGTGGCGGGCCCGCCTGCACGGCGGCAGGCTCGCCTCCGGGCTGAGCAAGCCGGTGCTGCGCGGCCTGCTGGCCGAGGTCACCGCCGTCATGACGGAGGCGCTGGCGGCGGGCGGCACCTCCTTCGACGCCCTCTACGTGAACGTCAACGGTAATTCCGGCTACTTCGAACGGTCGCTGGCGGTCTACGGTCGCGAGGACGAACCGTGCCGACGGTGCGGAGCCCCGATCACGCGTGAACGGTTCATGAACCGTTCGTCGTTCTCGTGTCCGCGCTGCCAGCGCAAGCCGCACCACCGCTGAGTCGGGCGAGATACGGTTTCCCTAGCGGCCGGATCGGATCGGCCGTAGGAGGAAGGACCTATGCGCAGGCTCACCTATTACGTCGCGTCGACCATCGACGGCTTCATCGCCACCGAGGACGGGTCGGTGGACTTCTTCCCCGTGGGCGGCGACCACGGCCCGGCGATCACCGCGCAGTTCCCGGAGACGCTGCCGACCAAGGTGCGCGAGGCGTTGGGCATCGACAAGGCCAATGCCAGTTTCGACACCGTGCTGATGGGCCGCAAGACCCATGATTTCGGGGTGCGGACCGGGACGTCGAGCCCGTACGCGCATCTGCGGCAGTTCGTGGTGTCCACGACGCTGCCGGAGAATCCCGATCCGGACGTGGAACTGATCGCCGAGGACCCGCTGGCCCGGGTGCGCCGACTCAAGCGCGAGCCCGGTCTGGGCATCTGGCTGTGCGGCGGCGGCGAGTTGGCCTATGCCCTGCTGCCGGAGATCGACCAGATCTTCCTCAAGCTCTATCCGATCGTGCTCGGACGCGGTAAACCGCTGTTCGGCGCGGGGGAGCGTCTGCCCGATCCGGCGCGGTTCCGGGTCATCACCAGCCGCGTCTACGAGGACGGTGTCGCCTTCGTGAAATACAGCCGGGTCCGCTAGGTGCCCGCGAACCCGCCGCCCGCCTCCGATCCGGCCGCGCCGGGGCCGGTGGAGGCGCTGCGCGAGATCGGGTTCTGGCTCGAACGCGAGCGCGCCCAGACCCACCGGGTCAAGGCGTATCGGCGCGCCGCCGACATCGTCGCGGAGCTCTCCGACCGGGAACGGGCGCGGCGGGCGGCGGCGGGCAGTTGGCAGGAGATCGCGGGCATCGGCCCCAAGACCGCGGCGGTCATCGCGCAGGCGAGCGCGGGGGAGGTGCCCGACTATCTGCGTGAGTTGCGCGGTCAGGCCCGGCCGATCGGCGCGGAGGGCGCGCCGATGCGGCGGGCGCTGCGCGGGGATCTGCACACCCACTCGGACTGGTCCGACGGCGGCAGTCCGATCGAGGAGATGATGGCGGTCGCGGCGGCGCTCGGGCACGAATACTGTGCGCTGACCGATCATTCGCCGCGCCTGACCGTGGCCAACGGTCTGTCCGCCGACCGGTTGCGCCGCCAGTTGGACGTCGTCGCCGCACTCAACGAGCGGGTCGCGCCGTTCCGGGTGCTGACCGGGATCGAGGTCGACATCCTCGATGACGGCTCCCTGGACCAGGACGCGGATCTGCTCGCCCGCGTCGACATCGTGGTGGCCAGCGTGCATTCCAAACTGCGCGCCGAACGCGACGTGATGACCCGACGCATGGTCACCGCGGTGGCCGACCCGAACGTGGATGTGTTGGGGCACTGCACGGGTCGGCTGGTCGAGGGCGGTCGCGGGACCCGCCCCGAGTCGGAGTTCGACGCCGAACTGGTCTTCGAGGCCTGCCGCCGCTACGGCACGGCCGTCGAGATCAACAGCCGCCCGGAACGCCGCGATCCGCCCTCGCGGTTGCTGCGACTGGCGGTGGAGATGGACTGCCTGTTCAGCATCGACACCGACGCGCACGCGCCGGGCCAATTGGATTGGCAGGGTTACGGATGCGCGCGGGCGGTCGCCAACGGCGTCGCGCCCGATTCGGTGATCAACACCTGGCCGGTGGATCGATTGCTGGAGTGGACCGCCGCCGGTTGATCGTCGGTGAACACTGGCGGAATACTGCCCCCGCGCGCGAGCCCGGGTCGACCCGCGACACAGAATGGTGGCACGCGGCGGAAGCGCAGGTGCTCCGCACGCGGTAGCGGGGAGGGGCGCGCCGGTGGACGACATTCCGGTCGACACGATTCTGGCGCTGATCGGTATCGCGATACCGGTCGGTGCGTTCCTGTGGGAGTTCGTGTTCGTGGGTAGGCGGCGACTGGGTTACCGCGTGCAGATGGACACGCCGGTCACCGGTGAGGTGGAGGCGGTCTTTCCCGGTGTGCTGAGCCAGTTGCGCCGCGACGCGAACGCCGAATTGCGGGATCTGTCCATCGTTCTGGTGCGCATCGAGAACAGTGGCACCTTGACGATCGAGGAGTCGGACTACCTGGCGCCGGTGGCGCGGGTCGGCCTGCACCTGCGGTTCCCGCAGCGTCGCGTGGTCGGTATGGCGGTCACCGAGTTGAGCGATCAGGATCTGACCGGCTCGCTCGGGCCGAACTCCGGGATCGCGGTGCGCGAGGACACGGCGGGGCGGATCGGGGTCATCGACCTGCCCAAGGTGCAGTTGAATCGCGGCGACCACTACAAGGTCCTGGCGATCTTGCAACGGTCGGAGGGCGCGGGGGAGTACCCGCCGCCGACCTTGCTGGGCAACATCAAAGGCGGCCGGGTCACCGAAACCGTCAGCCGCACGGGCGTTTCCCGGATGATGGTGGCGCTGGTGGCGTTCCTCGTGGTGGTGATCGTGGTGCAGTTCGTGGTCGCGCTGGTCGAGCCGAATCCCGATCCGCTGGACTGCGCCTCGGGCACCCTGACCGTGGTCGGGTCCTCGGCCTTCGAACCGGTGCTGCGCGACGCCGCCGAACAGTACGGGAAGCGTTGCGGCGGCGCGGAATTCGCCTTCGACTTCGAGGGCACCGAACGCGGTCTGGACCGGGTGACCGAGGCGGGGCCCGACGCGGGTCTGCTCACGATCAGCGATGGCCCCAAGGGCGCGGGCTACCCCACGCTGCTGCCGCGCCCGCTGGCGGTGTCGCTGTTCACGGTGATCGTGCACCCCGATCTGGGGCTGACCGATCTCACCGCGGCCCAGGTCGCAGACCTGTTCCAGGGGCGGATCACCAACTGGCGACAGGTCGGCGGCCCCGATCTGCCGGTCGTGCTGGTCAACCGCACGCCGGGGTCGGGCACCCGCAACATCTTCGAGAGCCGACTGCTCGGCGGCGACCAACCCGACCGTCCGCACCGCAGTTGCACCGCCATCAAGGACACCGCGGGCACCTACTGCGACGTGCCGGTGACCAAGGAGATGCACCGGGCGGTGGCCGAGATCCCCGGCGCGGTCGGCTACAGCGAGTCGACCGAGGCCGCGGCCGCGAACATGCGGGTGCTCACCCTCGACGGCGTGGCGGCGGGCAGGCAGCAGGCCATCGACCGGAGCTACCCCTTCTGGGGCGTCGAATACGCCTACACCAACGGCGACGTGCCCGGTGACTCGCTGGCGGCCGCCTTCCTGCACTATCTGACCGACGACATCGGGGCCGAGGTGCTGCGCGAACACGGCGACGAGCCGTGCGGGAGCACTCTGCTCGAACCGGGGCGCTGCGATCCGGGCCGGTGAATGGGGGTTTGCGGCGCGGACCGGTCGGATCGTGTCGGTGGGGTCGGCGAGTATGGGGGCATGACGGAACTGTCGTTGCGCGCGCTGAACCGGACCCTGTTGGTCCGCCAGATGTTGGCGGAACGGGCGCGGATCACCCCGTTCGAGCTGATCCGGCACGTGGTCGCGGTCCAAGGGCAGGAACCCAACTGGCCCTACGTCGGATTGTGGTCGCGGCTGGCCGATTTCGCGCCCGCCGAATTGGAACAACTGCTGCGGGAACGGAAGGTGGTGCGCTCCACCATGATCCGCCGCACCGTGCACCTGGCCGACGCGCAGGACTTCCGGTGGCTGCGGCCCACCGTGGGGCCGATCGTGCGCTCGGCGCTGCGCGCCGCCTACTACCGCGACGAGATCGACGGTCTCGACCTCGACGAACTCGAGCGTGCGGGGCGCGCGCTGCTGGCCGGAAAGACCATGAGCCGAGGCGATCTCGGGAAACTGCTCGCCGAACGGTTTCCCGGTCGGCTGCCGCGTCGACTCGCGGAGACCGTCGAGGTGCTCGTGCCCATGGCCCACGGTCCCGAAACCGGCGAATGGGGCCGCTGGCGCAACCGCTACGTCACCATGGGGCCCGCCGAGGAGTGGATCGGCGCGCCCCTGCACCCCGAGCCCGACCCGCGCCGACTCATCCTGCGCTATCTGGCCGCCTATGGTCCGGCCACCGTCGCCGACATGCAGGCGTGGGCCGGGGTGACCAGACTGGCCGAAGTCATCGACGGGATGCGCGCCGAACTGCGCGTCTTCACCGACGACCGCCACGCCGTACTGTTCGACCTGCCCGACGCCCCGCTCGCCGACCCCGACCTGCCCGCCCCGGTGCGCTTCCTGCCCGCCTTCGACAACGCGCTGCTCGGCCACAAGGACCGACGGCGGATGATCAGCGACGCCGACCGCGCGCGGACCGCCAAGGAAGCCTCGGCCGGGGTGCCCATGTACCTGGTCGACGGTTTCGTGCACGGACGCTGGGCGCTGGACGGAACCGGGGTGCGCATCTCGCCCTGGCATCCGCTGGACGCGGCGGACGAAGCGGCGGTCCGCGCCGAGGCGGACGCGCTGCTGGAGTTCGTCGCGCCGGGCGGGCGGGTCGTCATCGATTCCTGACGGGTGTCGTTCGTCCAGGAGGGATGAGCGGCCGTGCCCGTCGTGGTGGCGATGCCAGTGGTGGTGCCAGTGGCTGGCGGTGGTGCCGGTGGCGGTGCCAGTCGTTGCGTTGGTGGTGGCTGGCGCTGGTGGCGGTGAGTTCGGTGGGCGGCTCAGGCCGTGGGCGGTCGACGGCCCGGGGTGGCCTTGACCCGGACCGGCCGGGTGACCTGCTTGGCCACGCACGACGGGATCCCCGAGGTCTCCAGCGCCTCCTTCCGGTACACACTCGGCGGCACCCCGACCAATTCGGTGAACCGCGTACTGAACGTGCCCAGCGAGGAGCACCCCACCGTGAAGCACACCTCGGTGACGCTCAGATCCCCGCGCCGCAGCAACGCCATCGCCCGCTCGATCCGCCGCGTCATCAGATAGCTGTACGGCGACTCCCCGTAAGCGGCCCGGAACTGCCTGCTCAGATGCCCCGCCGACATGTGCGCGTCCCGCGCGAGCCGCTCCACGTCCAACGGTTGCGCGAACTCCCGATCGATCCGATCCCGCACCCGCCGCAACCGCGCCAGATCCCCCAACTGCTGCCCGCCCCCCGATCCACCACTCACCCCCCGATCCTCCCATGCCTGCCACCGGTTGGATCCGAGCATCGAGGTCGCGACCGGGATCCGACCGTGGACACCTCAGAGTCCGGCGTCGCCCTCTGCTACGCACTTCTCGCCGGTGACCGGGCATACGTCGGGGTCGTATCGTTGGGTGAGGGTCTTCATGAGGGCGGCGTGGGATCGGCGAGCTGGGCTGCGGACGCCGCGAGGGTCCCCACCGGGTGCCGTCCGGCGGGGCCTGGAGTAGCGCGATCAGTGCCACGTGCTCTTCCGCGTCTGTGCTGACAGGCGGCCACCCTCCGGGTGTTCGAGGCCGCGGGATGGACGACGTCCGGAACCGTCAAGCCTGTTCGCGCATTCGTTGCGCGGCGTCGCTTCCGATATCGACGAGCAGTGCGATCAGTTCCTCGCGGTCGACTCCGGAGTCTCCGGCCAGCCACAAGGCCACTACGTGGTGGGTGCCGGCCACGAGCAGATGCCCGAGCAGGCGGGCCGTCGCCTGTGCCGGGGTGGCGCCTACCAGTCGGACGAGCAGTTGTTCGGTCAGGACGCCGACCGCGGCCTCACGGACGGCAGCGCCCGCGGGACTGCCGGCCGATTCGAGGTAGAACCGCGCCACTCGAGGGTCGTCCATCACCTCGAGGGCGCCGCGGGCCGCTACCTCCAGCAATCGTTCGGCGGGGTCCTCGGGTTGTAGTCCGGAGTCCTCGATGGCCCGACCGACCTGTTCGAAGATCTGCTGTAGCGCGCCGGCGATGAGTTCGTCGAGTGAGGCGAAACTCTCGTAGAAGTAGCGCTTCCCGACCCCGGCGCGGGCGCAGACCGACGCGACCGTCAGCCCGCCGAGTCCGTCCTCGCCGGCGACGTCGAGCACGGCCTGGAGCAGTCGTGTCCGACGCTGCTCGCGGCGTGTGTCGCTGGGCATGCCGCCGTAGGGGCGGGCGGCGGAGGTCATGTCGAGCATCTTGACACGCCGTGCCACGAACTGTCACCTTATTGGGAACCGGAACGAACCGGTTCCTGAAATCGGATTTCCGTCCGAATGTCCGAGAGGCTCGTCATGGTCTGTTGTGTGGCCGCGCTCGCGGTGATGGCCGCGCTCGAGCGACTCCTGCGCGCACTGCGAGGAGGCGGGAGCGCCGGGTGGTCGCGTCGCGACACCTCCTCCGCGGAAACGATGTTCGCCCCGCCCGCTCGCTACGCGGTGCCCCGATGAGCGCGGCCACCGAGGCCGAGTCGCCGCGCACGACGACGGTGGCCCTCCCCCCGCTCGACGCGCGTGCGCCGCTGTTCCCGCCGGTCACCCTGCGAACCATGCTCCGCGCGGGCGGTGTCCTCGGCGTCATCTGGTTGCTCGGCGCGGTGCTGGCCCTCACCGGCGAGGACCGGCTGCGTCTGCTGGGCGCGGGGTTGATGCTGCCCGGCGGCGGGCACCTCGCGAGCGGTCATCCGTTGCACACCCTCGGCGCGGTGCTCGCCCTGGTCACGGCTGTGCTGATCTGGTGGATGATCGGCGCGGTCGTCGTGCCGATCGCGGTGTGGGCGCTGGACCTCGCCCTCGGTGTGACGATGGCGCACCACCACCTGACCGATGCCGGACTGGGCGCGGTCGCGGCCGCCGGACCGGCCCTGGCCGCGTTCTGCCTCGCCGCGCACGCGGTGCGCCACACCCGGCGTCGACAGCGGGCCGCGCGTCTCAACGCGGGCGTTCTGGCCCGACCGGCCACCATCACCCGGGTGCCCTCGCGCGTCGAGCCGCCCGTGCGTGAAGCGAGCACCGACGACCTCGAGCGGCTCCGGTTCGCGCTCGACCTCGCCCTGCAACCGGTGTCGTCCTTCGACGGGTTCGACCGGCGTGACCAATTCCGCGAGGCAGCGCTGCGCTATCAGCTGTGCCTGCTCGGCTACGCGCTCGCGGCCTACCGGCACACCTGCGCGCCCGCCTTCGGCGGCTATCTCACCGAGGCGCACGCCCGCTCGATCGAGAAGATGGGCGACCGACGCGTCTGGGGCTACTGGGCGCTGGAGAACGCGTGGGGACGGCTGTCGCTGAGCCGCGATCCGGTCGACAACAACGACAACGTGATGCTCACCGGTTGGCAGGGCGTCTCGGTCGGCCTGTTCGAGACCTTCGACGACACCCGTTTCTCCGCACCGGGCGGACTCACCTACCGCTGGTCCGACGAGGAGACCTACAGCTACGATCTGCCCGCGCTGGCTTCCTCGATCGCGAAGAACATGGAGCGCTCAGCGTTCACACTGTTCTCCTGCGAACCGCGGTGGATCTACCCGGTCTGCAACACTTTCGCGGTCAACACGCTGCTGATGGACCGCCGCCTGCACGGCGGCGCCGCCTACGACCGACTGCACGAGCGCATCCGCACCGCCTACCTCACCGAATTCCACCGCCCCGACGGCCGCGTCGTCGGTGTCCGCTCCGAAACGCTCGGTATGTCGTGGAGTCCGTGGGCGGGCGACGGCGTGTGGCTGCCCACGACGTACTGGCTGCACCCCGCCTATCCCGATATCGCGCACCGCTCCTGGCGACTGCTGCGCGAAACCGTCCTGCGGGAACGCGACGGCCATTTCGTCCTGCCCGCGACACTGGCCAACCGCTGCGACTCCGGCTCCTACGCCTTCGGCGGCGTGGCGTTCGGGCAGATCCTGCTCGCGATGGCCGCCCGCGAGATCGGCGACGAAGACGTCGCCGTCCGCGTACTGGCCCACCTGGCCGACACCGAGCCCATCCGACGCGCGGGCGGTGCGGCGCGCTACGGGGGCGTCTCCACCCAGGGCAACCTCTACGAACTGATGGCCCGGTTCGGGCGCGCGTCCGGGATGCGCGATCTCATCGGAGGCGGCCTGCCCGACACTTGGCGCACCGGCCCCCGCCTCGCGGACGCCGACTACCCCGACGTGTTGGTGGCCCGAGCGCACACCGACGGCGCAGCGCTGCACTGCGTCCTGGCTCCCGGTGCGGGCCCGCTGCGCACCGCCGTCGTCGTCGACCGGCTGACGCCCGGACGCCCCTACCACGTGCGTGGAGCACTCGAACGCGAGATAGTCGCCGACCGCACGGGACGCTCGACGCTCACCCTCGACCTCGGCGGCCGCCTCGAACTCGACGTGGAGCCCCGACCGTGACGCACGCGAACAACCGCATCCGCGGCGCGCAGGTGCGCGCCCGGATCGCCGCGCTCGACCCCCGCCGTGACGCCGACGAGATCGCCCGGCTCTCGCTGACAGTCCTGCACGGCCACGGCGCGTTGGTGTACGCGCTGTTCACCGTCGCTTTCCTCGAGCAAGTGGCGGTGCCCGCGATGGCGCGCACGCTGTATCGCCGTGGCACCGGCGACATCGTCCGTGACACCCTGCGCCGCAACGACGACACGATCGTCTTCTTCGGCAACCTGCTCGACCACGGACCCGACTCCGCCGTCGGCCGGGCCTGGATCGAACGGCTCAACCAGATCCACGCCCATTTCCCCCTGCGCGCGCAGGACTCCCTTTACACCCTGGCCACGCTCGCCCTCGATCCGCACGCCATCACCACCTCCCTCGGCGTCCGGCTGTTCTCCGAGGCCGAACAGGAAGCGCACTGGCGATTCTGGCGAGCGGTAGCGGTGCGCCAGCACCTCGTCGACATTCCCGACGAGCGCGCCGAACTCGCCCGGTGGGCACTCGCCTACGAGCAGCGCGAATACGCGGCCTCCGACGACGGACGGGCGATCGCCCGCGCCCTGATCGACGCGTTCGGTCAACGCTGCCTGCCCCGAGCCGCGCGATCCGCCGCGACACGGGTGATCGCCACCTTCTGCTCCCGACCGCTTCGGCGTGTGCACGGCCTGCCCGATCCCGACCTGGCGACCCGCGCACTGGTGGGCGCCGGGCTGCGCGCCTACGCGGCGAGCGTCGATTTCCAACGCCTCGATCCCCACCGATCCCTCGCCGTCGACTTCGGCGAACGCCGCTACGGACCGCGCACTCCCGACGAAGTCGGCTACCACCACGGTGGACGCGTTCGCCTCGACCGGCCCGAGGGCAACCAGGACGCGAAGCCCGGACAGTAGCCGTCACTCCGCCGGTTGTCCGTTCGTCGGCATGAGCGGCAGAGGGCCGGACCTGATTTTCGGCTTCCGATCGGGCGATGTGAGTGATGGTCACCGACGGTCAGGTGGACGTGTGAGCAGTCCACCGCCCGGCGCACCGACGCGGTGTCCGGTGTCGCGTCGCGACCGCCCCGCCCGAGCGGAAAAGCGAGAAACGAGCCGCGACCGCAACCGTGTGCTCAGATCCGCTGGTGTGCGGTGAGCAGGAGGTGGTCGAAGCGAATCCGCAGCGCACGGCCCGCGCCGCCGCTCTCGCTGAGTGTGGCCAGGATTCGTTGGGCCGTAGCCGGTAGCGCGGTTTCGCCGGCCTCGGCCCAGGTGACCAGCATGTCTAGTGCTTGTGCCGCGTCGATGCCGTGGGCGGCCATCAACGCTCCCGTGGCCTGTTCGATCACCGCGTCGCCCGGACCGGGCTGGTCCGGTGTTCTCCGTCGTCGACTCCGGCCCGGCCCTGTGTGGTCGAAGTTGTGGTTCGTCGGTCCTTGCGTAGGCGGTCGACCCGCTGCGTCCTCGCTCATCTGGAAACTGTCCCGTGTCGTGTGGTCTTCCGGTGCGGGTGGTTTGCCGCCGCGCCGGTGTCGGTGGGGAACCGTTGCTCTCCACTAGTACCGGAGGTCGCGGGAGCAGGTAAACCGAGACGGCGACATCACAAATTCTGTAGTGATGGTTGTAGACATTGTGAGGCGGAACCGCTAATGTCGCTGTCGTCGGAATGAAGAGATCGAGTTGGCCGGGCAGGTGAACTGCCCGGAAGACGAAGAAGGATCGTCCCCCGGCGGAGAAGAGAATCCGGTGCAGTCGGCCGGACCGCCGGAGCGGGACACGGCAGTACAGCAGACAGACGGTTCGATAGATCAGGAGGTGGCCACTGCACCAGTTACTCAGCTCTTCCGAGAACGTCCGATTACGGGCTCCTGGTTCGACGGCGACCACTCGAGTCGGCGAAGCGAGCCAGTCCTGAACACCCTCTCGAACGAAACATCCTTTGTAGATCCCGGGCCCCGGCGCACCACGCGCCGGGGCCCGTCGGCGTTGCCCGAATCCCCTGTGAGGTGTTGTGCCTCCTGAAACCGATCCGTTCTCGACCGGGGGCGAGTCCGCCGGCGAGAAACTCGACGACGACCACTACCCCGCCTACAGCATGGGCCGCGCCGCGGAGATCCTCGGTGTCACCCAAGCGTTCCTAAGAGATCCACGAACGACGCGATGCCCTTCCTGTTCGGTGGCCCCGCGCGCCCGTACGGCCGGTGGGGCCAGCGGACCGTGCGCTACAGCGCCACCGACACCCCCGCGACCCCGAACCGCACCCCGCCCGTGGGTCAGAGGGGGCAGCCGGGGGTGGGGAGGGGTGGGGCGGCGAAGGTGTCGAGGCCGACGCGGCGGTGGGCGCGGACCAGTTTCTCGTATCGCAGGCGGTTGTAGGCCAGGGGGGCGAGCAGGACGCGGTCGGGGAGCAGTTTCCAGGCGGTTTGCAGGACGCGCAGGTAGAGGGCGAATTCGAGGTCGTGGCGCGGGTGGTGGCGGTAGCCGACCATGGCGCGCACGCCGGGGTGCATGGCCTGGACCGAGCACACCTGGATGACGTGGCCGACCAGCGGGCGCATCAGCAGCCACAGCGGGGTGAGGACGGTGCGGGTGAACGAGGAGATGCCGAGGGTGGGCAGGGGCAGGCGGGTGAGTTTGGCGAATTCCCGGACCAGGAACGGGTTCGCGGCCAGTTCGTTCTCGACCATCTCGTCGTAGTAGGCGGTGGCGGAGGCGAGGTCGGGCGGGAGTTTGCCGGTGGCGGCGTTGAGTTCGAGGTGGGCGAAGTTCTCGCGCAGCATCTGATAGGCGGCTTCCTTCTCCTCGGGGCGCATCCGGATGCCGGTGCAGTAGGTGAAGGTGTTGAGCGGCACGAACATTCCGCTGACGCCGATCCACACCCACGCCTTGGGGTTGAGGGCGCTGTAGCGGACGTCGGCGTAGTCGCCTTTGCCGTGGCCGTGCACGTCGCGGTGGCGGGTTTTGAGCCAGTCGGCTTCGGCTTTGCGGTCGACGGGGTCGCCCCACATGGCGAGCATGCCCGAGGCGCCGCTGCGCACGCCGCGGTTGGCGAAGTTGGCGGCGAAGCGGCCGGAGCGGTCGACGGCGGCGGCGACGGGGATCATCGCGACCTCGTCGAAGGCGGAGCCCGCGAAGACGCCGGTGAGCACGCTGGCGGTGTGCTTGCGGAATTCGGCGAGGACTTCGGGGCGCACCCGGTCCTGGGCGGCGCGCGGGCCGGAAGGGCCGGGCGCGGTTTCGGTTTCGGACACGAGAGGCAGCTCTGCATTCGTGGTCATGACACACCCCGGAGTGGCGAGTGATAGATTGATGCCACTCAGACTATCATTTCGGTCCCGTGCAAGCGAGACCCGAGCGGGCGGGATCCGCGCGCGAGCGTGGCCGGTAACGGACCGAACGGAGGAGTCCGCGGTGGTGTCGACACGGATGCGGGGAATCCGCGCCGGTAGGCTCGGCCCGGTGACGGCGCACCGGGAGGAACGGGAGTCCGGCGGAACCCCCGCGGGCGGCAAGGACTTCGGCTCGCCCACCCGCGCCGACATCGAGAACACCGTCACCGAGTTCCTCGCCGCGACCGCCGACAGTTGGGCCGACCTGGTCGCGCTCGACGCCCGTTCGCGCCGCATCGTCGACGCCGCCCGCGACTGCTTCGCCGACGTCGGCTTCGAGGAGACGACGATGGTCAACATCGCCGAACTCGCGGGAGTCGGAGTGGCCACCGTCTATCGCCGGTTCGGCACCAAATCCGCGCTGGTCCGCTACGCGCTGATGGCCGAGTCACAGCGGGTGGGACTCATCATGGCCGAGGCGGTGCGCCGGTCGGCGGGGCCGGTCAGCGCGCTGGCGGAGATGTTCGCCGCCTTCGTCAGCGAGGCCAGCGCCCCGCGACTGCTGACCCGCAGCCTGCGGGTGTCCTCCGCGGCGGGCGAGCTGACCAACTTCCTCACCGGCGACGATTTCATCTTCCAGGGCCGCACGGTGGTGGCCCGCTACCTGCGGCACTGGCAGCACCGCGGCGAACTCGGCGATTTCGACGTCGAGGTGGTGGCCGAACTGTTCGTCCGGCTCACGATGACCTTCATCTCCAATCCGCGCGGCGTCCTGCCGCTCGGCGACACCGGGGCGGCGAAACAGTTCGCGCGACGCCATCTCGCGCCGCTGCTGTTCCCCCACCCCGGCGGACGCTAGACCTGCTTGGGTCGCACCTTGTAGGCCGCCGACTTCAGCTCGCGCACCTTCATCTTCTGGATGGCGCGGTGGTGGCCGCGCGCGTGATAGGCGATCGGGAAGTAGGTGAGCCGTTCCGGCAGCACCTTGTAGGCGAAACGGATCACCGCATAGATCTGCTCCAGACGGCGCTGCTCCTGCGGCGTCCAGTCCACGCCGATCATGGTGCGCAGGCGGGGATCGAGCAGGCCCACGATCGAGAGGTAGTTGAAGCGCAGGAACGGTCGCGCCAGCGCGCGCACGATCGGCCGCGCCGGGTAGGGCAGGGCGCGCAGTTGTTCGGTGTCGGACTTGCGCAGCATCGCGTAGTCGGCGCGCACGGTGTCGTTGGCCGAGAGCACCTCGGTGACGATGTGCTCGTAGTAGGCGTCGAATTCCGCGCGGGTCTGCGGGTAGCCCTTCATCGGCACGCGCAGGATCTTGGCGATGCGGATGTTGTCGGCGAGCAGGTCGTCGAGTTCCTCGCTGGTGAATTCGCGCCCGATCAGCAGCGGACCGGCCTTGGCGGTGGTGACGTAGGCGGTCGCGATGACCCACTGGTAGGCGCCGGGATTGAGCGCGCTGATGCGCTTGCCCGCCTCGTTGCGCATGGTCAGCGGCTCGTGCAGGGACCGGAGTCGGGTGCCCTCCTGCACGGCTTCCAGGCCGCCGTAGGTCCAGCGCAGCACCGAGTCGACCGACCGGATCGCGCGCCCGCCCGGATCGGTGCGCGAGACGGAGTACTTGTCGGTGACGTCCCGGATGACGGGGTGCAGGCCCTGCATCGCGAAGGCCGCGCCCTCGAGCATGAGATAGGTCCAGTGCCCGACCATCTCCGCGGTCAGCGAATCGGGGGCGATCAGTTCGATGGGTTCTTCGTCGTCGGAAGCCCACACGCGCGGCCCGGGGCGTTCGGTCGCGGGATGCGGTGTGTCCGGCACCGCGCGCGGTAGGCGCGTGACGGATTCGTCGGCGGCGTGTGTCATCGTCTCGTCTCCTGTGGGGCTCGGTGTCATCGGGGAGCTTGCGGGGTGGGTACGGGCAGGTCGGTGGCGACGCCGCCGACTTCGGTGATGGCCCAGTTCGCGGACCGGTCGAGGGTGACGGTGTAGGCGGCGGTGGCCACCACGCCGTCGGGGGTCTGACGGCTGCGCGAGGTCATGTCGACGAAGACCTGCACCACGTAGGCGTCGCCGTCGCGACGCATCACCTTCGCGGCCAGCGGTTGGGCGGTCGAGGAGTAGTCGATCTGGCTCAGCCACGGTCCGACCACGTCGACCGCGGCCGACAGTTTCGCGGCGAGTTGATCGGTGACGCCGGATTTCAGCGCCGTGCGCCACCCTTCGACGTCACCGGCCTTCACCTGCGAGACCCGCAGCGCGTAGTCGCCGGCGGTGCGCTCGGCGGCGGCGTCGGTGTCCAGGCTCGCGCGCAGG
Organism: Nocardia takedensis NBRC 100417; assembly: GCF_000308695.1. Classification (GTDB taxonomy): domain Bacteria; phylum Actinomycetota; class Actinomycetes; order Mycobacteriales; family Mycobacteriaceae; genus Nocardia; species Nocardia takedensis. The sequence goes on along the minus strand of NZ_BAGG01000093.1, from coordinate 23,034 downwards.
GCGGCGAGGTCGTCGGCGGAATCGTCGGCGCGCCAGGCGAAGAGGGCCGTCGCGGCGGTCAGCAGCGCGACCGCCACGGCGAGTAACGCGAGGACCCTGCGTGATCCGGGCCTCGGTTCGCCTTCCGGGGCAGCGGCCGGCCGGCGTACGGCCGGAGCAGGCTCGGAATCATCGGGCCTGGCTGTGGCTTTCGGTGCAGCGTCGCCGACGACGGTGTCGGACTCGGTCATCGCTGTCCTCCTTCGACCGGGGGTTGATCGGTCGGTGGTTGCAGGGTCAGGCGGAGTCGGTCGCCGGGGACCGCGTCCATGGCGCGTTCGAGCAGGGTGCCCATGTCGAGGGAGCCCAGCGCCGGACCCACCGCGGAGGTGACGGGGCGCAGCGCGACGCCGAGCGCGCCGAGTTCGGGGGACAGCCGCGACAGGAATTCCACGAAGCGCTGCTGTTCCTCGCGCCAGGAGCCCATGATCTCGCTGCCGCGCAGCAGGGCCGAACCCTCGAACAGGTACTGGTAGGACACGCCGAGGGTTTCGCCGAAGCCGTCGAGTTGCGGCGGCGCGGAGGTCAGGACCGGTTTCATCCAGTCGATGTCGGGCAGCAGCAGCATCAGGTCGCGCAGGACGGCCTCGATGGAGGGTTGGTGGGCGGCCAGGGTGCGGGCCAGCACGTCGGCGGCGCGGGCCAGGGCGGGCGCGGTGACGGCGGCGTGTTCGAGGGCGTCGGTGAAGGTGCGCACCAGGCGCACCACGGTCTCGGTGTCGCTCTGGCCCAGCAGGTTCGAGGACGCGGCGAGCAGTTGCGGCACCGAGGTCGGCGCGTCGACCACGCCGGTCAGACGGTCGCCGTCGGCCAGGTAGCGGTCGGCGACGGCGACGCGGGGCAGGAAGGCGAATACGGGTTCGCCGAGCGCGGACAGGTTCTCCACCGCCATCGCCGTGTCGGCGGGGATGCGCTGATCGCTGTCGTAGGACAGGTGGACCAGCACGCCGCCGGGCACACTGGCGACCTCGTCCACCGCGCCGATGTCCACGCCCCGGTAGACCACGCCCGCGCCCGCGGCGAGTCCGGCGGCGTGGTCCATCCGCACGCTGAGGTGGACACGTTCGCGGGTGGGGTCCATCCGCAGCACGCCCATGCTCAGGTAGCCGACGCCCAGGACGGTCACCATGGTGAGGATCAGCAGCGAGTACACCGCGGGCAGTCGGGTCACGGCAGCACTCCGATCAACCGCAGCAGGATCAGCGCGTCCACCTCGTCGCCGTGGCCCGCGCCGAGGGCGATCCGCCGCACGTCCACGGCGGGCGCGCCCAGGAACGGGATGACCTTCCCCTGCATGAGTTGGGACAGGGCGGCCCCGTTGCCGATCCAGGTGTGCGCGTCGGCCGACGGTTCGCGCAGCAGCGTCGCCGTCTTCTCCAGCGCCTCGTTGATGTGCGGCAGGCGCGGGATCAGCCAGTCCAGGCCGTTGGTGAGGGTGTTGACGTCGATGACGACGTTGAGCACGGCGGTCATGAACTGCGGCACGCGGTCCAGGCGGGCGCGGGCGGTCTCGGAGAACAGGAAGCCGACTTCCTCACGCATCCGCGTCAGTCGTTCGGTGACGGCGTCGACGGCGGCCAGCATCCGATCCAGGTCGGGCAGGTGGTCGGCGGTGGCGGCCAGATCCGTGCCGACGGTGGCCGCGAGCGCCCTGGATTCGGCCGGGTCCTCGGGAAGTCGGGCGGCGAGTTGTTCGAGCGCGTCCTGTGAGCGCAGCACGCTGCCGCCGTTGACGAAACTCGCCATCCGGTCCAGGATCTGCTCGATCTGCGGGCCGGTCTCGGTGTCGCGCAACGGGATACGGTCGCCGTCGCGCAAGGTCCGCGCCTCCGGCCGGATCGGGGGCAGCAGCGCGACGTAGATGTCGCCGAGCACGGTGGTCTGCCGCAGTTCGGCGCGGGTGCCCACCGGCAGGCCGACGTCGGCGCGGATGTCGAGGTCGGCCAGCGCGGCGTGCGGGTCGAGTCGGATCGCGTCGACCACGCCGACCTCCGCGCCGTTGCTGCGCACCTTCGCGCCGACGGGCAGGCTGAGCAGCGACTCGAACTCGACGGTGAGCTCGTAGTGCGCGCCGCGTACGCCCGCGCCGGGCAGGGTGTGATCGGCGGGGTCGAATCCGCAGCCCGCCGCCGTCAGGACCAGCGCGGTCGCGCCGAGGGCGATCCGGTGTCGGTTCACGGTCTGCCTCCCACGGTGGCCAGCACCGCCAGCGGCACCGGCATCCTCGCGCTGTTGGTTCCCAGCGACGCGCACAGTCCCGGATCGGGGGCCGGGCACTGCGCGGGCGGCCGGTACTCCACGGCGAGTCCGCCTTCGCCGATCATGGTGCGCAGCATGGCGATCACGCCCGGCACGGTGGCCAGCAGTTCACGCGAGTCCTCGACCCGCGTGCGGGCCATGACGACCAGCGGCACCGACTGTTCGAGCAGGTCCATCAAGTACGGGAAGTGGTGGTTGAACGCGCGGTCCAGCGGTCCGAGCGCGGTGGCGAGTTTGCCGACCAGGATCTTGACGATCACCAGCGTGCGTTCCAGCAGTTCCAGGCCGGGGCCGAAGGTGATCATCGAGGTCTTGATGTCGTCCCATTCGGTGGTGACAAAGCGGCTCAGCTCGGCCGAATTGTCCAGCAGCGCGCCGAGGTCGGCGGCGAAGGCGTCCGGGGAGGCGAGCAGGTGGGTGATCGCGCGCATCTGCTGGTCCAGGGCGGGACCGAGGCCGCCGAGTTCGCGGTCGGCGCCGTCGATGAGCGCGCGCAGCGGTGCGCTGCCGTCCGGGCCGGGGGTGGTCAGCTCCTCGGCGATCCGGGAGAACGAGCCGAGCGCGTCGGACACGCTGACCGGGACGCGGGTGCGTTGGCGCGGCAGGCATCCCTGGTCGGGCAGTTCGTTCGCGCCGCGGGTCTCGCTGTCGACCAATTCCACGCGCCGGTCGGTCAGCAGCGAGGCGTTGACCACCACCGCGCCCGTGCCCGCCGCCAGCGGCCGTTCGCCGATGGACATGTCCACCCGCACGTGGTCGCCCTCGGGGACCACCGCCAGCACGCGGCCGACCGAGACGCCGCGGACGGTGACCGCCGCGTCCGGATACAGCCCGTAGGCGGTGTCGAATTCGGCGCACAGCGCGCGGGTCGGTCCGGCGTTCCAGCGCACCGCCGCGGCCGCCGTGGTGACCAGCGCGGCCACCGCGACCAGGATCAGCAGGGCCGCAACGGGCCCCGAGTCACGTCTCATCGCTCAGCACCTCGCTCCCGGCACCGGCAGGCACACCTCGGGCCGGTGCACCGTCAGGCCGCTCTGATCGATCAGCGCCTGTCCCTGCGGGCCTGCCAGCGCGGCCAACTGCTCGAGGGTGTGGCGCAACTGGTCGAACAACTGCTCGGTGGAGGAGATCAGCTCGCGGCCCAGGTCGGCGCTCTGTTCCAGCGGAGCGAACAGCGGTTCCAGGCTCTCCGCGTAGGGGCCGGCGAAGAAGTCGAACAGCAGGCCGACGACGGCGGTGACCTTGTCGGCGAAGATCTGCACCTCGGTCCGGGCGGCCACGATCTGCGGGCCGAGGATCGCGTAGGCGCGCACCACCTCGGTGGCCAGCGCCTCGTTCTCGCGGACGGTGGCCAGGTATTCGTTGGACAGCGACAGCAGGCCGCGCACCTGGTCGCGCTGGGCGGCCATCGCCGTCACCACCGTGCCCAGTGCGGTCACCGACTCGCGCACCGCGCCGGGCGCGCCGTCGACCGCGTGCGCGGCGGCGTCCAGGGTGGTGCGCAGCGCGGCCACGTCGACCTGTCCCGCGATCTCGGCGCTCTCGCCGATCAGGTCGCCCAGGACGAACGGCAGATGCGCGCGCTGCACCGGGATCGGCCCGCGCAACGGCGCGTCGCCCGCGGGCAGCAACGCCAGGTAGAGACCGCCGACCGGGGTGAGCATGCGGATCTCGGCGGCGGTGCGGTCACCGAGGTCCGCCTGCCCGTCGACGGTGAACTCCACCTCGACGTGTCCGTCGCCCAGCCCCACCGAGGTCACCCGGCCGACCGGTACGCCCGCGACGCGGACACCGTCGCCCGCGCTCAGCCCACCCGTCTCGGGCAGCAGCAACCGGTGGGTCGTGCTGCCGGGGGGATGGGCGTAGAGCGCGCCCGCGCCGGCGAAGGCGATCGCCAACACCACGACGCTCACCAGCGCCCACACCGTCTGCGCGCGGGGCGAGGCGTCCTCGCCGCCGAAGGAGACCGTCGGCCGTCCTCGCCATCGCCGGTTCATCGGCCCGCCTCGCACAGTGTCAGCCGCCTGCCGTTGAGCAGGACGGCGGCCTCGACCGGTGGGGCGTAAGTGCCGTCGGCGCACCGGTTCTCGGGTTCGGAGCGCGGGATGAGCGCGTTGAGCGACTCCAGCAGGCCGGGCAGCGTCGACAGCGAGCGCACCGTCTCGCGGGTGTCCGGGATGGCTTGGCGCAGGCGTTCGGTGAGCGCGTCGGTGCTGTCGCGGGCACCGAGTCCGAGCCGGGCCAGCGCTTCGGTGGCGCGCACGATCTCCGACATCTCCACCGACCCCTTCTTCATCAGGTTCAGGAACTCCTCCATCCGGGAGGCCACCGGCATGAAGATCGAGTGGAAGACCCGCAGGATGTTCTGCAAGTTCTCCGACCGGCCGCGCAGTTTCTGCGACAGGCCGTCCAGATTCGTGATGATCGCGGTGATCACGGCGGTCCGGTCCTCGGCGAAGGAGGCCAGCGCGCCCAGGTCGCGCAGCAGCGGGGTGAGGTCGCCGCCGTTGCCCTCGATGACCGCGACCAGGCTCTGCGCGAACCGGTTGTAGACAGCCGGGTCGGCCTCGCGCAGCAGCGGGCGCAACCCGTTGAACACGGCGGTGATGTCGAAGGAATCGATGACATCGCGCACCGGCGCGTCCGGATCGTGGTCGGGGCCTGCCGTCTCGGCGGGCAGCACGGCCAGATATCGCTGGCCGGTGAGGTTCTGGAAGCGGATGGCCAATCGGTCGCCTTCGTGCAGGCGATGCTCGGTCAGCAGCGTGAAACGCACCGTCGCCAGATGGTCGCGGGTGAGCGAGATGTCGGTGATCTTGCCGACCTGCACGCCGCGCACCCGCACGTCGGCGTCCTCGCGCAGACCGAACACGTCGCCGAATTCGGCGTGGTAGGCGATCGTCGGCCCGCCCACCGGACGGGTGATGGCCTGGACCAGGCCGACGACGATCGCGACCACCACCACCAGCAGAACCAGCAGTCGCGCGGCGGCCGAACGCGGCGTCCTCATCGCGGTGCTCCCGTCGTGCGCAGCGGAATCCCGAAGGCGGGCATCGTCTGGATCAGCACTTCGACGTCGAGCACCACCTGTCCGTCGCGGTGGTGCAGCGCGCCGTCGATGCCCGCGGTGAGTTCGCCCACGCGCGCCGGGGTCACCCCGCGCATCGACTGGTTGAGCGGGATCAGCAGGTCCAGCAGCATGTCCACCGCGTCGGAGGTGGGGCCGAGCGCGCCGACCAGTTTCCCGGCGAAGGCGAAGACCAGGTTCGACACCTCGGAGATGGTGTCGGAGGCCTGTCCGATGCTGGTGTCGTCGTCGAGTTGGTCGACCGAGGCCAGCGCGGTCAGGATGCCGAGGGCCGACGGGGTGAAGGCGGCCAGACCTTCGGTGGCGTCGGCGATGTCGGGCAGCGCCCGGTCCAGCGGCACGCGGTTGGCGCGCTGCCAGGCGCGCGCCACCAGCAGCGCGGAGCCCAGCAGCGGCGCGCCCGCCTCGGTGAGCGCGGCGGCGTCCTCGAGCGAGCGCGCCAGTTCGGGGGTCAGGATCTCGGCGACCGCGCGACCGGATTCGCGCAGGATCCCGGTGACGGTGAAATTGTCGAAGCGGTCGCCCACGTCGAGCACCATGTCCGCGGTGACCGGGTCGCCGCCCGGCATCGGCACCAGGTCCAGCACCGTCGCGCCGAACAGGTTCGCCGAGACGAAACGGGTCTGCATCGCGGTCGAGAGTTCGCTCAGGCGTTGGGATTCCACCTCGACGCGCACCCGCCGCCGGTCGGTGCCCGCGGGCGCGACCTCGACCACCGAGCCGATGTCGCGGCCGCGCAACCGGACGGCGGTGTCCTCGCCGACGCCGTCGCCGAGTCCGGTCGCCACGATGTCGAAGCCGATGCGTCCGTCGTGATCGGGTTCGACGCCGCGCCAGGCCGCGCCGACGGCCAGCGTCAAGGCCGCGAGCAGAACCAGTCCGCGCCACCGCAGTCCGGCCCGGCCCGGACCGCGTTCGGAGAATCGCGCCGCACGACTCACGGGCCGCTCACCCCCCGAATCCGAGATCGGTGTCGAAACCCCACATCGCCAGCGTCAGCACCATGTCGGCGGCGGCGACGGCGACCAGGCTCGCGCGGATGGCGCGGCCCGAGGCCACCCCGACCCCCTCGGGGCCGCCGGTGGCGTAGAAGCCCTGATAGGTGTGCACGCAGGTGACTATCAGGACGAAGACCACGACTTTGATCAGCGAATACACCAGATCGCGCGGTTCGACGAACATGTGGAAGTAGTGCTCGAAGGAGCCCGCCGCCTGTCCGTGCACCACGGTGACGGTCAGGCGGGTGGTGAGAAAGCCGAGCGCCAGCGCGATCAGATACGTGGGGACGACGGTGATCACCGCGGCCAGCAGTCGGGTCGAGACCACGTAGGGGACCGGGTCGATCGCCTGCGCCTCGAGCGCGTCGATCTCCTCGGAGATGCGCATCGCCCCGATCTCGGCGGTCATCCGGCAGCCCGCCTGGGCGGCGAAGCCGACCGCGGCGATGAGCGGCGCGAGTTCGCGCGGATTGGCCAGCGCCGACATCGCCCCGGCCAGCGGTCCCATGCCGAGCGAGTCCAGGGCGGTGATGCCGACCAGGCCGATCATCGCGCCCGCCACCACGCCCATCACCACCAGTACCGGGGCCACCCCGCCGCCGACGATCACCGAACGCCCGTTGCCCCAGGCCAGATCGGTGAACACGGCCACGACCTGTTTGCGGTAGCGGCGCAGCGCCCAGCCCGCGCCGGTGAAGGCGGCGAGGCCGAAGCGCAGTTGGAAACCCAATTCCTCCAGGGGATCCCAGGTGCGGCGCAGGCGGGCGGTCCAGCGCAGGCCGGGCGGCCGATAGGTCGAGGGGCGGGTGGTTCCGGTGGCCATCACAGCAGTCCCGTCGGAAGGAAGGTCAGCACCAGTTGGGTGATCACCAGATTCACCACCAGGCAGGTCAGCAGACCCAGGACGACGGCGGCGTTGACGCAGTCGGCCACACCCTTCGGGCCGCCACGGGCCTCGAGTCCGCGCTGCGCCGCGATGACCGCGACCAAGTAGCCGAAGATCGCGGCTTTGCCCAGGCAGATCACCAGGTCGGTGAGTCCGGCGAAACTGCCGAACGACAGCCAGTAGGACCCCGGCGCGACGCCTTGGCCGATCGAGGCGACCAGGAAGCCCGCCAGCACGCTCATCAGGATGACCAGCACCGAGAGCATGGGGGCCACCACCGTCATCGCGAGGACGCGCGGCGCGACCAGTCGCCGGTGCGGGTCGATCCCCATCGTGCGCAGCGCGTCGATCTCCTCGCGGATGGTGCGCGCGCCCAGGTCGGAGGCGATGGCCGAGGCGCCGGCGCCGCCCACCAACAGCGCCGCCGCCAGCGGGGCGATCTGCTGCATGACGCCCACGCCGCCGACCGCACCCGCCATCGATCCCGCGCCGACGTTCTCGGTGAGGCTGCCGACCTGCACCGCGATCACCACGCCCATGGGCAGCGAGATCAGGATCGCGGGCAGCAGCGCGACCGAGGCGAGGAACCACGCCTGCACCAGGGCTTCGCGCATCGGGAACCGGCCGGTGGCCAGATCGGCGCACAGCAGCGCGGTCGAGCGGACGCCCACCCGGACCGTGCGGCCGAAAGTCCGTGTGCCGGAGACCAGGTACGCCCACAGCGCGGTGGCGGGACCGGCGGTGGCCGGTCCGGCGGATTCCGCGGGCCACCTTGCCTGCGGCGCGTACTCGCTCGACACGTCAACTCCTGCAACGAGATCCGGCCCGTGCCCGCGCGTCACCGGTTGGCGAGCATTCCGGGTAATGGGACGGATTGATAGTTGAGTGTGCACCAGGCTATCAATCACGGGTGTATCAAGGAGAGGAATCGCCGAGAACGATCGGGTCAACCCCGCTGGAGACTCATTCGGGTCGGCGGAAAACGGACCACCGCTATCGGCGGGCGTCCGGATCGGGGCGGGCCGGGTCGCGTCGCACAGGGAACGGCTCTCGACCTCGGCTGTGACCGTGATCGCCGTATGGATATCGCAAAGGCGGGATTGTTCGGACCGGTTCCTGTGCTTGTCTCGGACATGAGCTGTGCACCGCCTGCGCGGGGCAGCGGTGACCGGACGATCAGGAAAGGGGACGGACCTCGGTGCGGCGTGGGCAATTGCGGATCCTGCTCGGGGCCGCCCCCGGCGTGGGCAAGACCTACGCCATGCTGGCCGAAGCGCACCGCCGCCTCGACCGCGGCCGCGACGTGGTGGCCGCGGTGGTCGAAACCCACGGCCGCGCCAAAACCGCCGAACTGCTCGACGGCATCGAACGCGTCGACCCGGTGATCATCCGGTACCGGGGCGCGCAATTCCCCGAACTCGACGTCGACGCGGTGCTGCGGCGCGCACCCGCCGTGGTGCTGGTCGACGAACTCGCGCACACCAACACCCCGGGCAGCCGCAACGAGAAACGCTGGCAGGACGTCGCGGAACTGCTCGACGCGGGCATCGACGTGGTGTCCACCGTCAACGTGCAGCACCTGGAGAGCCTCAACGACGTGGTCGAGCGGATCACCGGGATCCGCCAGACCGAGACGGTGCCCGACGCCGTGGTACGCGGCGCGGACCAGGTCGAACTGGTCGACATCACCCCGGAAGCGCTGCGGCGCAGGATGTCCCACGGCAACGTCTACGCCGCCGAGAAGGTCGACGCCGCGCTGCGCAACTACTTCCGCCCCGGCAACCTCACCGCGCTGCGCGAACTGGCGCTGCTGTGGCTGGCCGACCAGGTCGACGCCGCCTTGGCGAAATACCGCGCCGACCACGAGATCACCCAGCCGTGGGAGGCCCGCGAACGCGTCGTCGTCGCGGTGACCGGCGGCCCCGAATCCGAGACGGTGATCCGCCGCGCCAGCCGGATCGCGGGCAAGGCCAGCGCCGATCTGGTCGTCGTGCACGTCGTGCGCGGCGACGGACTGGCCGGTGTGTCGGCGCAGCGTTCGGCGCGCCTGCGCGACCTGGCGACCGGCCTGGACGCCACCCTGCACACCGTCACCGGTGACGACATCCCCACCGCGCTGCTGGAATTCGCGCGCGGGGTGAACGCCACCCAACTCGTGCTCGGCACCTCGCGCCGGTCGCGGTGGGCGCGGATCCTCGACGAGGGCATCGGCGCGACCGTGGTGCAGCGCTCGGGCGGCATCGACGTGCACATGGTGACCCACGAACAGGCCGGACGCGGCCGTCGTCGCCGCGCGTTGACGCCCCGCATGCCGGTACTGGCCTGGCCCGCAGCGCTGCTCGTGCCGCTGCTGGTGTCCGCGATCTGCTCGGGCGCCCTGGACGGCTACCTGCAACTCGGCGGCCTGAGCGCGCTGTTCTTCATCGGCGTCCTGGCGGTCGCGCTGCTGGGCGGCGTCCTGCCCGCGGCCTTCTCGGCGCTGTTCTCCGGACTGCTGCTCAACTGGTTCTTCACCGACCCCCGCTACAGCCTGACCATCGCCGAACCCGACAACTTCGTCACCGTGGTGGTGCTGCTCATCGTCGCCGTCGCGGTCGCCGCGCTGGTCGACGAGTCCACCGCGCGCACCGCGCAGGCGCGCCGCGCCTCCCGACAGGCCGCGTTGCTCACCGAGTTCGCGGGCGCGGTCCTGCACGGGGCCGACCTGCCCGCGCTGCTCGACCAGGTCCGCGAAACCTACGGGTTGCGGGCGGTGAGCATGCTGACCGGTGCGACGGTGATCGCCGAGGTCGGCGTCGACCCCGCGCGGCGGGTCGGCGACGCGGACACCGTGATCGAGGCCGGGGCGGGCGGCGCGCGACTGCTGCTGTCGGGTCGTCCGCTCGCGCCGAAGGACCGTCCGGTGCTCAACGCGGTCGCCAACCAGGCCGCCGGACTGGTCGAGCGGGCGCGCCTGGCCGAGGAGGCGGGAGCCGCCGCGGCGCTGCTGGAGGCGGACCGGTTGCGGCGGGCGCTGCTCTCGGCGGTCAGCCACGATCTGCGCACCCCGCTCGCGGGCGCGAAAGCGGCCGTGTCGAGCCTGCGCGTGGACGACGTCGAATTCTCGCCCGAGGACACCGCCGAACTGCTCGCGACCGTCGAGGAATCGGTGGACCAACTGACCGCGCTGGTCGGCAACCTGCTGGACTCCTCGCGATTGGCGGCGGGCGCGGTCACCCCGAGCCTGCGGCGGGTCTACCTGGACGAGGTCGTGCACCGCGCGCTGGTCGGGGTCGGCACGGGGCGCGCGGCGGTGGACCGGGTGGAGGTCGAGGTCGGCGAGGTGTCGGTCTCGGCCGACGCCGGCCTGCTCGAACGGGTCGTGGCGAACCTGCTCGACAACGCGCTGCGCCTGTCCGACGGTACGGTGCGGGTGGGGGCCGAACAGGTCGGCGACCGGGTGTCACTGACGATCGTCGACACCGGCCCCGGTATACCCCCCGGCGCGGAGGAACAGATGTTCGAGCCCTTCCAGCGGCTCGGCGACCGCGACAACACCACCGGCGTCGGGCTCGGACTGTCGGTGGTCCGCGGCTTCGTGGAAGCCATGGGCGGTTCCGTGCACGCCGAGACCACCCCGGGCGGCGGGCTCACCATGATCGTGGAACTCGCATCCGGGGCGCGGGGGGCCGGCGTGTCCGCTGGTCGGTCGACTACCGACGACGGCGCGCCGCCGAAGGACGCCGACGGCGGAGCGGGTGACCGATGATGGCACCGACGATCACGAGCGCGCCGAGCGGCGCACGGCATGCGGAGAGGCGGGCGGAGGTCGCGATGACCGGCACCGAACGAGAAGGCCCCACCACCAGGGTGCTCGTCGTCGACGACGAACCCCAGATCGTGCGGGCGCTGCGGATCAACCTGTCGGTGCGCGGCTACGAGGTCCTCACCGCGGGCACCGGCGCGGCCGCCTTGCGGGCGGCCGCCGAACGTCACCCCGACGTGGTCATCCTCGACCTGGGGCTGCCCGATATGGACGGCATCGAGGTGCTGGCCGGGCTGCGCGGCTGGAGTCGGGCCCCGGTGATCGTGCTGTCCGCGCGCACCGACTCCGCCGACAAGGTCGAGGCGCTGGACGCGGGCGCCGACGACTACGTCACCAAACCGTTCGGCATGGACGAACTGTTGGCGCGGTTGCGCGCCGCGGTCCGGCGCGGGGCCGAGACGGCCGACACCGACGCCCCCGTCGTGGTGACCTCCTCGTTCACCGTCGATCTGGCCGCCAAGAAGGTCACCAAGAACGGCGCCGCCGTGCACCTGACGCCGACCGAGTGGGGCATGCTCGAGATGCTGGTGCGCCACCGCGGCAAACTCGTCGGCCGCAAGGAACTGCTGCGCGAGGTGTGGGGCCCCTCCTACGCCACCGAGACCCACTACCTGCGCGTCTACCTGGCCCAACTGCGGCGCAAACTCGAGGACGACCCGTCGCACCCCAGACACCTGCTCACCGAGGCGGGCATGGGTTACCGCTTCCAGGAGTGAGGGTCCGTCTGTAGCGGTGGACCGGACTCGCGCAAGGTCGCCGGGGCGCAAGGTTGCAGGGATGGGTCAGCGCTTCCGGAGGTGCGGGGCCGCCCGCAACGGCGGACCGGACTCGCGCCAGGTTCGCGCCGGGCATCGGAGTACCGCTTCCAGGAATCACGGGCCGCTGTGACGGCTGTCGCGCGCCGGAATGCCCGGCCGCCCGCCCGACGTTGGCACGGGTGCCCGTCCGACGAATGGCAGGATCGACATCATGTCCGAGAAGACCGCCGCACCCGTGACCACCGCCACCGCACCGACCGGCGCGGAACCGACCACCCTGTGGGCCGAGCGCACCGGCGTCCGCGAGTACGTCGGCCGCAGCTCGCGCGGCGCGGAGGTGCTGATCGGGTCGCAGGGCGTGCCCGGCCGCTTCACCCCCGGCGAACTGCTGAAGATCGCCTTGGCCGCCTGCACCGGACTCAGCGCGGACTTCCCGCTCACGCGCAAACTCGGCGACAACTTCGACGCCACGATCCGCGTCGCCGGTGACGCCGACCGCGAGAACGAGGTGTACCCGCAACTCGACGAGGTCGTCGAACTGGACCTCAGCGAACTCGACGACGAAGCCCGCGAACGCCTGCTGGTCACCGTGCAGCGCGCGGTCGACAAGGTCTGCACCGTGGGCCGGACGTTGAAGGCGGGCACCAAGGTCACGCTGTCGTTCGAGGTCGACGCCTGATTCCGGCGTGTCGCCGCACGGGCGAATCGACCGTGCGGACGACGTCGCGCCGCGCACCCGTTAGGGTCTGCGCATGGGCGAGTTACCAGGGGCCGCCCCGTCGGCCCAAGATGTCGCGCGACTGAGCGCCTGGGTGCACGGCGCCGTGCAAGGCGTCGGTTTCCGCTGGTGGACTCGTTCGCGCGCACTGGAACTGGGGCTGACCGGTTACGCCCGCAATGCCCCCGACGGCCGCGTGCACGTGGTGGCCGAGGGGACGCGCGCGGCGGGCGAGGCGTTGCTGGCGCTGCTGCGCTCGGGCGATACCGCTGGCCGGGTCGATCTGGTTGTGGAAAGCTGGGAGCCCGCGCGGGGAGATATGTCCGGATTCGAGGAGCGCTAGTGGATGCGACGGTGCAGGGGAGGACGCGGTGAGCGCGGGGGGAACGGGCTCCGGGGGAGGTCAGCCGCCCGAGGGCGATCGACCGCCCGGATGGCCGCCGCCCCCGCAAGGGCAACCGTCCTTCGGCGCGGGCCAGGGTGCGCCCGGTTGGCCGCCCGGTCAGGGTGTGCCGCCTCACGGTTCGCAGCCGCCCGGTCAGGGTGTGCCGCCTCCCGGTTCGCAGCCGCCCGGTCAAGGGACGACGCCGTTCGGCGCTCAGGGGCCGGGAGTTCCGCCGTTCGGTGCGCAACCGCCCGAGGGCGGGCAGCAGAATCCCGGTGACCAGCCCGGCGAGCAGGCACCTCGTCAGGGCAGCATCGAACGCCAGGAACCCGGCGTCACCCAGCCGCGTCCGCCGACGGTGGCCGAGGCCAGAGCCCGCGACAAGGCGCGCAAACGCGCCGAGGAAGCCCACCGCGCCGCCACGGCCGCCGCCGACGCCAAGCGCCGCACCCGCAACCGGGTGCTGATCGGCGGCGTCGCGATCGTCGGCGTCGCAGGGTTGGTCGGCGGCGGTTACCTCGCCTACCGCGCCCTGAGCGCCCCCGACAAGGTGACCGCCTCCTGCGTGCGCATCGACGAGAACGGCCAGGAGATCGTGGTCGAGGACCAGTACTGCCGTCCGGGGCAGACCGGTTTCGTCGACAACGACAACAGCCACCCGCATGCGGGCGGGGTGATCCTGCTCGGCGGCTGGCCGCAGTACCGCTACTACTACGGCGGCAGCACCGCCGTCGGCAAGCCGCCGACCGGCGCGGTCACCGTGCGGCCCAAGGGCGCGGAGATCAAGACCAAGACCGGCACCACCGTCCAGCGCGGCGGACTCGGCAGCAAGAGCACCGGCGGGAGCGGTTCGTAATGCGGCGTGTGCGCGGCACACCCAGGCCGGGATGGCAGCAGATCATCGAAAGCCAAGGGCTGGTCTACGGCGCGCCCGGGCGCGACGCGAGCGGACAGCCGCGCCCGTACTGGGACGAGTCGGTGCACTACGAGTTCGACATGTCGGAGATCCTCGCCCTCGAAGCCGACGTCGAACTGCTGCACTCGATGTGCCTCAACGCCGTCGAACACGTCGTGCTGACCGAACGGTTCCGCGATTTCGGCCTGCCGGAATGGAGTTGGGAACCGATCGCGCAATCCTGGAAGCGCTCCGACCCGTACGTCTACGGCCGCTTCGACCTGCGCTACGACGCCCGCAGGCCCGCGAAACTGCTGGAGTACAACGCCGATACGCCCACCTCGCTGCTCGAGGCCGCGATCGTGCAGTGGCACTGGCTGACCACGGTGTTCCCCGGCGACGACCAGTGGAATTCCCTGCACGAGAAGCTGGTCGAGCGCTGGGGCGAACTGCGCGACCGACTGCCTTCGCCGCACCTGCATTTCAGCTGGTCCTCCGCCGACGCCAGCGGTGAGGACAACGTCACCACCGCCTACATGCAGGAAACCGCCGCCGAAGCGGGCTTCGACACCGTCGCGCTGCCGATCGAGGAGATCGGATTCGACTCCGAGCTGGAACGTTTCGTCGATCTGGCCGAGACGCCGATCGAGGCCGCCTTCAAGCTCTACCCGTGGGAATGGGTGCTCGACGACGATTTCGGCAAACAGGTCGTGCACAGTCAGCCGGGCACCGCCTGGGTCGAACCGCTGTGGAAGACGCTGCTGAGCAACAAGGCGATCCTGGCCGTGCTGTGGGAGATGTATCCCGGGCACCCGAATCTGTTGCCCGCCTACCTCGACGAGCCGCACGAACTCACCGAATACATCCGCAAGCCGAAACTCGGCCGCGAAGGCGCGAACATGACCATCGTCGGCGCGGGCATGGAGACCGCCACCGGCGGCGTCTACGGCGAGGAAGGTTTCGTCTACCAACTGCTCGACCCGCTGCCGGTCTTCGACGACATGCGCCCGGTGCTCGGCGCGTGGATGGTCGGCGACACCTCGGCCGGACTCGGCATCCGCGAGACCGCGGGCCTGATCACCGACGACGGCGCGGCCTTCGTCCCGCACCGCATCCCCACGAGCTGACCCATGACGAACACCTCGTTCGATGTTCAGGAAGGACCATCGATGACCGCTGTCGCCCTCGAATCGGGGTATTGGAATTCACTGGGCGAAGGCGTGGGGGCGATCCTGCTCTACGCCGTGATCGGCCTGGTGCTCATGCTGATCGGTTTCTACGCCATCGATCTGACCACCCCCGGGCATCTGCGCAAGCTGGTCAGCGAGGGGAAGCCGAACGCGATCATCGTGACCGCGGCGGGCATCGTCAGCATGGCCTTCATCGTGGTGCTGGCGATCTTCTCGGCGGGCGGCAAATTGTCCGAGGGGCTGATCGCCGCGGCGGTCTACGGTCTGGTCGGCATCATCGCGCAGGTGATCTCGGTGCGCGTGCTGGAGAAGGTGCTCGGCATCGACATCGGCGCGGCCCTGCACGCGCCCGCCTACACCGTGGAGGTGCTGGTCGTGGCGGCCGCGCACTTCGGCCTCGGACTGGTCGTCGCCTTCGCGATCCTCTAGCCGCGCGGGGGTCGGGGCGCGTGTCTTGTACGCACCCCGACCTTTTCGTCAGTGTCCGCGCGCGATCCAGTCCGCCAGCGACGGTTTCTCCGTGCCGATGGTGGTGCTGTCGCCGTGGCCGGTGTGCACGGACGTGTCCTCCGGCAGGGTCAGCAGGCGGTCCCGGATGGAATCGATGATGGTGTCGAAATCCGAGTAGGACCGACCGGTCGCGCCCGGCCCGCCCTGGAACAGGGTGTCACCGGTGAACAGCGCCCTCAGGTCCGGCAGGTGCAGACTCACCGACCCGGGTGAGTGGCCCGGGGTGTGCAGGATGTCGATGTCGGCGCCGGCCACCGTGATCCGCGGGGTGTCGGCCAGCGACCTGTAGTCGACGTCGGGGTGGGTCATCCGCCACAGCGGTTCGTCGCCGGGATGCAGCAGGATCGGCGCGTCGAAGCGCGCGCTCAATTCCGGTGCGACGGTGACGTGGTCGTTGTGTCCGTGCGTGCACAGCACCGCGACCACGTGCCTGCGGCCCACCGCCGCCGCGATGGCCTCCGCGTCGTGGGCGGCGTCGACCACCAGCACCTCGCTGTCGTCGCCGATCAGCCAGACGTTGTTGTCGACCTCCCAGGTGCCGCCGTCCAGGGAGAACGTGCCCGAGGTGACGACCCGGTCCACGCGCGCGCTCACAGCACCACCACCGACCGCAGCACCGTGCCCGCGTGCATCGCGTGGAAGGCTTCCTCGACCTGGTCCAGCGCGATCCGCTCGGTGACGAACTTCTCCAGCGGCAACCGACCCTGCCGGTACAGGTCGACCAGCATCGGGAAGTCGCGTTCGGGCAGGCAGTCGCCGTACCAGGAGGATTTCAGCGCGCCGCCGCGGGAGAACAGGTCGATCAGCGGCATGTCCAGCGTCATGTCCGGGGTGGGCACGCCGACCAGGACCACCGTGCCCGCCAGGTCGCGCGCGTAGAACGCCTGCTTCCAGGTCTCGGGGCGGCCGACCGCCTCGATGACCACGTCCGCGCCGAAATCGTCGGTGAGTTCGCGGATGCGCTCCACCACGTCCTCGGTGGTGGCGTTCACGGTGTGGGTGGCGCCGAATTCGCGCGCCCACTCGAGTTTCGTGGCGTCGCGGTCGACGGCGATGATCGTCTTCGCGCCCGCCAGGCGCGCGCCCGCGACGGCGGCGTCGCCCACCCCGCCGCAGCCGATGACCGCGACCGTGTCGCCGCGCGAGACGTTGCCGGTGTTGACCGCCGCGCCGATGCCCGCCATGACCCCGCAGCCCAGCAAACCCGCGATGGCCGGGTCGGCCTCGGGATCGACCTTGGTGCACTGGCGTTCGTGGACCAAGGTCTTGTCGGCGAACGCGCCGATGCCCAGCGCGGGACTCAGCGCGGTGCCGTCGGCCAGGGTCATCGGGACGCTCGCGTTGCTGCTGTCGAAGCAGTACCAGGGCCGTCCGCGCTTGCAGGCGCGACATTCCCCGCAGATCGCCCGCCAGTTCAGCACCACGAAATCGCCCGCGGCGACGTGGGTGACCTGGTCGCCGACCGTCTCCACGACGCCCGCCGCCTCGTGTCCGAGCAGGAACGGGAATTCGTCGTTGATGCCGCCCTCGCGGTAGTGCAGGTCGGTGTGGCAGACCCCGCACGCCTGGATGCGCACCACCACGTCGTGCGGGCCGGGGTCGGGGATGACGATGTCGACGATCTCGACCGGTGCGCCCTTCGCGCGGGCGACGACACCGCGGACGGTCTGCGTCACGAAGTACCTCCTTGCTTCTGGCCGGAAGTGGTCCGGGCCGGGTTTGACTGGGGCCTGCACTGCTGCGGCACGGCCAATCCTGCCGTCTGCGGGAGCGGCGCGCCACCAGAAACCAGACACTTGTCCATCCCTTGACATTCCACATTGGAGGATTCATGCTTGGTTCATTCCAATGTGGAAGGAACGGGGATATGGATATCGCCACCGGTACACGGGCCTCGGACGCCGAACGCGACACCGTCGTGCGCCAACTCGCTCGCCACCTCGCCGAAGGCCGACTCGACCTCACCGAATACGACCAGCGGGTCGCCGCCGTCTACGCCACCACCACCCGCGACGACCTGCGCGCGGTCCTCGCCGACCTCCCCGCGCCCACCGTCGCCGCCCCCGCGCCCGACAAGCGCCGCCTCCCGATCTGGCAGCGCATCGAGATCACCACCTGGGCGGGCGTCGGCCTGCTGGTCCTGGTCATCTGGGCCGCGATCTCCCTCGGCGTCGGCGCGTTCACCTACTTCTGGCCGATCTGGGTCATCGGTCCCTGGGGCGCGGTCCTCGCGTTCCGCCTGGTCACCGGTTTCGAATCGAACCTGGGGTGCGGGCGGCGCTGAACTTCGGAGGTCGTCGGGCGTCTACGGGCGGCGCGACATGATCCGGGCTCACCCCCTTGCGGCGTGCGCCCGACGCCTGAGGGTGCCGGGTGCCGACGCAGCGGTTTCGAGCTGATCCCGGTCGCGGTGAGCGCCGATTCGATCGGGAAGCCGCCGGTCCGCGCGCTCGTGGCTTCGGAGACGACGGTTTCAGCCGGAGGCGCGTGGCTCAGCGGCTGTGGCGGGAACGGCGGGGGCGCGGTTCGTCCTCGTCGCGACCGTGGCGCGCGCGGCGACGCGGGGCGCTGTCCGCAGGGGGAGGTTCGGGGGACGGCGTGCTGTCGACCTCGGGTGCGGGTTCGGCCGCGCGCAGGCCGTGCCTGCCGGAATCCTCGATGATGTCGGCGGGACTCGCGGCGTCCTCGGCGGGATCGGCCAAATAGCGTCGTCCCGACCAGCGGGTCGACGGCACGGCGTCGGCCGGATTCCACTCGGGGTCCAGCGGATCCACCGCGCGCCTCGGCGTGACGGGCTGTTCCCGACTCGAAAACCCCGACTCCGACGGCAGCGGTTCCGGCTCCGGAATCCGGGGGATAGGCGCGGATCGCGGCGACGACGCCTCCGTGTCCGGGGTGCCCGCCGCCCGGTCGTCCGCGAACCCGTGCCGCGAATAGCCCGCGATATCGTCCACCAGTCGCGAACGGCTCGACGTCTCCCCACGAGTCGAGCGCGACTCCCGCTCGACCCCCGACCTCACCTGCTCGGCTCCGTACTCCGGTTCGGAACGCCACGCCCGCCGACCGGAACTCTCGGCCGCCCCCGAATCATGCCCCGCCCAGTTCCTCGCGGCGTCGTCGCGGACCGGCGGAGCGGGCAACGCGCGCTGCGGGGGTAGGAGATCGTCGTAGCGGCTCGGAAAGGCGGTGGACCCGGCCCGATCACTCGGCGAACCCCCGAACTCGCGCCGCCCGCCCGAGCCCGCACCCCGCGACCCGTTCGGGTAGTTCCCCGCGCCGCCCTCGAATCGTGACTCCGGCGCACCCCCGAACCCGTTCCACGAGCCCCCCGCCCCGCGTCCGGCCTCCGCCCCGCGTCCGGTTTCTGCCCCGCGTCCGGCCTCACCACCGCCGGCCCGCATATCCCCACCGCCGGCCCGCATATCCCCACCGCCGAGAGTGTTCCGTCGGATTTCGTCGCGCGCGCTCCACGGCGGTACGCCGGTTCCCACACCCCACGAGTCGCCGCCGTTCGCGGTTGCCCCGCGCCCGGTTCGCATGTCCGCGCCGCCGCGAGTGTTGGGCCGGATTTCGTCGCGCGCGCTCCACGGCGGCACGCCGGAGCCCCCGCCCCACGAGTCGGAGTTCCCGCCTCGGAAATCCGCATCGCCGCGCGTGTTCGATCCGATGTCGTCGCGGGCGCTCCACAGGGGAACGCCGGTGCCCGCACCCCACGAGTCGGCGTGTGGCGTACTCCCGGCGACGCCGTTGCTCGCACCGCCCGCGCGTGACCGGCGGTCGTAGGCGTCATCCGCGCCCGTGTCCTCGGGGAGGTAGCCCGCGCCGGAACCCGCGTTGCGTCGTGCGGCACCCGCGACCTCGCCATTGTGGGCCGGGCGCGCACCGGAGCCGTTGCGTCCGCTGCCGGAACCCGCGGTCCGGGCGGGACGTGCTCCGAGTTCGTCGTAGGCGCCACCCGAACCCGCGCCGTCGTAGTCGGCGCGCGCGCTCACATCGTCGCCGGCGGACCCGGGATTCGCGCCGTTGTGCGCGGTGCGGGGGTTCGCTCCGTTGCGGGCGGCGGGGGTGCCGTTGCGAGAAGGGGAGCGGTTGCCGCGCGTGCCCTGGTCGTAGTCGGACCAGGAGTCCCCGGGGGTGCGCGGTGCGGTTCGCGTGGCATCCGGGCGTTGCCTCGAGGGATCGCGTCGGCCCTCCTCGTCCTCCGCGTATCCGTTCGGTTCCCACGAGTCGGCGTCGTGTCCCGCGCGCGCGGTCGGGTCGTTCGCGGTGGCGCGTCCGTTGCGTGCGCCGCGCCCCCGACCGGCTTCCGCGCTGCGCCTACGCTCGGCGTCCGCGCCCCGCCCACGCTGGGGCGGCGGCGTTCGACCTCCCTCGCCGCGTGTGCCGAGGCGATCGGCGGCGCCGTAGCCGGTGTCGACGCCTCGTTCGCCCCGAGACGATCCGGTGTCGCGCGGTGCGCGACGGTCGAGATCCGTCCGCGCCCCGCGTCCGCTCGCACCGTCGGCCGAGTCGTACGCCGACTCGCCGCGGGCGCTCGTACGGTCCCGCTCCGGTGTCGCCTCGTTCGCGCGGTTGCGGCGGTCGCGGGTGGACTCGCTCGCGGCCGCGCGGTCTCGCTTCGGGTCTCCGGCCGCGCGGCCGCGGTCCGTGCCACCGGCGCGCGTGCGCGCCCCGCCGCGAGCGCGGGAGGGGAGGTCGTCGTAGCGGACGTCGTAGTCCTGGTAGTCGTCGTAATCGGCCTTCGCGCGGACGCGCGGGCGTTCCTCGACGCTGTACGGGTCGTCCTCGGGATCGTCGGAGACGTGATCGTCGTCCAGGTAGTACTCGTCCTCGAGGTCGGCGAAATCGTCGTAGTCCTCGGGGTCGTCGCGACGGCGTTGGGGGAGGGCTCGGGACAGGAATCCGCGGGCGCGGCCCAGGCGGGCGCGCAGCGAGGGCGAGTCCTCGTCGAATTCGTCGTCCGCGTCGGGGCCGTACCCGTCGTCGTAGTCGTCGTTGTACTCGGCGTCGAGCGATGCGCTCCGGCCGCGTGACCTGGTCGCACGGTCCGGTCCCGCGTCGGTTCCCATCGCGCGCGAGGACAGCTTCTCACCGGGCAGACCACGTCCGGTCGCGGCTCGGGGCCCCGTCGTCGGCGAACCGATCTCGTCACGGGCGGACGAGGCGCGCTGCCCGCCGGACGACGAACGCCCGGTGCGCGAACCGGTGGACGGCACGCCGTTGTTCGCATCGGGGGACGGTGTGCGGCCGGATTTCGCGGTCGAGTCACGTCCGGCCGCGAACTTCTCGGACAGTGGTCTGCGCGCGGACCGCCCGTCCGACTCGGTGGACCCGGTCCGTCGCGAGGCGGCCTGCGGCCCGGTGACCGGCGGCCGTCGGTCCGACCCCGCGGGAGTACGCCCGGATGTCGCCTGCGGCCCGGTCGACGGTCGCCCATCCGGTCCCGTGGGTGTACGCCCGGATTTCTCCGGCCCGGTGGACGGTCGCCGTCCGTCCGTCGACGCACGCCGGGAGACGGCCTGCGGTCCGGTCGACGGTCGCGTTTCGCTCGAGGAGACACCGGCCTTCGTCCCGCCGGCGGCCGCGCGGCCCACGCCGCTGGACTCAGCACCGGCCGACTTGCGCCCGAAGACGGCCTGCGGTCCGGTCGACGGTCGCGCGTCGCTATCGGAGGCACTCCCCTTCGACCCTCCGGCGGACGCGCGGCCCGCGCCGCTCGACTCGCTACCGGCCGCCTTGCGCCCGGGCGGCTTCGTCTTCGACCGCGCCGAGGGCGGATCGTCCTCGGAATCGGTTCCGCGTCCGGCGAAGGAGGTGACGGGGAGTCCGGCGGTGCGGCTCGCCTGGACTTCGCGCGGGAGTCCGCGTTTGAGGATGGGGAGTTTGGTGGTGGCGCGGCTGGGGTTGTCGCCTTTTTCGCGGTAGGTGGCGGTGATGCCGTGGGCGCGGACCCACGCGCCGGGGTCGCGGCGGCTGTGGCGGTCGAGTTCGGGGATGACGGTTTCGAGCAGGTCGACCAGTTCGCCGTCGCCGCCGCCGAGCGCGGTGCGGATGGCGGGGAAGGTGGTGGGGCGGAAGGTCCAGGACCATTCGTGGGAGGCGTGGCCGTCC
Source organism: Nocardia takedensis NBRC 100417 (assembly GCF_000308695.1). Lineage (GTDB taxonomy): Bacteria > Actinomycetota > Actinomycetes > Mycobacteriales > Mycobacteriaceae > Nocardia > Nocardia takedensis. Next base: position 1,392 of record NZ_BAGG01000093.1, on the reverse strand, counting down.
TCGGCGATTTCCCGGCCGTGGAACACGAGATTTCCCGACGGCGCGATACGCGCCCGAATTGTCCGATTATCCGATTCGAGGAGGAATTCGCCGCTCTCGCCGGTTTCCGCGGCCTCCTGCGCGCCGTGTCGATTGCTCAGGGTGATCTCGAACCAGGCCGCTCCGATTCCGGCCAGACCGAGGCAGGCGGCCAACAGCAACTCGCCCCACACGTCGGAGAACATCGCGCTGCGACTGCTCTCGCACGCGTACAGGAAAACCAGGCTGCCCAGCACCAACGCCGTGATCCGGGCAAGCCGGTAGCGGGTGCTGGTCCCGAACAGGGGGGCTGGCATCGGTGACACTCCCGAACAATGTTCCGCTGGCGAATCAGGAGGATGGTATTCCCAGTGCGGCCATCATCGCAGAGTTTGCGAGTCGATCGTCACGAGGTATCGGTGTGAAAACTACAGGCCGACTTCCCGACTCGCCGTGGGCAAGCGCACGCCCCCCGTGCCGGCAAACGCGGGGCACACCTGAATACTCGCTATGGGCGGCGGAGTCGATAACCTGGAGCGACTGCCCGCCGGTCGAGGGGACCGGTGGCGCCGATGGCCGGTCGCCGCGCGACCGCCGCGGTGCGCCGAGGACGGAAAGGTCGGCCGAATTTGCACCTGAAGAGTCTGACGTTGAAGGGGTTCAAATCCTTCGCGTCCGCGACGACGCTGCGCTTCGAGCCGGGCATCACCTGCGTGGTGGGCCCCAACGGCTCGGGCAAGTCCAACGTCGTCGACGCGCTCACCTGGGTCATGGGTGAGCAGGGAGCGAAGGCGCTGCGCGGCGGCAAGATGCAGGACGTCATCTTCGCCGGGACCTCCGGCCGCGCGCCGCTGGGCCGCGCCGAGGTCACCCTGACCATCGACAACTCCGACGGCGCGCTGCCGATCGACTACGCCGAGGTCTCCATCACCCGGCGCATGTTCCGCGACGGCGCGGGCGAGTACGAGATCAACGGCAGTTCGTGTCGCCTGATGGACGTCCAGGAGCTGCTCAGCGACTCCGGCATCGGCCGGGAGATGCACGTCATCGTGGGGCAGGGGCAGCTCTCGGCGATCCTGGAATCGCGGCCCGAGGACAGGCGCGCGTTCGTCGAGGAGGCCGCCGGTGTCCTCAAGCACCGCAAACGCAAGGAGAAGGCGGTCCGCAAACTCGAGGCGATGCAGGCGAATCTGGCCCGCCTGACCGACCTCACCACCGAACTGCGCCGCCAGCTCAAACCGCTGGGCCGCCAGGCCGAGGTGGCGCGGCGCGCGCAGACGGTGCAGGCGGACCTGCGCGACGCCCGACTGCGCCTGACCGCCGACGATCTGGTCACCCGGCGCGCGGAGCTGGCTAGTCAGCAGAGCAAGGAAG
>NZ_BAGG01000094.1 GCF_000308695.1 Nocardia takedensis NBRC 100417 | reverse complement strand
AGGGCGAGGGCGGTTCCGTCCAACGCCATGGGTCAGCCGTCGGTGAGTAGAACGGCGGCGGCTTCGAGTCCCTGCCCGGTGCCGACCGCCACGAGCAGGTCGCCCGCGATGAACACGAAATCCGGGGCGGGGGAGGCGTGCACCTGGCCCGCGCGCATCACCGCGACGATGGAGACGCTGGTGCGGGTGCGCATCTCGGTGTCGCCGAGGGTGCGGCCGTCGTAGGGCGCGCCGTGCGCGATGGGCAGGGTCCGGGTGTTGACGCCTTCGATGTCGCGGTGCTCCTCGCGCAACTGCGCGACCAGTTGCGGCGCGCCGAGCAAATTCGCCAGTGCCCTGGCCTCGGGGCCGGACAGCGGGATCTGCACGGTGGTGTCGGGATCGGAGTCCTTGGTGAAGATCAGATCCATCGTGCCGTCGCGGTGATCGACCACCCCGATGCGGCGACGATCTTCCTGCAACGGAAAGTCCTTGCGCACACCGATTCCCGGCAGCGGTGTCACCTCTACGTTCACCCCCACAGCCTAACGCTTAACCGCACATTACCATTACTTTACCTTACTTTCTTTCCGGTCGAGGGCGCTCCGGTGAACGCAATCCGGGCATCCGGCGAACAGTCGAGGCGGCGGTCGGCGGGCGGCACGTGTCGGCGCGCGCCGGTACTGTGGGGCCGACGTCGACGCGAGGAGGGGACCGATGCTGGAAGTCGTGGGTCTGACCAGGCGATTCGGTGAGAAGGTCGCGGTGGACGGTGTGAGTTTCGCCGTCGCGCCGGGCACGCTCACCGGGTTCGTCGGCGGCAACGGCGCGGGCAAGACCACCACCATGCGGATGATCATGGGGGTGCTCGCCATCCACGGCGGCGAGGTCCGCTGGCAGGGTCACCCGGCCACGGTGGCCGATCGCCGCGGCTTCGGGTACATGCCCGAGGAACGCGGCCTGTATCCGAAACAGCCGGTGCGCGAACAGTTGATCTACTTGGCGCGGCTGCGTGGTCTTTCGGCCGCCTCCGCCAAGACCCGCG
>NZ_BAGG01000095.1 GCF_000308695.1 Nocardia takedensis NBRC 100417 | reverse complement strand
CCCTGGTGCTGCTCGAGTCCATGAAGATGGAGATCCCCGTGCTCACCGAGACCGAGGGCGAGATCACCTCGATCGCCGTCGAACCCGGTCAGGTACTACAGCAGGGCGACCTCATCGCCGTCATCTCCTGAGCGATCGGCCGAGCGACCGTGTCGACCCTCAGTGAACTGCTCGCCGAACACACCGACCTGCCCGGAGTCGCGGTAGACCACCTGCAACGCGTGGTCGGCGACTGGCAGTTGCTCGCGGATCTGTCCTTCGCCGACCTGCTGCTGTGGGTGGGGGCCGGGCCGATCACCAACGGCGCGGACGTCGTGTGCGTCGCGCAGTGCCGTCCCACCACGGCCGCGACGGTGCACCTCGAGGACAAGGTCGGCACCACGGCCTCCCAGGACGATCACCCGCAGGTCTTCGAGGCGCTGGTCAGCGGCCGGGCCAATCGCGCCGACAGCGATATCGAGGCCAAGGCCGTCTATCACCCCTATCCGGTGCACGCCATCCGCGAGGCGATTCCGGTGCGCTGCGGCGACGACGTCATCGCGGTGCTGGCCCGCGACACCGACATGGAACGCTCCCGGGTGCGCAGCACGCTGGAGATGGCCTATCTGGCCTGCGCCGACGACCTGTGCCAGATGATCGCCGACGGCAGTTTCCCGACCACCGAGGACCGCGCGGCGACCCATTCCAGCCCGCGCGCGGGCGACGGTTTCATCCGCCTCGACACCGCGGGGATCGTCACCTACGCGAGTCCGAACGCGCTCTCGGCTTATCACCGCATGGGGCTGCAAGCCGATCTGGCCGGTCAGGACCTCGCGGTCACCACGCGTTCGCTGATCACCGACCCGTTCGACGCCCAGGAAGTGGTCGGCGACATCCAGGCCGCACTGGCCGGGCGCACCGGACGCCGCATGGAGGTGGAGGCGCGCGGGGCGACGGTGCTGCTGCGCACGCTGGTGCTGCGCCCGCACGGCGAACTCGCGGGCGCGGCGGTGCTGGTGCGCGACGTCACCGAGGTCAAACGCCGCGATCGCGCGCTGCTCAGCAAGGACGCCACCATCCGGGAGATCCACCACCGGGTGAAGAACAACCTCCAGACGGTGGCCGCGCTGCTGCGCCTGCAAGCGCGCCGCACCGAGAACGAGGAGGCCCAGGTCGCGCTGACCGAATCGGTGCGCCGGGTGACCTCGATCGCCTCGGTGCACGAGATGCTGTCGATGTCGGTGGACGAGGAGGTCGACCTCGACGAGGTGGTGGATCGACTGCTGCCGATCATGGCGGATGTGGCGACGGTGCACACCACCCGCATCAAGGTGCGCCGGGCCGGTTCGCTGGGCGTGTTCTCCGCCGAACGCGCGACCCCGCTGGTCATGGTGTTGACCGAGTTGGTGCAGAACGCCATCGAGCACGCCTTCGACTCCGGCGAGAACGGTACCGTGACAATACGTTCCGAGCGTTCGGCCCGCTGGTTGGACGTGATCATCAGCGACGACGGCCGTGGGCTGCCGCCCGGATTCAGCCTCGAGGCCAGCGATCGGCTCGGGTTGCAGATCGTGCGCACGTTGGTCACCGCCGAACTCGGCGGGTCCATCGGGTTGCACCCGGGCGCGGATGTCGGCACCGACGCGGTGCTGCGAGTGCCGTTGGGCCGGCGGTCCGGTCGCTGATCCGGCGCGAATTCACCGTCTCCCGAAAAACAGTGAAGCCCGGCACCTCGAAGGTGCCGGGCCGAAATGCGTTGCCGGGCCGGGCTGAAAGATGTGGTCCGGCAACGCTGGTCGTCGTGAACTAGACGACGGTGCGTGTACGCGTGCGCGCGTTGCGACGCTTGAGTGCGCGTCGCTCGTCCTCACTCATACCGCCCCACACGCCGGCATCCTGCCCGGACTTCAGGGCCCAGGACAGGCAGTCGGCGGTGACGGGGCAGCGAGCGCAGACCAGCTTGGCATCGGCAATCTGCGCGAGCGCGGGACCGCTGTTACCCACCGGGAAGAACAGCTCGGGGTCCTCGTCGCGACAGATGGCCTTGTGGCGCCAGTCCATTCCTCTGCTCCTTTGCTGGGCACCGCAAATGGGTGCCAATGGTTTGTGGTTCGTTCACTTGTGCGACCTGAATGTTTCCGCACGGTTGCTTGTGAATGCTTTCACGAACACCGTAGATGTCAATAGGTCTGCGGCGCACCGTGGGGAAGCTCACGCTCCGAAGGTCCCCGCATAGGGGAGCCTGCCCGACCCTTTGTACTCGCTCTACCGGGTTTTCGCAGCACAACCACGATGTTTTTGGTGGTCCGGATCACCGAACAGGGCGCGGCGCGACCACGGCCAGCACATCCGGCACCGAGGTGAAATCCACCACGTTTCGCTTCCCGATAAAGTCGCCATCGATTTGCAGTCCGATGGGCTCCGCGGTGGTCACGCGGACCGACGGCACATCGTCTTCGCGGAACAAATTGCGCGCCTTGGGATTTCCCTGCGGGCTCAACAGTTGGCGGGTGAGCAGCAGGGTGGGCAGGATCGCCATCGACCGCATGGCGAACACGCCGAGTCCGGTCTCGAATGTCGTTCCGGGATTCGTGTGGACCGGCGTGGAGTTCAAGTACGTCCACGGGCTCGCGTTCGTGATGAACGCGTAATGGACCTCCTCGATCGGATCGAATCCCGGTATTTCGATCCGTACGGTCGGCTCCTTACCTTTTGCCCGGAAAAATTGCCGAACACTAGTTCGAATATAACGAGCGGGCGTCGCCGCGTGCCCGTCCGCGCGACTCGCGTCGATGGCTTCGCACACATCCGCGTCCAAACCGACACCCGCGCTGAAGGTGAACCAGCGATCGTCGGCCAAACCGAGACCGATGCGCCGATCCCGCTCCAGGGTGAGCAGATCGATCAACTGATTCGTCGCGGTGACCGGGTCCGGCGAGATGCCGAGCGCCCGCGCGAACACGTTCGCCGAACCACCCGGGATCACCCCGAGTCGGGGCAGCCACGCGCCGCCGTCGTTCAACTCCGGCAGCGGCAGGAACCCGTTGATCGTCTCGTTGACCGTGCCGTCACCGCCGTGCACGACGATCAGGTCCATCTCGTTGGTCGAGGCCCACTGCGCCAACTCCGCCGCGTGGCCGCGGTGCTGGGTGTGCGCGACGGTCAGCTGGGTCCGGCTCTCCAACGCGTGCGCCAGGAGATCCCTGGTCGCCGCCGTGGTGGAGGTGGCATTCGGATTCACGATCAGCAGGGTCCGCACGGTGGCAGCCTAATCGGCGCGCGCGGGTGGTCTGAAAAGCCGGTGATCGACCCCGGTCGGACGGTGTGCACGGGGCGCGGGACGCCCGCGCGGGTGCTCGATAGGCTGGGCGCGTGGTGGACAGTGGTGAGAAGGCCGAGAACGCCGGAACGGCCGACCGGACGACGGGCGGCGTGCCCACGACGGTGCGCGGCGCGGGCGGACTCGTCGCCCTGGAAGGCGCGGTCGCGGTGACGGTGGCCGTGGTCCTGGTGGTGCGCGGCCTGCTCGGCCACGACCAGAGCCAGGCCAGCGGCTACGGCACCGCCGCCTGGTTCGGCATCCTCGGCGGCGCGGTGCTGGCCGCGGGCATCGGCCTGCTGCTCGGACAGCGCTGGGGGCGCGCCATCGCGACCATCGCCCAGATCCTGCTGCTGCCGGTCACCTGGTCGCTGCTCACCGACTCCCACCAACCCGTGTACGGCGCCCTGCTCGGCACCGTGGTGATCGCGGCGCTGGTCCTGCTGTTCGCGCCCGCGTCGAGTCGGTGGATGGCCGCCGAATACGGCGGCGACCCGGACTAACCCCCGGCGACCGTGCCCAGCGCGCGATCCCGGCGCACGACGGCCTCGCGCAGCGCCCTGCGGCACATCTGATCGGCCTGCCGCGTCGTCTCCGGTTGCCGGTAGTGCGGAGCCAGCGCGAGTACCTGCGCGCACGCGGTGTCCAGATCGATCAGATGGCCCACCGACACGAACAGCGGCTTCACCCCGGTCCGGGTGCGCAACACCCGCCCCACCACCTCGCCGTCGATCCGGATGTCGCCCGCCGCACCGCGTTCGGGCCCCGGCTCGTCGTAGTCGCCCCACGCGTTCTTGGCCACCCCGATCGTCGGGATCCCCGCCAACACCCCCAGGTGACAGGCCAGCCCGAACCGGCGCGGATGCGCCAATCCCTGCCCGTCGCAGATCAGCAGGTCGGGAGTGGCGTCCAGGTCGGCCAGCGCCGCGAGCGCCGTGGGCAGTTCGCGGAAGGCCAGCAGGCCGGGGACATAAGGGAATTCGGCCCTGCCGTGCGCCACCGTCGAGGCGACGGTCTGCAAGGTGCGGGCGTCCAGCGCCACCGCCGCCGCGGCGACCAGGCCCGATTCGTCGTAGGCGGAATCGATTCCGGCCACCACGCCGAAACGCGGGGGCCTGCGATCGGTCGGATCGACCAGCGGGCGCAACGCGTCCTGGACGGCGATCGCCTCCTCCGGGGTGTCGGGCCACCTGTCCGGCATACGGATCTGCATGGTCGCACCTCGACTTTCCCAACGGAACGATCTGTTGCACAGTACAACTCGGATCAGCGCGGCGGCGCCTGCTCGGCCAGCGCGCGCAGCGCGGAACCGGTCAGTCGGTAGCCGACCCAGTCGCTCTGGCCCACCGCGCCCAGCGATTCGTAGAACTCGATCGACGGGGTGTTCCAGGTCAGCACCGACCAGTCCACGCGGCTGTAGCCGTTGACCGCCGCCTCCCGCGCCAACTCGGCGAGCAGTCCGCGGCCGTAGCCGCGCCCGCGCCGCTCCGGCCGGACGTAGAGATCCTCCAGATAGATGCCGTGCACCCCGTTCCAGGTGGAGAAGTTCAGGAACCAGATCGCGCACCCCGCGACGCCGGATTCGTCCTCGACCACGTGCGCGAACAGGGCGGGCCGCGGGCCGAACAGCGCCGCGCGCAACTGCTCGACGGTGAGCGCGCACTGCTCGCGCGCCTTCTCGTAGTCGGCCAGTTCCTCGACCAGGGCGACGAGGTCGGGCACGTCGGCCTCGACGGCACGGCGGATCACGGCGTTCACCGCGGATCTCCCTTCGATTCGGCGATCAGGTTGTGCGCCAGGATGGTTCGGCTGTCGTGCTCGAAGCCGAGCACGCTCACGGCGGCTGTGGACAGCACGAACCGGCGTCCCTCGCGCACCGCGAACTCGGCCCACCGGGCGATCAGGACCCGGGAGAAATGCCCGTGCCCGACCAGCACCGCGTCCCGTTCGGGCAGGACAGCGAGCACCGAGTCGAGCACCCGGTCGGCCCGCGCGCCCACCTCGGCGAAGGACTCGCCGCCGGGCACCGCGCCGGTGAACACCGTCCAACCGGGATCGTGGTCGTGGATCTGCGGCGTGGTCAGCCCCTCGTAGTCGCCGTAATCCCACTCGGCGAGGTCCTCGTCGGGCGTCGCGGGCGCCAGTCCGGCCAGTTCGGCGGTGTGCCGCGCGCGCCGCCGCGGACTGGTCAGCACCAGCGGATCGCGCAACCCGAGACCGGCGATCAGCGGGCCTGCCGCCTTCGCCTGCTCCTCGCCGAGCGCGGTCAACGCGACATCCGTGCGCCCCGTGTGCCGATGCTGCTTCGACCAGGCGGTCTCGCCGTGGCGCAGCAGGACGAGCCTGGCCCCCTCGATGGCTGACATGACCTCCATCATGGCGGGCCGTCCGCGAGACGCACCCACCGCCTCGGACAGCGCGTGGTCCAGCCTCGCCGATGAACGGCTCAGCCCAGCGCGTACAGACGTGTGCCGCGCTTCTCCAGGACGACCTCACCCAGCACGGCCAGCGAGATCGGCGCGTCGACGTAGTCCGCGCGGTGCACCGGGATGGTGACGCCGGTATCGCGCGGCGCGGCCGGATCGAGCGAGACGATCGCCTCCGGAGTCGGCACCAGCAACCGGCCCGCCATCATCGCGGGCGAGCCGAGCACATCGCTGACCGACCACAGCGGGGCGAAACTGCTCGAGTTCAACGCCATCAACGCGTCACCGGTGAACAGGTAGTAGCCCGAAGACAGCCTGGTGACGTTCGCCGACGGACTCAACGGCGCGGACAACTGGTGGGTCGCCACCGGATTGCCGGTCGCGTCGAACACCGCCAGCAGCGGAGAGGTCGTCTCCGACCCGCCCTGCGCGCTCGCGGGCGGCAAATAGATCAGGATGCGATCGTTGGACACCGCCAACACCCGCGCGTCCGGCGACTCCGCGCCCGCCCCCGACAGCACGTGCGAGCCGTACTCCTCCGGGACGGTGTTCTCCTTCGGCGCGGGATTGAGCACCGTCAACCGATCGGCCGGGTCCTCCGGGCAACGTTCCAACACCGCCAGCCGGGCCGAATTCGAGCCCGAGGACAGCAGCGCGCAATCCTTGCGCGGCTGGGTCTTCACGTTGACCGGCGCGTCCACGAAGCCGTACTCGAGGGTGCGCACCAGATCCGAACGCCACATCTCCAGCCGCCGCGGCCCCTGCGCCAACGCGTAGGTGCCGTCGACGCTGAGGCGCACGTCCTGATCCATATAACTGCTGCGCGAGGTGCGGCGCTCCCCGGAATCACCGGCCAGCAGCGTCGTCTGACTGCAGCCGCGGTGATCCCGGTACACCGCCAACACCATCGCGAACTGCGACTCCACCCCGCACAGCGGCATGTCGCGCCGGTAGTGCCACAGCTCCTCGCCCGTCCCCGGGCGACGGCCCGACACCGTCCCGTCCTGCGCGGTGACCACCACGCCCGCCGCCGTCAGCGCGCGATCGGTGGCGCCGTCCTCGGCGAACCACAATTCCCGCAACCGGGTGGGCACCCGTTCGGCGGTCGGCGGTGCGCCCACCGGCGGCGACACCGTCACCGAATCGGTGCCCGCGGCGTCACCGCGGGCCCACACCACCACGGCGGCGAGCAACACGACGACAGCGATCGCGACTGCGGAGATGATATCGGCGCGCGTCCGCCGCTCGGGTGCGAGCACGATTGCGAGACTAGCGGATCCGCCGAACTAGGCCGAAGCCGCCGATGCCGTCACCACACCGTCCTCGCGGGCCGCCGCCTTGGTCCGCCGGGCCCGGGTCGGCTCGGCGGTCTCCGCGCCGTCGGCGCTCTCGGTCCGGGGGGAACGCCGGGTCCGGCCGGCCGGGGGAGCCTGCTCCTCGGACCGTGTGCCGCCCGCCGGAGCGCCCTCGACCTGGGCGGTGTCGGACCGCGTGCCTTCGGACTGCGCCTCGGCGCTCGCCTCGGTCTTGCGGGCCCGACGGCGTACCGGCTTGTCCGCGGGCGGGGTGTCGCCCGTGGGGGCCGCGTCCTCGGTCGCGGCCTGCGCGGTCTTGCGGGCGCGAGTCCGGCGAACCGGCTTCTCGGGTGCTTCCGCGACGGTGGCGTCCTCGGCTGTCGCACCGCTCGCGCGAGCGTCGGTCGTCCCGTCGCCCTCGTGCGCATCGGCCGTCGCACCGCTCGCCTGAGCGCCGGATTTCGCGTCGGCGACCGGGGCGTCGGACTGCTCCGACGTCGCGGTCTTGCGGGTGCGACGGCGGACAGGCTTTTCGGCCGGCGGCGCGGCAGCTTCGACGGTCGATTTCGTCGCGGACTCGTCGTGCGCCTCGGAGGTGACCGCGGCGTCACTCGACTCGACCTTCGCGGCGTCCGTCGTCGGAGCGTCCCCGTCGACGGCCTTCGCCGGACGGCGGGTCCGCTTGCGCGCGGGCTTCTTCTCCGGTTCCAGGTTCTCGACCGGAGAAGCGGGCTCGTCGGTCTGCCCCGCCCGCGTTGGGACGGCGTCGGTGAGCACGCCTTCCGCCGCCGTGCCGTCACCCTTCGTGTCGGCGGCCCCGGAGATCTCGACCCTCGCCGCGCCCGCCTGTCCCGCGTCGTTGCTCTGTGCGGAATCGGTCTGCCCGGCGGCCGCGGCCGTGCCGGACTGTTCGCCGGTGTCGGACTGCTCGCTCACGTTCGTCTGCGCACCGTCCCGGTCCGCGCCGGAACGCCGCCGACGACGGCGACGACGCGGCTGCGAACCCTCCTCGTACGAGCTGGGCGTGTCGGTGGCCCGCTCCGGGGCGGCCGTCCGCTCGTCGGTCGTGGCGGCGGCGTCCAACGGCTGACCCGCGCGGGTCCGGCGACGGTTGCGCTTGCGCGGGGCCCGCGCGGGACGGTCGACCACCTGCGCGTCGTCGTCCTCGCGGGCGGGCCTGGGCTTGCGGACCGTGCCCGTCGCGCCCTCGGGGATGCCGAGATCGGAGAACAGGTGCGGGGAGCGCGAGTAGGTCTCGACCGGTTCGGGGATGCCGAGGCCCAGTGCCTTGTCGATCCCGGCCCAGCGGTTGAGTTCGTCCCAGTCGATCAGGGTGACCGCGACACCGGTGCGTCCGGCGCGGCCGGTGCGGCCGATCCGGTGCACGTAGGTCTTCTCGTCCTCCGGACACTGGTAGTTGACGACGTGGGTGACGTCGTCGATATCGATGCCGCGCGCGGCGACGTCGGTGGCGACGAGGACGTCGATCACGCCGTTGCGGAATTTGGTGAGCGCCTTCTCGCGGGCGATCTGCCCGAGGTCGCCGTGCACCGCGCCGACCGCGAAGCCCCGGTCGGCCAGTTCGTCGGCGACCTTCTGCGCGGTGCGCTTGGTGCGGGTGAAAATCATCGTCGCGCCGCGGCTCTCGGCTTGGAGCACCTTCGCGATCAGTTCGCTCTTGTCCAGCGCGTGCGCGCGGTAGACGAACTGGGCGGTGCGGTCGTGCACGGCCGAGTCGTGCGGTTCCTCGGCCCGGATGTGGGTGGGCCGGGTGAGGAAGGTGCGGGCCAGGGTGATGATCGGGCCCGGCATGGTGGCCGAGAACAGCATGGTCTGGCGCTTGTCCGGGACCATGGTGAGGATGCGTTCGATATCGGGCAGGAAGCCCAGATCGAGCATTTCGTCGGCCTCGTCCAGGACCAGCACGCCGATCTTGCCGAGGATCAGGTGGTTCTGGTTGGCCAGGTCGAGCAGGCGGCCGGGGGTGCCGACGACCACGTCGACGCCGGTGCGCAGCGCGGCGATCTGGCTCTCGTAGGGGCGCCCGCCGTAGATGGCGGCGACCTTCAACGGCCCCTGGTGGTTGGTGAGGTATTTGCTCGCGTTCTCCAGGTCCTCGGTGACCTGGATGCACAGTTCGCGGGTCGGCACGATGACCAGTGCCCGCGGTGTGCCGTCCAGCGGCGTGGTGCCGGTGTCGGCGGTGGCGATCCGATGCAACAGCGGAACGCCGAATCCGAATGTCTTGCCCATACCGGTGCGGGCCTGACCGATCAGATCCTCACCGGCCAGTGCCAGGGGCAGGGTCAGTTCCTGAATCGCGAAAGTGCGTTCGATGCCGATCTCGCCGAGCGCGCGGACGATTTCGTCGCGGACGCCCAATTCGGCGAAACTCGGGGCGGTATGCGTGTCATCCAGTTCGGCGGTCAACAGGGTGTCGGTCAGACCTGGTTCCTGTTCGACGGTGATCTTGCTCAGGTTCGTGCCTTCCTCGTCATCGCGTCACGCGCGCACGAGGCGTGGGGCGGACCGGTCGGTCCACGACAACCACGTATCCGCCTGTGATACTCACCCGGGCCCATCGCCGGAGACCTCCGGGTGCGCCGTGTGGACGGCAGCGACCCGGGATATCGGCGCGGCGCAACGGTGATGCGGATCTGGTGCGCGCACATTTCCTGACTCCGGGAAATCCGCTCTGGATCCTGATCCAGGGCCTTCGCCGAACCATCCGTCGACGGCGGTCGAGGCGCGATCCGGTATCTCCGGTCGAGCGAATTTTTCCGTTGTCCCTGGTGATTGTAGCGTGATATTGTGCGCGGCCCGAAATGGCCTCCTCCGCAATTCCGGACAAATCCGTGCTTTCCCCCGACACGTTCCGCGACGTACGCTGCGGGACATGGCAATTCATCCGGCCCGACGAATCTGGACGACCCTGGAACCGATCCACGATGTCGTGTATTTCGGCGCGGGCGTCAAGGAGGCCGGGGTGGCGGTCGGACTGCGCGGCTATTGGCAGACCTACTTCGCTTTCCGCGCCGCCCCGCTGGGGCCGGTCGGCCCTGGTGCGGTGACCGCCGTCTTCGCCGGATTCCACCCCGAGATGGTCGGCAAGGCGCTGCCGGACGCCTGGTCGCGGGCTTCGGTGTCGGACTGCCTCGCGGCCAGGTCCGCGCTGGCGACGGGTCTGCTGCGGTCGGCGGGGGCCGCCGATCCCGTCGCGGCGCGGGCGGTGGACCTGTTGCTGCCCGCCCTGCGCCGGGCCGATCCCACGGGCAGGCCCCTGTTCGCCGCCAACGCCGACCTGCCCTTGGGCGACGATCCCGTGGCCGCGCTGTGGCAGGTCGCGACGGCGCTGCGCGAGCATCGCGGTGACGGTCACGTCGCGGCGCTGGTCGCGGCCGGGGTGTCCGGCCCGCGCGCGCTGGTGCTCCAGGTGGCCGCGGGCAAGGTGACCGAACCGGTGCTGCGGAACGCGCGGGGATGGTCGGTGCCGGAGTGGGCCGCCCTGGTCGAGGAGTCGCGCGCGGCCGGTCTGCTGACCGGTGAGCCGCACGCTCCGATCCTGACCGGTCAGGGTGCGGATCTGCTCACGAGTGTGGAATCGGTCACCGATGTCGCGGCGTGGGGCGGCGCGCTGTCGGCGCTGACGCCCGAAGCCGTCGAGGAGGTGGTCGTCTCGCTCGCGCCGCTGGTCGAGGCCGTGCGGGGTTCGATCGTGCCGCCGGACAATCCGGTGGGGACCGGGCGCTGACCCCCGATCGACAAGTGCCCGTTACCGTCGGTACCGGATGGTGTGAGAGATTCGTGGGGTGAGTCTCACCGACACTGTCGTCACCGCGGCCCGCAACGCCTGGGCCCTGACCTTCGGACCGGGCGTGAGCAGCCCCGATCCCGCGCCCTCGACGGTGCTGTGGGACGAACCGCACCGACTGCTGCGCCGCTACGAAGGCGTCCACCCCGCCGCGTCCGAGGACGCCGCGGTCCTGCTGGTCCCGCCGTTGGCCGCGCCCGCCTCCTGCTTCGACCTGCGCCCCGAACACAGCGTGGTGCGTTTCCTGCTGGAGACCGGCCGTCGCCCCTACCTGGTCGACTACGGCGAGATCACCTTCGCCGACCGTCGGATGGGCATGGAGGACTGGATCGACGACATCCTGCTCGAATCCGTGCTGCGGGTCTCCGCCGATCGTGGCGGCGCGCCCGTCGACCTGGTCGGGTGGTCGCTGGGCGGCACCCTGGCCCTGCTGACCGCCGCCGCCAACGCCCACCTGCCGATCCGTTCCGTCACCGCCATCGGCTCACCACTGGACTACGACGAGATGACCGGCATTCCGCAGGTGCGCGCCGTCGCCTCGCTCACCGGCGGCCTGGCCACCTCCACCGCCATCCGGGCCGCGGGCGGAGTGCCCGCGCCGCTGACCCGGCTGGCCTACCGGGTGACCGCCTGGGACCGGGAGGTCAAGCGTCCGTGGTTCATCGCCGAGAACCTCGCGCGCACCGAGATGCTGGCCCGGATGGAATCCGTCGACCGGTTCATGGCCGAGATGCCCGGCTATCCGGGCCGCTTCTACGGTCAGTTGTGGGGCAGGTTGATCCTGGCCAACGACATCGGCCGCGGCGTGCTGCGCCTGGGCGAGCGCGATATCGCCCTGGCCGAGGTGACCGCGCCGGTGCTGCTGATCGGCGGCCCGGAGGACGTCATCACCCGCGCCGCCGCGGTGAAAGCGGGCACGCGCCTGCTGACGGGCGCGGCGAAGGTGCGCTACGAGGCGGTGCCCGGCAGCCATCTCGGGATCCTCACCGGCGCCTCCGCGCGCGAGACCACCTGGGCCCATCTCGACGAGTTCCTGACCGAAGGGGCGTGATCGGCGCATTCGCGTCCGACCGCGTGCGGGTTGGAGCGGCCGTCCCCGCGATCCGGGACTAGTCTTGGGTGACATGGGAACACAGTCATCCTCCGCGCTGGGCGCATCGCCGATCGATTCGACCGCGCTGGCCGCGGACCACTCCGGGGTGACCGACCTGTTCGCGGTGCTCGCCTACGGCGAGATCTCCGCCTTCTACCGGTTGACCGAGGAAGCCAAACTGTCTCCCACCCTGCGCGGCAAGGTCGCGGTCGCGAAGATGGCCGCCGCCGAGATGGCCCACTTCCAGACCTTGGAGGCGGCGCTGGCCACCGCGGGAGCCGACATCTTCGACGCGATGGCCCCGTTCGTCCGCCCGCTGGACGACTACCACGCCTCCACCGACCCCTCCACCTGGTTGGAGTCGATGGTGAAGTTCTACGTCGGCGACGGCATCGCCGCCGACTTCTACACCGAGATCACCGGCGCGCTGTCCCCCGAGGTGGCCGCCGTCGTGCACGACGTGCTCGCCGAGACCAGCCACTCCGAATTCGTGGTCGAGGAGGTGCGCACCGCGGTGGCCGCGAGCCGCTCCGAACGCGACCGACTCACCCTGTGGGGCCGCAGACTCCTCGGCGAGGCCATCACCCAGGCCCAGTACGTCATGGCCCAACGCGACGAACTCACCGACTTGGTCCTCACCGCCACCGGCGACCTGAACGGCATCGCCACGCTGTTCGAGCGCATGCAGGCCAGCCACGCCGAACGCATGGCCGTGCTCGGCCTCTGAGAATCCGCTACTCGTTGGCGGCGGGCCTGGTGACCAGGCGCAGACCGGGCGCCTGAGCGGCGGTGCGATCGGTCATCCAGATGACCACGCTCTGGTCGCGGTCGGTGTCCAACGTCTCGTAGGGAACCCGCACCAACCCGTGGTCGGGGTGTTCGAAAGTCAGCACACCCGCGCCCTCGGCCCCGATGTGGTGCGATTTCCAGCGATCCTCGAACTCGGGTTCGGCGCGCAGGCCCTCGATCAGATCGCGCAACGACTCGTCGGCGGGCCAGCGGATCTTGGCCCGGTTGAGCGCGGCGGCGAAACCGTCGGCCGCCGCACCCCAATCCGGCAGCACCCGGCGCGCGGTCGGATTCATGAACACGTACCAGGCCAGATTCGGCCGCGAATTCCCGTCGAGCAGGCCGAGCGGCGCCACGAAATCGGCCCACGCCGGATTCCAGTCCAGAACGTTGAGGTAGCGGCCGGTGACGAACGCCGGCATCGGATGCAGCGCGCGCAGGACCGTCAGCAGCGAATCGGCCACCTCTTCCTGCGGGGACTCCGCCCCGGGGCACTTGTACTCGTTCCCCGAGGTCAGGGCCAACATGGTCAGGTGATGGCGGGGTGCGCCGCGCAGCAGCAACGCGTCGGCCAGCGCGTCCACCACAGCCACCGACGGATTGGTGTCACGGCCTTGTTCCAACCGCGCCAAATAGTCGGCGCTGACCCCTGCCAAGATGGCGACTTCCTCCCGCCGCAGCCCCGGCGTACGCCTGCGTCCACCGCCCGGCAGCCCGACGTCAGCGGGCCGCAGCTCGGCCCGCCGGGCCACCAGAAATTCCGCGAAGCCGTTGCGCCTCCCGGGGCCGCCGTTGTGTTCCATACGTTCCATCGTGCCCCGTCCCCGGACTTTTATCCGCGCCCTACCAGGTCCAGGACAACCCTGGCCTTCTGCGAGGTCGAATACTCGCGGTCCGTCAGTTGCCGAGGGGATAACCTCACTTCACCGAGACCCCTGAAGGAGACGCCTGTGCCGATCGAGCACGAAGCGAAGGTACTCGATGTCGACCCTGAAGGCATCCAACGCCGCATCCTGGACAAGGGCGGCCGCAAGTTCGGCGAACGGTTCATGCGCCGCTACGTCTACGACATCACTCCCGGTGTCGATGGCAAATGGATCAGGCTTCGCGACGACGGACACCGAACCACCCTCGCAGTCAAAGAGATCACCAGCGACGCCATCGACGGCACCCACGAGATAGAGGTTGCTGTCGATGACTTCGCCGCCACCAACGCCCTGCTCGAGACGCTCGGGTTCGCGGCCAAGTCCTACCAAGAAAACAAGCGAGTCAGTTTCACCCTCGACGGCGCGGAACTCGAACTCGACACCTGGCCCCGCATCCCGCCCTACCTCGAGATCGAGGCCGCGACGAAGGCCGATGTGATCCGGGTGGCGGAACTGCTCGGCTACACCGAAGCCGACCTGACCGGTGAGAACACGATCAAGATCTACGCCGATCACGGAATCGACCTCAACAGCATCGGAGAACTGCGCTTCTGACGGCGCGGCCCGACACTTCACGACCACCTCATCGCCGAAACCGCAGTTCTGCGGCGCAAGCTGCTCGGCTCTACAGCCGGCGACGAGCAGCGCACCGCTGTCGAGGTGGTCCATGCGTCCACCCTGCCCGGTCTCCGGACCTTTATCCGCGCCCTGCCGGGTCCAGGACAACGGCGGTCTGGTTGGCGCGCGCGAAGGCGACGATCGTTGTTGTCATGACCGATGCACTGGAAACGACCGCACTCGAAACCGATACCGCCGCATCCACTCTCGCTCCCGGAGTGTGGACCCTCGATCCGCTGCACTCCAGCGTGGCCTTCACCGTCCGCCACCTCGGCATCGCCAAGGTCCGCGGGGGGTTCACCCGCTTCGAGACCGACTTCGTCGTCGACGCCTCGGGTGCGGCGACCCTCGGCGCGACCATTCATCTGGACTCTTTCGAGACCGGGAACGTCGACCGCGACAACCATATTCGTACCGCCGACTTCCTCGACGTCGCGAATCGGCCCACTCTCACCTTTCGTGGGAGCGGACCGGTGCGGGTCGCGGAGAGCTTCACCGTCGAGGGTGAAGCGACCCTCGGGACGATCACCCGGCCGGTGACCCTCGAGGTCGAATGGGGCGGGGTTCAGGAATTGCCCGGCGTCGGCGAGCGGCACGCGGGGTTCTCGGCCACCGGCACCATCAAGCGGACCGATTTCGGGGTCGGCGCCGCGATGCCCGGCATGCTCTCCGATGCGGTACGGATCGAATTGGAGATCCAGTTGATCGAGCCGAAATGACTCCGCGCCTTGTTCGCTGACAGCGCAGGTGCCGTCTGCCGGGGCGGCCCCGCCCTGCATTAGCCTTGAGCCGACAGCACAGGACTCTAGGTTCGGAGGTTGGCCGTGGAGGTCAAGATCGGTATTTCGGATAGCCCGCGCGAGCTCGTCATCAACAGCTCGCAGACCCCGGAAGAGGTCGAGGCGCTGGTGTCCGGTGCGCTGACCGGCGAGGGCGGCGTGGTCTCGCTGATCGATGACAAGGGACGCAAGTTCCTGATCCAGGCCGCCAAGGTCGCCTACGTGGAGATCGGCTCCTCGGCGGCGGGCCGTGTGGGCTTCGCCGCCCTCTGAACCGGGTCCGATCTCGCGGCGACACACGAGAGCCCCTGTGCTCGACCTCACGGTCGGGTCCAGGGGCTCTTGTCGTGCTCGGGGCTCCGGGTTTCCAGCGGGTTTCTAGGAGCCCAGCGTGCGCGGAACGCCGTCGATCGGGTGCAGCGGCACATGCGACAGACCGCCCCAGGCGAGGGCGACGGTGGTGTCGACCGCTTCGTCCTTGGGGATCGGGCGATCCGCCTCCAGCCAGTAGCGGGCGGTGAACTGGCTCGCGCCGACCAGGCCGACCGCGAGGATGCGCGCCCGGTAGGGATCGAGGCCGGAATCGTGGGCGACCAGGTCGAAGACCGCGTCGACGCACGCCTCGGTGGCCTGCTCGACCCGACGCTGGACCTGCGGCTCGCTGGTCAGATCCGACTCGAAGACCAGGCGGAATCCCTGCATCTCGTTGTCGACGAAATCGAAGTACGCCGCCACCGCGGCGCGCACGCGCTGCCGGTTGTCGGTGGTGGAGCGCAGCGCCTGCCGCACGCTCGACACCAGCATGTCGACGTAATTCTGGAGTACCGCGAGGTACAGTTCGAGTTTGCTGGTGAAGTGCTGGTAGAGCACGGGCTTGCTCACTCCGGCGCACTGGGAGATCTCGTCCATACCCGCGGCGTGGTAGCCGCGTAGGACGAAGACCTCGCTTGCCGCATGGAGTAGCTGTTGGCGCCGCTCGTCGCGCGGTAGGCGGGTTCCGCGTTTGGTCGGTGCCATGGCCTCGGACGACGTTCTACGGGACGTCATCCTGTCCACGAGGTCGGTCATTTCGGCTCTCCCAGTCGATTCCCCGGCAAAAGGGGTGTGTGCACCGGGTATCCCATGAACGATACCCGGTGAAGGCGTACGTGCGGATCGGGGGCGCATCGGTGCGCGACCCGTGGGGTATATCGCGATGCGTTGTCGGATGTGTCAACCACAACTGTGTCATGGATGGCGAAGCCGTGATGTCGGGTATCGCGGACTGTGAGAACCTGGGTGCGTGACCCTCCGTGTCTATTGTCCCGGCCGGTCGGCTCCGCAGCCCTCGATCAGCTCGGCCCCGCGGTGTCCGACGGCGTGCGCGCTGCCGCAGGCTTCGTTCGCTCCCGCACCGCCCGGTCCGTGATGTCGGAATCCGTGGCGAAGTCTGGGGCGGGCAGAGGCAAGGGACGTTCCGATCGTGGGGGAAAGGCCCGCGCACCGGGCAACGGCTTGACGGGCAACGGCTCGACCCGGCTGCCAATGGGGGCGTGGCCGACGCGGGACGGCCCGGAATTCGCAGGTCACGACGATCGCGACACCGAGCGGCCCGAACCCGACCGCCCAGATCCCGAGCCCCGCGACGACGAATTCCGTGACCCGGAGTTCGCTGACGACGAATTCCGTGACGACCGGTTCGGTGACGACGAGACCCCCGATGCGGCGGACGACTCGGGTGCCATCGCCCTCTACGCCCCGCCCGACCGGTCCCATCAGCCGCTGCGCGCCAAATGGGACCCCACCGCCCCCGATGAGGGCCGGACCCGCGCTCCGCGCCCAGAACGCGATGTGAAGAAACAGAGCGCGCTGGGCCGCTTCATCTCCACCTACGGGTGGCGCGCCTACGCCCTGCCCGTGCTGTTCGTGGTGACCGTGCTCGTGGTCGTGGACGCCGTCAACGGCGGGCCCGAGGCCATCGGGGCCGCGGGCGCTCCCGGATTCGGCCGACTCAGCCCGCCCGCGGCCTCCGCGGGCATCATCGGCGCACCGCCCGGCGACGGCGAATTCCCCACCGATCTGCCGACCGGCGCGCTGCCCGAAGGCGGCCCCTTCGCCGAGACCGGACGCGGCAGTTGGCACGTGGTGCCGGGTACGAGCCCCGAGATCGGCGCGGGCGCGGAACTGCACTTCAGCTACACCGTCGAGATCGAGGACGGCGTGGACACCTCCGGATTCGGCGGTGACGCCGCCGTGGCCGCGATGGTGGACAGCACCTTGGGCAATCCCAAGAGCTGGACCCACGACAAGAAGTTCGCGTTCCGTCGCGTCGACCGCGGCGAACCCGACTTCCGCGTCTCGCTGACCTCGCGCGAATCGACCCGCAAGGCCTGCGGCTTCGACATCCCCATCGACTCGTCCTGTTTCAACGCCGACCTGCGCCGGGTGGTGCTCTCCGAGGCGCGCTGGGTGCGCGGCGCCCTGGCCTTCGAAGGGGATATCGGCTCGTATCGGCAGTACCTGGTCAACCACGAGATCGGGCATGCCATCGGCTACCACCAGCACCAGGCGTGCGAGACCGACGGCGGTCTGGCCCCGGTGATGATGCAGCAGACCTTCGGCACCGAGAACAACGTCATCGCGGCCCTCGACCCCGACGGAGTGGTCCCGATGGACGGCAAACGGTGCCGGTTCAATCCGTGGCCCTACCCGCGCGGGTGACGGTGGGTCGGCTGCGGCGTTCGGGCGGCGATGCGCGACGATGGGCGGGAAGAACGGCCCCCGCGCCGGTGTTGCATCCATAGTCCCCGCAGCGCCGTTCCCGGCCACATCGATTCGAGGAGTCCCGGACGTGTCATCACCGAAGTCCCTGCCGCCACTGGTCGAGCCGGCCGCGGAGCTGACCACCGACGAGATCGCCCGCTACAGCCGTCACCTGATCATTCCCGATGTCGGCGTGGACGGGCAGAAGCGCCTGAAGAACGCCAAGGTCCTGGTGATCGGCGCGGGCGGTCTGGGTTCTCCCGCGCTGCTGTATCTGGCCGCGGCGGGCGTGGGCACCCTCGGCATCGTGGAGTTCGACGAGGTCGACGCCTCCAACCTGCAACGCCAGATCATCCACGGCGAATCCGATATCGGCCGCTCCAAGGCCGACAGCGCGCAGGACTCGATCCGGGAGATCAACTCCGGGGTCACGGTGCACCTGCACAAGATCCGGCTCGAACCCGAGAACGCGGTGGAACTGTTCGAGCAGTACGACCTCATCGTCGACGGCACCGACAACTTCGCCACCCGCTACCTGGTCAACGACGCCGCCGTGCTGGCGGGCAAGCCCTACGTGTGGGGGTCGATCTACCGCTTCGAGGGTCAGGTCTCGGTGTTCTGGGAGGACGCCCCCGACGGCCGCGGCATCAACTACCGCGACCTCTACCCGGAGGCCCCGCCGCCGGGCATGGTCCCCTCCTGCGCCGAGGGCGGCGTGCTGGGCGTGCTGTGCGCCTCGATCGGCTCGATCATGGTCACCGAGGCGATCAAGCTGCTCACGGGCATCGGCGACCCGCTGCTGGGCCGTCTGATGGTCTACGACGCACTCGACATGACCTACCGCACCATCAAGCTGCGCCGCGATCCCGAACGTCAGCCGATCACCGAACTGATCGACTACGAGGCGTTCTGCGGCGTGGTGTCCGACGAAGGCGTGGCCGCGGCGGCGGGTTCGACCATCACCGCGCGCGAACTGAAGGAACTGCTCGACAGCGGCAAGGACATCGAACTCATCGACGTCCGCGAACCGGTCGAGTGGGACATCGTGCACATCGAGGGCGCGAAACTGATCCCCAAGGACCGCATACTGTCCGGTGAGGTGCTCGCCGACCTGCCGCAGAACCGGCCGATCGTGCTGCACTGCAAGACCGGCATCCGTTCGGCCGAGGTGCTCGCGGCGCTGAAGAAGGCGGGCTTCTCCGACGCCACGCACGTCCAGGGCGGCATCGTGGCCTGGGCGAATCAGGTCGACACCTCGCTGCCGGTCTACTGATTCCGGGCGGGTCTCGAGCCCGCAACGGACCCGGTGTGGCGTCTTCGGGGCGCCACGCGCCGGCGGTACGGTACCGCCGTGATCACTGTCGAGCCCCCCGAGCACGTGCGCGCGACGTTCGGTCTGCGCGAGGTGGAGCCGGTGTCGCTGGGCGACTGGGACGGTGGCTGGCGGCTGGGCGAGGTGGTGCTCAGCCCGGTCGCCGACCACGCCCGCGCGGCGTGGTCGGCCAAGGTCCGCGAAACTCTCGACGTCGACGGACTGCGTCTGGCGCGCCCCGTGCGCGCCACCGACGGACGCTACGTCGTCTCCGGGTGGCGTGCCGACACCTACCTCGACGGCAGTCCCGAACCCCGTCACGACGAAGTGGTCTCGGTGTCGCTGCGCCTGCACCAGGCGACCGCCGGACTCGAACGCCCGCGCTTCCTGGTGCAGCCACCGGTTGCCCCCTGGGTCGACGTCGATGTGTTCGTCGCCGCGGACCGCGCCGCCTGGGAAGCGGTCCCGCTGCGCAGTCTGCGCGGCGGCGGTTCCCCGCCGCCCGCGAGCCCCGATGGCCGCCACAGCATGGAACTCATCGGCCAGCTCGCGACCTTGCGCAAACCCGTGCGCACCCCCGCCCAGTTGGTCCACGGCGACCTGTTCGGCACCGTCCTGTTCACCGGACCCGACACCCCCGGCCTGTCCGACATCACGCCCTACTGGCGTCCCGCGCCGTGGGCGGCGGGCGTCGTGGTGGTCGACGCGCTCGCCTGGGGCGGGGCCGACGACGGTTTGCTGGACCGGTGGTCCGATCTGCCCGAGTGGCCGCAGATGTTGTTGCGGGCGGTCATGTTCCGGCTCGCGGTGCACGCGCTGCACCCGCGCTCCACGCCGCAGGCGTTTCCGGGTCTCGCGCGGACGGCGGACATGGTTCGGTTGATGCTCTGAGAGTGCTGGAAACGGACTGGTCGGTCGTTGAACAGTTTACGTGTATTCCATTATGACTCAGGCATTTTGGACACAGTTGCGTTCAAGTGAAGATCCCTCCGGAGTGGGTACGTGGCGCGCCGCGGCCGTGGTTAAATATTGCCGAAATGCCGCCGGGTCGTGATCTACGAGCTGGAGACCAGCGCGGCCGCTACGAGGGGTATCCGTGAGGACGGCGGCAGGTGAGAATCCAACCGAGAGAACAGATTCTGTCGATCTGGGAGTCCATGATCGACGCGTGCTGGGACAGCGAGGAATGGCATTGGGGCGGTCAGGGCGGCAGTAACGCGATCTCCGACTCCGAGCAACTGCTCTGTCTGCTGTACCCCGCCACGGAGATCGAGATCTTCGCTCTGCACAACCCGGATCGGATCGAGACCGACGTTCGAAACGTGCTGTCCCGCATCGGTGGTCCGACCCGCATCGGCGGCTTCGTCGTCCGTCTGCTCGAGGAATACATCGCCAAGAACACCGACGCCGACGGACAGCCGAAGTTCGCCGCAGGCCACTACCTGAAGTCGGCGGATCCGGCCCGGTCGCCCTCCGACGCGCAGCGGCGGCTCGAAGTCGTGGACGCGTACTCCATGTCACTGACCGTCTGCATGGCCGGTCTGCGCTTCCTGCGCGACTACCAGGGCGCGATGTGGCAGGGACGGCCGAGCGAGGTGCTCGCGGTGCTGTCGGAACACCTCAGCGCCCGGCTGACGGCGGCGATGACCGGGCTGGTCCGCAGCTTCGTGGTGAACCCGATGCATCCCAAGACGCCCGAGGGGCAGGCGATCATCCAGATGCTCAACACGCGTTCGCGCACCGAGCAGACGGTGATCAGTGGGATCAAGTCCAGTCTGGAACGGGTCAGGGCGCGCCTGCGCAGCGACGTCGTGCTGGGGCAGGAGAAAGCGGTCCAGGAACTCGAGGACTGGGAACTGCTGTTCGAGTGCGGCTGGAGTTGGGGGATCGCCGAGGACGCCAGCCACATCGATTGGATCGACGCGCCCATCGCCTCGGCGTCCGGTATCGCCGAATCGCGGCCGTACCTGTACTTCACGATGGTGGCGCTGGACGGCATCAACGACCTCGTCTCCCCGCGAGTCGGCGAACTCGGTCTGCTCGACGAGAAGCAGCACCGGCTCGCCCAAGCCTTGCGCACCCGCTGGGAGTTGACCCAGTCCTACTGGTCCACCGTCGCGCGGTTCGGCGGCGGCGCGTGGCCGCTCGAGGACATCCCGTGGCGGACCTCCGACGGCGAACAGTCCGACTACTACAGTCTCATCGTCTCCGCCGTGCTCATCCAGGACCTCGTCCAGCGCGCGGCCTCGGACGACGACTTGACCAGGGCCGTGGCGATCTTCGACGAACTCGCCGGCCGGGGGCGCATCATCCGACGGCCGATGAAGGACGATCCGGCCGTCGCCCTGCACACGCCCGGCGTCCGGTTGAACCTGCGCGGTACCGAGTCGGCCGACGACGGCCCGGCGCTGCAATGGGAGGTCTCCGACTTCTCCGCCGTACTGCTCAAGCGAATGTTGCAGGCCGCGCGCCTGTCCAACAACGTCGCGGCCAGGGACAAGCTCATGGAGTTGTCCAAGTCGGCCATGGACCACTTGGACCAGCGGCGGTTGAGGATGGGCGCGGTCGGACTCTGGGACGATCCCAGCGGCGTCTTCGTCGGCGAGGCCGACCACAGCGAGACCGAACCGTCCTGGTACATGACCGAGCGCCTGATCGAGTGTCTGGTCGACGCCTATCGCACCTACCGCGAGCCACCGCCCAACTGGCCGGAATTGCAGACAGTGGCGCGGGTGATGCTCAACACCGCCGAGCACCGCTTCGATCAGGAACTGCTCGGCGCCACCATCGAGGACAGTTCGGACAACCGCGATGCCCTCGATCGCGTGGAGCGCCACATCGATGACGCCCGGCGCATGATCCGTGAGGACGCCGCCACCACGTTCGTGCACACGCTCAACGCGCTGCGGGAGTTGCAGGGTCTGGTGGACGGACGCGACGACGCGTCCAGGAACGTCTGAACGCATGATCGTTTTCGCGACTTCGGACAAGGGCGGCACCGGCAGGTCGGTGACCTCCTGCAACCTGGGCTATCACCTGTCGGCCAAGGGCCGCAGTGTCGCCTACCTCGACTTCGATTTCGGGTCACCCACCGCGGGAGCCCTGTTCGAACTCGGCGGGTACGAGCGCGGCGTTCCGCCGGAACGGCAGCGCAACGGCCCGTCACAGGGGCTGGGACTGCATTCGTATCTGCTCAACAAGGTGGGCACCCCCACCCGCGTCAACGTGCGAACGACCACGGACCGGGAGGATCTGCGCAAACTCCGCGCCCGCGGCGGGCAATTGGTGCTGTTTCCCGGTGACGAGGGCGGCGCGGAATTCGACCATCGCACCGACGGCGCGATCGTCGACCGGTGCGTGGAACTGTTGCTGATGGTGGAGCGCGATTTCGACGTGTGCCTGGTCGACCTGAGCGCGGGCCGCTCGGTCGCGATGGACGTCGCCTTGCGGGCGACCGGCGCGGACGCGTTGAAATCGCGCACCGTGCGCTGGTTGGTCTTCCATCGGTGGACCCGTCAGCACATTCTCGCGGCGCGTGGGCTCGTGCACGGCGAGCACGGATTGCTGGACAGCGGCACCCGCTCCGGACACGACCGCCAGCGCCTGCTCGACAATATCCGTTTCGTCCGCACCGCCGTTCCGCAATTGGATCGGGTGCGCGGCGGCTCGGGGCCGCAGGCGGCGTGGCTGCACCGTCAGGACCGCATTCTCAACGAATTGGCGGGCGCGTCGAAAGTCGGTGCGAGCGCCTTGTTGGGAACCGTGCCGGTCGAGCCTATGCTCCAGTGGCGAGAACAATTGATTCTCAAGGTCGACGTGGACAAAGAGATCGCCAATCACGCGACCTACGAGGCCTTCGACGGCCTCGCCGAGCGGTTGGTGGACGAGCGCACCTGGCGTCCTTTGCAGCAAACGTCGTGGGACAACCCCTGACGATCTCCTGATCCGCGCACCATCGATCTGGGAAAGGCAACCGTCAACCGTGGAGAACGCGCCCGGCTACAGCGAGGCGACCGAGCATGTGCGAACCAGCGCCGTGCCGTTGTCGCACGTGTCGATCGAGGTCGGTCACTTCTATATGCACGATCTTACCAACGGGGTCGACCGCATCAAGGCGCAGTTTCGTCGAATCGTTCCGCTGGTGGCGGCTTTCACCGAATCCGCGAAGGCCGAGTACGGGCCGAATCCGCGGGTGAGCACCTGTTTTCTCATCGATGATTACTTCCGCACCGACACCAAGCCCGCCGAAATTCTCGGAAGGCTCCTGGACGCCGCGGCCGAAACCGGATTGCGCATCGATTATCTGGCGCGCGAGGCCGGTTGCTGGGAGGTGCCCGCGGTCGTCCAGGCCGGGGTGTTGAAGAGCCCCGAGATCAAGTTGGCCGAACTCGTCCGCGGGCGGATCGTCGCCGAACCGGAGGAGGGGACCAACGGCCGTCGGCCGCCGACCGCGGAATCGGGGTGGTTGTGCAACGGTAAGCGGGCCAACGACAGTCGGCCGGGTCAGGCGATGCATCCCGACGAGCCCTACGAGCCGCCGGAGGAGTTCGGTCGCCGCGAGCATTCGATATTCCTCGATGTCGAGATGTGGGCGACGGTGCTGAAGAATCGGCGGACCGAGGTGGGCACCAAATGGTCGTGCCCGTATCTGGCCTCGATCTGGCAGTTGTTGCGGCTGGGCATGTTGCGGTACGAAGGTCGTCCGATCGCCGAGCCGCAACCGTGGGTGCTGGGGTCTCGCTGGCCGGACAATTGGTGGGAGATGCCGACGGTGCTGCAACTCGAGCCGAGGGCCAAACCGTTCGCCGCCTACCAGTCGTTGTCGATCCTGCCGCAGCGTTACGTGGGGATCGAGCATGCCGTGCGGGTCATCCTGGATCACGTCCAACTCGACGATGAGGTGGTCGATCAGATCGTGGGTCGCGGGCGTGACGAGGGGCTGACGGTGCCGCGCAAGGTCACCGAGCGACTCGGTCACATGCTGTTGGCCGGGTCCTGATGCCCGATCCCAACTTCTCGCGGGGGAGCGGGATGCCGAGGGGGCGTTCCGGGTTCGCGGGCGGTGCGCACCGGCGTGCCCGGGCGACGCGGCTGCTGAGTCGCAGCGCGCGGGCCCAACCGCGGACCCCGGAGCCGTTGCCGACGACGCTGGCGGTGTTCGGCGAGGTCGCCACGACCTTGCTGCCGACCTCGGCGGCGCTGCAACGCGGCGAGGTCGAGGATCTGCTCGGACTGTTCCCCGGTCAGCGCGCGCACTGGCGGGAACGTCCCATCTCGCTGGGGATCTCGGCTCCGGGCGCGGAGGGTATCGATTGCACGCTGGCCGCGCCCGATCATCCTGCCGTCCGGGCGATCGGCACCGTCGCGACGCGCGCGCTGGTGGTCGGCGGCCGGGTGTTGCAGAGTTCGGCGCAAGGCACGGTGACGCGCGCGCTCTCGGACAAGCGGCAGCCGTGGTCGCACTATCTGAGCCGGGTCGGGGTGCTCGAGGTCATCACCAAAGTCACCGGGGAGACGGGCGACCGCCTGGTCGAGGGATTCCTCGCGGCGCGGGTGGGGGCGACCGGACTCGACCTCACGTCGGTCACCGACCGTCTGCTCGGGCAGGTCAGCCTGCACGAGGGGCTCGATCACGATGTGCCGTTGCGCGGCGGCACCACACGGCTGCGGTGGGCGGCGCGGGTGGCTCCCGGTGCGGCGCGGGTGGCGTTCCGGTTGCTGGACGACCGGCAGCGCACGGTGCTGGTCTCGGTGCCCGCCGAAGCCGATCTCGCCGCCGCGCAGCGCTTCTGCGAGGATCTCGCGGTGCACGACTGGCTGCTGACCGCCGTCGCCGGGGCGATCGAGCGCGCCGATCTGGCGGGGCCGGGCAATTCCGCGGCGGCGGAGATCCTCGCGCCGGTCCTGCATCATCTGGCGCACCTGTGGGTGCCCGGCGCGCACACCCCGCCGGAACTGCGCGGTCCGTGGGAGCAGTTGCAGCGCGATCCCGATTTCACCGCGGACTGGCGACGTTCGGTCGACCATCTGCGTAATCGGATGCTCGTGGCGACCTGGAATGCCATGCGGCCCAACCGGGTCGGCAGTACCGACGGCTGAGTCGGACGCGCTCAGAAGCGGAACCAGCGCCGCACCAGCAGCGCGAAGAACACCGAGGTGAACACGATGCCGGTCCAGGCTTCGACGACGAGCACCGCCCGTCCGGCGGGCCCGACGCCGAGGTCTTGGAGATCGCTGATGCCCAGCGGGTTGAGGTAGTTGGTCAGGCACAGGTGCAGCGCGGTGCCCAACGGTTGGTGGTCGATGAGCAGCAGGACCGCGGCGAACAAAGTGATCTGCGCGGCGATCCAGATCAGCAGCAGGAAGGGCCGGAATCCGTAGCCGCACGTCAGGTCCGAGATGTAGCCGGGGGTGCGCCGCCACACCGGGTAGGTGGCGCGGCGTTTGGCCCGGGCGCGGGCCAGGCGGCAGCGGTCCTGGGCGTCGAAATCCTCGTGCTGGCCGAACAGCCAGGTCGCGCGTTTGAACGCGAGCGCGGCGTGGGCGGGCAGACCGACCTCGATCAGCGCCTCGCCGCGCCCCTCGTAGAGTTCGGCCAACCGCATGCTCTGGGTGCCGCTGAGGCGGCGCGGCCCCCGGAACTCGGTTTCCACCGCGAGCAGGGCGGTGAGTTCGCGCAACGGTTCGTCGATGCCGGGGTGCGGGCTGTCGACCGTGTCGTAGAGGTGGGCGAAGACCAGTTCGTCGCCGCGCGGCGGCACCTGGGCGCGCGCGTATTCGATCACCAGATGTTCGACGCTGCGGTGGAATTCGGCGAGCAGTCGACGTTCGGTGGGCCGCGTCGGGTCCGAGCGCGGCGTGCGCTGGAAGACCGTGATCCGGTCGGTGTATTCGTCGGCGTGCCGTTCGATGAGAGTGGTGAGCGAGACGACCTCGTGGGGAATCCGATCCTGGCCTTCGGTCATCGACGCTCCCCCCGTCGCGGCCGAACGCACCGCGTATGACGTGGAATCCACGATACCAACGGGTTCGGCTCACGGGCGGGGTCCCGGCGGACGCTTGATCCAGCGCTCGGGGTCCTCGTGTTCGGGTCCGCCCCAGCGGCGCGGCGTGTCGTCGAAGTCGAGTTCCAGGACTTCGCGGGGTTCGCCGATGCCGAAGTAGCGGTCTTCGCTGGAGACGCTGACGAATCCGACGGATTTGTAGAGGTTGCCCGCCGTGTGGTGGCCGGGGCGCACGGTCAGGCGGACGCGGCGCGCCTCCGCGGCGCGGCAGTGCGCGACGGCCCGCTCGAGCAGGGTGCGGCCGACGCCGCGACGTTGATAGTTCTCGGCGACGCCGAGTCCCATGACCCACCCGCACTGTTCGCTGCCGAGGCCGACGAGGGCGTAGCCGCGGACCGTGTCCTCGGCGGCGGCGAGAATCCAGTGCTTGCCGTGCAGGTCGTACAGTTGGCGCAGGGCCATGTAGGAATAGGCCAGTTCGGCGAACAGTTCCTCTTCCAGAGCCGCGATACTGTCGAGGTCATCTTGTCGAACCGGTCGATACATGTCGTCCCCCCGCCGCTGTCGTGCGTCCATTCCAGCGTAGAGGCAGGACGGGCCGATCGGATCGAATTGTCGTCCGTCCGAACGACACTGCCCGCGGGATTCGGAAATGCGCGGTCACGGTGAATATTCGAGGACGACGATGGTGACATCGCACAATTGGGGGCGCCGACGGGACAGGCCGCCCCGGATGAATCCGAGACGGCCTGTGCACCGTAAAGGGGAATTGTCAGACCTTCGCGTGGGCGAGGGAGGCGATGCGTCCGACGGCGAAACTCGAACGCAGATAGAAGAACCAGGTGACGCCTGCCATGACGAGGAAGGCGGCGGCGTAGGCCCAGAAGGCGGGAGTCATGCTGCCGAAATTGATGTTGGACAGGCGCAGTGCCTGTTGGAGCAGGTAGCCGCCGGAGGCGCCGATCGCGCCGATGACGCCGATCGCGGCGCCGGCTTGCCTGCGCGCCGAGGCGGCGGCCTCGGTGAGGTCCATGCCGTGTTCGGAGGCGTATTTCTTGGCTTCGGCGTTGAAGATCGAGGGGATCATCCGGTAGGTGGAACCGTTGCCGATGCCGGTCAGCACGAACAGCACCAGGAAGGCGGCCAGGTACAGCGGGAAGCTCTTGGTCTCGAGACCGGCCATGATCAGCGCGACCGCGACGGACATGCCGCCGAAGACGAAGACGGTGATCTTGGCGCCGCCGACCCGGTCGGAGACCCACCCGCCGAAGGGACGGCTGAAGGAGCCGACGAGCGCGCCGAGGAAGGCGAGGTTGCCCAGGGTGGTGATCCAGCCGATGCTCGCCAGGTTCGGGAAGTTGGCCTTGATCAGGGTCGGGAAGGCGAAGGAGAAGCCGATGAACGACCCGAAGGTGCCGATGTAGAGGAACGACATGATCCAGGTGTGGCGGTTGGTGAGCGCCCGTTTGTAGGATTTGCCGTCGGATTTCGCGGTGGCGATGCTGTCCATGTAGCGCAGCGCGCCGAAGGCGGCGACCAGGATGAACGGTACCCAGACCAGGACCGACAGGGTGATGCCGAAGCGGTAGCCCGCGGGGTCCTTGGCGGTGAGGTGGGTGCCGAGGGTGATCAGCAGCGGCAGGACCAACTGGGTCTGGGCGACGCCGAGGTTGCCGCCCGCGGCGTTGATGCCCAGGGCCGCGCCCTTCTTGCCTTCGGGGAAGAAGAAGGAGATGTTGGCCATCGAGGAGGAGAAGTTGCCGCCGCCGAAGCCCGCGAGCGCGGCCAGCGCCATGAACACCCACATGGGGGTGCCGGGCTGGTTGACGAAGTAGGCCAGTCCGAGGGTGGGGATGAGCAGCATGGCGGCGCTGAACGCGGTGAAGGCGCGGCCGCCGAATTTGGGGATGGCGAATGTGTAGGGAATGCGCAGCGCGGCGCCGACCAGGGTGGGGGTCGAGGTGAGCAGCAGTGCGTTGCTGACGGCGGTCGGATTTCCCTTGCCGAGTCCTTCGAGGAATTCGAAGCCTGCCAGTCCCATGCTGGTGACGACGGTGCCCCAGATGACCCACACGCTGAATCCGAGATTCTCGGCGAACACCGAGAAAATCAGATTCTTGCGTGCGGTGAGTTTGCCGCCGGATTCCCAGAATTCGGTGTTGTCGGGTTCCCATTTCTCGAGCCAGCGGCCGCGGCTGTGGTGGGTGAATTCGTTCGCCCCTGGCTGTGCGTCCACGGGGGGTGCTGTGGCAGTCATCGGCTTCCTCTCGATTGCCTCACTGCGGTTCGGGAACAAAGGTAGAAGCCCGGTGTTGCACCCCGATGGCGTTTCGTTGCGTCGCCGGCAAATCCGACTCACATCGGCCTGCGGCGCGTGGTGACGTCTTGGTTACCCGCCCGACGCGCGGGCCGAATGTCGTTACCGCGGTTCAGGATATTCGGCGATGAGTGAGCCGAGGAAGCAGCGCGCTGCTTGGGCGGCGCGGTCGGGGTCGCCGTCGACGACGGCTCGGACGAGGTCGCTGTGTTCGATGTCGTAGGAGTCGTCGGAGCGGGCGGTGCGCGAGCGGATGACCTGTTCGATGGTGGGCAGCAGCGAATCGTAGAACTCGAGGTAGATCGCGTTGTGGCTGGCGACGACGATCGCGCGGTGCAGGGCGACGTCGGCGGCGATGGCCGCGGAGTTGTGTTCGCCCCAGCTGTGTTCGCCGCGTTCGGCGAGCAGGCGGTGCAGGGTGGCGATGTCGGTGTCGTCGCGGCGGCGCGCGGCCAGGGCGGCGGCGGTGGTGTCGAGGGCTTGGCGCAGTTCGAGGACGTCGCGTTCCTCGGCGTCGGCGAAGTACTTGGCGAGGGTGCCGCCGACTTCGGAGGCGGCGATCACATAGGTGCCCGAGCCCTGGCGTCGTTCCAACATGCCGGCGTGGACGAGGGCCTGGACGGCTTCGCGCACGGTGTTGCGGCCGGTGCCGGTGAGTTCGGTGAGCTCGGGTTCGGTGGGGATGCGTGAGCCGATGACCCAACGGCCGGAACGGATTTCGGCACGCAACTGCTCGGTGACCTGAGCGATGAGACTGGTACGCCGGACTGGTTGCACCGGAACAGAGTACCGCCCATCACATCACCTTGCCTCATAACATCCGGTCATCCTATGATTTCTCGGTGACAGCAACCCTCTCCGACACCACGGCCCGGCAGACCACGACCACTCCCGCGCGCTTCCCGCGCGCCCTCGGCGAGGGTCGGTTGCTGGTACTGCTGGCCATCGTGATGTCGGCGCTGACGTTGCGCGTCGCGGTGACGGCGTTCAGCCCGCTGGCCGAGCGGATCGGCGCCGACATCGGCTATTCGACGGCGATCGTCGGCGTCTTCGGCATGATCCCCACCGCGATGTTCGCGGTTTCGGGGCTGCTGACACCGCTGCTGGTGGGCCGCTTCGGTCTGGAACGCACCGTGTTCGTGGCCATGTTGATGGCGGGCGCGGGCATGCTCACCCGCGCCGTGGCGGGTGGCACCGCGGGGTTGCTGGTGTTCTCCGCGCTGGCGCTGGCCGGGATGGGCATCGGCAACGTGGTGATCCCGCCGCTGGTCAAGCGCTATTTCCCGGATCGGGTCGCGGTCATCAGCTCGCTCTACATCACCATGGTTCAACTGGGCACGGTCGTGCCCGCGCTGACCGCCGTGCCGGTGGCGCAGGCGCACGGGTGGCGGATCTCGATCGGCCTGTGGGCGCTGCTCGGCTTCGCCGCCGCGCTTCCCTGGCTGGGCGTGCTGCGCGCCCGCCGCGGTCGCGACGTGCTCGACACCACCGAACTGCCCGCGACCTCCGGTCCGGCCGTCGGGAAGGTGTGGCGTTCCCCGGTGGCCTGGGGGATGGCGGCCATGTTCGGCATGACCTCGCTGATCACCTACGCGATCTTCGCCTGGCTGCCCGCGATCCTGGCCGAAGCCGGTGCGAGCGATGCCTTCGGCGGCACCATGGTGGGCCTGTTCGCGCTGGTCGGGCTGGTCTCGGCGCTCAGCGCGCCGACCATCGTGGCCCGGCTGCGCAACCCCTTCCCGGTGGTGCTGGTCTTCGCGGCCTGCTTCTTCACCGGGTTCGCGGGACTGCTGGTCGCGCCGATGAGCGCGCCGGTGCTGTGGGTGATCGTGCTGGGCCTGGGTCCGAGCACCTTCCCGATGGCGCTGACGTTGATCAATCTGCGCACCCGCACCGCCCGCGGGTCGGCGTCGCTGTCGGGCTTCACCCAAGGCGTCGGCTACGCGGTCGCCTGCCTCGGGCCGCTGCTCTTCGGCACGCTGCACACCGCGACCCACGGGTGGGTCGCGCCGTTCGCGATGCTCTCGGTCGCGGTGCTGGTGCTGTTGGCGGGCGCGTGGCAGGCGTGCAAGCCGCGCCTGCTCGAGGACAGCTGGGTCTGAGCGTCCGAGACCTCACCGCCCGAGTTGCGGGCCGGTGCGCGACCGTCCATTGTTGTCGAATGAGGTTGCGCGCGTCACACCTCACGCGCTGACCTGCGCTTGAGCGGGTTGTTCGTCACCGGCGGAAACCGTTGTGTCACACCGCTGAAACATTCGTCGCGAACTCACCTCCACTTGACGGTGTACGTGAGCAACCGTTGATTCAAGCGACATTTCGCGCAGCATTACGGCAATACCCGTTACCTACCGTTGGGGCCAACCGATTTTGGGAGGCCCTTGTTGAGCACGCTGACGCGTAACCGCAACATCGAGCACTGGGATGCCGAGGATGTCCAGGCATGGGAGGCCGGTGGCAAGAACGTCGCCCGGCGCAACCTGATCTGGTCGGTCTTCGCCGAGCACGTCGGATTCTCCGTCTGGTCCATCTGGTCGGTCATGGTGCTGTTCATGCCCACCGACGAGTTCGGGATCGACCCCGCGGGCAAGTTCTTCCTCGTGGCCGTGCCGACGCTGGTCGGTGCGATCCTGCGAATCCCGTACACCGTGGCCACCGCCCGTTTCGGCGGCCGCAACTGGACCATCTTCAGCGCGCTGATGCTGCTGGTCCCGACGCTGCTGACGCTGTACTTCATCAACCAGCCCGGCACCTCGTACACGACGTTCCTGGTCGTGGCCGCGTTCGCGGGTCTCGGCGGCGGCAACTTCGCCTCCTCGATGACCAATATCAACGCCTTCTACCCGCAGCGGCTCAAGGGATGGGCGCTGGGCCTGAACGCGGGCGGCGGCAACATCGGCGTCCCGGTCATCCAGTTGATCGGCCTGCTGGTCATCGCGACCCTGGGCAACGACTACGCCTCGCTGATCTGCGCGGTCTACCTGGTGCTGATCGCGTTGGCCGGTGTCGGCGCGGCGCTCTACATGGACAACCTGCGCAACCAGAAGGCCGACCTGTCCTACATGATCACCGCGCTCGAGGTGCCGCAGTCCTGGGCGATCGCGTTCCTCTACATCGGCACCTTCGGTTCGTTCATCGGCTACAGCTTCGCCTTCGGCCAGGTGCTGCAGATCAGCTTCAAGGCCGGTGGCGACACCGCCGCGCAGGCCGCGCTGCACGCCGCGCAGATCGCCTTCATCGGCCCGCTGCTCGGGTCGCTGGCCCGCCCCTACGGCGGCAAGTGGGCCGACCGCATCGGCGGCAGCCGGGTCAGCATGTACGTGTTCGGGGCGATGACCGCGGCGGCCGTGCTCGTGGCGGTGGCCAGCACCCTGGGCGACAGCAACGGCGGCGTGCCCAGCGGCGGCGCGATGACCGCGCTGGTGATCGGTTTCATCGCGCTGTTCGTGCTCTCCGGCATCGGCAACGGCTCGGTCACCAAGATCATCCCGTCGGTGTTCGACGCCAAGTCCAAGAGCCTGGACGGCTCTGCGGCCGAGCGGGCCGCCTGGTCGCAGAACACCTCCGGCGCGCTCATCGGCTTCGTCGGCGCGATCGGCGCGCTCGGCGGCGTCGGGATCAACCTGGTCCTGCGCTCCTCCTACGCCAACACCAGCTCCGCCACCACCGCGTTCTGGGTCTTCATGGCCTTCTACGTCGTGTGCGTCGCGGTGACCTGGGCGGTGTTCCTGCGTCGTCCCACCGCGGCGGCGCCCTCCGACTCCGATGTCGTGGTCGAGGCCGAGACGTTCGTCCGCGCGGCCGAAGGTCTCGCGCACTCCGGCCGGAGTCGCGCAACGTCCACCACCTCGTCGGCGCACGCCTGACACTCGCCATCTCCGGAGGTCATCCATGAACCCCACCGTCGACCCGACGACCCTCGACACGACCGCTCGCAAGACCGTGGTGGTCATCGGACACGGCATGGTCGGTCACCGCTTCGTCGAAGCGCTGCGTTCGCGCGACGAGGCGGGCCAGTGGCAGATCGTCGTGCTCAGCGAGGAGCGGCGGCCCGCCTACGACCGCGTCGGCCTGTCGGCCTACGTCGGCGCCTGGGACGCCGCCGCGCTGGCGCTGCCCGGCAACGAATACGCCGGCGACGACCTGGTGGAGCTGCGCCTGGGCCAGAGCGGTCTGGCCATCGACCGCCAGGCGCGCAAGGTCACCACCTCCGAAGGCGACACCATCGGCTACGACGCGTTGGTGCTGGCCACCGGCTCCTACGCGTTCGTGCCGCCGGTGCCCGGTCACGACCTGCCCGAATGTTTCGTCTACCGCACGATCGACGATCTGGACGGCATCCGTGCCACGGCCGAGGCCGCCGGACCCGGCGCGCACGGTGTGGTGATCGGCGGCGGTCTGCTCGGTCTGGAGGCGGCCAACGCGCTGCGTCTGCTCGGGATGACCCCGCACGTGGTCGAGTACAACGACCGGCTGATGCCCGCCCAGGTCGACGCGGGCGGCGGCGCGATCCTGGAACGTCTGGTCACCGATCTGGGACTGAACGTGCACACCGGGGTCGGCACCACCTCGATCGAGCAGGTCGAGGGCGGGCTGAAACTGACCCTGTCCGACGAGTCGCAGATCGACGCGTCGCTGGTGGTGTTCTCGGCGGGCGTCCGTCCGCGCGACGAGATCGCCAGGACCTCGGGTCTCGAGGTCGGGCCGCGCGGCGGCATCATCACCGACCTGGGGTTGCAGACCTCCGACCCGGACATCTGGGCGATCGGCGAATGCGCCGCCGTCGAGGGCGTCTGCTACGGCCTGGTCGCCCCGGGCTACAGCACCGCCGAGATCGTCGCGGACCGCCTGCTCGGCGGCTCCGGCGAATTCCCCGGCGCGGACATGTCCACCAAGCTCAAGCTGCTCGGCGTCGACGTCGCCAGCTTCGGTGACGCGCACGCCACCACCGAGGGCGCGCTGTCGGTGGTGCTGCACGACGCGGCCAAGGGCACCTACGCCAAGCTGGTCGTCTCCGACGACGCGAAGATCCTGCTCGGCGGCATCCTGGTCGGCGACGCCACCGCCTATTCGGCGCTGCGCCCGCTGGTCGGGCGTCCGCTGCCCGCCGAACCGGCCGCGCTGATCTCGCCCGCGGGCGCCGAACTGGGCGCCGACGCCCTGCCCGACGACGCGCAGATCTGCTCGTGCAACAACGTCAGCAAGGGCTCGATCTGCGGCGCGATCGCCGAGGGCGCCTGCGATGTGGCCGCGATCAAGGGCTGCACCACCGCGGGCACCTCCTGCGGCGGCTGCGTGCCGATGCTCAAGAAACTGCTCGAGCAGTCCGGCGTGGAGATGTCCAAGGCGCTGTGCGAGCACTTCGAGCAGTCGCGCGCGGAGCTGTTCCAGATCGTCCAGGTCACCGGCATCCGCACCTTCTCGGGGCTGATCGCCAAGCACGGCAAGGGCAGCGGCTGCGACATCTGCAAGCCGACGGTCGCCTCCATCCTGGCCTCCACCTCGAGCGAGCACATCCTCGACGGCGAACAGGCCGCGTTGCAGGACACCAACGACCACTTCCTGGCCAACCTGCAGAAGAACGGCACCTACTCGGTGGTGCCGCGGATGCCCGGCGGCGAGGTCACCGCCGAGCAGCTGATCACCATCGGCGAGGTCGCCAAGGAGTTCGGCCTCTACGTCAAGGTGACCGGCGGTCAGCGCATCGACCTGTTCGGGGCGCGGGTGGAACAGTTGCCGCTGATCTGGAAGCGGCTGGTCGACGCGGGCATGGAGTCCGGGCACGCGTACGGCAAGTCGCTGCGCACGGTCAAGAGCTGCGTCGGGTCCACTTGGTGCCGCTACGGCCAGCAGGACTCGGTCGGCATGGCCGTGCTGCTGGAGAAGCGCTACCGCGGCCTGCGGTCCCCGCACAAGCTGAAGCTGGCGGTGTCGGGGTGCGCCCGCGAATGCGCCGAGGCCAGGGGCAAGGACGTCGGCGTCATCGCGACCGAGAACGGCTGGAACCTCTACGTCGGCGGCAACGGCGGTCTGGTTCCCAAGCACGCGGTGCTGCTGGCCGGTGAGCTCGACGACGAGACGCTGATCAAGTACATCGACCGCTACCTGATGTTCTACATCCGCACCGCGGACCGGTTGCAGCGCACCGCGCCGTGGCAGGAGGCCCTCGAGGGCGGCATGGACTACCTCAAGGCGGTCGTGTGCGAGGACAGCCTCGGCATCGCCGAGGAACTCGAGTCGGCGATGGCCAAGCACGTCGAGGGCTACCGCGACGAGTGGGCCGCGGTGCTCGACGACGAGGAGAAGCTCTCGCGGTTCGTCTCCTTCGTCAACGCTCCCGACCAGAGCGATCCGACCATCTCGTTCGACGACAGCGGCGAGCGCAAGGTGCCGGTGCTGCTGGGTCTGCCCGAAGTGCCGATCAGCGTGGGTTCCGTCACGGCCACGCACGGGAAATGACCGCTTAACAGCGTGGAAACAGGACGCCGGTACCAATAGGTGTGGCGTTCGGAGGAGGAACCCCGATGACCGTTATCGATACACCCGGCATTTCACGAGGCACGGCCACCGGTTGGACCCAGGCGTGCCGTCTCGACTATCTGATCCCCGGCCGCGGCGTCGCGGTGTTGCTGAAAGGTGGCCGTCAGGCCGCCCTGTTCCTGCTCGCCGACGGCACCGTCGCCGCTGTCGGTAACATCGATCCTTTCGGACGCGCGGCAGTGATGTCGCGCGGGATCATCGGTGACCGCGGCGGCGTCCCCGTCGTCCAGTCGCCGCTGCTGAAGCAGGCGTTCTCGTTGCTGGACGGGCGTTGCCTGGACGATGAGTCGGCAGCGCTGCCGGTGTACGCGGTGCGTGTGGACGACGGCATCGTTTCGGTATCCAACGAGCCGACGCAGTCCGGGCTCGACTCCTCGGATGGATGAACCCCATGACGACAATCGACGCGAGCGCCTCTCTCGCGGGCTTCACGGTCGGCATCACCGCCGCCCGGCGCGCCGATGAATTCGCGACCCTGCTGACCCGCCGGGGTGCGAGCGTGGTCTCGGCCCCGGCCATCCGCATCATCCCGCTGGCCGACGACAACGAACTGGAACGGGTGACCCGCACGCTGGTCGCCGAACCGCCCCAGATCACGGTCGCCACCACCGGGATCGGCTTCCGCGGCTGGATGGAGGCCGCCGAGGGCTGGGGCCTGGCCGAAGACCTGCGCGACACCTTGGCGGCCAACCGGATGCTGGCCCGCGGCCCCAAGGCCAAGGGCGCCATCCGCGCCGCCGAACTGCGCGAGGAGTGGTCGCCCGCCTCCGAATCCTCCGCGGAGGTGCTCGACCACCTGCTCGCCGAAGGCGTCGAAGGTGTCCGCATCGCGGTCCAATTGCACGGCGCGACAACCGAATGGGAGCCTGTGCCGGACTTCTGCGAGGTGCTGCGCTGCGCGGGCGCCGACGTGGTCGCGGTACCGGTCTACCGGTGGATCCCGCCCGCCGATCAGGGACCGATGGACCAGATGATCGAAGCGATCGTCACCGCGAGTCTGGACTGCGTGACCTTCACCAGCGCACCCGCGGTGGCTTCGATGTTGATGCGCGCCAAGGAGACCGGACTGCTCGAAGGCGTCCTGCACGCGCTGCGCGGTCGGGTGCTGCCCGCCTGCGTCGGCCCCATCACCGCCGCGCCGCTCGAGGAGCTGGGCGTGCCGACCTCCATGCCGGGCCGGGCCCGGCTGGGCGCGCTGGCCCGCCACGTCGCCGAGGAACTGCCCCGGCGCGCCAACCGGATCCAGGCGGCCGGACATCAGATCAGCGTGCGCGGTGGATGCGTGGTGGTGGACGGCGTCGTCCGCCAACTCGCCCCCGCGCCGATGGCGTTGATGCGGTCGCTGGCGCGTCAGCCCGGACGGGTGGTCTCCCGCGAGGACCTGCTGGCGGCGCTGCCCGGCGGCGGCGAGGACACCCACGCCGTGGAGACGGCCATCGCGCGACTGCGCGCGGGTCTCGGCACGCCCAAGGCGATCCAGACCGTCGTCAAGCGCGGCTACCGGCTGGCCCTGGACGCCGTCGACTGCGCCGACGATTTCCCGGCGCCGGACGTGCCGCGGCCGCCGCTGCCCGGTATCGGCGCGCCCGTGCGGGCTCCGCGCTACGCCCAACCGATGGGGAGTTGGTGAGATGACCACGACCACGCCCGCCCTGGTGCTCGTCGCGCACGGAACCAGGAGCACCAAGGGGGTCGAGATGATCGCCGCCCTCGCCGACGCCGTCGCGAGCGAATCGCGTACCAGGGCAGCCGATTGCGCGCCGCCCGCGGTGCGCACGGCCTTCGTCGACGTCCTGGGGCCCTCGCCCGCCGAGGTCCTGCGCGATCTGGCGGCCGACGATCCGGCGGACACCGTTCCCGCCGTGGTCGTTCCGGCCTTCCTCGCCTCGGGCTACCACGTCTACCAGGACGTGCCGCGCGAGGTCGGCGAGAGCGGCCACCCGGCCGTCGCCGTCACCCCCGCCATGGGGCCCGATCCCGCGTTGGCGCGGATCATGGGCATGCGCCTGCGGGCGGCCGGATGGCGTCCCGGTGACGCGATCGTCTTCGCCGCCGCGGGGTCCTCGGACGCCAGGGCGCGCGCGGACGTGCGGCGGGCCGCGGGCCTGCTCGCCGACCACCTCGGCGCGCCGGTGCGCATCGGCTACGTCGCCACGGGCGCGCCCCGTGTGCCGGAGGTCGTCGCCGACCTGCGGGCCGCGGGTGCGCGTCGGGTCTTCGTCGCCTCCTATCTGCTCGCGCACGGTCTGTTCCAGCAGCGGTTGCACAAGGCGGGCGCCGACGGCGTCGCCGAACCGATCGGCGTGCATCCGGCGGTGGTCCGACTGCTGGCCGACCGCTACCGGGCCGCCGCACGCGCCTCGGTTGCCGATCGGGTGCGGTGACCGGGTCAGAACACGCCGGGTGAATACCCGAAACACGGCGTAACGGCGGCTCCGAGCGGGCGCTGGGGCAGACTTGACCCATGCACCGGCTCGTGAGCTGTCTCGTCGCCGTCGTCTCCGTACTCGCCGCGCTGTCCGGCGCTCCGCGCGCGAGCGCCGATCCGGGCTCGGCGATCCTCGACGTGCGGTCGCTGGGGGGTCGCCAACTCGAGGTCGACGTGTTCTCGGCGGCGATGAACCGCACCATCACCCTGTGGATGTCGCACGCCGGTCCCGGCGCGCCCGCGCTGTATCTGCTCAACGCGGTCGACGGCGGCGAGACCGGCGGTCCGTGGCCGCGGCGCACCGACGTCGAGGAGTTCTTCGCCGACAAACCGGTGAACGTCGTCGTGCCGATGGGCGGGCGCGCCAGCTTCTACACCGACTGGCTCGCCGACGACCCGGTGTTGGGCCGCAACAAGTGGACCACCTTCCTCACCCGCGAACTGCCGCCGCTGCTGGACGAGCGTTTCGCCATGACCGGCGCCAACGCCGTGGCGGGACTGTCGATGTCGGCGACCTCCGCGCTGAACCTGGCGATCGCCGCCCCCGGGCTGTACCGGGCGGCGGGCGCCTACAGCGGGTGCGCGCGCACCAGCGACCCGATGGCGCAACTGCTGGTGCACTCCCAACTCGCGGTGTTCGGCGCGAACGCGGCGAACATGTGGGGCGCGCCGAACAATCCGGCGTGGGTGGCCAACGACCCGGTGGTGCAGGCCGAGCGCCTGCGCGGTGTCGCGCTCTACATCTCGGCGGGCAACGGCCTGCCCGGCCCCTACGACACGTTGGGCGCTCCCGGCATCGGCGGGAATCCCGGCGCGCTGCTGGACCGGGTCGCGGTCGGCGGCCTGATGGAGACGGTGGTCGGCGGCTGCACCCGTCCGCTGGTGGACCGGTTGGCCGCCCTCGGCATCCCGGCCGCGCTCGACCTGCGCGCCGCCGGGACGCACGCTTGGCCGTACTGGCAGGACGACGTGCACCGCTCCTGGCCGGTGTTCGCCGCGGCGCTGGGCGTGTGAGCGTGCGCGCGCGCACGCTGGTCGCCTGCGCGGTTGTCGCGCTGTCGTGCGCGGCGTGGCCCGCGCAGGCCACGCCGGGAACCGACATCACCGCCGTCACGCTGGGGCAGGTGAGCGTTCCCGACCGGCTGGTGCCGTTCCTGCGCGGCACCGATTTCGTGGCGCGCGAGATCACCGTCGCCCCGGGCGGTTCGACGGGCTGGCACTACCACGACGGACCGGTCATCGGGTTCGTCCGCTCGGGCGTGCTGACCCACCCCGGCCCGGACTGCGCGGCCGAGGTGTATCAGGCCGGGGAATTCCTCTACGAACCGGCGGGCGCGTGGAACGTCCACATCGGCCGCAATCTCGGGACCGAACCGCTGGTCCTGGACGTGATCTACGCGCCGCCGCTGGGCGACCCCCTGTTCCGCGACGCTCCCGCGCCCGCCTGCGACAGCGCGGGTTGAGAATAGTTCGGGAGATGTGTCGAGAACCGGTGTGCGGTTCCGACCGACCAGGACAGCACACCGACTCCGAGGGAG
The DNA here is from genome assembly GCF_000308695.1 of Nocardia takedensis NBRC 100417. Classification (GTDB taxonomy): domain Bacteria; phylum Actinomycetota; class Actinomycetes; order Mycobacteriales; family Mycobacteriaceae; genus Nocardia; species Nocardia takedensis. Next base: position 24,073 of record NZ_BAGG01000095.1, on the reverse strand, counting down.
CAGATCATGTCCGTCACGACTTTCCTGTGGTTCGACACCGAGGCCGAGCAGGCCGCCGAACGCTATGTCGAACTCGTCCCGAATTCGCGCATCGTCGACACCGTCCGAGGGCCCGACGGTTCGGCCTTCGTCCTCACCCTCGATCTCGACGGCCACTCGGTCACGCTGATGAACGGCGGCCCCGGTCGCCCGCACACCGAGGCCGCCTCGCTCCAGGTCGGCGTCGACACCCAGGAGCAGATCGACCGCCTCTGGGACGGATTGATCGAAGGCGGCGGCAAGCCCGGCGAATGCGGTTGGCTCACCGACCCGTGGGGCCTGTCCTGGCAGGTCGTCCCCTCGGCGCTGCCCGAACTCCTGGGTGATCCGGCCCGCGCGGGCGCGGTGGGCGCGGCGCTGCGGTCGATGGGCAAACTCGACATCGCCGCGCTGCGGGCGGCGGGCGAGAGCGCGTGATCCGCGCGCGGTGATCCGTCCCCGACCCGCGACGGATCACCGCGTCAGCCCCAGCGTTCGGGCGTCACCGGGGAATCCCAGGCCCGCGCGTAGCGGCGGGTGTCGGGGGCGTCGGACTGCTTGTGCCGGTAGACGATGTAGGGCCGGGTCAGGTAGCCGATCGGCGCGCTGAACATGTGTACCAGGCGGGTGTAGGGCCACAGCCCGATCAGTGTCAGCACCACCAGGCCGTGCAGTTGGAAGGTCCACGGGGTGTCGACCATCAACTCCGGCTCCGGATTCAGCGAGAACAGGCTGCGGAACCACGGCGAGACCGATTCGCGGTAGTCGTAGGTGCCCCACAGCAGGTTGCTGCCCCAGGTGTTGAGCAGGCCGGTGACCAGCGCGGCCGCCAGCAGCGTGTACATGAGTTTGTCGTTGCCGGTGGTCGCCTTGCGCACCGCGGGCACGGTGATCCGGCGGTAGAGCAGGATGCCGACGCCCGCCAGCACCGCGAGACCGGCCACCGACCCCGCGCCGACCGCGATCACGTGGTAGGCGTGTTCGGAGATGCCGAGGGCCGCCGTCCAGGAACTGGGGATCAGCACGCCGAGGACGTGCCCGCCGAAGACGCCGAGCATCCCGAAGTGGAACAGGGGTGAGCCCAGGCGCAGCAGTCGGCTCTCGTAGATCTGCGAGGACCGCGTCGTCCAGCCGAACTGGTCGTTGCGGTAGCGCCAGACGTGGCCGAGCACGAACGAGGTGAACGCCACGTAGGGCAGGATCAGCCACAGTTCGGTGGGCAGATGCGGTGCGTAGTTCATCGTCGGCCTTCCGACTGGGCGAACATCGTGGGGTCCATCGCGAACGGTTCGAGCCCGACTTCCTCCTCGGGCGGCCCCTGCGCGGCGAGTTCGGCGATGCGACGGCGGTCGGCGGTGGTGAGCGCGGGCATGGTGGCGACCACCGCGCCGAGCACCCCCGCGTACGGGGAACCGCTGTCGCTCAACGACAATCGCAGCAACTCGATGACCGGCAGGTGCTCGCCGAGCAGTCGCTCGCCGCCGACCGGGTCCACCGTCGCGGCGAATTCCAGCAGCACCGGGAGGTGGTCGGGCAATTCGGAGTCGCCCAGTTCCACGCCCGCGTGCCGGTAGGCGTGTTTGAAGCGCAGCAACGCCATGCCGCGCTTGCGGGTGTCGCCGTAGGCGTAGAAGGTCAGGTGCAGGCTGGCCCGGCGACGCAGGTCGAAAGTCTCCACGTATCCGGCGGCGAGATCGATCGGCGGGGTGTCGCGCAGGTGGGCCAGCAGCGTCTCGAGGCCCGGACGCAGGTGTTCGGGCAGCGACGCGGCGGCCTCGGTCAGCCGGTCGAGCATCGCCAGGGTGTCGCGTCCGGGATAGTCCAGCAGGACGGCGGCCAGTCGCCACACCAACCGGCGGTCGCGTTCGGTCACGCGCACTTCGGGTTCGGGCCGCCGCCGGATCTTCAGCAGGCTCACGACCGACCTCCCGCGCCGTTGGCGGTCGCGCCGCTGAATTCGGTCGACGGACCATGCGCGGCGCCGTTGCCCGCATGGTCCGCCGAGCCGTTCGCGACAGCGCCGTTGCTGCCGTTGCTCGCGGGGACGTGCCCGTTCCCGTTGGCCTCGTTCCCGTTGGCCCTGTTCCCGTTGGCCCCGTTGCCGTTCGAGGTCGGCACCAGGCCGGAGGTGTCCTTGCCGTCCCAGTTCAGCAGGTTGATCCGACCCGACTTCTTCTGCGGCGCGGCCTCGTTGGTGTCGGTCAAGTGGAACTTCTCGACCATCTGGTCGAAGGCGGTCATCCCCGGCCCGCCGTCGGTGTCGAGACTGCATCCGGTGGCCAGTGCGTCGAGTTGGTGGGCCTGGGAGCCCGCACCGGTCGGAATCACATACCGGTGTTCGTATTTGGCGATCGCGAGCAGCCGGTACATCGCCTCGATCTCCTCGGGCTCGAGCCGCACCGACGGCGCGATCGCCGCGTCGGGTTCCTCGCCGAGGTTGACCGAGCGCATGAACGACCGCATTCCCGCCAACCGCTGCAACGCGGCGCGCACGGGCCCCACGTCACCGGCGGTGAACAGTTCGGCCAGATACTCCACCGGGATGCGCAGCGCGTCGATCGCGCCGAACAGGTTGTTCGCGTTCTCCCCGTCGTGCCCGGTCTCGGAGAGCACGTCCACGACCGGCGAGAGCGGCGGCACGTACCAGACCATCGGCATCGTCCGGTATTCCGGATGCAGCGGCAACGCGATCTGGTAGTCCACGATCAGCTTGTAGACCGGCGAATCCTGCGCCGCCTGAATCCATTCCGGCGAGATGCCGGCCCGCTCGGCCTCGGTGATCACCCTCGGGTCGTGCGGGTTCAGGAAGACGCCGAGTTGGCTCGGGTACAGATCCTCGGGTGCGGTCACCGACGCGGCTTCCTGCACTTTGTCGGCGTCGTAGAGCATGACGCCGATGTAGCGCAGCCTGCCCACACAGGTCTCCGAGCACACCGTCGGGATGCCCACCTCCACGCGCGGATAGCAGAAGGTGCACTTCTCCGCTTTGCCCGTCTTGTGGTTGAAGTAGATCTTCTTGTACGGGCACCCGGTCACGCACTGCCGCCACCCGCGGCACTTGTCCTGGTCGACCAGCACGATCCCGTCCTCGGCGCGCTTGTAGATCGCACCGGACGGGCACGAGGCCGCGCACGACGGGTTGAGGCAGTGCTCGCAGATGCGCGGCAGGTAGAACATGAAGGTCTGCTCGAATTCGAGCTTGACCTGGTCGGACAGCCGCGACAGCAGCGGGTCGCGCCCGACCTGCTCGGGCCCCGAGCCGAGGTCGTCGTCCCAGTTCGCGCCCCAGGTGACCTGCGTGTCCTCGCCGGTGATCAGCGATTTGGGGCGGGCGACCGGCGTGGTGTCCGAGGGCGGGGCGGACAGCAGGTTGTCGTAGTCGTAGCTCCACGGCTCGTAGTAGTCCTCGACCGTGGGCAGGTCCGGGTTGGCGAAGATGTTCAGCAGCCGCTTCATCCGGGAACCGGATTTCAGGGTCAGCTTGCCGCGCTTGGTCAGCGTCCAGCCACCCTTCCACTTCTCCTGATCCTGGTACTGGCGCGGATACCCCTGTCCCGGGCGGGTTTCCACGTTGTTGAACCAGACGTATTCGGTGCCGCCGCGGTTGGTCCACGCCTGCTTGCAGGTGACGCTGCAGGTGTGGCAGCCGATGCATTTGTCCAGGTTCATCACCATGGCCAGCTGTGCCATGACACGCATATCAGTACTCGACTTTCTGCGAGCGGCGACGAATGGTGGTGACCTCGTCACGCTGGTTTCCCGTCGGCCCGTGATAGTTCAGCGCGAAGGACTGCTGCGCGTAACCGCCGATCAGGTGGGAGGGTTTGATCATGATGCGGGTCAGCGCGTTGTGGATGCCGCCGCGTTTGCCGCGCGCGCCGTTCACCTTGTCGGTGCCCTCGATGCGCGGGACGTCCACGGCCCGGTCCTGGGCGTGGTACATGAACACCGTGCCCTCGGGCATCCGGTGCGAGACGATGGCGCGCGCGACCACGATGCCGTTGCGGTTGATCGCCTCGATCCAGTCGTTGTCGGCCACACCGATCTTGGCGGCGTCCTTGTCCGACATCCAGATCGACTGACCGCCGCGCGAGAGCGTCAGCATGTGCAGGTTGTCCTGGTAGGCGGAGTGGATCGACCATTTGGAGTGCGGGGTCAGATACCGCACGGTGACGCCGCTGTCGGAGACCTCGCCGATCCCGGGTTCGCTGAACAGCGCGGTCATGTCCAACGGCGGGCGGAAGATAGGCAGTTGTTCGCCGAGTTCGGCCATCCAGTCGTGATCGAGGTAGAAGTGCTGACGACCGGTCAGCGTGTGCCAGGGCTTGAGCCGCTCGGTGTTGATGGTGAACGGCGAGTACCGGCGGCCGCCGGTCTCACTGCCCGACCATTCCGGCGAGGTGATGACCGGCACCGGCCGCGCCTGGGTGTCGGCGAAGGTGATGCGTTTACCTTCGTGTTCGGCGGCCAGGTCGGCCAGTTTCGTGCCGGTGCGCCGTTCGAGCGCCTCGAACCCCTCCACGGCCAGCCTGCCGTTGGTGGTGCCCGACAGCGCCAGGATCGCCTCGGCGGCGTGGGTGTCGCGGGCCAGCGACGGTCTGCCCTTCGCGATGCCGGAGACCACCGTTCCGTTGACGCCCGCCAAGTACTCGACCTCGGCGTCGGGATGGGTGGTGACGCCCTTGGTGGTCACCCCGAGGGTGTCGATCAGCGGGCCGAGCGCGGCCATCTTCTCGGCGATCTTCGGGTAGTCCCGTTCCACCACGACGATCTTCGGCATGGTCTTGCCGGGGACGGGTTCGCATTCGCCCGCCTTCCAGTCCAGCACGCGCCCGCCCGCCTGGGCCAACGCGTCCGGCGAATCGTGTTGCAGCGGAACGGCGACGATGTCCTTGCGCACGCCCAGATGCTTCTCCGACATCCACGCCACGCCGCGCGCGATCCGGTGGAACGCCTCGAAGTCGGTGCGGGCCTCCCACGGCGGGGAGATCGCGGGGGAGAAGGCGTGCACGAACGGGTGCATATCCGTCGAGGACAGGTCGTGCTTCTCGTACCAGGTGGCGGCGGGCAGCACGATATCGGAGAACAGGGTGGTGCTGGTCATCCGGAAGTCCAGCGACAGCAGCAGATCCAGCTTTCCGGTGGCCGCCTGGTCGCGCCACACCAGTTCCTGCGGTCGCACGCCGGTGGCGTCGGTGGTCTGCACGTTGGAGTCCGCGCCCAGCAGGTGCTTGTGGAAGTACTCGTTGCCCTTGCCGGAGGACCCGAGCAGGTTGGCCCGCCACACCGTCAGACAGCGCGGGAAGTTCTCCGGGGCGTCGGGGTCCTCGCAGGCGAAACGCAGATCCTCGGCTTTGAGCTTGTCGACCACGTAGTCGGCCGCGGGCACACCGGCCGCCTCGGCCTCGTCGGCCAGATCCAGCGGATTGCGGTCGAAGGTCGGGTAGCTGGGCATCCAGCCCAGGCGGGTGGCCAAGGCGATGTTGTCGGCGGCCGTGCGCCCCCGGAACGCGCCCTTGCCCAGCGGAGAGGCGAAGGACTGCGAGGTGAAGGGGTCGTAGCGCCACTGGTCGTTGGTCAGGTACCAGAACACCGTGCCCTGCATCTGCCGGGGCGGGCGCTGCCAGTCCAGGCCGAAAGCCAGTGTCGCCCAGCCGGTCACGGGCCTGCATTTCTCCTGCCCGACGTAGTGGGCCCAGCCGCCGCCGTTGACGCCCTGACAGCCGGTCAGCAGGGTCAGGGTGAAGAAGGCGCGGTAGATCTGGTCGGAGTGGAACCAGTGGTTGGTGCCCGCGCCCATCAGGATCATCGACCGGCCGCCGGAACGTTCGGCGTTGTCGGCGAATTCGCGCGCGACGCGGATCGCCTGGGCGGCCGGGACGTTGGTGATCGCCTCCTGCCAGGCCGGGGTGTAGGGCTGGCTCGCGTCGTCGTAGCCGGTGGCCCATTCACCGGGCAGGCCGTCGCGGGCCACCCCGTACTGGGCCAGCAGCAGGTCGTAGACGGTGGTGACGCGCTTGCCCGCCACCGTGATCGTCGGCACCCCGCGCACCACCACGCCCGCGGTGTCGGTGTCGAAGCGCGGCAATCGGACCGCGAGGGTCTCCCTGCCCGGCGCGTCGTACACGCTGAGCAGCGGGGTGACGCCCTCGAGGTCGAGATTCCACTTGCCGGTCCCCGATTCGGTGAACCGGTGACCGAGCGAGCCGTTGGGCGCCACCGGGTTGCCCGCCTCGTCCAGCAGGACCGGCATGTGCGCCGCGCCCTCGACGGTGCGGCCCAGGTCGGCGGCGGTGAGGAACTTCCCGGCCAGTGCGCCGTCGTGGTGGTAGTTCCCCTCGGCGTCCCAGCCCGTCGGATCGTCCAGGCACACCAGGTAGGGCAGGTCGGTGTAGCGGCGCACGTAGTCCAGGAACCGCGAGGTGGTGCGCTCGACGAAGAATTCCTTGAGGATCACGTGGCCCATCGACATGGCCAGCGCCGCATCGGTTCCCGGCCGGGCCGCGACCCATTCGTCGGCGAATTTCGTGTTGTCGGCGTAGTCGGGCGAGACCACGACGACCTTCTGGCCCCGGTAGCGCGCCTCGGTCATGTAGTGCGCGTCGGGCGTCCGGGTGACCGGGACGTTGGAGCCCCACATGATCAGGTATCCGGCGTCGAACCAGTCGGCGGACTCCGGGACGTCGGTCTGGTCGCCGAAGACCTGCGGCGAGGCCACCGGCAGATCGGCGTACCAGTCGTAGAACGACAGCATCGAACCGCCGAGCAGGGAGATGAAGCGCGCGCCCGCGGCGTGGCTGACCATCGACATGGCCGGGATCGGGGAGAAGCCCGCGACCCGGTCGGGGCCGTAACGCTTGATCGTGTGGACGTGCGCGGCGGCGGCGATCTCGGCGGCCTCCCACCACTCCGCCCGCACGAATCCGCCCTTGCCGCGCGCGGATTTGTAGCGCGCCGCCCGCTCCGGGTCCTCGACGACGGCGGCCCAGGCCAGCACCGGATCCTTGTGCTGTTCTTTGGCTTCGCGGTACATCTCGAGCAGCGTGCCGCGCACGTACGGGTAGCGGACCCGGGCGGGAGAGTAGGTGTACCAGGAGAACGAGGCGCCGCGAGGGCAACCGCGCGGTTCGTATTCCGGCTTGTCCGCGCCGACGGAGGGGTAGTCGGTCTGCTGGGACTCCCAGGTGATCACGCCGTCCTTGACGTAGATCTTCCACGAGCACGAACCGGTGCAGTTCACGCCGTGCGTCGAGCGCACCACCTTGTCGTGGGCCCAGCGGTCGCGGTAGAACTCGTCGGCCGAGCGTCCGCCGACCTTGTGCAGGCTGCGGTGGTCGGCGGAGACCTCGCCGCGCTGGAAGTACTTGCCCCAGCGCAGCAACGCGTCGGCGGCGTCCGGCGACGGTGTGCCCGCCGTTTCCCGGGGTGTCGAATTCCGAGTACGTGAGTTAACCACGACGCCCCCTAGGAACAGTTGATTCGAGCTGTCGTCCCCGACTCTAAGGAGGGCTCGGCGGCGGTCAAAACGATTCGCTCACACCGCGCTCGGGCCCCCGGTGAGTTGTGAGGCGGGTGCAACGTAGTGGTCACCGCCGCTCGGCGGCGTCGCGCCGATTCGGAGCCCACGACCAGGCTGTATACGCTCTGACCGGCCCGGATGCGTCTCCGAGGCGGGGTCGAGCCCCCTTGGCGGTGATCTCTTGGAAACGGCCGCTTCTCGGGCGCTTAATATTTGTTTACACACCGGTAGGGTCGTTTCCGGCCTTCGCGCGGGTCCCGCGAACACTGTCGCGCATGACCGCGGTCGCCGTCTCCGCACACCCGAACTATTGGCCGATCATTCACTGAGACACCGGTCGGTTTGCTGAGTGGACGCCCGGGCGGTGGGCGGCCGCATCTCCACGCGAATGCGTCGCCCTAGTTGATAGCTAATGATTAGCTGACGATTCCGTGTCGTGGCGGAATTTCCGGAGTAGCGCGCGCGATGCCGATGTCCGTATCCCGCGAGGGGTCGAACTCGGGGCGGAAGTGCGGAAACGCTGTCGCGGTGGACGATCCGGGGGAGTGCCTGCGGCCACGGTACCGGACGGTGCCGTGGCCGCACCGCATTTTGCCGCGAATGTCCTGGTGAGCGGCGCGGACACGGCGGACAAGGGGGTGCCCTGACCGGTGTACGTACTTCACAGGGCGCGGACCGGCGTCCGGATTGTGTGGACAACCATCCGGCGACGGTATTTGATCCATTTATCACAGGTTCGGCGTCGAACGAAATCACGGTGATCGATCGAACCGGACACACTCGGATTGCGGAGACATTGCGGGGAGTGAATGCGCATGATCGATGAGCTCGAATCGGTGGTACCGCACATCACCTTGGCGGCCGCGGCCGACCACGGCAACGGCACGTTCGCCGTGTGCGGCGACGAAGGACGCGCTCTCTGGTACGGCCCGTTCCTCGACAACGACGGCGACCACCCGCACGGCGACCGCTTCGCCGGCGCGATGGCCGCGGCGGCCAGGGCCGTCTGGCTGGCGGGCCGGGCCAGAGCCGATTCGGGACTGCCCGAGGCCACCCTGCACCTCACCGTCACCGAACCCGACGTCGACCCGGTCACCCTCGCGTGCACCGCCTCGCTGTCCGGGCTCGCCCTCGATCTCGAGGTCTCCGACGACAATCCGGCCCTCGAGTGGTGCCACGTCTTCGGCAGGCTCGACTGGAATCCGGGCTCGCTGATCAGTCTGCTCGACGCTGAGGCGTCCGAGCCCGCACCGCGTCGTCACCCGCGCTCGGTGGCCTCGTTCCACGAGATGAAGGAGAAGATCCTGATGACCCGCAACGCAGGCCCGAACGGGCCGCTATCCCAGGTGGACCCGGACGACGAGCTACGCGCGGCGCTGGAGGCGCTGCTGTTGCACGACGCGATCGGACTCGACGCCCGCATGCGGCACGCCATCGCGGCCGCCGTGCACCTGGCCGTGGACACCCCCCACGGGCCGCCCGAGGACGCCGAGGAATTCCTCGGCCGCCTCGACGCCGCCTGGCTGCTGGCCGCCTGGGGCGGTCACGACACCGAGATGTCGCTCATCGCGACCCTGGCCGCGGGCGACGTGCCCGCGCTGTCGTGGTGCGAATTGATGTTCACCACCGCGCTGGCCCCTTGGTCCACCAGCCCCGGCGCGCTGCACGCCCGGCACATCTTCGCCGGCGTCCGCCGCGGCCGGGTCGGCGCGACGCCGCGCTGACCTAACGCGGCGCGACCGCCGCGAACGACTCCACCCACCGGTGCGGCGGCCGCGCCGGATTCGGCTCGCCTTCGCGCCGCACACCCACCGCCGACCAGCCCGCCGCCACCGCCGCGTCGAGTTCGTCGGCGTGGTCGGACAGGAACAGGATCTGCGGGCCGGGCACGTCGATCGCCTTCGCGATCACCTCGTAGGAGCCGCGCTCGCGCTTCGGACCCGCCGACGCGAGATCGAAATAGCCGCGGATCAGCGACCCCAACTCGCCGCCGCGCGCGAACTCGAACCAATCCCGCTGATTGCGTTCGGACCCCGACGAGTACACGTAGAGTCGCAGCCCCGCCGCGTGCCACGCCCGCAGCGCGGGTTCGACATCCGGGAAGAACTCGCCGTGCAACGCGCCGCTGCGGAACCCCTGCGCGCAGATGACGCCCTGGGCCGCCTTCAACGGCGCGGCCTTGACGTCCGAACCCAGCCACCCGCGCAGGATCTCGGCCACCTCGGCGGGATCGGCGTCGGGACGACCGGCCAACCGCCGGGTGTCGGCCAGCACCTCATCCGCCGCATCGCCCCCCTCGGCCAACCACCGCGGCAGTCGTTCGCGCGTGTAGCCGTACAGGTCCTCGCGTACGGCGCTGGTCGGACTCGTGGTGCCCTCGATGTCGAGGACGACGGCGGTGATCACGAGGCGGTCAGCAACTCGTCCAGCGAGGGGAAGCCGCGGCTGATGGTGTCGCCGGTGAAATCGCCGACCCAGCCGTCGGCCTCCTCGAAGAAGCGGATCGCGATGAAGTCCGGGCGCTCGCCCATGTCGAACCAGTGCAGCGTGCCCGCGGGCACCGACAGCAGATCGCCGCCCTCGCACACCACGGCCAACACCTCGGTGCCCAGGTGCAGGTAGAAGCAGCCGCGACCGGCCGCGAAGTAGCGCACCTCGTCCTCGGCGTGGCGGTGCTCGTCGAGGAACTTCTCCCGCGCGCCCTTCGCCGTCTCGGGCCAGTTCGGATCGGCGTCGTCGGGATGGATGCGCGCGATGTCGATGTGCCGGTAGCGGCCCGACTCGTTGAGCGCGGCCACCTGCTCGGTGTAGCGCGCGAGCAGGTCCGCCGAATCGACGGCCGCGGCGTTGTCCACCACCGGCCACCGGTCGAAAACGATGTCGTAGCGGGCCAACTCCGCGGTGATCACCGCGTCGTCGGTGGTGCGCACCCGGACCTGACTCGCGTCGTCGGCGGCCATCACTTGCAGCAGTGTCATCGCTGTCCTCCCTGGATCGGATCGGGTTCGTGGGCCCGCGCGCTGCCGGTGCGCAGCACCAGTTCGCACAGCGCCTCGAGGCATTCGGCGCGGTCGCGCGCTTGGGAAACAGTGTCGCCCCAGGTGGTGATCCCGTGCCCGACGATACCGAAAACCGGTGGCGCGTCCGGATTCTCGCGCAGGTATCGGTCGACGTCGTCGCCGATGCGCGCGACCTCGCGCCAGTTCGGGAACAGCGGCAGGTCCAGCGCGCTCGGATCGGCCAGGCCGAACCCCTTGAGCAACTCGAAATCGGTGATCCGGACGGTGGTGATCCGTTCGGGGTCGCCCGCGCGGGTGGACAGCGTGGTCGCGAACGGCGGATGGACGTGCACGACCGCCGCCGCGTCGGTGCGCCGGTACACGGCGGTGTGAATGGTGGTCTCCGCCGAGGGTTTCCGCCGCCACCCGCCCACCGGGGTCGAATCCTCGACCCGCACCGTCACCATGTCGGCGGCGGTGAGTTCGCCCTTGGACAGGCCGCTTCCGGTGATCACCGCCGAATCCCGCACGCGCACCGAGATGTTCCCGGCCGTGCCCGGCATCCACCCGCGCCCGTACAGTTCCCGTGCGATCCGCGCGATCGGCTCGCCCGGCGCGTCGCTCCCCTCGCGGTACACCGCGCCCGATTCGGTGACCACCGCCGTCACCAGCGCCGCGGGCGTGACATCGAAGGCCGGGTTGAACACCTCGGTCCCTTCGGGGGCCGTCGCGACGCCGCCGAACCCGGTGACCTCCTCGGCGCGACGCTGCTCGACCACGATCTCCCCGCCGGTGGCCATCGCCGGATCGCGCGAGGACTCCGGGGCCACCACGATGAACGGGATGCCGTGGTGCCGCGCCGCCAACGCCAGCATGTAGGTGCCGATCTTGTTGGCGACGTCGCCGTTGGCGGTGACGCGGTCCGCGCCGACCAGCACGCAGTCGACCTGTCCGCACGCCATGGCCCAGGCCGCGGCGGAATCGACGGTCAGCCGGTGCGGGATGCCCGCCTCGGCCAACTCCCAGGTGGTCAGGCGCGCGCCCTGCAACAGCGGGCGGGTCTCGTCGACGAGCACTTCCTCGATCGCCCCGCGGTCGGCCAGCACCCGCAGTGTGCCGATGGCCGTGCCGAACGCGCTGGTCGCGAGCCTGCCGGTATTGCAGTGCGTCAGCACCCGCAGGCGACGTTCGCCGAGCAGTTCCTGCACCAGATCGGCGGCGTTGGTGGCGGCGGCCCGGTTGACCCGGCCGTCCTCGGCGAGCATGTCGAGGGTTTCGGCCAGCACCGCCGCGGCGCCACGTGACGCGACGGCGGTCACCCTGCGCACCGCCCACGCCAGGTTGACGGCGGTGGGACGCGCGGCGACGATCCGGTCGGCCTCGGCCTCGACGGCCGCGAGATCGAGCACCCCGTCGACGGTGTGCCGGTTGGCGGCGATCACCACGCCGAAAGCGCCCGCGATCCCGATGGCGGGCGCGCCGCGGATGGCCAGCGTGGTGATCGCGTCGATGATCTGCTCGACCGTGCTCAGGCGCAGTTCCCGCACCTCGTGGGGCAGTCCGCGCTGGTCGATGGTGAGCAGCGCACCGTCGTCCCAGATCAGGGAACTGTCGTCCATCAGGTGCATCCTTACCGCGGTTCGAGGGCGTTGTGCCTGGTGAACGGTATCCGACCGGGCGTATTGCCCGAAAGTCGGCGGACAACGCCCGCGCGGTCAGTGCGTCGGTTCGCCCGCGGCGCGCAGCGCGTCCGCGATCAGGGCCTGCGCCCGCTGCAGCGGGTCGTAGTCCGGCCCCACCCCGTCGGCCAGGACGACGTCACCGTCGATGTGGTCGGTGCGCAGCGGCAGGATCTCCTGGTAGGCGGGGCTGCGGTACCAGGCGCGCGCCCGGTCGAGGTCGGGGAACTCGATCAGCACCATGCTGCCGGGCCACCGGCCTTCCATCACCTCCGTCGGCTGTCCGTGGACGAGGAATCGGCCGTCGAAGGGGGTCAGGGTGTCCTGGATGCGCGCGAGGTAGTCGAGCACGTCCTGGTGGTGGCGGCGGGTGTGCAGATGGGCGAAGCCGTAGGCGGGCATGGGATCTCCTCCGGTGCTGGTCCGCCGCGATGGCGGTCACCCGACCGTAGGCGCGCCCGTGCGGCGCGTCGATTACCTCGCGGGTAATGCCCGCTGTGCGAAACCGCCGTGCCCGCATGGTCGTATCCGGTCCCGAATCATGTCGTTCCCAGTGCGGCGCGTGAATTCGAGAACAGGCATACGGAATTACGCCGCAGCGAGACCGAATTGCGACGTCGCGAGTATTCGGAATTCGTGGAAGAGTTCGAAAAGAATGGCGAGACATACCGCGACCGCCGGCACCGAAACCGGCGGTCGCGATATATCGCTCACTCAGTTGTGGCCGCGGCGCTCCGCATCGCGCTGCATGGACGAACGGCCGTCCATATCCTGGTTCTCGCGCGCGCCCTCGCGGCCCATGCCCTGCTCCTGGCGCTGCTGTTGCTGCTGCCTCGGCATCTGCTTGGGCATTTTCTTAGGCGTTTTCTTCGACTTTTCAGCCATCTCCACTCGGTCCTTTCCGAAGTGATGTGAGTTTTCGCCTAACACCCCATACGATAGCGATCCCGCACGGCGATCGGAAGCAGAATTAGCGATATTCCGCGAGTGTCGTCATCGCGGCCGGTAGGGGCAGGAATTCCACGATCGCGCCGTCGCCCGCGTCGGCCGGAACCAGCACCACGCCGTCGCGATCGACCAATCCGCCCAGGTGAGAGGTGTGAATCCGGGCGTCGGCCACCCAACCGCCCGTCGGGACCGCCCGCGCGGGCGCGATGCGCGGCACCGCCGCCGAGACCTCCGCCGCGTTGTGCAGCGGCCCGGTCAGGGGGCGCGCGAGCACACCGTCGGTGCGGCCCGCCACCACCGAGTCGGCCAGCACCGCGAGCGTCGCCAAGGCCGCGAACGGGTTCCCGGGCAACCCCAGAAGGGTTGTTCCGGAGGACAGTTCGGCGATCAGTGTGGAGCCGCCCGGCCGCATGCGCAATCGGTGCACCAGTACGCCCGCGCCCGCCCGCGCCACCGCGCCGCGCAACTGATCGGCCGCGCCGCCGCCCGTCGCGCCGACCACCACCAGCAGATCCACATCCGCCGCGGCGGAGAGGATCTCGTCGAACCCGCTCGCGGTGTCGCGCAGATGCACCCGGTCGACGGTGTGAATGCGGTGGTGCGCCAGCACATCCGGCAGGATCGGCCCGATCGAGTCGCGGGTCTGACCGCTGAGCAGCGGTCCCTCGGCGCGGATCTCGTCGCCGGTCATCACGATTCGCGCCCGGACAGGCCCGCGCACCAATGCCTCGGTGACCTCCACGCTGGCCGCCGCCGAGATCAGCACCGGCGTCACCGGACGGCCCGCCGCCGCAACCTCCTCACCGCGCTCGCGTTCCTCGCCACGCTCGCGGATGTCGACGCGATCCGGGGTGTCGGGCCTGCGGGACAGCGTGCCGGCCGGCTCGAGGATCACGAACTCGTCGCGCAGCACGCCGCTCGCCCCGTCGGGTACGTGCGCGCCGGTCGCGATCCGCACCGCCTCGCCCGGCAGCAGCCCCGCCGGTCGCGAACCGCCCGCGAAACCGATATCGGCGCGCACCTGCCACGGCCCCGGACCCGCGACCGCGTACCCGTCCATCGCGGACACGTCGAAGCGCGGCAGCGGTTCCGCCGCGACCACCGTCTCGGCCAGCGTCGCCCCCCGCGCCCGGCGCAACTCCGCGCGACGCGGGACCAAGCGCGCCAGACGGGCGCGCAGGACCCGCCGCGCCTGCTCCGGGTCCAGCGGTTGCGCCGCGATCGACTCACCCGCCGCCGCCCTGGCCCCGCGCACCTGCTCGTCGGTGTCCACATCGGCCACGCCCGCGATCTCCACGATCACCGTGTCGGCGGGTACCAGGGCCTTCATCGGCTGGTTGACCACCGTGTCCAGTTCGGTCAGCGCGGCCGTCAGCGCCGCGCGTCGCCATAGACCCACCAGATACTGCGGACGGCCCACGTCGTCGGCGGCGAAGACCGCGTCGGCCCCCGACTCGGCCTGCACCCGCAGCAGTTCGTCGACCGCCGCCCCCGTCAGGAACGGCATGTCGGCGGCCAGCACCACCACCAGCGGCGCGGGGTCGTCGGCCAGACCGCGCAGACCCGCCTCGATCGCCGCGACCGGACCCGACCCCGCCGGCTCCTCCCGAACCTGCCGCACCGCGACGTCCACTTCGGGACGGTGCGGACCGACGACCACCGTGCGCGCGCAGACCGTGACCGCCTCGAGCGCCGTCGCGAGCAGTGACCGACCCCCGATGACCAGCCCCGGCTTGTCGATCCCGCCCATCCGGCTGGCCCGGCCACCCGCCAACACGATGGCGTCGGCGCGCGTCACGACGGTAGTCCGTGCGGTAGGTGCGGCATGGGCCACATGCTAATTCGTCGGTTCCGAGCCGCGGAACACCGTCTCAGACCGTCGACAGGTCCGTGGCCGGACGCAGCAGGCAGAACTCGTTGGTCTCGGGGTCGGCCAGCGGCAGACCGGGCGCGGGCCCCAGACTGCCCTCGGCCAGCGGCGTCGCCCCGGCGGCCCGCAACCGGGCCACCTCGCGCACCTGATCGTCGGCCGGGAAGGAGGTCAGATCCAGGTGCAGGCGATTGCGCCCGGACTTCGCCTCGGCGGTGCGCACGAATTCCAGCCAGCACCCCAGCCCGGTGGCCGAGCGCAGACCCGTCACATCGGCGGCGTCGTAGCCCACCGGCCAGCCCGAGGCGGCCGACCAGAACGCCGCCAGGCGCATCGGATCGTGGGTGTCGATCACGATCGCCGCGATCGCCCCCGTGTCCACGTACTGCTCACGCGGCTCCAGCACGCAGAACTCGTTGCCCTCCGGATCGGCCAGCACCACCCACGGCACCGCGCCCTGCCCGATGTCGACCGGCCGCGCGCCCAACGCCATCGCGCGATCGACCTGCACCCGTTGATGATCCAGCGAACGACTGGCCAGATCCAGATGGATGCGATTCTTGCCGCGCTTGCCGTCGTCGGAGGGCAGGAACATCAGCGCGATCTCCAGGCCGTCGGGGTCGTGGGCGGCCACGTCGACCTCGTCGGGTCGATCCAAGGTCACCGTCCAGCCGAGCAGTTCGGCCCAGAATCCCGCCACCGACCGCGGCCGGTCCGCGTCGAAAACGACACACGCCAAGCGGGTGGACATACCTAACGGTAACCCGCCTCCGGGGCGCGGCTACGGAAGTTCGGGAAACCGGAAACGCGCCGCGCGCAGATCCACCCGTCCGTCGCGGATCGGCACACCCTCCTCGGCCAGCAGACGCAGTTGGCGCTGCGCCAGATGCGCCGCGGGTCTGCCCGCCGCGCCGATCACCCGGTGCCAGGGCAGGTCGGCGGAATCGGTGCGCATGATCCAACCCACCGTGCGCGGGGTGGACAGCCCGGCCGCCGCGGCGATGTCGCCGTAGGTGACCACCGCGCCCGCCGGAATGCGCGCGACCAAGTCCCGGACGTGTTCGATCTGCTCCTCGGAGGTCGTCACCGTGACGCGGCCCGGATCAGCTCGGCCACCTCCGCGGGCCGGGCCTGGGCGACCATGTGGTCGCAGTCGAAGACGCGCGAGTCCAGGTTCGAACCCAGTCGTCGCGCCAACTCCGCGCGGAACTCGTCGGTGGTGAACGGCGGTCGCACCTTCTCCGCGCGCACCAGCACCGTCGGCAGGTCGGCGGGCGGGAACACCGCGTCGCGGGCCAGCTGACCCCAGTAGGAGGTGATCGCGGGCAGGCTCATCCGCCACCCGACCCTGCCGTTCGCGGTGGGCACCAGATGTTCGGCCAGTTCGGCCTCCAGCACCGCCGGGTCGACCTCGTCCCAGGAACTGGCGAGCTTGTCGGAGCGCGCGTGCTCGACATCGGCGTAATCGGGGTTCGCGAGGGTCTGCGCGGCGATCTCGGCCAGACGGGCCGGATCGATGCCGATCGCCGGGTCGAGCAGGATCAGCGAGGAGACCAGTTCCGGGTGCGTCGCCGCCAGATGCAGCGCCGCCGCGCCGCCGAAGGAATGCCCCACCACCGGCACCGGCCCGTCGGTCTCCTCGGCCAGCAGCTCCACCAGATCGGCCACCACCCGCTCGAAATCCCACGGCGGCAGCCCGGTGGAGCGCCCGTGACCGCGCAGATCCGGCGCGACGATCCGCATCTGCGGCAGGTGGTCGCGAGACAGGGCCGCCCACCGGCCGCCGTGACCGGTCAGACCGTGCAGGGCGAGCAGGAGCGGGCCGTCGGCGGGACCGAAACGATGCACATGAAGCGGCGACACGGTGGACATTGTGCCGCAGCGCCCGAATACGAGCATCGCGTCGATCCGGCCGACGGGTGGCGCTGTGTCCGCGGCTGTCGGGGGTGGTGCTGTGTCGGTGGGCGGCGGGGGCGATGCCGCGAATGTGCTCGCCGTCACCGGGTGCGCCTCTGCAGCGCCGCACCGATGTGCGTCACTCCGGCCGGGGGAGGACCTGATCTTGTCGGGGGTGTCTGCTGGAATAGCGCGCGTGGTGCGATCGGATGGGGCGGTGCGACTTGTTCGCAGGCACGCGCGGACGCCCGGAGCGCGGCTCTGGGGCGCCGAGGTGCGCGCGCTGTTCGAGGCCCATCGGCAGATGGGGCCGGTGCGCCCCGGGTTCCGCCCCTGGCAGGTGCTCGGCGGGCCGGGCACGGGGAAGACGGCGCTGCTCGTCGACGTGGCCGCCGCCCGGATCGCCGAGGGAGCCGACCCGGAATCGGTGCTGGTCCTGACCCATTCGAAACAGGCGGCGGCAGCCGTGCGCGACGCGATCACCGTACGTCTGGCGGGGATCGACGGGGCCGAAGGCGGCGTACCGGGCGCCACCACCGAACCGCTGGTGCGCACCGTGCACTCCTACGCCTTCGCGGTCCTGCGCCGCCACGCCACGGCCCACGGCAACCCGCCGCCGCGACTGCTGACCGGCGCGGAACAGGACGCGGTGCTGCGCGAGATGCTGCGCGGCGACCTGCTCGACATCGCCGCGGGCGGCGAATACCTCTGGCCGCAACGGCTGCAACCCGCCCTCACCCTGGCCGGATTCGCCGAGCAGTTGCGCGATCTCATGCTGCGCGCCACCGAACGCGGCCTCGGCCCCGAGGACCTGATGCGCTGGGGTCGCGCCCACGACCGCGAGGAATGGGTGGCCGCGGGCCGCTTCGCCATGCGCTACGAACAGGCCATGCTGCTGCGCTGGTCGGTCGGCGTGGAAGCGCCCGAGGCCAGCGCGCCCGCGCTCGACGCCGCCGAACTGGTCGGCGCGGCCCTGGACGCGCTCGCGAGCGACGCCGACCTGCTCGCCGCCGAACGCGCCCGCATCCGCTATCTGCTGGTGGACGACGCGCAGCACCTCGACCCCCAGGCGGCGTTGCTGGTGCGGGTCATCGGCGCCGCCTCGCACGTCACGGTCGTCGCGGGCGATCCCGATCAGGCCGTGTTCACCTTCCGCGGCGCGGATTCGCGCTTCCTGACCGACCTCGAGGTCCCCGACGGGCAGCGCATCGTGCTGCGCGAGAGTCATCGCGCGAGTCCGCCGATCCACGCCACGCTGGCCCGCATCGCCGCCCGTCTCCCCGGCAGCGCGCCGCACCGTTTCACTCCGCCCGACCGCGAAGCCGAGCCCACCGACCATCGCGCCGCCGTGCGGGTGCGCGTCCTGGCCACGCCCGCCAAGGAAGCCGCCCTCATCGCCGACCACCTGCGTCGCGCCCATCTCACCGCGGGCGTCCCGTGGTCGGAGATGGCGGTCGTCGTCCGCTCGGTCCCGCTCTCGCTCGCCCCCCTGCGCCGCGCCCTGCTCGCGGCGGGCGTCCCCGTCCAGCAACCGGCCCTCGACGTCCCGTTGGCCCGCCGCCGCGGCGCGTCCTGGATGCTCTCGGCCCTGCGCGCCCTGCTCGCCGGCGAACGCGCCCCCGACGAGGACCTCTTCTCGGCCGAGGACGCCCTCGACCTGCTCGGCGGCCCACTCGGCGGCGCGGATCAGATCACCCTGCGCCGCCTGCGTCGCGGAATCCGCCGCAGCGTGGTCGAACTGGCCCGCGCACAAGGGAAGAACGTTCGAGGACAAGGCGATTACGACGAGTGGGGTGCGTCGAAGGAAATCGGAACCGCCGATCCGGATACCGCCGAAGCCGACGCAAGCGCGCCCCCGCCGCCACCCGTCGATACGGAGCCCGGTCCGGAGGAGCCCTGGGATATCGATCCGGAGGACCTGCCCGCGCCGGAGGAATGGTCGGCCTTCGAGCCGACCGAGGCGCAGTGGCACGACGACGAGGCGGACTGGGGCCTGGAGGTCGTGAACCCCGCCGATACCGAAACCACGCGTGCCCGAACCGAAGCCGACCGCCCGGCGACGCCGACCCCGCCGGACGACGCGGCGCCGGACCTGATCGATCAGCCGTCCGCGCGCATCCTGCGCGACCTGCTGGTCGGCACGGGGGAGCGCACCTTGCTCGACGGGCTGACCGAGGTGGAGGCGGCCCCGTTGCGCCGCGTCCTGACCGCGCTCGAGCGCGCCCGCAAGGCCAGGCGGTCCGGGGCGGGGCTCGAGGACGTGCTGTGGGCGCTGTGGACGGCGTCGCGGTTGGAGCGCCGCTGGGTCGCGCAGTCCGAACGCGGCGGCGCGGTGGGGATGCAGGCCGATCGCGATCTCGACGCCGCCGTCGGGTTGTTCGACGCCGCGGCGGCCTATGTCGACCGGCTTCCGCGCGCGAGTGTCGAGGGGTTCGTGGAATACCTGGTCCAGCAGGAGATTCCGCAGGACACCGCGCCGCTGACCGCGCCCGGCGAGGCGGTGGCCCTGCTCAGCGCGCACGCCGCCGCGGGCCGGGAGTGGGAGGTGGTGGCGGTGGCGGCGGTCCAGGAGGGCATCTGGCCGAATCCGCGCCCGCGCGGCACCCTGCTGCACACCGAGGACCTGGTCGACCTCACCGCCGGTATCGACCTCGTGGACGAGCAGGTCGGCCGGGCCGCGCCGATCCTGGCCGAGGAGCGCAGGCTGCTGCTGGTCGCGTGCGGTCGGGCGCGGCGCTCGCTGCTGGTCACCGCCGTCGAATCGGTCACGGGTGACCGCGATCTGGTCCCGTCGCGCTTCCTCGGCGAACTGCTCGGCCACGACGACGAGCGGGAACCGGGCGCGCTGCCCGTGGTCGATCCGGGCCGGGCCTTGGTGATGCACGCCCTGGTGGCGGAGTTGCGCGGGGTGGTGTGCGACAGCGCGGCCGATCCCGACCGCCGTCGGCGCGCCGCCCACCAACTCGCCCGGCTCGCCGACGCGGGCGTTCCCGGCACCCATCCCGAGGACTGGTACGGCACCGGGGAGCTCAGTTCGGAGCGTCCGCTGTGGGAGGACGACGGCGCGCCGGTCTCGCTGTCGCCCTCGACGGTCGAGCAGTTGCGCACCTGTCCGTTGCGCTGGGCGCTGGAACGCAACGGCGGCTCCGACGGCGACAACCCGCACGCGGTCAAGGGCAATCTCGTGCACACGCTCGTGCAGGCCCTGGCGGGCCGGGTGCCGGAGTCGGAGGTGCGTGCCGCGCTGGACCGGGCGTGGCGGGCGGTCGACCCGGGCACCGGGTGGCATTCGCGGCAGGAACTGCGCCGCACCGAGGCGATGTTGGAGACCTTCCTCGCCTGGGTCCGCAACACCAGGGGTGAATTGACGCAGGCGGGGGTGGAGGTGCCGGTCGACTGCGAACTGCCCGCCCGCGGCGAAGGCGAACCGCCCGTGCGGATCAAGGGCCGCGTCGACCGCCTCGAACGCGATGCCGAGGGGCGTTTCGTCATCGTGGACGTCAAGACCGGCAAGACCCCGGTCACCAAACAGGCCGCCGCCGAACACGCCCAGCTCGCCACCTATCAGGTCGCGGCGGCGTTCGGCGCGCTCGACGAACCCGGCGAGGAGACCCCCGACACCGCGCCCACCCCGGGCGAACCGGGTGGCGCGCGCCTGGTCTATGTCGCCAAGCCCAGCCGTGACGGCGCGACGGAGCGCACCCAGGACCCGCTCGACGCCGAAGCGCTCGACGCTTGGCGCGACACCATCCACGACGCGGCCGCCTCGACCCGCGGTCCCAGCTATCTGGCCATGCGCAACGACGGCTGCCGCCATTGCCCCGTCTCGGGCAGTTGCCCCGTCCAGGACACCGGACGACAAGTCACCGACGAATGACCGCCGCCACTCGACCCCAGGTCACGGTCACCGCCGACCGGACATCTGGGAGAGTGTGGTGATGAATCGAGCGCTGCCGGCCCCGGCTACCCCCGCGTGGCGCTCGCTTCGCTGGTCTGCCGCGCGCGGCGCATCGGGGGTGGGGCGGTTCCGGGAGCGGCGATGGCGCGCGTGACGCCGCACCGGTTGGCGGAGGCGCTCGGGTTGCCGCCGCCGACCGAGGAACAGGCCGCGGTGATCGCGGCGCCGTCGGAGCCGACGCTGGTGGTCGCGGGTGCGGGCGCGGGCAAGACCGAGACGATGGCCGCCCGCGTGGTGTGGATGGTCGCCAATCGGTTGGTCGCGCCGGATCAGGTGCTCGGGCTGACCTTCACCCGCAAGGCCGCCCAGCAGTTGACTTCCCGGATCCGCACGCGACTGGCGCGGTTGGCCGGTGCGCCGCTGCTGCGCAGACTCGACCCGACGGGGGAGTTGCGCACGCGATTGGCCGGGGCCGAACCGGAGATCAGCACCTATCACTCCTACGCGGGCAGGCTGCTGACCCAGCACGGGTTGCTGCTGCCGGTGGAGCCGTCGTCGGTGCTGCTCACCCAGACCCAGCTGTGGCAGTTGGCCCACCAGGTCGTGCGGAACTGGGACGGCGACCTCGAGACCGATCGCACGCCGGTCTCGGTGACCGAGGCGGTGCTGGCGCTGTCGGGGCAGCTCGCCGAACATCTGGTGGAGCCGGAACAGTTGGCCGAGGCGCACACCGAACTGGAGAAGCTGGTCCACACCCTGCCGCCGGGGCCGCGGCAGCGCGGCGGCCCCAGTCGGACGCTGCTCGCCCCGGTGCAGGTCCAGCGGGAGCGGGTCGCGTTGCTGCCGCTGGTCCGGGAACTGCACGCGGCGTTGCGTCGACGCGGCGCGTTGGATTTCGGCGCGCAGATGTCGTTGGCCGCGCGGTTGGCCGCCGAACATCCCGAGGTCGGCCTCGCCGAACGCGACCGTTTCCGTCTGGTCCTGCTCGACGAGTACCAGGACACCGGTCACGCCCAGCGCATCCTGCTGGCCGCCCTGTTCGGCGGCGACGCGACCGCGCGCGAGGAAGGTCTGGCGGTGACGGCGGTGGGCGATCCGATGCAGTCCATCTACGGTTGGCGTGGCGCGTCGGCCGCCAACCTGCCGCGTTTCGCCGCCGACTTCCCCTGTGCCCCGGGGGTTCCCGCGCCGACGCTGCCGCTGTTGACCAGTTGGCGCAACCCGCCCGAAGCGCTCGCGTTGGCGAATCTGGTCGCCGATCCGCTGCGCCGCCAGGCCGCCGACCGCGGCGGCGTCACCGTGGACGCCCTGCGCGCCGCGCCGCACGCCGAATCCGGTCCGGTCACCTTCGCGCTGCTCGAGACCGTCGCCCAGGAACGCGACTGGGTCGCCGAGCGGATCGCCGCGCACTGGGCCGAGCATCGCGCCGAAGGGAAGCCGCCGCCGACCTCCGCGGTGCTGGTGCGCCGCAACGCCGACGCCGCGCCGTTGGCCGAAGCGCTGCGCGACCGGGGACTGCCGGTCGAGATCGTCGGTCTCGGGGGTCTGCTGGCGACACCCGAGGTCGCGGACATCGTCGCCACCCTGCGCTTGATCGCCGAACCCGCGGCGGGCAGCGCGGCCATGCGCATCCTGACGGGAGCGCGCTGGCGCATCGGGCTGACCGATATCGCGGCGCTGGCCGACCGGGCCAGGGAACTGTCCATCAGCCGCCTCGCGCGGGAGGGGACCGCCGAGATCACCGACCCCGCCGCCCTCGCCGCCGCCCTGCGCGAGGTGGCTCCCGAACCCGCCGAGCAGGCCGGCCTCGCCGACGCCATCGCCGATCCCGGGCCGTCGCAGCGCTATTCGGAGTCGGGCTACGAGCGCATCGAGAACCTCGCGGCCGAACTCGCCGCGCTGCGGGAACGCGGCGGCCAACCGCTGGCCGAACTGGTCGCCGACGTCGAGCGCACCATCGGTGTCGGCGTCGAGACCCAGGCGCGCCGGGCGATGGCGGGGACGGGCGCGGGCCGCGAACACCTCGACGCCTTCGCCGAGGTCGTCGCGGGCTACGCCGCCGACACCGGCGCGTCGCTGAGCGGGCTGCTCGCCTTCCTCGCCGCCGCGGAATCCGTCGAGAACGGATTGGAACCGGGCGAGGTGGAGGTGGCGCGCGACCGCGTCCAGGTGCTCACCGTGCACGCGGCGAAGGGTCTCGAATGGGAAGTGGTCGCGGTCCCGCACGTGGTCGACGGCGTATTCCCTTCCGGCGCCGCCTCGGGCACCTGGCTCGGCGCGCTGGCCGAACTCCCCACCACGCTGCGCGGCGACCGTGTGCGCGCCGACTCCGCCGAAGGCGTCCCCGTCCTGGACCTGAGCGACCTGTCCGACCGCGCCGACCTCGATCGCGCCATCAAAGCCCACAAACAAGCCCTCGAGGACCGCCGCGTCGACGAGGAGCGCCGCCTGTTCTACGTCGCCGTCACCCGCACCGAACACGCCCTGCTGCTCTCGGCGCACCACTGGGCCGAGACCGGCGCGAAACCCAAGGGCCCCTCCGATTTCCTGCTCGACCTGAAAGCTGCCGCCGAATCCACGGACAGTCCTGTCCACGCCGCCGTCGACGTCGTCCGCTGGGACCCCGCCCCCGACCCCGAAGCCGTCAACCCCTTCACCGACAACCCCGCCTCCGCCCCCTGGCCCCGCGACCCCCTCGGCCCCCGCCGCGCCCCCGTCGAGGAGGGGGCCGCCCTGGTCCGCGCCGCCCTCGAAGCCCTCCGCACCCCGTCACCCGTGGACTCCGCGCGGCCGGAGACGGTCGTCCCCCTCCCGGACGTCGAACCGTCCGCCGACGATTCCGCTCCCGGCCTGGTGGCGTTCGCGGAGGAGGACCCGTACCTGCTCGATGACACCCA
This sequence comes from Nocardia takedensis NBRC 100417, assembly GCF_000308695.1. Taxonomy (GTDB): domain Bacteria; phylum Actinomycetota; class Actinomycetes; order Mycobacteriales; family Mycobacteriaceae; genus Nocardia; species Nocardia takedensis. The sequence goes on along the minus strand of NZ_BAGG01000095.1, from coordinate 349 downwards.
CGCCCCCCTGCCGGAGGATTTCCTCCCGCCCCCGGACGACCACGTCCCCCCGGCGGAGTTCGCGACCGATCCGAACGACCCCGATGGGTGGGCGTCGGATGTGGACGCGCTGCTCGCGGAGTTCGAGGCGGTCCGGGCGGCGGCGCGTGAGGTGGAACTGCCGGGGCGGATTCCGGCGACGGCGCTGGTGGAGATGCGGGCGGACCCGACGAAATTGGCGCGCCGGTTGCGCAGGCCGCTGCCGTTCCCGCCGAATCCGTTGGCGCGGCGCGGCACCGCCTTCCACGCGTGGGTGCAGCGCTGGTTCGCGGGCAGTAGGTTGATCGGGCTGGACGAACTGCCGGGCGCG
>NZ_BAGG01000096.1 GCF_000308695.1 Nocardia takedensis NBRC 100417 | reverse complement strand
TGGCGATGTCGGTGTCGTCGCGGCGGCGCGCGGCCAGGGCGGCGGCGGTGGTGTCGAGGGCTTGGCGCAGTTCGAGGACGTCGCGTTCCTCGGCGTCGGCGAAGTACTTGGCGAGGGTGCCGCCGACTTCGGAGGCGGCGATCACATAGGTGCCCGAGCCCTGGCGTCGTTCCAACATGCCGGC
>NZ_BAGG01000097.1 GCF_000308695.1 Nocardia takedensis NBRC 100417 | reverse complement strand
CGGCCCCGCCGGAGGTCCTGGTGAGCGGCCCGGATTTCGTCGTCGCGCCCCGGTTGGACCCGGCGGGGTCCTCGCTGGCGTACGTGTCCTGGGACCATCCGGCCATGCCGTGGGACGACACCGTGCTGCGGGTGCGCGACCTGGTGACAGGCGCGGACACCGTCGTCGCGGGCGGACCGGGGGAGTCGGTACTGGAACCGCGCTGGCAGGCCGACGGGACGCTGCTGTTCCTGTCCGATCGCGCGGGCTGGTGGAACCTGTACCGCTGGACACCCGACGGCGCAGTCGCCCCGGTGATCGAGGTGGCGGCCGAGATCGGCGTGCCCGCCTGGCAACTCGGGTCGGCGCGGTACGCGGTCCTGGACGCGGGCATCGTGTTCGCCCGCTGGCGCGAGGGATGCGACGGTCTCGGGTTGCGTCGCCCGGACGGCACACTGGTCGACCTCGACCTGCCGTTCACCGCGATCAGCGCGGTCGTGCGCGCCGACGCGCACGCGGTGGTCCTGGTGGCGGGTTCCCCGACCGCCGAATTCGGCGTCCACCGGGTCGAGATCGGCGGTGCACCGGAAGCGGACGAGGTCGAGTTCGGCGCGGAGGCCGCGCCGGGTGTCGCGGGCGGTGGCGGCGTCACGCGGGTCGAGACCTTGCGTCCGCCGCGCGAGATCGGGCTCGATCCCGCCGGAATCGCGGTGCCCGAACCGATCTCGTTCCCCTCGGTGGACGGCGACGGCGCGCCGCGCACCGCGCACGCCCTGTTCTACGCGCCCGCGAGCGCCCGGTACCGCGGCCCCGACGGGGAACTGCCGCCGCTGCTGGTGATGATCCACGGCGGCCCGACCGCGCACGCGCTGCCGGTTCTCTCGCCTGCCACGCAGTACTGGACCAGTCGCGGGTTCGCGGTGGTGGACGTCAACTACGGCGGCTCCACCGGCTACGGCCGCGCCTACCGCGAGCAACTGCGCGGCGCGTGGGGTGTGGTCGACGTGGCCGACTGCATCGCCGCGGCACGCGGACTCGCCGACCAGGGCCGGGTGGACCCGCGACGGCTCGCCATCCGCGGCGGTTCGGCGGGCGGATACACCACCCTCGCCGCCCTCGCCCGCGAGGACACCCCGTTCGCGGCAGGCGCCGACCATTACGGCGTCGCCGATCTGGAAGCGCTGGCCGCCGAGACGCACAAATTCGAGAGCCGCTACCTCGACGGCCTGATCGGGGAGTATCCGGCCCGGCGCGATATCTACCTCGACCGTTCGCCCATCCGGCACGTCGACCGTTTCCGCAGACCGCTGATCGTGTTGCAGGGCAGCGAGGACGCGGTGGTGCCGCCCAACCAGTCCGAGATGATCGTCCAGGCGCTGCGCGACCGTCGGGTCCCGGTGGCCTACCTGCTGTTCGAGGGCGAACAGCACGGCTTCCGGCGCGCGGAGAACATCCGGCGCGCGTTGGACGCCGAATTGAGTTTCTACGGACAGGTCTTCGGGTTCGCGCTGCCCGCGGAGGAAGGGATCGAACCGGTCACCGTCGAGAACCTCACCTGAACGACGGCACGGATCTCGGTCGCTGCCGACGCGACCTTGGGCCGACCGCGCACCGACCTTCGACCGACGGCGACGCGACCTCCGGGAGACAGCGCGGTGGACCGGGCTCACCGGCGGCGCGGTGATTCCGCCGTGCGAGCGAGCGCGCTCAGCGGCCGGCGGTGAAGGTCTCGCGGTGCACCGCGTCGGCGAGCGGGCGTCCGTCCCGCCAGCCGAAGCGTTCCAGGTCGGGCACGGTCTGGAAGGCCGTGACCGGTCCGACGCACAGCCACGCCACCGGCCGGATACCCGCGGGCAGGCCGGCCAGTTGGGCCAGGAACGGCGGATCGTAGAAGGAGACCCAGCCGACCCCGATGCCCTCGGCGGTGGCGGCCAGCCACAGATTCTGGATCGCCAACACCGTGGAGAACAGTCCGGTCTCGGGGACGGTGGCGCGGCCGAGGACCTGGGGACCGCCGCGGGCGTCGTCGTGGGTGACCACCACACCGGTGCCGCTCTCCACGATGCCCTCGATCCGGATCGGGTCGAAGGTCGCCGCGCGCTCGGGCGGCAGCGCGTCACGGAAGGCGACGCGATGGTCGGCGACGTGCTCGGCGAAGGCGCGCAGCGTCGCCGGCTCGCGGACCACCACGAAATCCCACGGCTGGGAATTACCGACGCTCGGCGCGCGATGGGCGGCCCCGAGAATGCGCCAGAGGGTCTGCTCGTCCACCGGCGTGCCCGTGAATTCCGCGCGCACGTCCCGTCGGGTGCGGATCGCCTCGTACACGCCCATGGTCGCGGCACCCGCCGCGGACAGGGTCACCCGCTCGGGGCGAGCGATATCCGTTGCCCGTGGATCGCCCGCCGCGGTCGATTCGACGTCGGCGCTGGGGAGTTTCGGTTGGTCGGCACACACGCGCCCCATCCAAGCAGGGGCGCGGCGGGCTCAGCCCAGGGGGACCGCGCGGGCGATGCGGCGGCGGCCCTCCGACAGCGCGGTGCGCAGGCCGCGACGCTTGCCCGTCACGGGGTCGAAGCGCGGTGCGGTGTCACCGGCGAACTTGCGCTCGGAGGCCGTTTCCGGGGCGTCGTCGGCGGTGTGGCGCAGGTACTTGTTCGGCAGGGCCAGCTTGGCGATGGTCCGCCACGCCTTGAAGTACTGCACCGGAAGCGATCCGGTGGTGTAGGGCAGGTCGTACTTCTCGGCGAGCGCGCGCACCCGCACCGCGATGTCGCGGTAGCGGTTGCTCGGCAGATCCGGGAACAGGTGGTGTTCGATCTGGTGGCTCAGGTTGCCGGTCATGAAATGCATGACCGCGCCGCCGGAGATGTTGGCGCTGCCCAGCATCTGCCGCAGGTACCACTCGCCGTGGGTCTCGCCGTCGATATCGGCCTTGGTGAACTTCTCCGCGCCGTCGGGGAAGTGGCCGCAGAAGATCACGGCGTTGGTCCAGACGTTGCGCACCATGTTGGCGGCGAGATTCGCGGTGAGCGTGGTGAAGAAGGCCGGACCGGTCAGCAGCGGGAACAGCAGGTAGTCCTTGCCGACCTGCTTGCCGATCTTGGTCAGCACCTCCGAGCGCTTGCGGTCGAATTCGGCGCGCTCCGGGGAGCCCTCGGGGTAGCGGCCCGCCGCGAGTTTGCCCAGTTCCAGATGCTGGATCGCCACACCGTATTCGAAGAACAATTGCAGCAGCAGGTTGTAGACCGGGTTGCCGAGGTTGAACGGCTTCCACCGCTGGTCGCGCGTCACGCGCAGCAGACCGTAGCCGATGTCGTCGTCCATGCCCAGGACGTTGGTGTACTTGTGGTGCAGATAGTTGTGGGTCTGCTTCCAGTGCTTGGCCGGGCCCGTGTTGTCCCATTCCCAAGAGCTCGAGTGGATTTCGGGATCGTTCATCCAATCCCATTGACCGTGCATCACATTGTGCCCGATCTCCATGTTCTCGATGATCTTGGCGGTGCCGAGCAGGGCCACGCCCGCCAGCCAGGCCGGGGGCAGGAAACTCGCGAACAGGACCGTGCGACCGCTGATCTCGAGCGCGCGCTGCAACCGGATGACATTGCGGATGTAGCGCGCGTCCTTCGCTCCACGGGAGGATTCGATGTCCCGCCTGATCGCGTCGAACTCCGCACCGAGCGCCTCCACGTCGGCTTCGGTGAGGTGCGCGTACTCCTTGACATCCGAGATCGCCATACCAGTTACAGTACCGTAAGTTACGAGACCGTAGGTTGTCGGGAAGCGGCCCTCGGGTGTGGCAAATACCGCATTGTGGACGAGCGGGAAGAATGTTAGTGGCGCACGCGCGCGAACGCGAACGCTGTCAGCGTCCGCGCCGCAGCACGCCGAAGACGCGCTCGCGCGCGGACTTCCGTCCCGCGCTCTCGGCGCGCGCCCGCTCCTGCCAGGCCGCGCTCGCCTCGAGCAGCACCTGCTGTTCGTGCCGGGCCTTGTCCTTCAACGCCCGCTTGGCCTCGCGCAGCACCTGCTTCTCGTGTTCGGCCTTCTCCCGCAGCACCACTTTCGCCTCGGCCAGCGCCGAACGCAGCCCGCGCCGCTTGCCGGTGGCCGGATCCAGGATGACCCGGTGGTTCTCCGGATTGCGGTGGTGTTCGGCCCAGCGCTCGGTGGGCAGCGACGGCAGCGTGATGCCCGCGAACATGCGTTCCGAGGAGGTCTCGGGCGCGTAGTCGGAGGTGCGCTTGAGGAAACGGTCCGGCAGCGCCAACTTGTGGATCGTGCGGAACGCCAGCAGATACTGCTTGCCCAGCGACCCCGTCGTGTACGGGAGGTCGTACTTGTCGCACAACTCGCGCACCCGCACCGCGACCTCCGCGTACCGATTGCTCGGCAGATCCGGGAACAGGTGGTGCTCGATCTGGTAGCAGAGGTTGCCGCTCATGAACGCCATCGCGGGGCCGGCCTTGAAGTTGGCACTGCCCAGCATCTGGCGCAGATACCACTCGCCTGCCGTCTCGCCCTCGAGTTGTTCGATGGTGAACTTCTCCGCGCCGTCCGGGAAATGGCCGCAGAAGATCACCGCGTAGGCCCACAGATTGCGGACCAGGTTCGCGGTGGCGTTGGCCTTGAGCGTGGACTTCCAAGCCGGCCCCGTCAGTGCGGGGTAGATGACGAAATCCTTGCCGACCTGCCGGACTATCTTGCGGGCGAATTCGCGGTTCGGCGCCGACATCAGTTCCTTGGGCGGCACACCCGAAATCTGTTTGTCGATGCTCCAGTCGTGTAGGGCGATGCCCCACTCGAAGGAGGCGGCCAGGATCAGGTTCGCCACCGGTTGCACCAGGTGGATCGGCTTCCACTGCTCGTCGCGCGTCATGCGCAGGATGCCGAAGCCGAGATCCTCGTCCTTGCCCAGCACGTTGGTGTAGGTGTGATGGGAGTAGTTGTGCGCGCGCCGCCACTGCGAGGACGGGCCCGTCTGATCCCACTCCCACGTGCCGGAGTGGATCTCCGGATCGTTCATCCAGTCCCACTGGCCGTGGCTGATGTTGTGGCCGAGTTCCATGTTCTCGATGATCTTGGCCACCGACAGCATCGCCGTGCCCGCCAGCCAGGCCCATCGGTTGCGGCTGCCGAACAGGATCGCGCGCGCCGCCACCTCGAGGCCGCGCTGGGCGGCGATGGTGCGTCGGATGTATGTGGCGTCTCGGTCGCCTCGGGACAGCTCGACCGTGCGTCGGATGGAATCGAGTTCCTGCCCCAGGGTCTCGATGTCGGCGGCCGTCAGATGAGCGAACGCCTTGATGTCGGTGATGGCCACCGGAGTCCCTTCTCTGGGTTATTACAACGAGGGTACCCGTCCGTACGGCGGGTCCACGGTCCCCGAAGTCTGCGCCGCCCGCGGCGGGCGAAGACTCAGACCTCGAGGGTGCAGTCCCCCGCGGCGGCGGAGATGCAGGTCTGCACCTTGTCGCCCTCGCGTCGTTCGTCCCCGTTGCGCAGATCCCGGGTGTGGCCCGCCGCGATCGTCACCACGCAGGTCTGGCAGATGCCCATGCGGCAGCCGAAGGGCATCTGCACACCCGCCGACTCGCCCGCCTCGAGCAGACTCGTCGCGCCGTCGACCTCGGTGCTCTTGCCGGAGCGCGAGAAGGTGACCTTCCCGCCCTCGCCGACCGCGGACCGCTCGATCTCGAAACGCTCCACATGCAGGCGATCGGCCAGATCGGCGGCACGCCAATGGGATTCGAGATCATCGAGCAGGCCGGCCGGACCGCAGGCCCAGGTCTCGCGCTCGCGCCAGTCGGGCACCCGCGCGTCGAGTTCGGTGAGCGAGAACTTGCCCTGATCGGCGGTCAGGTGCACGTGGGAGGTGAAACTCGGGTGCGCGTCGTGCAGGGTGCGCAGCTCCGCGCCGAACATGACATCGCCCTCGGTGCGCGCCGAATGCAGGTGCACCACGTCGCCGACCTGTCCGCGCCGGTCCATGGTCCGCAGCATCGACATCACGGGGGTGATGCCGCTGCCCGCGGTGAGGAACAGCACCTTCTCCGGCGGCGGATCGGGCAGCACGAAACCGCCCTGCGGCGCTTGCAGACGCACGATGGCGCCCGGCTTGACCCCGCCGACCAGATGGCTGGACAGGAAGCCCTCGGGCATGGCCTTGACCGCGATGGAGATCAGCCGCTTGCCCTCGTGACCCGGCTCGCTCCAGTTCGGCGGGCAGGTCAGCGAGTAGGAGCGCCAGTGCCAGCGACCCTCGACCAGGATGCCGATGCCGATGTACTGACCCGGCTGGTATCGGAAGTCGAAACCCCAGCCCGGTTTGATCACCAACGTCGCCGAATCCGCGGTCTCCGCGCGCACGTCCACGATGCGGCCGCGCAGTTCCCGCGCCGACCACAACGGGTTGGCCAGGTGCAGGTAGTCGTCGGGCAGCAGCGGGGTGGTCACCCGCGCCACTGCGCCGCGCAGCACGTTGAGCCGACCGCCGCGCTCGGCGACGCTCGCGGCCGGAGCCTCCAGCCACTCGCGGACATTCTTGAAGACCATTCGGTGCCGTTCGTCTCTCTTGTCGTGGCGGCCGCCGTCGGGGCCGCTCATCGCAAGGTTACGGCATCGTAGGTTCGGGCGGCAGGGTGGACGCGGCCCCGGCGGAGCGCCGTCACAGCAGTTCGAGCAAGAACGGCAGCTCCTGGGCGGCGTACCAGGCCAACTGGTGGTCCTCGGCGTCGCCCAGCACGAATTCGGCGTCGGTGTCGCCCAGGTCGGCGGCGTCGACCACGTCGACGGCCTTGGCCACCTCCGGCTCCGCCTCGGCCAGGTCGACGTGCACCGAGGCGATCTGCCGGTAGGTCAGCGCCTCGGACAGTTTCACCACCGCGTCGTCCAGATCCGGCCGCGGTTTCACGCCGGTCACGTCCGCGGCGATCACCGCGCGGCGGTACACCGGACTCGACGCGCCCGGCTCGCCCTCGGCGGGTTCGGGGGCGTTGGCGTACTCCTCGCGGTCGGCGGCGAGCAGGCGCAGCGAGGCGCGCGCGGCCTCGACCATGGCGACCTCCGCCAACTCCTCGTCGTCGCCGGAGGCGTACGCCTCGCGCAGCGCGGGCGTGACCGCGAAGGCGGTGCCGCCGAGCGGGAACAGTTCCCGTTCGGCGACCAGGCGGCGCAGCATCGGCACCGTCGCCGGGATGTAGACCCGGGTGGTCGCGGACGTGCCGGAATCAGGCGCAGGCACCGAGCATCTCCTCCATGGATTCGTGAACCGACGCGGCGAGCACGTCGATGTCGGCCATCGCGTCGCGATCGGCGTTGAGCCCGTAGAAGACCTGCCCGTCGTAGGAGGTGATCCCGATGCTCGAAGCCTGGTTGCGCAGCAGCGGCGACACCGGATACATCTCCAGCATCCGCGCGCCGCCGATGTACATCGGCGTCTGCGGACCCGGCGCGTTGGTGATCACCAAGTTGAACGTGTGCTCTGCGAACGTACTCGCCGCCCGCACGCTCATCGCGTGCAGGCTGGCGGGCGCGAAACCGGCCAGGTGCACCAGCGTCCGGGCCCGCACGCCGCGGCGCTGTCGACTGTCGGCCTCGCTGGCGTGCTTGATGTGCGACAGGCGGATGACCGGGTTCGGCTCACCCACCGGCAGGTCGATGAGGAACGAGGAGACCTCGCTGTCGGGGGTCGTCGGATCGCCCGCCGGGTCCTCGACGTAGACCGACATCGGCACCACCGCGCGCAGCGTGGCCTGTTCGGTGAGGGCTTCGTCACGGGAGAGCAGCCAGTTGCGCAGCGCGCCGGTGACCACCGCCAGGATCGCGTCGTTGATCGAGCAGTCGAAGCGCTTGCGGATGGTGCGGTAGTCCTCGAGGTCGGTGCGGACCACGTCGAAGCGGCGACTGCGCGAGGTCTTGGCGTTGAGCGGGCTGTCGGGCGCGCCCTGGGTCGCCGCGCGCACCGCCGAGACCACCGAGTCGACCGCCTTGCCCGCCGCGGCGACCATCGCGAACGCGTCGGCCCCCGCCCCCCGCAGCACGTCGACCGCCTCGCGCGGGCGGGCGGCCAAGCGGCTGAGCGCGCCGATCAGCAGTTCGACCTCGTTGGGTTCGCGCGGGGCGACCCACGCGTCGTCGGCGAGTTCGCGCGGCGAGGCGCTGGTGTCGAGGATGACGTGTCCGATCTCGAGGGCGCTGTCGCCGTCGACGAGGGCGGAGTGGCTCTTGGTGAAGATCGCGCCGCGCCCGCCCGCGAGCCCCTCGATCAGATACATCTCCCACAGCGGCCTGCCCTGGTCGAGCGGGCGGGAGGCGAGGCGGGCGATCAATTCGTGCAGTTGCGCGTCGGTTCCCGGCGTGGGCAGCGCGGAGCGGCGGATGTGATAGGTGATGTCGAAGCGGCTGTCCTCCACCCAGACCGGTCTGCCCAGGTCCAGCGGGATCTCGCGCACCTTGCGGCGATAGCGCGGCACCATCGACAACCTGCTCTCGACCAGGTCGACCAGGCGGTCGTAGTCCAAGGGCGCGGCGTCGTCGGTCGCGACGATCGCCAGGGAGCCGATGTGGATGGGATTGCTGCTCGACTCGAGCCGATAGAACGCCGCGTCCTGCGGCGTCAGTCTCGTGATCACGCTGCCCGATGCTCCCTTCCGCCCGTCGCTGTCCAGCCCCATTGTGGTGGGTTACAACGAACCGTAAGCGCTGTTGTGGCATATCGAGCGGAATGGGCGCATTCCCTCACCGGGAAGTCTGCTCCGATTCGACCAGCGGCGGAAGGGGTGCGCGCGGCGGGCGGCGTCGACTCGCGCCCCGCCGCCCGGCGAGTACGGTGAGGGAAACACCCCCGGCGGTCGCGGTGACCGAGCCGCCATCGCTGGTCACCGCCGCCTACCATGGGTGCCGCATTACCATGGAGCGTGCCGCGGACATCCGCTGAGCTCGGCGGGTGCGACGCGCCGAGCGGGGGACGACACATGACACACCGACCAGAGGACTGACGAGACCCGTGCCTGCGCTGACACTGACGAGGTTGCTACGGATCGGCGAGGGCCGCATGGTCAAGCGGCTCGCCCATCTCGCGGACGAGGTCCTCGCGCTGGGCTCGGAGATCGAGTTGCTCACCGATGCCGAGCTCCAGGCCAAGACCGACGAGTTCAAGGAGCGCTACGCCGAGGGCGAGTCGCTCGACGACCTGCTGCTCGAGGCGTTCGCGGTGGCCCGCGAGGCGTCCTGGCGCGTGCTGAACCAGAAGCACTACAAGGTGCAGATCATGGGTGGCGCGTCGCTGCATCTGGGCAACATCTCCGAGATGAAGACCGGTGAGGGCAAGACCCTGACCTGTGTGCTGCCCGCCTACCTCAACGCGCTGTCCGGTGAAGGCGTGCACGTCGTCACCGTCAACGACTACCTGGCCAAGCGCGACGCGGAGTGGATGGGCCGCGTGCACCGCTTCCTCGGCCTCGAGGTCGGGGTGATCCTGGGCGGGATGAATCCGGCCCAGCGCCGCACCGCCTACGCCGCCGACATCACCTACGGCACCAACAACGAGTTCGGCTTCGACTACCTGCGCGACAACATGACCCACTCGCTGGACGATCTGGTCCAGCGCGGTCACAACTTCGCCGTGGTCGACGAGGTCGACTCGATCCTCATCGACGAGGCCCGCACACCGCTGATCATCTCCGGTCCGGCCGACGCCTCCTCCAAGTGGTACGCCGAGTTCGCGCGCATCGCGCCGCTGCTGAAGAAGGACCTGCACTACGAGGTCGACATCAAGAAGCGCACGATCGGCGTGCACGAGGCGGGCGTGGAGTTCGTCGAGGATCAACTCGGCATCGACAACCTCTACGAGGCCGCGAACTCGCCGCTGGTCAGCTACTTGAACAACGCGATCAAGGCCAAGGAGCTCTACAACCGGGACAAGGACTACATCGTCCGCGACGGCGAGGTCATCATCGTCGACGAGTTCACCGGCCGCATCCTGGTCGGGCGCCGCTACAACGAGGGCATGCACCAGGCGATCGAGGCCAAGGAAGGCGTCGAGATCCAGCCGGAGAACCAGACCCTGGCCACGATCACCCTGCAGAACTACTTCCGCCTCTACGACAAGCTGTCCGGTATGACCGGTACGGCCGAAACCGAAGCGGCCGAACTGCACTCGATCTACAACCTCGGCGTGGTCCCGATCCCGACCAACAAGCCGATGATCCGCGCCGACCAGTCCGACCTGATCTACAAGACCGAGGAAGCCAAGTTCGCGGCCGTGGTCGACGACGTCACCGAGCGGCACGAGAAGGGTCAGCCGGTGCTGATCGGCACCACCAGCGTCGAGCGCTCGGAATACCTGTCCAAGCAGTTCACCAAGCGCGGCATCCCGCACAGCGTGCTCAACGCCAAGTTCCACGAGAAGGAAGCCGAGATCATCGCCGAGGCCGGGCGGCCCGGCGCGGTCACCGTCGCCACCAACATGGCGGGTCGAGGCACCGACATCGTGCTCGGCGGCAACCCCGACATCATCGCCGACATCCTGCTGCGCAAGGAAGGACTCGACCCGGTCGAGACCCCGGAGCAGTACGAGGCCGCGTGGCATTCGGCGCTGGAACAGGTCAAGGAGCAGACCGAGGCGGACGCCGAGGCGGTGCGCGAAGCGGGCGGCCTCTACGTGCTGGGCACCGAACGCCACGAGTCGCGGCGTATCGACAACCAGTTGCGCGGTCGCTCCGGCCGTCAGGGCGACCCGGGCGAGTCGCGGTTCTACCTGTCGCTGGGCGACGAGTTGATGCGGCGCTTCAACGGCGCGGCCCTGGAATCCATCATGACCAGGCTGAACCTGCCCGACGACGTGCCGATCGAGGCCAAGATGGTCTCCAAGGCCATCAAGAGCGCCCAGACCCAGGTCGAGCAGCAGAACTTCGAGATCCGCAAGAACGTCCTCAAGTACGACGAGGTCATGAACCAGCAGCGCACCGTCATCTACGGCGAGCGCAACCGAATCCTGCGCGGCGAGGACATGGAAGGCCAGGTCCAGGAGATGATCACCGACGTGATCAGCGCCTATGTGGACGGGGCCACCGCCGAGGGCTACGTCGAGGACTGGGATCTGGACAAGCTGTGGGGCGCGCTCAAGACGCTGTACCCGGTGTCGCTGGATCACAAGGAACTCGCGGGCCAGACCGAGATCGGCGAGGCGGGTGAGCTGACCAAGGAGGAGTTGTCCGAGGCGCTGCTCGATGACGCCCACGACGCCTACGCCAAGCGTGAGCAGGAGATCGACGGTCTCGCCGGCGAGGGGTCGATGCGCAACCTGGAACGTCAGGTGCTGCTGTCGGTGCTCGACCGCAAGTGGCGTGAACACCTCTACGAGATGGACTATCTCAAGGAGGGCATCGGCCTGCGGGCGATGGCGCAGCGCGATCCGCTGGTCGAGTACCAGCGCGAGGGCTTCGACATGTTCACCGCGATGCTGGAAGGTCTGAAGGAGGAGTCGGTCGGCTTCCTGTTCAACCTGCAGGTCGAGGTGCAGCAACCGCAACCGCAGGGCGTCTCGGTCGATCCCGGCCTGCGTTCGCCGGTGGGCGCGGGCGCGCCGCGGCCGCTGCCGAGCGAGCAGAACCCGGCCCCCGCCAACGGCGCGGCCCCGGCGGCGCTGCGGGCCAAGGGCATCGATGATTCCGCCCCGCGCGGCTACAGCTACTCGGGTCCGGCCGGGCCCGACGAGGGCGGTCGCGTCGAGGTGCACAACGACGCCGAGGAATACGGCGGCGACGACTCGGTGGGCACCACCCGCCGGGAACGTCGGGAAGCCGCTCGTGCACAAGCGAAGTCGAATCGGTCGCCCAAGTCGCGCCGTCGCGGCTGAGATTCTCCGACGCCGATCCGCCCGCCCCCGACGGGCGGATCGGCGTTCGTGCACGTAGCGTGCTCGCCATGGGCGAGCAGCAGCAGCAATCCGGCCGCGCGGACCCTCCGTTCACCGAGCGGGGGTACCGGCTGTGGCGTGACAGGTTCGAGACGGCGTTGCCGCTCGAGGATCCCGAACGCCGGACCGAGGTGCCCGAGCGGGTCATCGAGGAGGCTCAGGTCTGGTACGCGGCGTTCCTGCGGACCCGGCTCGAACCGGTGCGGCGGCGCTGGCTGACCTCGGCGACCCGCGCGAGTCTGCTGATCCTGCTCCTGCTCGGCCTGTGCGTCGCGGCGGGCGTGCAGTGGCGCGCGCACCTGTGGGTCGTGATCCTGTGCGCCGTGGTGGCCGCGGCCGCGCTCTACGGCTACGTCAGCCACCTGGTCGCCGCCAGGACCGCCTTCCACGTCGAATACCGCACCCTGACCCGGCAGTTCCCGTCGGCGCGCCAACTCGCGGTACACCGCTGAGGCGCCGTCACCACGGGTCGTTGGTGTTCAGCGCGGTCAACAGCAGTCGGATCGCGGCGACGCGACGTTGTTTGCCGGGCAGGCGATCCAGCGCGCATTCCGGGTCGGTGGGCGGACCGAGGTGGGTGCACCCGCGCGGGCAGTCCTCGATGGCGGCCGACAGGTCGTCGAAGGCGGCGATGACGTCGTCGGGGGTGATGTGGGCCAGACCGAACGAGCGCACGCCCGGTGTGTCGATCACCCAGCCGCCCGCGGGCAGCGGCAGCGCCACCGACTGGGTGGAGGTGTGCTTGCCCTTGCCGACGCCCGACACCTCGCCCACGGCCCGATCCGCTTGCGGCACAAGCCGATTCACCAATGTCGACTTGCCGACGCCGGAATGGCCGATGAACGCGGTGAGGGTGCCGTCGAGCAACGCGAGCACCGGTTCGATCGGGTCGTCCACACCCCCGTAGACGATGGTCAGATCCAGATCGTCGAAGGCCGAGGCGAATTCGGAGTCGGCCGCCAGATCGTGTTTGGTCAGGCACAGCACCGGACGCAGACCGCCCGCGTAGGCCGCGACCATCGCCCGCTCCACGAAACCGGTGCGCGGCGGCGGATCGGCCAGTGCGACCACGATGAACAACTGTTCGGCGTTGCCGACCACGATGCGTTCGAACGGGTCGGTGTCGTCGGCGGTGCGGCGCAGCACCGTGCTGCGCTCGGCCACCCGCACGATCCGCGCCAAGGTGTCCGGCTTGCCCGACAGGTCGCCCACCACGTCGACCTGATCGCCCACCACGATCGGCGTCCGGCCGAGTTCGCGCGCGCGCATCGCCACGAGGTGCCGGTCGGGGTCGCCGTCGAGCACACACCCCCAGCGGCCCCGGTCCACCGAGACGACCATCGCCGCCTCGGCGTCCTGGTGCGAGGGCCTGGTCTTGGTGCGCGGTCGCGAACTGCGCCCCGGACGCACCCGCACGTCGGACTCGTCGTAGCTGGCCGTCGACCGCCCCCGGCTCACGGCCGTCGCTCCCGGCCCGCCGCCCCGCGATTCAGTGTGCCGCTCCCTGCCCCGATAGCGCGGTGGCCAGCATCCGCTCCCACAACGTGACGAAATTCGGCAAGGTCTTGGCGGTGGTGCCGATGTCCTCGATCTGCACCTCGGGCACCCGCAGGCCGAGAATCGCTCCCGCCGTGGCCATCCGGTGATCGGCGTAGGAGTGCCAGCGACCGCCGTGCAGCGGCGTCGGCTCGATCTCCAAGCCGTCCTCGGTCTCGGTGACCTTGCCGCCGAGCCGGTTGATCTCGGTGGACAGCGCCGCGAGCCGGTCGGTCTCGTGTCCGCGCAGGTGCGCGATACCGCGCAGGTACGACGGGGAATCGGCCAAGGCCGCCAGCGCCGCCACGGTGGGCGTCAACTCGCCCACGTCGTGCAGGTCGATGTCGATGCCCGCGAGCCGTTCCGGTCCGCGCACGGTCAGCACGCCGTCGAAGATCCGCGCCTCCGCGCCCATGCGCACCAGGATCTCCCGGATGACGTCGCCGGGTTGGGTGGTCAGACGCGGCCAGTGCGGGATGCTGACCTCGCCGCCGGTGACCGCGGCCGCGGCCAGGAACGGCGTCGCGTTGGACAGGTCGGGTTCGATCTCCCAGTCCACCGCGCGGATCGGGCCGGGCCGCACCTGCCAGGTCTGCGCCTTGCGGCTGTCGGCGGGAGCCTCCACGGCGACGTCGGCGCGGCGCAGCATCTCCACCGTCATCTCGATGTGCGGCATGGACGGCAGCGCCTTGCCGTCGTGGTGGACGATCAGGCCCTGCTCGAAGCGGGCGGCCGAGAGCAGCAGGCCGGAGACGAACTGCGAGGACCCGGAGGCGTCGATGGTCACCGTGCCGCCGCGCAGTTCGCCCGCGCCGTGCACGACGAAGGGCAGTGCGTCGCCGTCGATGTCGGCGCCGAGGCCGCGCAACGCGTCGAGGATGGTGCGCAGCGGGCGGGCGCGGGCCTGCGCGTCGCCGTCGAAGGCGGTGTCGCCCGCGGCCAGGGCCGCCACCGGGGGCAGGAAGCGCATGACGGTTCCGGCCAGGCCGCAGTCCACCGGCCCGCCGTGCAACGGCCTCGGGGTGACCACGAGTTCTTCCGCGTCGCCGGTGATCTGCGCGCCGAGCGCCCGCAGCGCCCCGATCATCAGGTCGGTGTCGCGACTGCGCAGCGCGCCGGTGATGGTCGACGGCCCGTCCGCCAGCGCGGCCAGGATCAGGGCGCGGTTGGTGATGGATTTGGATCCGGGCAGGGTGACGGTCGCGTGGACGGGGACATCGACATGGGGCGCTGGCCAGAAAGTCACGGGTCCATCTTCACCCATCGGCGCGCGGGACACGCCGGCGGTCACGAACCGGTCGGTAATCGAGACGTACGGGCGGGACGCGATCGCGTCCCGCCCGTAGGTGTGCGTATGCCGGCTTACTTGTGGCGGCCGTGCAGGAACGGCACCATCTTGCGCAGCAGACCCATGGTGGAGTCGGTGCGGGCGTAGCTCATCAGGGCCATGCCGGGGATGGTGAACTTCTGCACCGCGATCGAATGCGGGCGGGAGAACTCGCGCAGGCCCGGCTCGCCGTGGATGCGGCCGATGCCCGAGTCGCCGACGCCGCCGAAGGGCAGTCCGGCGATGGCCGCGAAGGCCAGCACCGAGTTCACCGAGGTCGCGCCGACGCGCAGGCGGCGGGCGATCTCGAGGCCGTGGTTCTTGGAGTAGACCGCCGAGGACAGGCCGTACTTGGAGTTGTTGGCCAACTCGACCGCCTCGTCCACGCCGTTGACGGTGCGGATGGTCAGGGTCGGGCCGAAGGTCTCCTCGGCCACCGCCTCGGAGCTCTCGTCGACGTCGACGAACACGACCGGCTCGATGAACGGGCCCTTGACCGACTCCGGGCCGCCGAGCACGGCGGTGCCGCCACTGGCGATCGCGGCGTCGATGTGGCGGCGCACGATGTCGATCTGGCTGGGCATGGTCATCGGGCCGTAGCTGGCCTTGCCGTCCGAACCCGGCTTGACGTCCTTCAGGATCCGCTTGACCTCGGCGACGAATTCGTCGCGCACCGAACGGTCGACGTAGACGCGCTCGACACCGGCGCAGGTCTGACCGCTGTTGGCGGTCGCGCCCCAGGCCACGGCGTCGGCGGCGGCCTTGATGTCGGCGTCGGCGGCGACGATGACCGCGTCCTTGCCGCCGCATTCGAGCAGCACGGGGGTCAGGGTCGCGGCGGCGTCGGCCATGATGCGCTTACCGGTCGCGGTGGACCCGGTGAAGGCGATCTTGTCCACGCCCGAGCGCACCAGCGCCGCACCGGTGGCGCCGTAGCCGTTGATGGTCTCGAAGACGCCCTCGGGCAGTTCCGGGTTGGCCTTCTTGAAGGCGGCGGCGAGGAAGTTGCCGATGCCGGTGGAGTACTCCGACGGCTTGAACACGACGGTGTTGCCCGCGGCCAGCGCGTAGGCGATGGAGCCGTTGGGGGTGTAGACCGGGTAGTTCCACGGGCCGATGACGCCGACGACGCCGAGCGGACGCTGCTCGAGGCGGGCGGTGAAGTTGGCCATCATCGCGCCGGGGGAGATCTTCTTGGGCGAGAGGATCTTCTTGGCGTTCTTGGCGGCCCAGGCGATGTGCTCGAGGGCCAGCATCAGTTCCAGGAAGGCGTCGTCGACCGGCTTGCCGTTCTCCTTGTGGATGAGTTTCGTGAACTCGTCGGCGTCGGCGACCAGGCGGCTCGACCAGCGCAGCAGGTGCTTGCGGCGGTCGTCGTAGCTGAGCGCTCCCCAGGTGGCGGCCGCGCCGCGGGCCTTGGCGACGGCCGCGCGCACCGCGTCCTCGTCGTCGATGGTGTAGGTCGCGATGACCTCGCCCGTGGCCGGATCGACCGCCTTCAGCGCCGTGTCCGGCGCGGCGGCGGGGTTGGTCTCGGTGGTTGTCACGGTGGAAATCTCCTCTTGACGGTGGTGCGGCCGGTCGGTGCGCGTGCCCGGACGGTGGGTGTGATCCAACCCATCGTTGAGAGAATGCTAAGTCAAAACTCTCACCAGGTCACCAGTATGCCCCCAAATGGCGCGGACGTTCCACGATCGGGGTGGCAGGATCGAATTCATGTGCGGACGATATGCGACGACCACCGATCCCGGCAGGCTCGCGGTCGAACTCGACGCGATCGACGAAACCGACGATTCCGGCGGAAAAAGCGGTTTCGCCAACTACAACGTCGCTCCCACGACCCAGGTGTTGACCGTCGTGCGACGACACGATCGCGACCATCCCGACGACGACCCGCGCCTGCGCATCCGCCGGATGCGCTGGGGGCTGATCCCGGTGTGGACCAAAGCCGCCGAACCCGGAATTCCGGTCAAGGGAAAACCGCTGTTCAACGCGCGCGCCGACAAGGCGGCCACCACGCCCTCGTTCCGCGACGCGGTGAAACACCGGCGCTGCCTGGTCCCGATGGACGGCTGGTACGAATGGCTGGTCGAACCGAAGGGCGACGGCGCGAAAGCCGTCAAACACCCCTACTTCATGTCCGAGAGCGACGGGAATCGGCTCTACATGGCGGGACTGTGGTCCGTCTGGCGTGACCGGTCACAGGCCGAGGGCAGCCCGTTGTTGTCGTGCACCATTCTGACCACCGACGCGGTGGGCGAGTTGACCACGATCCACGACCGGATGCCGCTGCCCATGCCGCGCGAGCACTGGGACGCCTGGCTCGATCCCGATCACCCCGCGCCGGCGGAACTGCTGCGCACCCCGGACCCGTCCGTGGTCGCCGACATCGTCATGCGGCCGGTGTCCAGCAGGGTGAACAGCGTCAAGAACAACGGCCCCGACCTGTTGGAGGAAGCCGAGCCCGCCCCGGAATCCGGGCAGATCAGCCTGCTGTGAGCGGCCTTCGCCGACTCACAGGGTGCACTTGACGCTGTCGGTCGCGATGTTCAGACCGCAGGTCAGCACCCCGGTCACCAAGTCGATGACCTCGTTGGCGAGCGTGCCGCCGAGGTCCTCGGCCTTCTCCGCGCGCTCGTCCCGCGGTGCGCCGGGCGGCGCGTGCGTCGTGTCGGGACCGGCGAACGGGCCGTCGCCGACGATCGGCACGGCCGCAGGCGGCGCGGCGAGGGCGGCGGGTGCGGCGAGGGCGGTGAGACCGACGAGAACCGCGCCCACCAGGGCGCGGGCCGTGCGGCGCGATCGGTGCGGGGACATCCACATCACATCCTCGGGTCGGAGCGGACTGCGAAGGGTGGTGCCGTAGCGCATTCTGCCGTGCCGGGACGGCTCAGGCCGTGATCGGCGCGCTGACCGCGCCGGTGACCCGGATCAGATCGGCCGGGGCCAGGTCCACTTCGAGGCCGCGGCGGCCCGCGCTGCACAGCACCCGATCCCAGGTCGACGCCGAGGCGTCGACCACGGTCGGCAGTGCCTTGCGCTGACCGAGCGGGGAGATGCCGCCCAGGACGTAACCGGTGGACCGCTCCACCTTGGCCCGTTCGGCCATCGCCGCCTTCGGCGCGCCCAGCGCGGCCGCGGCGGCCTTGAGCGACAGCGAATTCGGCACCGGCAGCACCGCGACCGCCAGCGCGCCGGTGGACAGTTCGATCACCAAGGTCTTGAAGATCTGCGCGGGCGCGACCCCGAGACGCGCGGCGAGCGCGTCCACGGCTTCGCCGCCGTAGGAATCGCTGCGCCGATCGTGGGTGTAGGTGTGCACGCGGTGGGCGACGCCCGCCGCGCTCAGCGCCCGGATCGCCGGGGTCGACGCGCCTGCCATGGCCGTCACCCTAACCGCGCCCGCCCGGAGATCGACAACGGATTTCCGCTCGCGAATCCCGCGCGGGCCGCCGGGGGCCGCCCCGCGGCAGCGGGGACGGGAACACAGCGGCCCGGATTCCTGTTGCATGCGTGTGAATGAGATGCGGAATTGCGCTCTCGGCGAACGGACCCCTACGACGCGAAGGAGATATGTCGGTGACCGTGCTGCTCGACGAACGTCCGGTATCGACCGCGGCCGGGCCGTGGCACCCGCGCGTGACCCTCGATCGCGATCTGCCGGTAGATTCGGTAGGTACGCCGATCGAAGGGACAGGTGTGACGAGCGACGATGACGTGGTGGCCGGCGAGCCGGCGCCCGCCGAGGGCCGAGGGCCCGCCGACGAGGCGGAACTGGCCCGGCGGTTCGAGCGCGACGCGCTCCCCATGCTCGACCAGCTCTACGGCGCGGCCCTGCGCATGACCAGGAATCCCGCCGACGCCGAGGATCTGGTGCAGGAGACCTACGTCAAGGCGTTCCAGGGTTTCAAGTCCTTCAAGGAGGGCACCAACCTGCGGGCCTGGCTCTACCGCATCCTCACCAACACCTACATCAACTCCTACCGCAAGAAGCAGCGTCAGCCCGCGCAGTACCCGACCGACGAGATCACCGATTGGCAGTTGGCCGCCACCGCCGAGCACTCCTCCACGGGTCTGCGTTCGGCCGAGGTCGAGGCCCTCGACGCGCTGCCCGACGACGACATCAAGGCCGCGCTCCAGGAATTGCCCGAGGAATTCCGCATGGCGGTGTACTACGCCGATGTCGAAGGCTTCCCGTACAAGGAGATCGCCGACATCATGGGCACACCCATCGGTACGGTGATGTCCCGGCTGCACCGCGGACGCAAGCAGCTCAAGGGCTTGCTCGCCGACGTGGCGCGTGAGCGCGGGTTCAATCGGAGCGATCGCCAGGAGGTCAAGCAGTGAGCGAGCGGGACCCCGACATGGAGCTCGACTGCACGGCGGTGCTCGCGGATGTGTGGTTGATGCTCGACGGCGAATGCGACGAGTCGACCAGGGCGCGGTTGCAGCACCACATGGATCACTGCTCGCCGTGCATCGAGGCCTACGGCATCGAGGAAAAGATCAAAGGGCTGCTCAGCCGCAAGTGCGGTGGGGATCGCGCCCCCGAGTCGTTGCGCGATCGGCTGACCTTGGAGATCCGCCGTTCGGTGACGATCACGCGGATCGAGACAACCGACGGTTGAGCCGAATTCCGGACAGACGAAAAGCGAGCGGCCCGCACATCCCCGAGGGAGGTGCGGGCCGCTCGCTGTCACGACTCAGGCGTTGGGCCGCTTGCCGTGATTGGCCGCATTTCCCTTGCGGCTACGCTTCTTACGTCCTCGCTTGCCCATGGCAGACCTCCGGATCACCCCCGCGGGTACGGGGACCACATCTGAACGAAGGACATTCTTCCACGTGTGGTTGGCTGTACCTTCAGCGGATACAGGCAAGCGGAGAATGGGGTGTCATGGCTGAGGAAGTGCGCGCGGAGATGGTGTCGACCGTGCTGACGGTCGAGGTCTCGGTGGGGGAGCGGGTCCACCTGGACCAGA
>NZ_BAGG01000098.1 GCF_000308695.1 Nocardia takedensis NBRC 100417 | reverse complement strand
GAACTCCGCACCGAGCGCCTCCACGTCGGCTTCGGTGAGGTGCGCGTACTCCTTGACATCCGAGATCGCCATACCAGTTACAGTACCGTAAGTTACGAGACCG
>NZ_BAGG01000099.1 GCF_000308695.1 Nocardia takedensis NBRC 100417 | reverse complement strand
CCCGTGCACCGCCAGCACCGGCAGATCGGCGGGCAGCGGCGTGCCGAGCGCGCCCGGAACCCCGCCGCCCAGTGCGCGTTTTGGCACGCCGGACAGGATCAAGCCGCGCGGTTCGCCCGACGGCAGACTCGGCCGCACCGGTCGATCGGCCTCGACATCGCTCAGGTCCGCGGCCGAGGTCGCGTCGGGCACGGCCGCGCCGAGCATGCCCAGCGCCGTCACCGCGCCGAGGGAATGCCCCATCAGCACCAGCGGGGTGTGCGGCAGCGCCGCGCGCAGGTGATCGATCAGCATCGTGGCGTCGGCCACCAGTTCCGACAGCGAACCCGGCTTGTCCGGGTCGCCTTCGCTCAGTCCGTGGCCCGCGGTGTCCAGCGCCCACATCTCGACGTCGATCTCGCGCAGGACCCGTGCGAGCCGGTGGTAGTGGCCGCTGTGCTGGCCCAATCCGGGGAGAAGCGCGACCACCGCGACATGATTGTCGACCGGCCACCGCCGATAGTGCATACGGCCACGTGCGCCGTCGAAGAAGAGCATTGAACGATAGTGCCAAAAATTCCGCCACTCAGGGGAGTTCCCCGGTTTTCGGCACTCGGCGGACTAGGATGGGCCGCCCGCTCCGGCGGGGTCGCCGTCGAGTGTGGACTCCACCAGCTCGGCGGGCGCCGCCTGCCGCCACGAATCGGTGACGATGACGCGCAGTTCGCCGACGTCGTCGAGGGCGTCGAGTCGCACCCGCACCCACGCCGAAGACGCTTCGTGGGTGGGCACCCAGAACTTCGCCGGTTCGGCGGCGATCAGTTCCTCGCGCTCGAAGCGCGGGCAGCGTACGGCGAAGGACCCCTGGTCGTCGGGGAGGGTGAGGAACATCTTGCCCGCGACGTCGAAGGTCGGGTGCTGCCACCGCTCCTTCTCCGTGGTGCGCGGCAGGGACAGCGCGATCCGGCGCACGTCGTCGGCGTCGAGCACGGCCTTCGCGCGCCTAGGCCGGGACGCCACCGGGCAGTTCCGGCCCCGACGAACCGTTGGCGCCGGGGGCGACCGGCGGCGCGGGGGCGTCGCCGGTCTGGGCCGGGCCGGAGGAACCGTTGGCGCCCGGGGCCACGGGCGGGGCCTCCGGGGCGGGCGTCGCGGGCGGCGCGGGCAGGTCGGGGACGACGAAGGTGCCGACCGTGGGCGTCATCACACAGTTGGCGAAGGGATAGTTGATGACGCCCCACATGGAGGCGAGCACGGTGCCGGGACCGGTGTCGACGGTCCTGGACAGCGTGGGCAAGCCGACCTCGGTGCGGTCGTCGAGGGTGTCGATGCCGCTGCGGCCGTTGTTGATGTTGACCCAGGCCACCACCAGACCGGAGTTCAGCGGGACGCCGGTGTGCGAGGGGGTGGCGCTGAAGCGCAACGCGCCGGGTTCGGGGCTGACGCCCTGGTGTCGGTTCGGCCCGTCGGTGGTGCCCGCGGCGATGATGGTGGTGATGGGGCCGTTGCTGCCGCAGCCGAAGGTGGGGGCGGCGTAGGCGAAGGGGACGAAGCTGGCGGCGATGTGGCGCAACTGGGGCAGATCGACGAGCCCGGCGTAGTCGTGCAGCGCGCCGACGCTGGCCTGGGCGGCGGCGTCCTCGCCCGCCTTGTCAACGAGGCCGGTGAGCGCGGAGTCCACCGTGGCGGCGGGTTCCGCGGCGGCGCCGCCGAAGGACAGGACCGCTCCGATGCCGAGTGCGGACAGTGTCGCGGCCGCGCGTGCGATGGTCCTGCCGTTCACCAGATGACTCCTAGAGATGTCGATCGCGGGTTCCCCGTCCCACGGCTGCAAGGTACCAGTTCGGGGGCCGACCTGCCCGGGCGGGCGAGGCGGCCCCGGTCCTCGGTTCGGTATCGGGTCGGTGTATTCGTCCGATGTGATCCCGCCGACAATGGGAGATTACCGAGGGGTAGGGTTCCACTCGGACGTACGAGACACCATGGGAGTTGTGTATGAAAATATCCCTGTCCCCCGACGAGGTCGCCTTCCGCGACGAATTGCGGCAGTTCTACCGCTCCGAGATCCCCGCCGAGATCCGCGAACGGGTGAAGTACGGCCGTGAGCTGACCCGCGACCAGGTGGTCGCCGCGCACAAGATCCTGCACGAACGCGGCCTGGCCGTGCCGAACTGGCCGGTGGCGTGGGGCGGCAAGGACTGGACCCCGATGCAGCGCCACCTGTGGCAGGACGAGATGCAGTTGGCCTCGGTGCCCGAGCCGCTGACCTTCAACGCCCAGATGGTCGGCCCGGTCATCGCGCACTTCGGCTCCGAGGAGCTCAAACAGCGCTTCCTGCCGCCGACCGCGGCCCTGGACATCTGGTGGTGCCAGGGCTTCTCCGAACCCGACGCCGGTTCGGATCTGGCCTCGCTGCGCACCACCGCGGTCCGCGACGGCGACTCCTACATCGTCAACGGCCAGAAGATCTGGACCACGCTGGCCCAGTACGCCGACTGGATCTTCTGCCTGGTCCGCACCGACCCGAACGCGCCCAAGAAGCAGGCGGGCATCTCCTTCCTGCTCTTCGACGTCAAGAGCCCCGGCGTGACCATCCGCCCGATCAAGCTGATCGACGGCAGCTACGAGGTCAACGAGGTCTTCTTCGAGAACGTCCGGGTACCCGCCGATCAGCTCGTCGGCGAGGAGAACATGGGCTGGACCTACGCGAAGTTCCTGCTCGGCAACGAGCGCACCGGCATCACCGGCGTCGGCCGGACCAAGGTCAAGATCGGCGTCGCCAAGGACTACGCGCGCACGATCAAGGCGGGTTCGGGCACCCTGCTCGAGGACCCGCTCTTCGCCGCCAGGGTCGCCGAACTGGAGAACGAACTGCTCGCGCTGGAACTGACCCAGCTGCGCGTGGTCTCCAACTCCTCGGACGGCAAGCCGAACCCGGTGTCCTCGGTGCTGAAGATGCGCGGCTCCGAACTCCAGCAGGCCGCCACCGAACTGCTGCTCGACATCGCGGGCCAGGACGCCCTTCCGGTCGACGCGGAAGGCATCGCCTCGCCGGAGTGGGCCCAGCGCACCGGGCCGGGGTACCTGAACTACCGCAAGACAACCATCTACGGAGGTTCGAGCGAGGTGCAGCGCACCATCATCGCCTCCACGATCCTCGGATTGTGAGACGACACCATGGATTTCGAACTCACCGAAGAACAGTCCCTGCTGCGTGACACGGTGCGCGACCTGCTCGCGCGCACCTACGACCCGGAGACCCGGCTGAAGGTGACCGCCACCGAACTCGGCTGGAGTCGCGAGGTCTGGAAGCAACTGGCCGAACTCGGCGTGCTCGGCCTGCCGTTCGCCGAGGACGACGGCGGCGCGGGCGCGGGCCCGGTCGAGGCCATGGTGGTGCTCGAGGAGGTGGGCCGCAGGCTCGCCCCCGAGCCGATCGTGGACGCGGTCTACCTGCCCGGCAGCCTGATCGACGCGGTGGGCAGCGCCGAGCAGCGCGCCCGGATCCTGCCCGAACTGGCCTCCGGCGCCACCCTGTTCGCCTTCGCCCACGCCGAACCCGGCGTTCGCTGGCCGTCCACCGAGATCGCCGCGGCGGCGACCGAATCGGGCGACGGCTACACCCTGACCGGCACGAAGAACCCGGTCGCCCACGGCGATGTCGCCGACGAACTGCTCGTCAGCGCCACGCTGCCCGGCGGCGGTCTGGGGCTGTTCCTGGTCTCGCCGACCGGTTCCGGCGTCACCCGGCGCACCTACCGCACCGTCGACGGATTGCGCGGCGCGCAGATCGACCTGGACAACGCGCCCGCCGAACTGCTCGGTGACGCGGGCGATGCCGCGCAGGCGGTGGAGCGCGCGTTGATCGGCGTGCACGCGTTGCTGTGCGCGGAATCGGTCGGCGCGATGGAGGAAGCCCTGCGGCTGACCACCGACTACCTGCGCACCCGCAAGCAGTTCGGCGTCACGCTGTCGAAGTTCCAGACGCTGACCCAGCGCGCGGCGAACATGTACGTCTCCCTGGAGTTGGCGCGCAGTTCGAGCCTGTACGCGACCGCGTCGCTGGCCGACGGCACCGCCGATCCGGTCATCGCGTCGCGGACCCGCCTGCAGGTGGGGCGCTCGGGGCGGCACGTGGGCCAGGAAGCGGTGCAGATGCACGGCGGAATCGGTGTGACCGCCGAATATCCGGTCGGTCACTACGTGGCTCGGCTGACCGCGATCGAACGCACTCTGGGCGGCGGTCTCGACCACCTCGCGGTGCTGGCCGCGCGCGTCGGCGACCACGACCTGCCGGAACTGTAACCGGCGGAACCGATGTCGGCATCCCTTCCCGGGTGGCCCCGGGGAGGGATCACTCGGCGACGGTGTCGGTCTCCCCGGTGATCGCGGAGGTCGGGACGGGTTCGGTGGGGGTGGTCTCGTACACCTCGACGCGCGGTCCGTCGTGACCCGCCTCGGTCTGGCCCGCCTCGCCGGACGGGATCACCGAGGGCTCGGGAGTCGGCCGGTAGGCGTCGGATTCGGCGGTGACGGGCACTTCCTCGGCGGCCGTGGTCGGCTCGATCGACAGTGTCCTGGTCCGGGTGGTGGTCGTGGGCTCGGACTCGTTCTCGCCGGTGCGCTCGGCGCCCGGACGCGTCGTGGTGGGACGCGTTGTGCGCGAGGGCTCCTCGCTGGGCTCCTCGGTCTCCGAGGTGCTCGGGCGCGGGGTCCAGTTGGCGGGTCTGCGCGGCGGTCCGGCGGGGGCGATCTTCCAGGTCGGCGACGGCGGGATCACGACTTTGGGCGCGGTGACGGAGGTTCCGTCGCGCATGGTCGCCACGACCGCGGCCTGCCCGGCCTCCAGCGGCGGGGGCGGTACGTAGACGTCCTCTCGGCCGATACCGCACGCGCCGATGAGAACGAGACCGGCGGACACGGCGCCCACCGCGATCGCCGGGCCGGCGATCTTGGCCCTGCTGCTCATCATGCGCTCACCTTAAACCAGGTAGTACCCCCCGGCCAGAGGAGTCGCCGGGCGCGTCGCGGGCAGTGTACACCTCTGAAACGACTATAAGTCAGATATCGAATTGATGACTTCGGCGTGTCGCGGACACGTGTCGCGGCGTTTCGACGTGCACGGGTCGTAGCGTGTGTGAGCGAAGTTACGCGTGAGACGGTCGGTACCACGAAACAGGCGCGCGGTTCCTACGGCGCGACGACAACGCTGGTGACCGGCGTCATCGAGGAGTTGATGATGGGAGCTTACTCGACCACCCCGCTGCGCTCCGACGACTCGAATACCGAGATCGCGGAGCCGGGCCTCGAGTCGACACCACGGTCACCGTTCGCGATCCTCGCGAAGATCCTGGCGTGGTTCACCTTCGCCGGCGGACTCGTCGGCGCGGTCCTCGGCATCGCCGGACTGCACGTGGAAGTGACTGTCGCCGGCCTGATCCTGGCCTGCACCGCGGGATTGGTCCTGCTGAAACTCCGCGACGACGCGCCCGCCGCCGACCCGACGCCGGCCAACGACACAGCGGCCGACGACGACTCCGACGCGCGCGAGGTCTAGCGCACCACCCACTCGAAGGCTTTCGCCTCCGACCGCGCCCCCTGCACCGTCCGCGATCGATTCGGCTCGCCCAGTTCGGCCAGCAGACCCTCGGTGAGCGCGACCATCTCGGCCAGCGCCGCGGGCGTGAACCAGTCCGGGCGGGTGGCGAACAGGATGTCCTCGGACGAGGTGTTGCCGCTCGCGCCCGGCGCGAACGGGCAACCGCCCAACCCGCCCAGCGACCCGTCCACCACGTCCGCGCCCGCCGCGACGGCCGCCGCGGTGTTGGCCACCCCCATGCCCCAGGTGTCGTGGCCGTGGAAGACGATGCGGCGGCGCGGGGTTCGCGTCGCCACCGCCGACACCAGCGCCGTGACCTGCGCCGGATGGGCTTGCCCGAGCGTGTCGGCCAACACGATGTCGGCCGCGCCGTCGGTGCGCGGGTCCCGGGCGATCGCCAACACCCGCTCCGGATCCACCGGACCATCGAACGGGCAGGTGAACGCCGTCGCCAGACACAGTTGCACCTGACCGTCGACCTCGCGCGCGATCCGCAGCGCGTCGGGCATCGCGGCGACGCTGTCCTCGGTGTCGCGGCCGATATTGGCCCGGTTGTGCGCGTCGGAGACCGAGAAGCAGTACTGGAAGTTGCGCACCCCCGCCGCCGCGGCCTTCTCCACGTGCCGCGGCGTGGCGACCCACACCCAGCAGCGACGCAGTTCCTCCGGCGTCAGCGCCGCGATCAACTCCAGGGTGTTCGCCATCGGCGGCACCAGATCCGCGCGCGCCATCGACCCGATCTCGAGCGCGGGCACGCCCAGACCCAGCAGCGTGCGCGCGATCTCGACCTTGCGGTCCACCGGCAGCGTCTTCCCGGTCAGTTGCAGACCGTCGCGCAACGTCACGTCACGCAATGCCGGGCCGGTCATTTGTCGTCCCGCGCGCGATTGGGCACGCACATGACTCCGGCCCACGCCTTGCGGTTGATCCCCGCCGGATTCGGATGCACGGTCGGCCCCTGCGGCGACGGCGACCGGGTCTCCCACCGGGCCCGCCCGCGCGGCCTGCGCTGCTCGTTCCCGCGCCGCCTCACGCGGTCGCCACCGCGTCGATATCGGCCTCGCTCATCCCGAGCACCTCGGCCAGCACCTCGCGGGTGTGCGCGCCGAGATCGGGACCGACCTCGCGGATCGGCAGCGACCGCCCGCCGATGACGGGCACGATGCCGGGGAAACCGACCACCTTCGGTTCGGGCTCGCCCACGTCCACCGCGAACGGCTGGATCATGTCCCGCGCGCGGTACTGCTCGTCGGCGACGATATCGGCGGCGGTGTAGATCGGGCCGCAGGGAATCGCCGCCGCTTCCAGGATCGCCAACGCCTCGTCGCGGGTGTGGCGGATCGTCCACTCGGCGATCGCCGCGTCCAGTCGTTCGCGGTGCCGCCACCGGCCCGCGTTGTCGCGCAGGTCGGGGTCGGCCGCCAGATCCGCGCGCTCGATGACCTGCATGTAGCGCTGGAAGATGGCGTCGCCGTTGCCGCCGATGATGATGCTCGCGCCGTCCGAACAGGGATAGGCGTTGCTGGGGGCGATGCCCTCCATGCGCCCGCCGACCCGTTCCCGGTTGATGCCGTAGGCCAGATAATCGGGGACCAGCGATTCCATCACCGACAGGATCGCCTCGTTCAACGCGACGTCGATGATCCGCTCACCCAGCGTCACCGGCGCGTCGGCGGTGCGCTCACGCTGGAACAACGCCATCACGGTGCCGAACGCCGCGTAGATCCCCGCGATCGAATCGCCGATCGACACGCCCACCCGCACCGGCGGCCGGTCCGGGTCGCCGACCAACTCACGCAGCCCGCCCACCGCCTCGGCGACCGCGGCGAAGCCCGGACGGTCCGACAGCGGCCCCGTCTGGCCGTAGGCGGAGATGCGGGTGATGACCAATCGCGGATTGGCCGCGTCGAGCACCTCCGGGCCCAGCCCCCACTTCTCCAGCATCCCGGGCCGGAAATTCTCCAACAGCACATCGCAGTGCCGGATCAGCTCCAGCACGATCTCGCGCCCCTGCTCGGTGCGCAGATCCAGCGTGATCGACTTCTTGTTCCGGTTGACCGTGCGGAACAGCATCGAGGTGTCCCCGCCGTACAACCGCCAATTGCGGAGTTCGTCGCCCGCCCCGGGCCGCTCCACCTTGATCACTTCGGCGCCGAAATCGCCGAGAATGCGTCCGGCCGTCGGCGCCGCGATGTAATTGCCGAGCTCGAGGACGCGAACACCGTCCAACGGGCGAATACTCATGGGGTCCAGTGTGGACTATCCGGTCCTCGGCCACGGTGACCCCTGCCGCCGTGGCCTTTCCCGCCGCGGCCTTTCCCGCCGCGACGCCCGCCCGGTCAGGCCGCCGCCGCGACCTGCTCGACGATCGAGTAGTGCGCGGCGTCGCCGGTCAGCGAGACGCTGGACCGACCGTCGACGCCCACCGGGATGTCGCCCGCCAAGGTGATGCGGGTCAGCCTGCGGGGCGCGCCGTCGTAGTCGTCCACGGCATAGTGCTGGGTGGCGCGGTTGTCCCAGATCGCGACGTCACCGGGCTGCCAGTTCCAGCGCGGGGTGTTCTCCAAGCGGATAACCCGGTCCTGCAACAGACGGAACAGCGCCTGCGACTCGGTGGTCGTCAGACCGACGAACTGCTGGACGAAATGACCGAGGACCAGCGCACGCTCACCCGTCTCCGGGTGCACCCGCACCACCGGGTGCTCGGTCTCGTAGCGCGTGGAACGGAACTCGGCCCGGTAGGCGGCGGTGTTCTGGTTCTCCGGCGGCACCTGGGTGGCGGCGTAGTCGTAGACATTGCTGTGCACCGCGCGCAGGTTCTCCGCCAGCACCTTCAGCGACGACGGCAGCGATTCGTAGGCCGCGACCGTGGAGGCCCAGGTGGTCGACCCGCCGTAGGGCGGTAGATGCACCGCGCGCAGGATCGACGCCTTCGGGATCCGGTCGACGAAGGTGACGTCGCTGTGCCAACTGTTGGCGCGACCGTTCTCCGAATCGATCGCCAGCGTCTTCACGCCCTGGGAGGTGACGGTGGGATGCGGCGTGGTCGGGGTGCCGAGCAGTTCGGCGAACTCGTACTGGCCGTCCTCGGTGAGATGATCCTGCCCGCGGAAGAAGATCACCTTGTGCTCGAGCAGCGCGGCCCGGATCGCGGCCACCGCGGCCGGGTCCAGATCGCCGCCGAGTCGGACGTTGTCGACCGTGGCGCCGATGCGGGCGCCGAGTTTGGTCACGATCGTTTCGGTGGCGTGCAGGCTCGTCATGGGATCACCTTCGCTGGTCGGAATACATCGGGCGTATCCCGAGCAGACCACCCGAACCTGCCCCGCTACCAGGGTTTTCGTCGCGTTGATCAGAAGCGCTGACCCGCGCGCGAGTCAGCCGACGTGCTCGCGCAGATAGGCCAGATCGTCGGCGACCCCCTCGGCGGGCGTCTCCAGGATCACCGGCGCGTCGGCGGTGCGGCACACCTCGGCGAGCAGTTGCGGATCGATCGTGCCGTCCGCGAAATTGGCGTGCCGGTCCGCGCCGGAGTCGAATTCGTCGCGCGAGGAATTCAGGTGCACCAGATCGATGCGGCCGGTGATCGCCCTGATCCGCTCCACGACGCCGACCAGTTCCTCACCGCCCGCCCAGGCGTGACAGGTGTCCAGGCAGAAGCCCGCGCCGAAATCGCCCACCGCGTCCCAGAGTCGGGCGATGGAATCGAAGTGCCGGGCCATCGCGTGGTTGCCGCCCGCGGTGTTCTCGATCAGGATCGGCACCGCGAAACCGCCCTTGTCCTGCTGGCGCTCGAACAATTTGCGCCAGTTGACCACGCCCGCCTCGATCTCCTCGTCGGAGCGGACGTGCCCGCCGTGCACCACCAGACCGAACGCGCCCAGATCGGCCGCGGCCTTCGCCTGCTGGGCCACCGCGTTGCGCGAGGGCATCCGCAGTCGGTTGTTCAGACTGGCGACATTGATCTGATAGGAGGAGTGCACCACGACATCGATCGGACTGGCCAGGATCTCCTCGGTCCGCGGGTGCGGGGTCGGTTTGTCCCAGCTCTGCGGATCGACCACGAACATCTGGATGACCTCGGCGCCGAGTTTCTCACCGAAGCCGATCGGGTCGCCGTCGAGCCGGACGTGTGCTCCAATGCGCATGGGGCCAGCCTAGTGACCGCCACCGACAATTCGCCGGGGACCGCCGTGCCCTCGTCCCGGACAGTGGATAATGAAATGTTGCGTCCACGTGGTCCCGCGAGATACATCCATAGGATCCACGTGCTCGACCCTCGAGGGGGGTGAACTCCACCGTGTTGCGAACTGGCGAGACCTTCGCCGGATACGTGATCAAGCGCGTGCTCGGTCAGGGCGGCATGGGCACCGTGTATCTGGCTCAGCATCCCCGACTGCCGCGGCTGACGGCGTTGAAGCTGCTGGAGCGGGATCTCTACAGCGATGTCGAGATCCGGTCCCGCTTCGAGCGGGAAGCCGACCTGGTGGCCCGACTCGACCATCCGAACATCGTCACCGTGTACGACCGCGGCGCCGAGGACGAGCAACTGTGGATCTCGATGCAGTTCGTCGCGGGCTCGGACGCGGCCAGCGTCGACGTCAACGTGATGGCGCCGTGGCGCGCGGTGCAGATCATCGGCGAGACGGCCGCCGCCCTGGATTTCGCGCACGCCAACGGCGTGCTGCACCGCGATGTGAAACCGGCGAACATCCTGCTCGCCAAGGCCCCGATCGGTCAGCCGGAACGCGTGCTGCTCACCGATTTCGGCATCGCGGGCATGCGCGACAGCGACACCACCCTCGGCTCGGCGGGCACGATCACCGCCACCCTGGCCTACGCCTCGCCCGAACAGCTCAGCGGCGCCTCCCTCGACCACCGCTGCGACCAGTACTCGCTGGCCTGCACGCTGTTCTGGATGCTGGCGGGCACCGCCCCCTTCCAGGGCGCGAGCCCGGCCGCGGTCATGAACGGCCACCTCTACGGCCAGGTTCCGCCGTTGCGTCCGCTGCGGGCGGGCATCCCGCCCGCCTTCGACGCCGTGCTGGCCAAGGCGCTGGCCAAACGGCCCGACGACCGCTTCGCCAGTTGCTCGGAGTTCGCGGCCGCCGCGCGTCGCGCGCTCGTCCCGCCCGGACAGCAGCGCCCGCCGACCGGTCCGCGCCCGGTCTCGCAGACCGGCCATCCCCAAGCCGGACCGTACCCGACCCAGCACGGCGGATTCCCCCACACCGGGTACCCGCACGGCCCCCAGGGCGGGCCGCCCGTGGACCCGCGATCCTCGAGGCCGCGGCACCCGATGCAGCCGTCCGCGCCCACCGCCCACGGCGAACCGCCGCGTCCCCCCGTCCGGCCCCGTCCGGGTCCGCCCCATCAAGGACCGGTTCCGCCGCGTCCCCCGCACACCAGCGGCACCAATCACGGTGTCGTGCCGCCCCAGCCCGGTCCCGGCTACGCGAGCGGCCCCGCGCACGAGACGGTGGGTCCGCCGCCGGGCCCGTACCGCAGCGGGTCCGCGCACAACCTCGTCCCGCCGCGCCCGCCCGGCCCGCCACACCAAGGCGGACCAGGTCAGCCAGGTCCGCCCCGGCCCGCCCGTGGCCAGGATTCGCCCGCGCACCGCCCCGGGCAGCCACCCTCGGCCCCGCGCGCGCCGAGGGTCGATCCGACATCGCACGCACCGGTCGACCCGCACCGCCCGGCGCAACCGGGTGAGAGCGCGTCACGTTTGCCGCAGTCGGGCGTGAGCCCGCACCGCCCCGCGCAGTCCGGCGACGGTGCGCACCGGCCGACTCAGACCGGCGAGAACGCCCGCCGCGCGGCCCCGTCGAGCGAGAACGCGCCCCGCCCCGGGCAAGCGGGGGGCAACGCGCACCGTTCCGCAGGGGCGGGGACCGATGCGCCGGGGTCCGGGCAAGCGGGGGACAACGCGCATCGTCCCGGGCAGGGAGGGGAGGGCGCGGGCAAGAAGCGGCCCGTCAAGCCGATCACGATCGCGTTGCCCGAGGCCAGGGTTCGTCGCGTCCCGCCGCCGAGTGCGAACGGACCGGACGGCAGGCCCTCCTCGGACCCGCGTCCGCCGCCCTAGGCCGCACCCCTGTCGCACCTCGTCCCCCGAATCCTCGGGCCCACCGCGGAGCATGCGACAACTGCTATGGTTTCGATGTTTTCCGTGGTCG
This sequence comes from Nocardia takedensis NBRC 100417, assembly GCF_000308695.1. Taxonomy (GTDB): domain Bacteria; phylum Actinomycetota; class Actinomycetes; order Mycobacteriales; family Mycobacteriaceae; genus Nocardia; species Nocardia takedensis. The sequence goes on along the minus strand of NZ_BAGG01000099.1, from coordinate 60,084 downwards.
GGCGATGCTCGGGCGCGTTCTCATGCTGTACGCCCGATCATCGGTGGGTCCCGGTGGCGGCGAGAAGTGGAGCAGACAAATGCTGGCCAACGGTGACGTTTTCGCCGGCTATGTCATCGAGCGGCAACTCGGCCGCGGTGGCATGGGTTCGGTGTACCTGGCGAAACATCCGCGCCTGCCGAGGATGACGGCGCTGAAGTTGTTGAACCGGGAGATGTTCTTCGACAAGGAGGTGCGCGCGCGGTTCGAGAGGGAGGCGGATCTGGTCGCCCGCCTCGACCACCCGAACATCGTCACGGTCTACGACCGCGGTCTGGACGACGAGCAGTTGTGGATCTCGATGCAGTTCATCGACGGGATCGACGCCGCCTCGGTGGATCCGGAGACGCTGCCGCCCGCGCGCGCGATCCAGATCGTCAAGGAGACGGCGGACGCGTTGGACTACGCGCACGGCATGGGGGTGCTGCACCGCGACGTCAAACCGGCCAACATCCTGCTGGCGCGCTCGGGCAGCGGCCGCGGTGAACGCGTCTACCTCACCGACTTCGGCATCGCCCGGCTGCGCGACGACACCGGCCATCTCACCCAGACCGGCACGTTCACCGCCACGCTGGCCTACGCCTCGCCCGAACAGCTCACGGGCGCGTCGCTGGATCACCGCTCCGACCAGTATTCGCTGGCGTGCGCGCTGTTCTGGCTGTTCACCGGCAGCGGCCCGTTCGCGGCGACCAATCCGGCGCAGGTGATCCAGGGGCATCTCCAGTCGCCGCCGCCCGCGCTGAGCAGCGTGCGGCCCGGGCTGTCCTTCGCGCTGGACGCGGTGCTGACCAAGGCGATGGCCAAGCGTCCCGAGGACAGGTTCGAGAGCTGTTCGGAGTTCGCGGCCGCCGCCCAGCAGGCGCTGGCGAACCCGAGCGCGCCGGGCATCCCGCTGGTCGGCAGGCCGGTGACGGGTCCGCCGGTCCCGGTGACGGGCCAGAATCCGATGACGGGGTCGCCGTACACGAGCGGTCCCGCCTACACCAGCGGCCCGTCGCCGTACCAGAGCGGTCCGTCGCCGATGACCAGCGGTCCGCAGCATCTGACCGGCGCGACGATGGCCAACACCTCGGCTCCCAACCCGTACGCGAGCGGCCCGACCCAGCAGCAACCCGCGCCGACCGCGCCCTACGGCGGTCAGAACACCTACGGTTTCGCCCAGCAGCCGCCCGGACCGCCGCCCGGTCAAGGGGGCGGCGCGGGGCAGTACGGTCGCCCGCAGCCGCCGAAGAAGTCCAACACCGGGCTGATCATCGGCCTGTCGGTGGCGGGCGTGGTGCTGTTGGTGGTGGTGCTGGCCGTGATCGGCGTGGTCGCGGGCAGCGACAGCTCCGACACACCGACCACGACCGCCGCGTCGGGCAGGCCGACCTACGGCGCGCCGCCCACCTCGGGTTCGAACACCCCGGGCGCGCTGGACCCCGACGGCGATGCGATCAGCAGCGAATTCCCGCGCATGGTGCCCGCCTCGGAATCCGGTGACACCGGCTACAACGGCGCGACCTGCGGGTCCTACGGTTCGAGCTCGCCGTCCACCCCCACCACCGGCACCCCCGATTTCGGGGATTGGGTGCACCAGTGGGACTGCTTCGGCGGCGGCGGCAACGACGACCCGTTCTACACCTTCTACATCTACGAGTCGGCGGCCGACGCCCGCGCCGCGGTGAACAACCTGCCCAAGGACGCGGTGCAGTCCACCGATAGCAACGGCGGCAAGTCCTACACGAACTACAAGTTCGAGAACAGCGGCCCGAAGATGGTCACCGTGTTCACCGGCGACAAGGATCGCGAGCAGATCCTGATGTACACCGACGGCATCGTCGGCACCATCGACGAGGTGCTGCGCTGGTGGCGGTCGGCTCCGCTGAACTGAGGCGGCGTCGAACGTGCCGATGCGTTTCGGCCCGACCGGACGGGTGTCCGATCGGGCCGAAATCGTCTGTGCGCGCCGGGTTCACACGGTCAGAGCAGACCTTCGACGGCCGAGCGCAGTTCCGGGGCCTCCGGGGTGGTGCGCGGCCGGAACCGGCCCGCGACCGAACCCGACCGGTCGATCAGGAACTTCTCGAAATTCCACTGGATGTCGCCCGCGGCGCCTTCGGCGTCGGCCGACTGCGTCAACTCCGCGTAGAGCGGATGCCGGTTCTCGCCGTTGACCTCGGCCTTCTCCAGCAGCGGGAAGTCCACGCCGTAGGTGGTGGCGCAGAATTCGGCGATCTCCTCGGCGGTGCCGGGTTCCTGCCCCATGAACTGGTTACACGGCACCCCGACGACGCTGAAACCCTGCGGGCCGTAGGTCTGCTGCAACTCGACAAGGCCCGAATACTGGGGGGTCAGGCCACATTTGGAGGCCACGTTCACCAGCAGCACGACGTTGTCGCCGACCAGTTCGGCCAGGGTGGCCTGGTCGCCGGACAGGGTGCGCAGCGGAATGGTGCGAATGCTCACTCGTCTCTACCTGCCAATTCCGGATCCCTGTGATCCGAACCTCAACGTACCGGAAAATCATCACCGGGCGGCCGGGGGCGTGTGCGGTCCCACGGTACGCCGAGGGGACTCGGGGGTATCCCTGATGGCGCGGCGAACTCCGGGCAGACAGACTGGAGGGCATGACTTCGCACGCAGTGGGTACCGACATCGCCGAACCGGTGGTCGCGGCCGACGTCGCGGCCAGCGCCATCGATGTGAGCAAGATTTACGGATCGGGAGATACGCAGGTCACGGCACTGGACAGGGTGTCGGCCGAATTCGCGCGCGGCGAATTCACGGCGATCATGGGTCCGTCGGGGTCGGGCAAGTCGACCTTGATGCACTGCCTGGCCGGCCTGGACAGCGCCACCTCCGGCACCGTGCGCATCGGCGACACCGACCTGACCGATCTCGGCGACAAGCAGATGACCAAACTGCGGCGCGACCGCATCGGCTTCGTGTTCCAGGCGTTCAACCTGGTCCCGACGCTGACGGCGCTGGAGAACATCACCCTGCCGCTGGATATCGCGGGCCGCGAGGTCGACCGCGCGTGGCTCGACACCGTGGTGGGCAGGCTGGGCCTGACCGAGCGACTCGGGCACCGTCCCAGCGAACTGTCCGGCGGCCAGCAGCAACGGGTGGCCTGCGCGCGTGCGCTGGTCGGCAAGCCGGAGATCATCTTCGGCGACGAACCGACCGGCAACCTGGATTCGCGGTCCTCGGAGGAGGTGCTGTCGATCCTGCGCGCCGCGGTGGACGAATTCCGCCAGACGGTCGTCATCGTCACCCACGAACCGCATGCCGCCTCCTTCGCCGACCGGGTCGTCTTCTTGGCCGACGGCCGTATCGTCTCCGAATTGCGTTCGCCCACCGCCGAATCGGTGCTGGATCGGATGAAGTCGCTGGAGCAGGTCTGATGGCCGGAAATCCGATGCGCAAGGTCGCCTTGCGCAACCTCGCCGCGCACAAGGTGCGCCTGGCCCTGACCTTGCTGTCGGTCGTGCTCGGCACCGCGTTCATCGCGGGGTCGTTCGTGTTCACCGACACCTTGCAGCGCACCTTCGACGGCATCTTCGAGAACGAGGCCAAGGGTGTCGACGTCCGGGTCAGCCCGGAGAACCAGCAGTCCTTCGGCGTCCCGTTGGCCGCGGTCGACCAGATCGGCCGCACCGAGGGCGTGCGCGCGGTGGCGCCGAGCGTCAACGGTCCGCTGGTGCTGCTGAACGAGGACAACAAGCCGGTGCAGACCGGCGGCGCGCCCAGTTGGGGCGAGTCCTACCTGCCGCCCGACCGTGCCATCGCCGAACCGCAGGAGATCGTCGCGGGCGCACCGCCCAGCGCCCCCGGGCAGGTCGCCATCAACACCGGCGGCGCGGAGCGCGCCGGCCTCGCGGTGGGCGACAAGGCCAAGGTGCTCATCCCTTCGCGCAGCACCCAGCAGAGCCCCACCCTCGAGGTGACGGTCTCCGGGATCTATTCGGTCGCCTCCGACACCGGCGGCTACATCGGCCTGCTGTTCGAGGACAGCCAGGCCAGGGACCTGTTCACCGACGGGTACCACGTCGCGCACGTCGACATCGCGACCGCGCCCGGCGTCGCGGCCGACACCGTGCGCGACAGACTGGCCGCGGAACTGCCCGGCTACAAGGTGCAGAACGGCGAACAGGTCCGCGCGGATCTGAAATCGCAGATCTCCGAGGCGTTGAACTTCATCAACTACTTCCTGCTCGCCTTCGGCGCGATCGCGCTGATCGTCGGCACCTTCATCATCTACAACACCTTCTCGATGATCGTGGCCCAGCGCCTGCGCGAACTGGCACTGCTGCGCGCGGTCGGCGCGAGCCGCCGCCAGGTCGGCAGCACGGTGGTCTCCGAGGCGCTGGTGATCGGATTCATCGGCAGCGTCATCGGACTCGTGGCGGGCGTCGGTCTGGCCTACGGACTGTCGGGTCTGCTCAACGCCTTCGACCTCGGCGTTCCCACCGGATCGATGACGATCCTGCCGCGCACGATCATCGTCGGCCTGCTGGTGGGTCTGCTGGTCACGGTGATCAGCGCCTACGCCCCGGCACGACGCGCGGCGAAGATCCCGCCGGTCGAGGCGATGCGCGAGGAGTTCGCCAGCATGGGCGATTCCCTGCGCGTGCGCACCCTCGTCGGCGCGGTGCTCGCGGTGCTCGGCGTCACCCTGGTCGTGGTGGGCGCGCAGTCGGTGGGCGGCGGCGCGGCGGCGACGGTGGGCGCCGGCGCGCTGGCGCTGATTCTCGCGGTCCTGCTGGCCTCGCCCGCGCTGTCACGGCCGATCGTCGGTGCGCTCGGCATCCTGGTGCGTCCCTTCGGCGCGATCGGTCGGATGGCGCGCAACAACGCGGTGCGCAATCCGCGCCGCACCGCCGCCACCGCCTTCGCACTGACCCTCGGCCTGATGCTGGTCTCGGCGATCGGGATGCTCGGCGCGTCGGCCAAGACCAGCATCGGCGTCCTGGTGGACAAAGGCGTCGACGCCGATTACGTGCTGTCGGGGCCCCAGCAGTCCCAGCTCATCGGATTGCCGTTGGGCGTGCCCGATTCGGCGCGCGCGGTCACCGGTGTCGCCGACGCGGTGGGCTTCCGCGGCGCGGCGGTGAAGGTCGGCGACGATCAGATGACCGGCATCTCGCCGGACCGCCCGATGGACGACGTGCTCAACTACGACTTGGTCAGCGGCACCGGCTCACTCGGCGACGGTGAGGTCATGGTCGATCAGGACGAGGCCGCCGAGCACGGGTGGAGCGCCGGGCAGCGCATCGAGTTGACCACGCTGGACAAGAACCAGAAGGTGCCCGTCACGATCAGCGGCGTCTACAAGAAGTCCCCGCTGCTCGGACAGATGGTGCTCGCGCCCACCGTGTTCCAACAGGTGATACCGGTGAGTTTCCAGAACAACTTCTTCGTGCTGGTCAAGGCGCAGCCCGGGGCCGACCTGTCCGCCATGCGCACCGATCTGGAGAAGGCCACCGATCAGTTCGCCGTCGTCCAGGTCCAGGACCGCGAGGAGTTCAAGGGCGCGCAGGGCCGACAGATCAACACAATGCTCGCCATCCTCTACGGCTTGCTGGCGCTGGCCGTGGTGATCGCCATCCTGGGCATCATCAACACCCTGGCGCTGTCGGTGGTGGAGCGACGCAGGGAGATCGGCATGCTGCGCGCGGTCGGCACATTGCGCGCCCAGGTCCGCCGCACCATCTACCTGGAGTCGATGCTGATCGCGATCTTCGGCGCCTTGGTCGGCGTGGTGCTCGGCATCGGACTCGGCATCGGATTCCTCCGCACCCTGCGAGATTTCGGCATCGACCAGATCACCGTGCCGTGGACGCAGTTGGTGTCGGTGCTGGTGGCCTCGGCGGTGGTCGGCGTCCTGGCCGCGGTGTGGCCGGGTGTGCGCGCCGCGCGCACGCCGCCGCTGGCCGCCATCGCGGACCTGTGAGGTGAGCGGGGCGGATCAGCGCGCGTTGCGGTCCGCCCACGCGTGGATGTCGCCGCGATCCATGGCGGTGGCCAGCAATTCGGGGAACCGGTCGGGGGTGCAGGCGAAGGCGGGCACGTCCAGGGCGGCCAGGGCGGCGGCGTTGTCGTGGTCGTAGGCGGGCGCGCCCTCGTCCGACAGCGCCAGCAACACCACCACCTGTGCCCCGGACTCCTTCATCGCGTGCACCCGGCGCAGCATCTCGCGCCGGATCCCGCCCTCGTACAGGTCGGAGATCAGCACGAACAGCGTGTCGGCGGGGCGGGTGATGAGCGTGGCGCAGTAGGCCAGCGCCCGGTTGATGTCGGTGCCGCCGCCGAGTTGCGTGCCGAACAGCACCTCGACCGGGTCGGCCAGCCGATCGGTGAGGTCGACCACCTCGGTGTCGAACACGACCAGGGAGGTCCGCAACGCGCGCATGGACGCCAGCACCGCGCCGAACACCGAGGCGTAGACGACGCTGGCCGCCATCGACCCCGACTGGTCGATGGCGAGCACCACCTCCTTGCGCACGGCCTGGGCCCGTCGGCCGTGGCCGATCAACCGCTGCGGGACGACCGTGCGATATTCGGGCAGGTAGTGGGCGAGATTGCCGCGAATGGTGCGGTCCCAGTCGATGTCGCGCGGCCGCGGTCGGGTGACGCGCGCGGCGCGGTCCAGCGCCCCCGTGACCGTCGCCCTGGTGTGCGCGGCGATGCGCGCCTCGATATCGCGCACCACCTTCTCCACCACCATCCGTGCGGTCGCCTTGGTGGTCTCGGGCATCACCTTGTTCAGCCCGAGCAGGGTGCCCACCAGGTGCACGTCCGGTTCCACGGCTTCGAGCAGTTCGGGTTCCAGCAGCAACTGGGTGAGGTTCAGCCGTTCGACCGCGTCGCGCTGCATGACCTCCACCACCGTGGACGGGAAGTAGGTGCGGATGTCGCCCAGCCAGCGCGCCACGCGCGGAGCCGAACCGCCCAGTCCGGCGGACCGTTTCGCCGAGACCGCCTCGTCGGGCCCGTCGTAGAGGGTGCCCATCGCGCGGTCCATGGCGGTGTCGGAGGGTGTCGCGAGCCCGCCGAGTTCGGGTTCGGCGGCGGTGCCGAGCACCAGTCGCCAGCGCCGCGCGTGGTCGTCGTCGGTCACCGGACCCCCAGGATGTCGGCGACGGCGCGCAGCGCGAGCGCGCCCCGCACGGCGTCGATGGCCGTACCGGGCGCCTGAGCGGTCGTCCCGGTGTCGCGGACGGCGCGACCGATGGCCCGCCGCTCCGCGGATTCGAAAGCGCCGAAGGTGCGGCGCAGCAACGGCAGGGTGCGCACGAACTCTTCGTCGTCCAGGTCGCGCAACCAGGCGTCGATGAGTCCGAGCAGTTCCCGATCGTGCACCAGCAGCAGACCGCGCCCGCCGAGGAAGCCGTCGATCCAGGCGGCCTTGGCGGCGGCGGTGTTGCCCACCGACAGCGCCGCGGCCAAACGGCGCGCGGACCGCGCCTCGTCGAGGACACCCGCGTCACCGAGCAACCGCACCGCCCGGCCGACCAGTTCGCCGTGCACGTCGGTGCGGTCGGCGAGTCTGCCGAGCGCGGCCAGCCAGCGTGCCGAGGCGGCGGGATCGTCGCGGGTGTGCACGGCGGTGTGCGCCGCGTCCAACAGGACCCGGAGTTGGTGGGCGGCTTCGGCATCCAGACCGGTGACCGCCCCGGGCAGACCCGCGCAGATCCGCACCAGCAACCCGTCGGCGACATGGGCGAGGGCCGCGGTGTCGGTGCCGCGCACATCGCCGTAGCGCAGCGTGTCGATCAGGCCGGGCAAGGCGGCGAGCAGATGGGTGACGTCGTGATCGAGCGCGGCCACCGACTCCACGCGGGCGACCAGACCGTCGGTGGCCTCGCCGAGATCGGCGAGCAGTGCCGCGTCCAGCGCGGCGGTGAGTTCGGCCAGACCGATGTCGGGGCGGTGCGCGGCGTCGAGGATGCGTGTCTGCGCGGCCACCCGCAGCGTCGGCCCCCAGCGCGACGCCTCGATGATCGCGACCGCGAATTCCGGCCGCCAGCGCAGAGTCCAGCTCTCCCGGAAGGTGCCGGTGCCGCGCACCTCGCCGGTGGTGGGCTCGCCCCAGTCGATGCCGAGCAGCCGCAGTCGGTGCAGTAGTCGGGACCGCGCGAGATCGCGTTCCTTGCGCAGATCCAGGTCGACCGATCGGGCCTTGGGCTCCTGTTTGAGGCGCAGCGAGCGGATCGCGGCGCGCAGGTCGGCGTCGAGCGGAACCGTCGGCACGTCCTCCGGGACGCCGCCGAGCGCTTCGCCGACCACGAGTTCGCTCACCACGACCCGGACCATCGTCTCGTCGCCGCCGCACAGCACCGACCGCACCGCCTCGGTGACCTCCGACAGCCCCGCCAACGGTCGATCCCGCAGCGCCGCCAGGGTTTCCGCGAGACGCACCGCCTCGATGACGTGCGCGCTGGACACCGGCAGGTCGTGGGCGCGCAGCACCCCGGCCACGGCGGTGAGCCAGCGCGCCACGGGTTGTTCGGTGGCGGTGAACAAGTGGTGGTACCAACCGGGCGAGGTGATGCCCGCGCCGTATCCGGAGCCGACCGAGAGCCGCGAATGCGTCCACGGCACCCAGGTCAGCGTGGCCTTCACCTTCGGCATGCCGGTCAGCAACCGCTGATCGGCGGCGGCGGGCCCCAGCGGACCGACCAGCGCGGGCGCGTGCCACGCCCCGCACACCACCGCGAGCCTGCGCGCGCCGCCCTTTTGCGTCGCCCGCACGCGCTGCCGCATGTAGGCCTCGCGGCGCAGGGTGTGCGCGTCCACGGCGTCCTCGGCTTCGCGCAGCGCGGCCATCGCCTCGGTGATCGCCTCGAAACCCGCGTCGGCGACGTCGGCGGCGTCCTCGGCCGCGTCCGCGCGCGATTCCACCACCGCGTCCCACCAGCGTTCGGCGTCGTCGTAGCCTGCCGCGGCGGCGAGGTCGGCGAGCGGGTCGCCGCGTTCGCCGCCCTCCTCGCCCGCGGCCAGCACCTGCGCCGCGGGCAGGTCGCAGAACCGCGCGGGAACACCGTGTTCGGCGGCGTAGCGCAGCGCCTGCCATTCCGGGGAGAAGGCCGCGAACGGCCAGAACGCCGCCGACGCCGGTTCGTCGCGGACGTAGGCCAGCACCGCGACCGGCGGACGCAGGTCCGCGGCGGCGACGAACTCGACCAGCGGATCGGCGTCGGCGGGCCCCTCGATGAGGATGGCGTCGGGAGCGAAGGCCTCCAGCGCGGTCCGCAACGACCGCGCCGACCCCGGACCGTGGTGCCGGATGCCGAAAACCCTCGTCACCGGCTCGGTTTCGGCCTCGAGCGTGTTCACCGGCCGCTCCCTGCGCTCATCCCTTCACCTCGCGGCAGGCGCGGTAGAAATCGGCCCAGTCGGGCCGCTCGCGGACCACGGCCTCCAGGTATTCGGTCCACACCACCGTGTCGGCGACCGGGTCCTTGACGACCGAGCCGAGTACCGCGCCGGCGATATCGCCCGCCCGCAGCGTCCCGTCGCCGAAATGCGCCGACAGCGCGATGCCGTTGGTGATCACCGAGATCGCCTCCGCGGTGGACAGGGTGCCCGACGGCGATTTCAGTTTGGTGCGGCCGTCGGCCGTCACCCCCGAACGCAATTCACGGAAGATCCGCACGACCCGCCGCACCTCCTCGGCCGCGGCGGGCACGGTGGGCAGTTCCAGTGCCGCGCCGAGTTGTTCGACGCGCCGCACGACGATCGCGACCTCTTCCTCTTCGTCGGCGGGCAGCGGCAGCACGACGGTGTTGAAGCGGCGGCGCAGCGCCGAGGACAGGTCGTTGACGCCCCGGTCGCGGTCGTTGGCGGTGGCGATGACGTTGAACCCCTTCGCCGCCTGCACCTGGGCGCCGAGTTCCGGGATCGGCAAGGTCTTCTCGGACAGGATCGTGATGAGCGCGTCCTGCACGTCGGAGGGGATGCGGGTCAGCTCCTCGATGCGGGCGACGGACCCGGTGCGCATGGCGGTCATCACCGGGGAGGGGACGAGCGCGCCGTCACTGGGGCCTTCGGCCAGCAGGCGCGCGTAGTTCCAGCCGTAGCGGATGGCTTCCTCCGCTGTCCCCGAGGTGCCCTGGACCAGCAGGGTCGAGGTCCCGCTCACCGCCGCGCAGAGATGTTCGGACACCCAGGTCTTCGCGGTGCCGGGGACACCGAGCAGCAGCAGGGCTCGGTCGGTGGCCAGGGTGGCCACGGCCACCTCGACCAGGCGGCGCGGCCCGACGTACTTGGGGCTGATCACGGTGCCGTCGGCGAGCGTCCCGCCCAGCAGATAGGTGACCACCGCCCACGGCGAGAGCCGCCACGAGGGCGGACGAGGGCGGTCGTCGATCGCGGCGAGCGCGGCGAGTTCGCCCGCGAAGGCCTGTTCGGCGTGCGGGCGCAGCAGGTCGGGGTCGGTGGTCGTCACTGCAACTCCTCGAGCATCATCGAGCGGTGGTTGAGGTCGTGGGCCAGCCGGTCGAAGGCGTGCTCCCAGTCCGGATCGTCGCAGCGGCGGGCCAGACCCGCGACGGTGGGGGCGGCGGTGACCGGTAGGTGGACCGAGGCGGCGGTGAGCAGCGAGCGGTGCGCGCGCGGCCCGACGCCGTGCGCGGTGGACGAGCGCGCCGCGATCCCGGCCCGGTCGAACAGCAGCAGGAGCAGGTGTTGGGCCACCTCGGCGGGCCACGGGTGGGCCAGCGCGGGTAGCAGCGCCTCGATCTCCGAGAGCCAGGAACCGTCCAGGCGCAGCAGGTGTCGGGTGCGGTCGGCGTCGGGCAGCAGGGCGAACAGTTCCCGGCGACGCAACAGCGCGGAATCGGAGGGGACGCCCGCCTCGAAAAGCGCCGCCGCCCAGCGCGGATCACGCTGGGCCAGCGCGGCGTCCACCCAGCCGTCGAACAGCGGCTGCCGGAACCTGTCGACCACGCCGATGGCGACCATCTCGCGTGGCGTCGGCGCCACACCGCCCTCCCAGTACCGCAGCGGCGTCGCGGCGACCAGTTGGCGCAGCAGCCCGGCCGCGGTGTCGGGCGCGCCCGACCAGCGGTAGGAGAACTCCACGCCGCGATCGACCAATCCGTCGCGGATCGCCTCGGCGTCCAGCGGTTCCGGGATGTCGATCACCAGGTGTGTGCGCGCCACCGTGCCGTCGGCGCGCAACCGGACCGGGCGCACCCACGTCGCCGCGCGGGCCAGCATCCGCCCGGCGAACGCCGAATCCGGAAGCAGCGCCAGCAGTCCCGCCGCGGCGCGTCGCACGTCGGCGCGCCGGTCGTCCAAGGCCGACTCGAGCAGTTGTTCGTCGCGCACGGAGATCCCGGCCTCGAAGGTGGCGAGCAGTTCGGCGCGCATCGGACCGGATTCGGTGGCCCAGGTCGCGACGAGCATGTCGCGCGCGGCGGCCGGATCGCGTCGCCGCAACTCCGTCAGCCAGGTGCGCCGGGCCTGCGCGCCGCCGTACTGCCACACCTCGGCCCCGGCGGTCGCGGCGTCGACGGCGGGCCAGGGCAGCGCGCGCCACTGCGGATGACGCGCCGCCAACCAGCGCCCGCGCTCGCCCGCCAGGGCCAGCAGGGGCGTGCGCCACCTGGTACTGCCGGCGGCTTGTTCGAGCAGCAGCGCGCACAGCGAATCGGGGGCGCGGAAATCGTGGGGCCGCGCGGCCTCGAACCATTCCGCCAGGAATCGCGAGTTCTCGCGCAGCATCGCGGCCACCGTGCGCGCGGCGGGCGCGGGTAATCGTCGTCGTTCGTCGTCCGGGGCAGGCGACGGTATGGTCGCGGTACCCGGGCACACGCCCGCGCGCGCGAAAGCGTCACGCAGCGCGGCGTATTCGAGCAGCGCGCGGCCGGATTCCCCCTCCACCCGGCGCGCCGCCGCGGCCACCGGTGCGGGCAACCGCTCCGGGTCCGGGGTGCGCCGCGCCGTGCCGAGCAGGGCCACGGAGGTCAGATCCGCACCGCTGCCCGCCGCACCGCGACCGTCGCCGGATCGCGTCGCCCCGCGCTCCGCGACCACGTCCACGATCTCGCCGCCGACCAGCGCCGCGATCGGGGTCACCCCGTCGGCCGTCCACTCGGCGACCAGCGTCACCGGATGTCCTCCGGAAACCCCCAGCAACTGCCACGGCTGTTCGGCGGCCGCCACCTCGACCGCCGCGCCGGTCGCGTCGACCACTCGCCACCGCTCGCCGTCGACCACCGGGACGATCTCGCGCAGCAGCACCGGCCACGACCGCAACCACGGGTCGGCGGCCAGCGCCCGCGCGTGCGCGTCCAGCGCTTCGGACACGGTTCCCCGAGTCGTCTCGGACGCCGTCACCGGAATCGTCGTGAAGGGCTCCGCGATGTCGTACTGCGCGCCCCAGATCGCCCGCAACGGCGCGGCGGCGGGGTAGTAGTGGACCTCGGCGTCGACCATCGCACCGGGTTCGGGGACCGTCCGGGCGAATTCCGGGGTCCCGAAACTGTGCTCGACCAGCAGCGCCCATTGCCCGGTGGCCCGGCCGAGCAACCAGGTGCGGCGGGTGTGGAGTCGGTCCTCCTCGGTGACCCGCCGACCCACCGCCATCCAGTGGTCGCGGACCGGTGTACACGCCCGCACGGACTCCGAGGAGGTGGGATACCCGATGTGGGTGCGCACGCTCGCGCCCAGTGCTTCGGGCAGGTCGTCGAGGCGGCGGTGGGCGGTGATCAGCAGGTGCAGGCGGGCGTATTCGCCCAGGACGCGATCCGGCCAGTCGGCGCGGGTGGCCATGGTGGTGGGGATCTGACGCAGCGCGGCGGCCACGCCGGGGGCCTGGGCGTCGACCATGCGGGCGGCGACGGCCTCGTACGCCCGGTGCGAGCGGTCCGTCTGCGCCAGGCCCGTGCGGACCTGGTCGCCGAGCCAGAGATCGAGTTCTTCCAGACCGGCCGTGACGCGCAGGCGGCGCTGCGCGACGGTGGCCGGGTCGACCTTGCGCTCACTCACTGCGTTCCCCCCTCGTCGGTGTCGAACGGAGTTCTACCCCAGCCCACCGACAGCCGCGCACGTCCGGGCGGAAACGGCTGTGTGCGCATCGGATTCGAACATTCCGTTCGTGTTGCGTAATTCACCCGCGTACGGCATCCTGTCCTGTTCGGCTCGTCCGGGCCACCCGACTCGGGTGAGACACATCGAGCTGCCCGCCGGGGCTGGCGAGGGGTGGACATCGAACGCGGCCGCGTGCGCTCGATGGCCATATCCATCCCCGCGGGCAGGCTCGCGTCACCTTTTCGTTCGGCAACTGTCAGGTCCCCGTCGCAACCGGGAGCTCGCATCGTCTCTCCACAGTATTCGGCACCGCCGGTGGGTGATCGCGCCATGATCGGGTACCGTTTCGCTCAGCTTTCGACAGGGACACCGAGCCCGGAGCGGGAGGGCAGGCCGCGGTTCGGTGGTGAAGGGGTTTTCGTATGCGCGTGAATCCCGCGGCCGATCCGGCCACGGACGCACCCCCGCGGCTGCCCGAGGTGGTGGCCGGGCGATTGGCCGAGGATCCGACGGTCACCCGTGAGGTGGCCGAGGCCGTTCTCGGGGCGCTACAGCACGGTGAGAATCCGCCGGGCGCGGTGGATTCCGAGATCGGCGGGATCTTCCTGCGGGCCGTGCGGGTGCGCGGATTCCGCGGGATCGGCCCCGAGGCCACGCTGACCCTGCAACCCGGCCCGGGCCTCACGCTGGTCGTCGGCCGCAACGGCAGCGGCAAATCCAGTTTCGCCGAGGCCGCCGAACTCGCGTTGACCGGCGGTAACCGGCGCTGGGACGGTCGGTCGTCGGCGTGGCGGGAGGGCTGGCGCAACCTGCACACGGGGGAGGGCGCGCGCATCGAGGTCGACCTGCTCACCGCGGGCGCGGACCCCGAACTGACGGTGGCCAAACAGTGGTCGCCCGAGGCCGAGCTGACCGACGCGGACTGGACCCAACGCGACACCGGATCCGCCACGGGCGAAACGCCTTTCGACATCGCCCGGTGGGCGGGCGTGCTGGATCTGTACCGCCCCTTCCTGTCCTACAGCGAACTCGGCGCGCTGGTCGACGGACGCCCCAGCGATCTGTTCGACGCGCTGCACCAGTTGTTGGGCTTGGACGAATTGACCGTCGCGCAGGAGCGGTTGCGGACGCGGCGGCTGGAACTCGAACGCGCGGCGCGTCATTCGCGCCACGAGCGCCTCGGCCTGGTCGCCGCGATGGAACATCTGGCCGACGACCGCGCGATCGCGATGACCGAACTGCTGCGCCGCCCGCAACCGGACCTGAAGGCGGTGGGCGCGCACGTGTTCGGCGCGATCGCCGAGCCCATCGGTCCGGAGGGACTGCGCGCGATCGTCCGGTTGACGGTGCCGGGGGCCGAACAGGTCGAGGAGGTGGCCGCGCGGTTGGAGCGGTTCGGCGCGGCGGTGGACCGGGGGAGTTCGGCCGACGTCGAATCCGATCTGCGCGTCCTGGAACTGCTGCGCGCCGCGCGCGAGCACGTGGATCTGGGCGGTTCCTGCGCGTGTCCGGTCTGCGGGCGTTCGACCCTGGACGCGCGGTGGGCCGAAGGGGCCGACGCCACGATCGCCGCGCTGACCGCGAAGAGCGAGGCGTTGGCCTCCGCGCGCGCCGACCTGGGCGAGGCGATCCGCGCCGCGCGCGCCCTGCCCGAACAGGTGCCGCGCGACCTGGAGTTCCATCCGCGCACCCCGCCGACGATCGACACCGGTGCGGTGCGTCGGGCCTGGGCGGAGTGGGCGGAGCTGACCGAGGTCGACTATGCCCCCGACCTCGCCGATCGCCTGCGGTGCGCGCACGCCGCGCTGGTGGACGAGTTGGAACTGCTCCAGCAGGGCACCCGCAAGGAACTCGACCGGTTGGACGAGGTGTGGACGCCGCTGATCCCGCGCATCGCGGGCTGGTTGGAGGGCGCACGCGAGGTCGCGTTGCGGTCGGCGGAGTTGCGCACGCTGCGGCGCGCCGAGGACTGGCTGAAATCGGCCACCGCGGGGCTGCGCGGCGAGCGGATGACCCCGTTGGAGACCACCGCGCGTTGGGTGTGGCGGACCCTGCGCCAGCAGAGCAATGTCGAATTGGGCGCGATCCGCTTGCAGGGCAACGCCGGAACCGCGCGCCGGGTGCTGCTCGACGTCACCGTGGACGAGGTCGACGGCGCCGCGCTGGGCGTGATGAGTCAGGGCGAACTGCACGCGCTCGGTCTCTCGCTGTTCCTGCCGCGCGCGACCGTGGAGGACAGCCCGTTCCGGTTCGTCATGATCGACGATCCCGTGCAGGCGATGGACCCGGCCAAGGTGGACGGTCTGGCGACGGTGCTGGCCGCGGTCGCCTGGACGCGCCAGGTGGTGGTGTTCACCCACGACGAGCGGTTGGCCGAGGCGGTGCGGCGCATGCAACTCGACGCGCACGTGGTCGAGGTGCAGCGCCGCGAACGGTCGGTCGTGGAGGTGCGCGTCTCCAGTGACCCGGTGCGCCGCTACCTCGACGACGCGCGGTCGCTGGTGCGCACCCCGCAGTTGCCGCCGGCCATCGCCGACGAACTGGTGGCGACGTGCTGCCGGTCGGCGGTGGAAGCGGCGGCGCAGGCCCGCGCGCGCCGCGACCTGCTGGCGGCGGGGCGACCGCATCGCGACGTGCAGCGCTACATCGAGGGCGCGCACACCACCCGAGCGATGGTCGCGCTGGCCGTGATGGGTGTGCGCTACAACGTCGACGACCTCAACAAATTCCTCGCCCGCGACGGCAAATGGCTGGTGAGCGCGCTGCGGGACGTGACAGCGGGCGCGCACGTGCCGATCGGGCGCGGTATGCGCGAATTGATCTCCGACACCGAACGTTTCATCGCGTGGCTGGCCCGGTGAGGGCGCGCGGGTGAGCGGGCAGCGCCGGCCTCGGCCGCGGCGTGATCCCCGGCCGTCGGGTCCGCGAGCGCCGCGCCCGACGGTGACGGAGCGTTTCGGCGCGGTGGACCGACTCCTCGACGGCGAGGTCACCGACGCGGGCGGCGTGTGGTCGCGGGCGACGGCCTGGATCCTGCGCCTGGCGTTGGAACAGTCGGTGGACGAACTGTGGGCGCGCTCGGTCCCGGAGTTGATGCGCTGCCCGATGCGCGCGCAACTGCTCGCCCTGCGCGCGTTCACCGGCGTGGAGACGGCCTCGCAGGTGGCGACGGTCTGGGCGGCGCTCTCGCGGGCGGCGCACCACCACGACTACGAACTCGCCCCCAGCGTCACCGAACTGCGTCGCTGGCGCGAGCAGGCCGAGGCGATCTCGGTGCTGTTGTCCCAGGTCGCCACCCCGTGACCGGCTCGCCCGACCGGGAGGCCAGAATCGGGACCATGGCCGAGTCGCGTCCCTGTCCGTGTCGTCGCGGCGACACCTTCGCCGAATGCTGCGGCCCCGCGCTGTCCGGCGCGCGCCCCGCCCCGACCGCCGAGGCCCTGATGCGCTCGCGGTTCACCGCGTTCGCGCTCGGCGACACCGACTACCTGTGGCGCACCTGGCACCCCACCCACCGCCCGGCCTCGATCGACCCGGACCCCGACCTGCGCTGGCTGTTCCTCGAGATCGTGCGCACCGAACGCGGCGGCCCTTTCGACACCACCGGCACCGTCGAATTCCGCGCCCACCACCGCGGCCCCGACGGTCGCGGCACTCTCCACGAAACCAGTCGCTTCGTCCGCGAGGACGGCGCGTGGCTCTACCTCGACGGCCTCCTGCACCCCTGAGCGATGCCCGTGCCGGGGGTGCTCACCGTGCGTAGGTGGGCGGCGGCCGATCGGCGGCGGTAGGTTCGGCGGATGTCGAGGATCGCGATCGAGTACTGCACGCAGTGTCGGTGGTTGCTGCGGGCCGGGTGGATGGCGCAGGAGTTGTTGAGCACGTTCGGCACCGAGATCGGCGAGGTCGCGTTGGTACCGGGGACCGGGGGCGTGTTCCGGATCACCGTGGACGGGGATCAGGTGTGGGAGCGCAAGGCCGACGGCGGGTTCCCGGAGATCGCGGTGCTCAAGCAGCGGGTGCGCGACCGGGTGTCGCCGGACCGCGATCTGGGGCATGTCGATCGTCGTGACGGTGACGCCGGTCGCTCGTGACGTCGGTCACCGTCCGGTGACGAGGGAAGGGGAGCGCGTCAGGCGCAGCATCCGCCGCCGCAGCAGCCACCGCCCGAGGGGCGGGGCGCGGCGCTCGGCGCGGGCGCGGGAACGCCGCCGCCACCCCTGCTGACCGTGGCGAATGTGGTCAACAATTTGACGGTGTCGGTGTGGCCGCCCGGGCAGACGGCGGGGTCGGAGGACTGCGCCATCGGTCGGTTCACCTCGAAGGTGTCCCCACATCCCCGGCACCGGTACGCGTAGCTCGGCATCGGATCAGCCTAGCGCGCTCGCGCCGAATCGAGCGTCTCACCTGCTCGGACCCGATTCGCGACGTACCCTCGGGAGGAAAGATCAGAAGTGCCGACCCCGGTGGCGAACTTCCGGCGAACCACCGGATCGGGCAGGAGGTGCGGATCATGACCGAGCCGAGCGCGACGAGCCCCAGCACAGCCACCCGCGGGAAGATCCCCGTGACCGACCCCGCGGCGGCCCCGGTCGCCCGCACCGAGTACGGCGAGGTCCGCGGGTTCCACGACGGGCCGGTCGCCGCTTGGCGCGGTGTCCCGTACGCCGCCCCCGTCACCGGCACCAATCGCTTCCGACCGCCCGTTCGCCCGCAGCGCTGGATCGGCGTGCGCGACTGCCTGACCTACGGTGACGTCGCCCCGCAGACGATGGGCACGATGGTGCCGGTGGACTCCGACCTGGCCATGGGCGAGGACTGCCTGTGGTTGAACGTGTGGGCGCCGCGCGGCGCGCTGACCGGGGACGGCGAACCGCGGCCGGTCATGGTGTGGCTGCACGGGGGCGCGTACTGCCTCGGCACGGCCGCCCAGGGCGTCTACGACGGCCGTCGCCTCGCCGAGACCGGCGACGTGGTGGTCGTGGGGGTCAACTACCGACTCGGCGCGCTGGGCTTCCTGGATCTGTCCTCGCTGTTCCACGGCTTCACCCCGAACCTGGGTCTGCACGACCAGATCGCCGCGCTCGAGTGGGTGCGCGACAACATCGCCGCGTTCGGCGGCGACCCGGGCAATGTCACCCTGTTCGGCGAATCCTCGGGCGGCGGCTGTGTGACGGCCTTGCTGACCTCGCCGCATTCGGCCGGTCTCTTCCACCGGGCGATGGCGCAGAGCCCGCCCGCGACGACGGTGTTCGGGCCGGAACGCGGCGTGAGCGTGGCCCGGCGGTTCCTGGAACTGCTGGATCTGCCCGCCTCGCGCGCGCTGGAACTGATCGATATGCCGATCGAGCGGATCGTGCGGGCGGCGGGCGTGCTGCTCGACGAGGTGCCGCTGGCCGAACCGGGTCGGTTGGCGGCGGCCCCGGTGGTGGACGGCGACCTGCTGCCGACCTATCCGGTCGATCGTTTCCAGAACGGGCGTTCGCACCGGGTGCCGCTGATCATCGGCACCAACAAGGACGAGGCGTCGCTGTTCCGGGTGTTCCGTTCCCCCATCATGCCGGTGACCCCGGAGGCGGTGAACCTGATGCTGCACGACGTGGCGGCGGGCAATCCCGGCATGTCGGCCGAGCGGATCGCCGAGATCACCTCGGCCTACCCGGATCTGAGCAAATCCCGTGGCGCGCTGGCGATGTCGACCGACGCCGCGTTCCGGATGCCCGCGCACTGGGTGGCCGACGGCCACGCCCAGCATTCACCGACCTGGGTCTATCGTTTCGACCACGCCACCCCGATGCTGCGCGCGGCGCGCGTCGGGGCGGGCCACGCCACCGAATTACCCTATGTGTTCGGCAATTTCGGCACGCTCAACCTGGACCCGACGTTCTGGTTGGGCGGCCGCAAGGCGGCGGGGGAGGTGTCGGGCCGGATGATGCGGCGGTGGCTGGCCTTCGCGACGCACGGTGTGCCCGCCGCGCTGGACGGGTCCAAACACTGGCCGCCGTACCGACCGGACACCCGCGCCACCTTGCTCATCGACGCCGTCGACCGGGTGGTCGAGGACCCCGACGCCGACCTGCACAACGCCTGGGGCGATCAGGCCGTCGGGTTCAGCTGACGCGGCCGGGCCGGCGCGCCCAGCCGTACCGGCATCCGCGAATACCCGTGCAGGGTGAACAGTTGCCTGCGGCGCGGCGGACCGTCGAGGGCGAGATCCGGGAAGCGCTCGAACAGCGCGCGCAGCGCGTATTCGGCCTCCATGCGGGCCAGACTGGCGCCGAGGCACACGTGGATGCCGCTGCTGAAGCCGAGGTGATCCCTGGCGTTGGCCCGCGCGATGTCGAACCGGTCGGGGTCGGTGAACACCTTCGGGTCGCGGTTGGCGCCCGCCAGCGACAGGATGACCGCGTTGCCGGTGCGCACGGTGCGCCCGTCGATCTCGACGTCCTCGTGGGCCGAGCGCGCGGTGGTCTGCACGGGGGAGTCGTAGCGCATGATCTCTTCGATCGCGTTGGGCCACAGGTCCGGTTCGGCGCGCAGACGTTCGAGCTGTTCGGGGTGGGCCAGCAACTGTGCGACACCGTTGCCGATCAGGTTGACGGTGGTCTCGAAGCCCGCGCCCATCAGCAGGCTCGCGTTGGCCTTGAGTTCGTGGTCGTCGAGTTCGCCGGAGGCCACCATGCTGCTGAGGATGTCCTCGCCGGGTTCGCGGCGCAGGCGGGCCAGGTGGACGTCGAAGTACTCGTTCATCCGCTCGGTCGAGCGCATGGCGCGGTAGTGGGCGCGCCACCCGATGCCGATGTCGAGCAGCGGAGTGAGGTCGTCGCCCCAGCGCAGGAACAGCGCCCGGTCGCGGTCGGGGAAGCCGAGCATCTCGGAGATGATCGCGATGGGGATCTGCGCGGCGTAGGCGGCGATCAGGTCGGTCGAGCCGTGGGCGGGCAGCGCCGCGAGCAATTCCTCGGTGACGGTGGTGACCCGGTCGCGCAGTTTGCCGATCGCGCGCGGGGTGAAGGCCGCGGCGACGGGTTTGCGCATGGCCGTGTGGTGCGGCGGGTCGATGACCAGCATCGAGGGGTCGTCGACGGGATTGGGCGGCAGCGGTGCCCGTTTCGCGATCGCCTTCAGCGGTCGGGGCAGGTCGAAGCTCTCCGGGAGCCGGACCCCGAATCGCTTGTCGCGCAGGATGCTCCGGCACAGTTCGTGGTCGAAGGTGGCCCACGACAGCGAGGTGCGCAGCAGTCGTCGCTCGCCGCGCAGTTCCGCGATCAGCGGATACGGGTCGGCGATGCCCGCCTGCCCGCCGAGCAGGGTCGCGAAGGCGTCGCCGCGGCGGGACTGGACCCGCAGTCCGAGGCGCGCGGCCCCGTGGGTCGACATCCACCGGAGCAGGTATTGCGTTCTCATGACCCCACCGCCTCACCGTCGTGTGATGTACATCCCACCGTACGGACTTCCCGGCGATTGTGGAACGGCCTCCGGTCGGATGCCGTCCCCTACCGGAGTAGGAGACGGCCCGCTCCGTGACTCAGTCGCGACGCGCCGTCACCCGCTCCTCGGCGACCCGGTGCTCGAGCCGCGCCGGATCAGCATTGACCACCTGGACCAGCGACGCGCCCACCGCGAGCACCGCCACGAACCCGTCGATCAGGTCCTGCGGCGTCTCCCACGGCGTGGTCGACAGCACCCGGTCGCCTTCGCCGAACCCCTGCGCCGCCGCGGACCGGCGCGCCTGGGACAGCACCTCCGCCACCGGTTCGCCGTCCAGCGCGACGCCCGCGCCGCCGGGATGGAACTGGTCACCGTGCACGCGCACGGAGGTGGCGAAATCGGTGACGCCCACCGGCAGGTCACGGACCGGGCCGCCCATGGCGTCCAGCGACAGCGCCGCGACTTCGCCGACACCGTCGACCTCCGCGAGACGCCGCGCGGTCACCAGGGCCAGATCGGCGTCCTCGTCAGGACGCAGCACCACCTCGACGCCCGCCCACCAGCAACCCAGCAGCACGGCCGCGGTCTGCCAGTGCGCGGGCAGCAGCACCGCGACCCGCGCGCCGGGGGTGAGACCGAATTCGTCGCGGATCAGGTTGCCGGTCTTGGCCGCCCAGTTCGCCAGCGTCAGGCCGGACAGTTCGATCCTGGCCCCGGTGGCGTCGTCGTAGTAGGTGACGCGCGGACCCGCGGGTTCGCGCGCGAGGATCGGATCGAGGACCGCTTCGGTGAGGGTCAGCGCTTGGTCTCGATCACGCATTGTCACGCTTTCCGGTGGTGGTCAGTTCACGCATGTCGGTCCGTTCTGGCCTGCGTCGATCGGTGGTGCCGGTGGGACGGGCGTCGGCGCGGTCGAGGTTCCGGAGAAATCGAACATCGACGCCGCCGCCGAGCCCGGACCAGAATAGTCGCTCGCCAGCACCACGCCGACGGTATCCCGCGACAACGTCGGATCGGCCAGGACGGTCAATCCGCCCAACGCTTTCGCCACCGCGGCGGCCGCCGGATCGGCGGTGTCGGCGGCCAGCACCCGACTGCCCGACACACCGGACCCGGTGTAGTTGCCGACCGTTCCCTCCCGGAAACCCTTCGCGCTCAACGCCTGTGACACCTGCGCCGCCAGACCGGGCACGCCGCCCGCGTTCGCGACGTTCACCCTCACCGACGCGGGTTCGACCCGGGTGTCGGGGGATTCGCCCGTCTCCCCGGAGAATTCGGCTTGTTCGCCGACCAGCGCGGCCACCGCCTCGCGCACCGCGCGCGGGTCGACGCGCACCACCGACTCGCCGTCGCCGGTGATCGCGTTCAGGTCCGCGACCGGGATGGTCTCGAACCGCACCTGCCCGCCCGAGAGGTCCTTCAACTGTTGCAGGAACGCCACCACGTCCCAGTCCTCGTCGAGCACCACCGTGCGGCCGACCGCCTCGCTCAACTGCGCCAGTTTGGCCGGATTGGCCAGGGTACGCGCGCTGAGCACCTGCCCGACCAACTGCGCCATGAACACCTGCTGGCGGGCGATCCGGTCCAGGTCCCCGCGCGGCAGGTCGTGGCGCTGCCGCACGAAGCTCAGCGCCTGCGGCCCGTCCAGGCGCTGCTCGCCCGCCGGGAAGTCCGCCCCCGACATCCACTCGTCCACCGCGGAGTTCAGGCACACCTCGACCCCGCCCACCGCGTCGGTGAGCAGCACGAACCCGAGCAGGCTGACCTCGGCGTAGTGGTCGACGGTGATGCCGGTCAACTCCGCGACGGTGCTGATCAGCGCCTTCCGGCCGGCCTGGGTGGATTCGCGTTCCGCCTCGCCCTCGGCGACGCCGCGCTCGATCAGCGCCTGACGCTCGGTCTCCTTGGTCGCGCCGTAGGCGGAATTGATCTTGCCCTTCCCCAGGCCGGGGATCTGGACGTGCGCGTCGCGGGGGATGGAGATCGCGGTCGCCGACTCGCCGTCGTTCGGGATGCGGATCAGCACGATGGTGTCGGTGTTGGTGCCCACCTCGTCGCCCGCGTGCAGCATCGCGCGTTCGGCGCCGGTCAGCGGGTTGCCGTGCGCGTCGGTGCGGCTGTCCACGCCGACCATCAGGATGTCGGTCGCGCCGTCGTCGTTGCCGCCGCCCAGGCCCAGGTCGCCGATGCGTTCGATATTGGCGATCAGCGAGTCCACGCTGTGCCAGGCCAGACCCGTCACCACCACGACCACCGCCGCCAGGATCGCCACCACCACCCGGCCTGGGCCGACCGGTTCCGGTCGGTGCATCCGGGACGGGCCGGACCCGCTCATCGCCTGCAACTGCCCGCATCCTCTCGACGAACTCGGTGAACTCGGCGTGTGGTCGAACCAGGTGTAGCCGTACTCCGGCGGGGGCCCCGGCCCCTCCGTCCGCCCTCCCGTGGCCCCATAGGCTAACCAACGGTTACCCCGTCGCGGGGCAACCGACACCGCCCGGCGTGCCAGACTGTCGCCCGTGATTGCCGCGATTTCGTCGTCGACCGCACCTCTGCTCGTCACCGGAGCCGGAGGCCAGCTCGGCGAGGAACTGCTCCGCCTGGCGCCCGACGCCCGCGGATATACCCGCGCTCAGCTCGATATCACCGATGCCGACGCGGTGCGGTCCGTGCTCACCCCCGGGGCCGTGGTCCTGAACTGCGCCGCCTACACCGCCGTCGACCGGGCCGAATCCGAACCCGAGGCGGCCTTCGCGATCAACGCCGCGGGCGCGGCGACCGTGGCCGCGGCCTGCGCGGAGGCGGGTGCGCGGCTGATCCACCTGTCCACCGACTACGTCTTTCCCGGCACCGATTCGCACCCCTACGACACCACCGACCCGACCGGTCCGACCACCGTCTACGGCCGGTCCAAACTGGCGGGCGAACAAGCGGTCCTCGACCTCGGCGGACAGGTCGTGCGCACCGCGTGGCTCTACCGGGGGACGGGCGGCGATTTCGTCGCGACCATGTGCAGGCTCGAGCAGGAACGCGACACCCTCGACGTGGTGGACGACCAACTCGGCTCACCGACCTACGCCGTCGACCTCGCCGCCGGCCTGCTCGAACTGGCCCGCACCCCCGACGCGCCCCGGGTACTGCACGCCACCAACGCGGGTGTCGCCACCTGGTACGAACTCGCCCGCGCGGTGTTCGAGGAGATCGGAGCCGACCCGGACCGCGTGCGCCCCACCGATTCGGCCGCCTTCCCGCGCCCCGCGAAACGCCCCGCCTATTCGGTGCTGTCGGACCGCGCCTGGACCTCGGCCGGACTGACCCCGCCGCAGCCGTGGCGCGCGGCGCTGCACACCGCGCTGGCGGGTCGCCGGGCCGTGCGTCCGGTCTGAGCGCCGACGGCGGAACGGGTTTCACCGCGCGGGATTTCGTCGCGCGCACCGGGTTACGGACCGGCCACGCGCGGCGGTCCCGATCCCGCTAGGCTGGGCGGTCGTGAGTGAGCCCAGCGAGCGAACCGACCACCATTCCGCGAGCCTTGCCGTGGTCACCGTGACCTATTCACCCGGCGAGCACCTCGAGCACTTCGTCACCACCCTGGCCCACGCCACCAGCGAGAAGCCGCAGGTGATCCTAGCCGACAACGGGTCGACCGACGGGGTTCCGGAACTGGTCGCGGAAGCCAACGCGCACGTGCGACTGCTGCGCACCGGCGGCAACCTCGGCTACGGCGGCGCGATCAACCGCGCGGTCGCCGAGATCGACCCCGACATCGAATTCGTCGTCATCGCCAACCCGGACATCCGCTGGGGCACCGACGCCATCGACACCATGCTCGCCGCCGCCCAGCGCTGGCCGCGCGCGGGCGCCATCGGCCCGATGGTGCTCGAACCGGACGGCACCGTCTACCCGTCGGCGCGCTCGGTCCCGGGCCTGCTCGACGGCGCGGGCCACGCCATCCTGGGCACCGTGTGGCCCGCCAACCCGTGGACCAAACGCTACCGCCAGGAGAACGAACAGATCGCCGAGCGCACCGTGGGCTGGCTCTCCGGCTCGTGCCTGCTGGTCCGGCGCAGCGCCTTCGACGCCATCGAGGGCTTCGACTCGCGCTACTTCATGTACATGGAGGACGTCGACTTCGGCGACCGCATCGGCAAGGCGGGCTGGCACAACGTGTTCGTGCCCGACGCCGAGGTCACCCACGCCAAGGGGCACGCCGCCGGCAAACACCCCGAACTGATGTTGCCCGCGCACCACGCCAGCGCCTACCGGTTCCAGGCCGACCGGCATCCGCACTGGTGGCAGGCGCCGTTGCGGGTGGCGTTGAAGGCCGGACTTGCGGTTCGCTGCCGTCTTGCGGTTCGATCTGCGCTGCGAGAGCAGGCGCGCGGCTGATCGCCGGTCGGCGCGCGTCCCGCGGGACCGATCCACTGTGAACAGGGGAAACACACGATGGCAGGACATGCAGGCACCGATGCCGTGATTCTGGTCGGCGGCCAGGGAACGCGGCTTCGTCCGCTGACCTTGTCGGCCCCCAAACCCATGCTGCCGACGGCCGGGCTGCCGTTCCTGACCCACCTGCTGGCGCGCATCGCCGAGGCCGGGATCACCCACGTCGTGCTGGGCACCTCGTTCAAGGCGGAGGTCTTCGAGGAGCACTTCGGCGACGGCTCCGACCTGGGCCTGGACCTCGAGTACGTCACCGAGACCGAGCCGCTGGGCACCGGCGGCGGCATCCGCAACGTCCTGCCCAAACTGCGCGCCGACACGGTCATGGTGTTCAACGGCGACGTGCTGGGCGGCACCGATCTCGGCGCGATCCTGGACACCCACGAGTCCACGGGCGCCGACGTCACCCTGCACCTGGTGCGGGTCAGCGACCCGAGGGCCTTCGGCTGCGTGCCCACCGACGAGCAGGGTCGGGTCACCGCGTTCCTGGAGAAGACCCAGGACCCGCCGACCGATCAGATCAACGCGGGTTGCTATGTCTTCCGCCGCGAATACATCGAGAAGATCCCCTCGGGCCGCCCGGTCTCGGTCGAGCGCGAGGTGTTCCCCGCGCTGCTGGCCGAGGGGGCGCGGGTGCAGGGCCACGTCGACACCTCCTACTGGCGCGACATGGGCACGCCGGAGGATTTCGTGCGCGGGTCCGCCGACCTGGTGCGCGGCATCGCCCCCTCGCCCGCTCTGCCGGGCCAGCGCGGGGAGTCGCTGGTGCACCCCGGCGCGGGCGTGGCGCCCGGTGCGCTGCTGATCGGCGGCACCGTCGTCGGCCGCGGCGCGGAGATCGGGGCGGGCGCGCGACTCGACGGCGCGGTGGTGTTCGACGGAGCGGTCATCGAGGCGGGCGCCACCGTCGAACGGTCCATCATCGGGTTCGGGGCGCGCATCGGTCCGCGCGCGCTGGTCCGCGACGGCGTCATCGGTGACGGTGCGCACGTCGGCGCGCGGTGCGAACTGCTGCGCGGCGCCCGGGTGTGGCCGGGTGTGCAGATTCCCGACGGCGGCATCCGCTTCTCCACCGACGTCTGAGTCGGCCTGCCGCGCCGCCGGGATCGGTAGCGTGGGGTCATGGCTGATGTCGTGGTGGTCGGGTCGGGCCCGAATGGGTTGGCCGCGGCCGTGGAGGTGGCGCGCGCCGGTCTGACCGTGCGCGTGGTCGAAGCCGAGCCGACCGTGGGCGGCGGGTGCCGAACTGCGGAGTCGACGCTGCCCGGTTTCCACCACGACGTCTGCGCGGGCGCGCATCCCATGGCGCTGGCCTCCCCGTTCTTCCGCTCCTTCGACCTGGCCGCGCACGGCGTCGACCTGCTCGCCCCCGAGTTGTCCTACGCCCACCCCCTCGACGGCGGTCGCGCGGGGCGGGCTTGGCGCGACCTGGATCGCACCGTCGCCGACCTGGGCCCCGACGGTCCGGCGTGGCGGGCGCTGTTCGCGCCGCTGGTCGAGAACTGGTCCGCCGTGGTCGATCTCGCGATGTCGGATCTGCGCCGGATACCCGACGACTTGGTGACGAGCGTCCGCTTCGGCCTGCGGGTGCTGGAACAGGGCTCGCCGCTGTGGAATCGGCGATTCCGCGACGACGCCGCCCCCGCGCTGCTGACCGGCGTAGCCACCCACGCCATCGTCCCGCCGCGCGCGATCCCCCCGGCGGGTGCGGCTTTACTGCTCGCCACGCTCGCCCACGTCGGCGGCTGGGTGGTGCCGCGAGGCGGCAGCCAGGCGATCGTGGACGCGCTCGTCGCCGAGATCGAACGGCTCGGCGGCAGCGTCGAAACCGGTCATCGCGTCGACACCCTCGACGAATTCCCGCGCGGCACATCGATCCTGCTCGATCTGGCCCCCGCCGGACTCCTGCGCCTCGCGGGCGAGCGTCTGCCGCGCCGCTACGCCGACCGGTTGCGTCGCTTCCGCTACGGTTCGGCGGCCTGCAAGGTCGACTTCGCCCTGTCCGGTCCGGTGCCGTGGGCCGCGCGCGACTGCGACCGCGCCGGCACCCTGCACCTGGTCGGCACCCGCGCGGAAGCGATGGTGGCCGAACACACGGTCGCCGCTGGTCGCCACGCCGACCGGCCCTACGTCCTGGCGATCCAGCCCGGTGTGGTCGACCCCACCCGCGCCCCGGCGGGCACACACACCTTCTACACCTACGCGCACGTCCCGCACGGTTCGCCGCGCGATGTCAGCGAGACGGTCATCGCCCAGGTCGAACGGTTCGCGCCCGGCTTCCGCGACCTGATCCTGGCGACCCACGTCCGCACCGGCGCCGAGATGCCCGACCACAACGCCAACTACGTCGGCGGCGACATCTCGTCGGGCACGATGAGCCTGCGTCAGTTCCTGTTCCGGCCCGCCCCGCGCTGGAACCCCTACGCCACCCCGCTGCCCGGCGTCTACCTGTGCTCGTCGTCCACACCGCCCGGCCCCGGCGTGCACGGCATGTGCGGACAGCACGCCGCCCGCCACTTGCTGCGCAAACACTTCGGCCGCGACTACGACCCGGCGGACCTCCCGCGATCGAGGTCCGGTTCGAGGTAGATCCGCCGCGCGATCGGCACCGCCGCGCGCACCCGCGCCTCCGCCGCGTCGATCGCCGCCGCCAACTCCGCGATCCCGGTACCCGGCGCGATCGCGAGTTTGGCCGCCACCAGCAACTCCTCCGGCCCCAGGTACTGGGTCTCCAGGTGGATGACCCGCTCGATCCACCGTCCGTCGACCAGATTCGACCGCAGTGCCCGGTCCTGGGCGGCCGTCGCGCCTTCGCCGATGAGCAGTGATTTCATCTCCACGATCAGCACCGTGGCGATCGCGCCGAGCAGCACCCCGATGCCGAGCGTGCCGATGCCGTCCCAGATCGGGTCGCCGGTCGCCATCGTCAACCCGACGCCCGCGAACGCCAGCACCAATCCGATCAGCGCCCCCGAATCCTCCAGCAGCACCACCGGCAGTTCCGGGTTGCGGGAGTTGCGGATGAACGCCCACCAACTCGCCCGCTGTTTCAACGGCCGCGACTCCCGCGTGGCGGTGGCCAGGCTGAACCCTTCCAACACCATCGCCACCAGCAGGATCACGATCGCGACCAGCGGATCGCTCAGATGCTCGGGGTCGCGGATCTTGTGGATGCCCTCATCGATCGCGGCCAGCGAGCCGAGCGAGAACAGCACCAACGCCACCACGAACGCGTAGAAGTAGCGATTGCGTCCGTACCCGAACGGGTGCAACCGATCGGGGGCTTGCTCCGCGCGTCGCTGTCCGATCAACAACAGCCCCTGGTTGGCGGTGTCGGCCACCGAGTGCACCGCCTCCGCCAACATCGATGACGACCCCGTCACCGCCGCGCCGACGAACTTGGCGACCGCGATCCCCGCGTCCGCCGCCAACGCCGCGTACACCGCTGTCTTGCTTCCGCCGGCCACCGTTCGACGCTACCGCCGCCGCGACATCGCCTCCTCGCCCCACGCCGCGCGGGTCGCCCGGCCGCGGGTGCTCGGGCGTCCACGTCGCGATGTTCCGGATGTGTCGTGTCCTGCGTGCGACTCAGGCGGTCGCGGCGGCCCGACGGCGGAGGTAGGGGCGGGCGAGCATGGGGAGGCCGGAGACCAGGAGGCCCAACAGCGGGAGCAGGGGCAGGTAGGAGACCCAGACGATCGGGTCCGGGAGGGACAGCGCGACCACGGTGGCCAGGACGGTGATCGCGAAGACCGAGGCAGACCAGCGGTGCAGGACCCGCTGCCAACCGGTCGCGCGGGTCGTGGCGGGGCGACGCAGCGCGGTCACCAGGATCGGCAGGCCGGTGCCCAGCAGCAGGAGCAGGGGCGGGATGGGCAGGTAGGACAGCCAGACCGGTCCGCCGACGGCCAGGCCGACGATCGTGATCAGCAGCGCCGCCAGGAAGACGAGCGCGAGCCACCGGTGCGCCCGACGGGTCCGCGGGGTGGTTGCCATGGTGTTCTCCTCGAAGGCCGTGGGTTGCCGGCTCGGTGCCGGTGTCGTCCTCGACGCTAGACCGACCCCCTGACCTGCGCTTCTCGATTCCTGATCGGTTCGCCCGGGTGGTGGCGGCCACCGTGTTCCCGAGTCCCGACCGTCGCGAGGCGCGGGTGGCTACACTCGAACCCGGGCGTGTGCTGAATATTTGCCAAAACACCACCGCGGAGGTATGGCGATGAAGGCTCTCCAGTACCGGACCATCGGCGCGGCCCCGGAAGTGGTCACCGTGCCCGACCCGGAACCCGGACCGGGGCAGGTGCTGCTGAAAGTCACCGCCGCGGGCGTGTGCCACTCCGACATCGCGGTGATGTCCTGGCCCGAGAGCGAATTCCCGTACGAACTGCCGCTCACCCTCGGCCACGAAGGCGCGGGCACCGTGGCCGCACTGGGCGACGGGGTGACCGAATTCGCCGTCGGCGACGACGTCGCCGTCTACGGCCCGTGGGGCTGCGGCACCTGCCATCCGTGCGCGGCGGGACGCGAGAACTACTGCCTGCGCGCCGCCGAACTCGGCATCAACCCGCCCGGCTTGGGTGCGCCCGGAGCCATCGCCGAATACCTGATCGTCGACAACCCCCGGCACCTGGAACCGCTGAACGGTCTCGACCCGGTCAGCACCGTGCCGCTGACCGACGCCGGCCTCACCCCGTACCACGCCATCGTCCGCTCGCTGCCGAAACTGGTGCCAGGTTCGACCGCGGTGGTCATCGGCGCGGGCGGGCTCGGCCATGTTGCTATCCAGTTGCTGCGCGCGCTCACGCCCGCCAGGGTCATCGCCGTCGACCTCGCCGAGGACAAACTCGACCTCGCGCGCACCGTCGGCGCGCACGAGACCGTCACCTCCGACGACAAAGCCGCCGACCGGATCAAAGCACTCACCGACGGACGCGGCGCGACCGCCGTGTTCGACTTCGTCGGCGCACCCCCCACCACCGCGACCGCCGCGGCCGCGGTGGCGATGGAGGGTGACGTGACCATCGTCGGCATCGGCGGCGGCACGGTCCCCGTCGGATTCGGCGCACTGCCGTTCGAGGTGACCGTGACCGCGCCCTACTGGGGCACCCGCCCGGAACTGCGCGAAGTGCTCGACCTCGCGCGGGCCGGTTCGGTGCGGGTGCACGTGGAGACCTTCGGCATGGACGAGGCGCCGTTGGCCTACGAACGCCTGCACAGCGGCAAGATCAACGGGCGCGCGGTCATTCTTCCGAATGGGTAGTCGTCGCCGCGAGATACAGCCGCTCGTTCGGTAATCGCGGATAGCTCGCCCCGTCCTCGAGCGGCAGGATCGCCGCCGCGTCGACGTAGTGGCGGCAGTGGTGTTCGTCCACCAGTCCCGTCGCCGCCGACCGGCACGCCAGATACTCGAAACGCAAGCCGTGCAGGAAGATCGACAGCCGCACATCCGGTTCGTGCGGTCGCGGCGACACCTCGTTCACAGCTCACCCGCCTGCGGCGACACCCACGTGGCCCCGGCCGCGACACACCGCTTCGCCGCCTCCAACACGACCATCCCCGAAGGACGGAACGCGCTGTGCGCGGCCGTGATCCACGCCCGATACACCGGATCGCTGTCCGCCGGAGACGGCAACGCGATCACCCCGCCCTCGCGGATCAACCGGACACCCGCGCGCGGCAACGCGCCGAACTCCGGTAGTCGGGTCGCCGGAATGTCGGAACGCATCAAGAACGTCCACGTCGCGCTGCGCGGATGCGAGACGATCGGACCGCCGCCGTCGCCGTGCCGTTCCAGATCGAGACGTACCCGATTGCCCAGCTCGGACGGCATCATCAGCCCCCAGACGAACCCGGCGCGGAAGGTGATCCCGCCGTGGCGCGGATCGAGGACGGCCGGTAGCCCGCACACCTTGCGGTAGTACTCGCAGCGGGCGCGCGGTGTGTCGGCGAACCCGACCGACTCCGAGCCGATCATCGTCGCTCCGCGCCGACACAGGCCGACAGCATGTCGAGCACGACGTCGGTCGACGGCCGTGACGGCCCGCTGACCGGGACCACCCAGCCGCGCGTGTACTCCACGCCCGAGGGCAGCCGGACCGGTTCACCGGGGCGGACCAGCCGCGAATCCGTCACGCGCAGTAGCTCGTCCAACCCTTCGGTGTCGTCGCCGTCGCGGGCCCCGGTGAGGAAGGTCAACTTGCGCAACGGATGCCACAGCACCGGACAGCCGATGCCGAACTCGCGCAGCCGTTCGGCGAGTCGATAACCCCAATACTCGCCGGTCGTCAGCGCGTTCAGGTTCCCGCCGGTGCTCACGGCGAGACGATTGTCGGAATCGACGTACACCGGCAACGCTCCGACGGTGCGCAAGTAGTGGCACCGGTGCAGAACTTCGTCGGGCACGGTCGATGCGGTCATATGACCCCCTGGAAAAGTGTGTGGTGTAGTGTGCGCCGCGGCCCCGCTTTTCCCGATGGCGACGTGGAAGCGGGTGGCGGTTCACGAGTGGATGTGTGGAACCGCTTGCACCGGGCGCTTATTCAGCAGACCACCCGAACGGGCGGATATGAAGGCGTTCCGGACCGTATTCGGCGAAATATTCTTCTCGGTTCCAGTTGGAATGTGTGGCGCGTTCCAATTGGAACCGCGATTTCGGAAGGGGTCCAGAAAATGGGGGCAAGTTCGACGCTGCCTCGTCGCCTGCTCGGTCGTGAGCTCTATCGGCTCCGGGAAGCGGCCGGCGTCACCATGGAGGAGGCGAAAGCCTCGATCTCCGTGGGGAAACAGACAATCTGGCGCATGGAGACCGGACAACCGGTGCGCCTACGGCTCATCGATGTCGAACGGCTGTGCCAGACCTACGGCGCGGATCAGCGCAAGACTGCCGCGCTGTTGAAACTCGCCGAAGCGGCGCAGGGAAATGGCGAATGGCATGCCTTCGACGAGGCGTTCCCCGAACGTTTCGACCCCTTCGCCGCACTGGAACAGGAAGCGCATCGGCTGATGTCCTACCAGTCCTTGCTGATTCCCGGTCTGTTGCAGACCCGGGAATATCGCCGCGAAGTGATCTGGACCGAACTCCCGCACGCCGACACCGCCGAGATCGAGTCGCGCATCGAGGATTTCGAGCGCCGCAAGCAGCGTCTGGTGGACCGGGACGATCCCGTCGAACTCACCGTGGTGGTGGACGAAGCGCAACTGCGCCGACCCATCGGCGGACCGCGGATCATGGCGGCCCAACTCCGTCATCTCGCCGAGGTCGGCGAACTGCCCAACGTGTCGATCCGGGTGCTGCCCGCCACGACCGGAATGCACCTCGGTCTGATCTCGAACGCGTTCGTCCTGATGGAGTTCCCCCGCCACCCCCGCCCCTACCTGACCGAACCGCCCATCACCTTCGTCCAGTGCTACACCGGCGGCCTCTACCTCGAACAGCACGCCGCCGTCACCCTCTACCGCCGGGCCTACACCCGCCTGCACCACATGGCCCTCGACGAACCCGCCACCCGCACCCTGCTCACCGCCATCGCCGAAGAACTCGCCACCCTCCCCGACCCACCCCGCCCCCGCCACCACCCCGACCTCGACCTCTACGACCCCCTCCCCGACTTCGGCCCCACCGCCCTCGACCCCGAATGACACCCATGCCCCAGCCCTCCGCCAAGCGCGGGTTCCGACTGCCCATTTCGTCGCGCGCCGACCGCTCCGCCCCCGCCGCACACCGCGCCCACCAGCCGAGATCCGATGAATTCGCGCTGGGATACACTATCGGCATGGCCTCTCCGGAGTCGTCCAGGTCGACAGCGCACCCCGCGTGGGTGGCGGGCTCGACTCCGCGTGCCATCCACGATGCCCTGGTCGAACCGGAGCGCGCGGAATTCGTGCGCCGCTACGGCGAGGAGATGTCCGCGGCCGCCCAGTCGCTGGACCTGACCGGTGTTCTCGCCGTGCTGGCCACCTTCCGGCAGATCGCCGAGACCACGCTCCGGCACGGCCCCGAAGCACACACGCGGATGTTGGATCAGGTTCGCGACTTGCGAGCCGGACACACCGTGGTCACCACGGGCGCGGCCGAACATCGGGCGCGGATCGATGCCGCGCTCGACCGGTAGCGGACCGGGGTGTACCGCTACGAAATAGTCGCCGACGCGCTCGAACAGGTCGACGGACTCCCTGCTGCCGCGCTGACCGACTATGCGGAACTCATAGCCTTCCTGGAGTTGACGCCGTGGGAAGGACCGCCCTATCGGGATGACAGCCCCGACAGCGATATGCGTCGAATGGTCTTCGGCCGCGGCAACGAAGGCTTGGTCGTCTACGTGATCCTCGATCGGGATCGCCGTGTGGTGGTCGTCAGCGTGACATGGATCGGTTGAGCTTGCCCTCGGCAGGCTATCCGGTGTCAGTTCACCGAAAGTCGAAGGCCCCCAGCGCGTCTCCGCCGTGGGGGCCGATCGCCGCGTGGGCGGGGCCGCTTACTTGTCGGTGCGGTAGAGGTCGGGTTCGAGGTAGATGACTCGGGCGGCGGGGACGGCGGCGCGGACTCGGGTTTCGGCGGCGTCGATGGCCGTGGCGATGGCGGCTATGTCGAGGTCGGGGACGAAGGCGAGTTTGGCGGCCACCAGGATCTCCTCCGGGCCCAGGTACTGGGTCTTGAGGTGGATGACGCGGTCGATGTGCTCGCCGTCGACCAGGTTCTCGCGGATCAGGCGGTCCTCGTCGGGGGTGGCGCCCTCGCCGATCAGCAGGCTCTGCATCTCGATGATGAGGATGATCGCGATGACGCCGAGCAGGGCGCCGATGGCCAGGGTGCCGATACCGTCCCAGACCGGGTCGATGAGGATCGACAGGCCGACGCCGACGAGGGCGAAGATCAGGCCGATCAGCGCGCCGGTGTCCTCGAGCAGCACCACGGGCAGTTCGGGGCTGCGTGAGGAGCGAATGAACCGCCACCAACTGCTGTTGCCCTTGAGCGGCCGCGATTCCTTGACGGCGGTGGCGAAGCTGAAGGTCTCCAGGCCGATGGCGATGACCAGGATCACCACGGCCACCAGCGGCGAGGTCAGGTCCTCGGGGTGCTGGATCTTGTGGATGCCTTCGTAGATGGCGTAGATCGAGCCGAGGGTGAACAGCACCAGCGCCACGATGAAGGAGTAGAAGTAGCGGTTGCGGCCGTAGCCGAACGGGTGCAGCGCGTCGGCTTCCTGTTCGGCGCGTTTCTGGCCGAGCAGCAGCAACCCCTGATTGGAGGTGTCGGCCACCGAGTGCACGGCCTCGGCCAGCATCGAGGCCGAACCGGTGATCGCCGCACCGACGAACTTGGCCACCGCGATACCGGCGTTCGCCCCCAACGCGGCGATGATCGCCTTCTTGCCGCCACCAGCAGACATGGGTCGGATGTCCTCTCTCGTTCCACCGAAAATATGCCGCGTCCCCCGCGGAGTTCCCGCCTACGCTACTGCGAAATCCCGGCGACGCCGGATCGAATCAGTGCGAGCCGCCGACGCAGGCGCAGAAGAACTGCGCCGGACCGTCCACCGCCTGCGCGCGAATATCGCTGTCGGCCGCGGAGATCCAGGCCGCCGCGCCGCGCTCGAGCACCAGCGTCGCCCCGTCGTGTAGCAACCGCACCGTGCCGGAGGTGACGAGCACGATTCCGGGCCCGTCGTGCAGCGGCACCTGCGCCGATCCGGCGGTCAGGTCGAAGCGGTGCAGCGCGAACTCCGGTGCGGGGGTGCGGTAGCGCACCGATCCGTCGCCGGCGGGTTCGGGCAGGATGACCGGCAGGTCGATGGGCTCGAAATCCAGCACCCGCAGCAGTTCCGGCACGTCGACGTGTTTGGGGGTGAGCCCGCCGCGCAGGACGTTGTCGGAGTTGGCCATGATCTCGACGCCGAGGCCGCGCAGGTAGGCGTGCAGGTTGCCCGCGTCCAGGAACAGCCCCTGCCCGGGTTCGAGGGTGAGCCGGTTCAGCAGCAGCGCCGCGAGCACGCCCGCGTCACCGGGGTAGGCCTCGGCCAGTTCGAGGGTGGTCCGCGCTTCCGCGGTGAACAGTCGGTCGCCCTTGGCCGACAGGTAGCGCACGCACCCGTCCAGGACTCCGGGCAGCAGTGTGGCCAGCACGTTCTGCGGCAACGTGATCCAGGTCGTGAACAGGGTGCGCAGCCCCGCCGAATCGGGTTGCGCGGCGAGCAGGTCGGCGTAGGAGTTCAACTGCGGGACGTCCAGCGCGCGCAGCAGTTCCACCGTGCGCAGCGGGTCGCGGAATCCGGCCAGCGCCTCGAACCGGTCCAGCGCGACGACCAGTTCCGGTTTGTGGTTGTCGTCGCGATAGTTGCGCATCGGCGACTCCACCGGCACGCCGGCCCGGTTCTCCTGCTCGAACCCGTGGCGCGCCTGCGCGGCGCTGGGATGGGCCTGCAACGACAGCGGCTCCTCGGCGGCGAGGATCTTCAGCAGGAACGGCAGCTTGCCCCCGAATTCGGGTGCGGCGGCGCCCAGTTCCCGGTCGGGGTCGCCCGCGACCAGATCCAGCAGCGACCTCGTCGCGCCGCCGTCGACCCGCACGTGCGCGGGGTCGGCGGGGTGCGCGCCGAACCACAGTTCGGCCTCGGGATGGGCCGAGGGAACCGGCCTGCCGCACAACTGAGCGAGCGCGGTGCGCGAACCCCAGGCGTAGGAGCGCAGTGCACCAACGAGTTCGTGCACTAGTAGCGTCCCCCGTCGTACCGGTCGTCGGTGGGGGCCGCGCCGCCGCGCGCTCCGATCAGCCGGAGGTAGGCGGCGGCCATCTCGATTCTGAGCGCGAGCACGGCCAATTGCTCCAGTTCGGTGCTGTGGGTGGCCGATCCGGGCAGCGGCGCACCTGTTTCGTCGACCCGCGCCGGGGTGGGGCCCGCCGGATCGCTGAGCGTGTTCTGCAACAGGTCCACGTCGGCGCCGACGAGGTCGGCGTCGACCAGGCCGGAGCCGCCGCCGAACACCGCGAGCCTGCGCCGCGCGGCGGCCAGGTCGGGGTCGGTGCTGAGCACGAAGATCCGCATCCGTTCGACCGGGGCGGGTCCGTCGAGTTCCTCGTCGTGGAACAGCGGATCGAAATCGGGGGCGGACCCGCCCGCCGCGTCGAGCATGACACCGTGCGCGGCGACCGCTTCGTGCAGGTCGACGGCACTGGCGACCCGACCCGCCGCGCGCAGCAGCACTTCGGCGCCGTGCTCGGCCAGTTCCGCGGTGGCCGGGGAATCACCCGCGAAGACGACCCCGTGCTGCTGCATCCGCGCCGCCAGGGTCTTGGCGGGATTGTGGAAGACCTCGTTCTGCGGGGAGTCGCGCAGCGCTTCGGCGTCGAGGACGTCGGCCAGTGCCGTCAGGTCGGGGACGATCGCGCCCGAGCGGGTCGGGTCGATCGCGCGCAGGACCGCGATGACGGCCGCGAGATAGCGCAGCAGTCGGTTGTGGTCCAGGACCCGCACCCGGGGCTCCAGCAGTGCCGTGTGTCTGCCGACGGCGGTGCGCAGCGGCCCTTCCAGCGGCGCGGCGATCACCACTTCGGCCCCGCGGCGCTGCGCGCGGTCGACGGCTTCGATCAGGCGCGGGTCGCCCGCGTCGTCCCCGGCGACGACCACGACGTCGAGCGGGCCGACCCAGGGCGGCAACGCGGGGGAGGGCACGATCGGCAGCCCCGCCCGTTCCCCGAGCGCGGCCACGAGCACGCCCGCCGCGCGGGTGGCCCGGCCGGGCCCGGTGACCAGCACGAGGCTGCGGGGCGTGAGATCGGCGAGTCGGGCGAGCGCGTCCTCGCCGACGGCGGCCGCGGTGGCGCGCACCTGGGCTCCGCCGGAGGCCGCCGAACGCAGAACGCCGCCGCTGTCGGCCGCTTCCAGCGAAGCGGCGTCATCGAGGTCCAATACCGGAGTTCCAGCGATCATCGGGCGTCCCACCTCCCCTCATCGCGCTGTGGGTGATCCGGCCCTGGGGATACCCGGATCGTGCGCGACGAGCCCAGGTCGGGCGAATCCACTGTCTGTGATTCCACTATTCCAGTCAGGAGCGGACGATGCTCAGGATCTCGGTCACGAGTGCGTCTACTTCCTCCTGCGATCGGGCTTCGACGTTCAACCGCAGCAGTGGTTCGGTGTTGGACGCGCGCAGGTTGAACCAGGCGTCCTCGGCCAGTTGCACGGTGACGCCGTCGAGCCGGTCCACGGCGACGGCGCGGTTCTCGAAGGCTTCCAGGACCGCCATCGTCCGCTCCTTCGCGTCCGCGACGGTGGAGTTGATCTCGCCGGAGGCGGCGTACTTCTGGTAGGCGGCCATGAGTTCGGAGACCGGGCGGTCCTTCTCGCCCAGCGCGGCCAGCACGTGCAGCGCGGCCAGCATGCCCGAATCGGCGCCCCAGAAATCGCGGAAGTAGTAGTGCGCGGAGTGCTCGCCGCCGAACACCGCGCCCGTGGCCGCCATCTGCTGCTTGATGAAGGAATGACCGACGCGGGTGCGCACCGGGGTGCCGCCGAGCTGTTCGACCAGTTCGGGCACCGCGCGCGAGGTGATCAAGTTGTGGATGACCGTCGCGCCCGGCTCCTTGGCCAGTTCGCGTTCGGCGACCAGCGCGGTGATGGCCGAGGGGGAGACCGGGTCACCCTTCTCGTCCACCACGAAGCAGCGGTCGGCGTCGCCGTCGAAGGCCAAGCCGATGTCGGCGCCGCTGCGGCGCACCAGTTCTTGCAGATCGACCAGGTTCGCCGGGTCCAGCGGGTTGGCCTCGTGGTTGGGGAAGGCGCCGTCGAGCTCGAAGTAGAGCGGGACGACGGTGATCCCGGCCAGGACGCCCAGCACCTCGGGCACGGTGTGCCCGCCCATGCCGTTGCCCGCGTCGACCGCGACCTTCAGCGGACGCAGCCCGTCGAGGTTCACCAGGCCGCGCAGGAACGTCGCGTAGTCGGCGAGCAGGTCGACCTCGGTGGCCGTGCCGCGCGACCCCTCGTACTCGGGGACGCCCGCGACGACTTCGCCCGCGATGGCCGCGAGCCCGGTGTCCTGGCCGACCGGCAGCGCGTTGGCCCGGCACAGTTTGATGCCGTTGTAGCGGGCGGGGTTGTGGCTGGCGGTGAACATCGCGCCGGGACAGCCGAGGTGACCGGAGGCGAAGTAGAGCTGATCGGTGGAGGCGAGGCCGATGTGGACGACGTCGAGGCCCTGTCCGAGCACGCCTTCGGCGAAGGCGGCGGCCAGTTCGGGCGAGGAGTCGCGCATGTCGTGCCCGATCACCACGCGGGTCGCGCCCTCGCCGCGCATCAGGCGGGCGAAGGAGGCTCCGACATCGCCGACGAAGCGCGCGTCGATCTGCTCGCCGACGACGCCGCGGACGTCGTAGGCCTTGATCACCGCGTTCACGAATTCGGCAGAGCGCGTGGCTGTCATGGGCACCACCCTAGTGGCTGTCTCCGACGACGCCGACGGGGTCCTACCTCCGACCGTTGCGCCGGGAGGGCCGCTCAGCTCGGCGGGTCGGGGAGCACCCGCAGATGGCCGCGCCTGCCGGTCCTGGCGGCGCGCTGCGGCGGCGGGGCGTAGTCGCGGTAACCGCGCTGGTCCGGTTCCGGCGGACGCCTGCGCATACCGGCCTCGCGCACGGCCTCGGCCAGCGCCGTCAGGTCGTCGTCATCCGGTGTGCTGGAGGAGAATCCACCCTCGTGGCGTACCATGTCCCAGCCCTTGGGGGCGGTGATGCGGGAGGCGTGGGTCTCGCACAGATCCCAGGAGTGCGGTTCGGCGACGGTGGCCAGGGGCCCCACCACGGCCGTCGAGTCCGAGTACACATACGTGAGCGTCGCGACGGCCGGATTCTTGCAGCCTGGTCGGCAACAACGACGCATGGGGATCACGCGGATGAGAGTAACCCCCCTGGCGTGCGGACGCGGCCAGACACGCGGTAAAAGGGGTGAGGCTCACGTCTTTCGGGCGTCGCGAGGGCCGCGGACTCAGCTCGGTTCGGGGTCGATGAGATCGGGGTCGACGCCGAGGTAGGTGGCGATCTGCTGGACCAGGACGTCGCGCAGCAAGTCGACGAGGTCGTCGGGATCGCTGGCGCGCAGTTCCAGCGGCTTGCGGAACAGGACGACCCGGGCACGGGTGGCCGCGCCGTGCCGGTCGACCCCGGCGGGGACGAGGCGGGACAGCGGGACGGGACCGTCGGCCACCACCTCGTCCGGCCAGGTGACCGAATCGGGGTGCAGCGGGCGGATTTTGGGGACGTCGTCCACGGCGATGTCGAGTTTGGTGAGCCGGTCGTGCCAGCGGCTGTCGAGCGGGGCGAAGGCTTCGAGCACCAACCGGTCGAACTGCTGGCTCCTGGTCCGCCACGCGGGGACGGTGTCGGGCAGCATGGGGCCGCGCACGCCGCGACCGCGGCGGATCACAGACCGCGCGGTCGGTGGTCGTCGATTGCGTGAGCGAGCCATGTGACGAATCTATGTCATGGCGCGGGCGCCGGGTGCACGGGCGCGGGGTGAACGCGCACCGACCTCTCGGGGAGGTCGGTGCGGTTCGGGTCGGTCAGCCGATGCCGCGCTTGAGGCGGCGGCGCTCCCGTTCGGAGAGCCCGCCCCAGATGCCGAAGCGCTCATCGTGCGCGAGCGCGTATTCGAGGCATTCGTCGCGCACCTCGCAGCCCAGGCAGATCCGTTTCGCCTCTCGGGTCGAGCCGCCCTTCTCGGGGAAGAACGCCTCCGGATCGGTCTGCGCGCACAGGGCGCGTTCCTGCCACTGTTCCTCGATGGACTCGAACATTTCGTCGAACCCCGTCACGATCAGGCTGAGCCGCGGTGTCGAGTTGTCCTCACCCGCGCCCTCCCGTTCGATTCGGCCGATGTCTGCGCAGACGCCACGAGCTGCGCCTGCTGTGGAATCGGTTGGCGTGACCATATCGTCGGCCATCGCTCCGCCTCCTCACTGTGTGTTAGCGCAGAATGATTCTTTCCGTCGGACCAACACGGACACCGACGGCCCTACCCCGCGACGTTGTCCCGCGGACATCCCCGAACTCGTCTTCCGGTGCGAACATGCGTTCGAAAACGTGTTCACGCCAGGAACTCTCGCGCGAACCCGGAATGACATGTCTGTGATTAGACACGCCGGGTGGGACGATGGTCAAGCTACCGACACTATTCCGTTACTATCCGCCGTCGATTTCTCTGTTGATCTTGTCCTCGGAATAGCAAATGAACAGCAAATATAAGGTGAACGCCATACGTTCGGGCAGCGCATAGGCTGTGTCGATGTGACTGGACAACAAGCGGACATCGCGCCCGCGCGCGGACCCCGGATCGCCGTCCTGGTCGGCGGCGTCGGCGGCGCGCGCTTCCTGCAAGGGGTGCGGGAACTGCTGCCCGAAGCCGAGGTTTCGGCGATCGTCAATGTCGGCGACGACGTGTGGATGCACGGCCTCCGAATTTGCCCCGACCTCGATACCTGCATGTACACGCTGGGTGACGGTATCGATACCGAACGGGGGTGGGGTCGGGTCGACGAAACCTGGCACGCCAAAGAGGAGCTGTCTCGATATCACGCGCGGCCGGACTGGTTCGGACTGGGTGACCGCGATATCGCGACCCATCTGATTCGCACCGAAATGTTGCGTGCCGGGTACCCGCTTTCCGCTGTCACCGAAGCCCTGTGCAATCGCTGGCAGCCCGGTGTGAAACTCATCCCGGCAACCGATGATCGATGTGAAACGCATGTTGTTGTGAGTGATCCGGAGAACTCCGGCGAACGTCGCGCGATCCATTTCCAGGAGTGGTGGGTTCGATACCGAGCGAACATCGAGACCCATGGATTCGCCACAATCGGGGCCGAAGACGCCAAGCCGGCACCGAATGTGATCGATATCATAGCTACGGCTGATGCGGTCCTGCTGGCCCCCTCGAACCCCGTCGTCAGCATCGGCGCGATACTGGCGGTGCCCGGAATCCGCGGCGCGTTGCGCACCACGTCGGCCAAGGTGATCGGGGTCTCCGGGGTGATCGACGGCAGGCCGCTGCGCGGGATGGCCGACGAATGCCTGTCGGTGATCGGCGTCGAGACCACCGCCGAGGCCATCGGTCGCCACTACGGGGCGCGCACCGGCACCGGGATCCTGGACGGCTGGCTGATCCACAGCACCGACACCGCCGAGGTGCCCGGCGTCGAGGTGCGTAGCGTTCCACTGTTGATGACCGATCCGCCCACGACCGCCGAGATCGTGCGTGAGGCGCTGGACCTGGCAGGGGTGACATGGTGACCGTTCCGACCGATCATGCCGCGACCGAACTGCGCATACTCCCGATCACCGGGCTACCGGAGTTCCGGCCCGGTGACGATCTCGCCGAGCGGGTCGCCGAGGCCGCGCCGTGGCTGGTCGACGGCGACATCCTGGTGGTCACCAGCAAGATCGTGGCCAAAGTGGAGGGGCGGGTGGTGACGGCTCCGCTCGATCCCGAGGAGCGCGACACCGCGCGCCGCGCGCTGGTCGACCAAGAGGCGGTGCGGGTGCTCGCCCGCAAGGGCCGCACGCTGATCACCGAGAACAAACTGGGCATCGTGCAGGCCGCCTCCGGGGTGGACGGCTCCAATGTCGAACAGGGCGAGTTGGTGCTGCTGCCCAGCGATCCCGACGCCAGCGCCAAAGCGCTGCGGCGCGCGCTGGCCGAACGGTTGGGCGTGCGGGTGGCGGTGGTCGTCACCGACACCATGGGCCGGGCTTGGCGCAACGGGCAGA
Source organism: Nocardia takedensis NBRC 100417 (assembly GCF_000308695.1). Taxonomy (GTDB): domain Bacteria; phylum Actinomycetota; class Actinomycetes; order Mycobacteriales; family Mycobacteriaceae; genus Nocardia; species Nocardia takedensis. Next base: position 18,401 of record NZ_BAGG01000099.1, on the reverse strand, counting down.
CCGACGCCGCGATCGGCGCGTCCGGGTTGCGCGTGCTGCACGACTACGACGGCGCGGTCGACGGGCAGGGTAACGAACTGCACGTCACCCAGGTCGCGATCGCCGACGAACTCGCGGCCGCGGCGGATCTGGTCAAGGGCAAACTCGGCGGGGTGCCGATCGCGGTGGTGCGCGGCCTGCCGGTGGTCGATGACGGGTCCAGCGCCGCGGATCTGCTGCGCCGCGGCGTGGAGGACCTGTTCTGGCTGGGCACGGCCGAGGCCATCGAGAAGGGGCGCGGCGAGGCGCTGCGCCTGCGTCGCTCGATCCGGCAGTTCGCCGACACCCCGGTCGAACCGGAGCGCATCCGGTCTGCGGTGGCGACGGCGTTGACCGCGCCCGCCCCGCATCACACCAGGCCGGTGCGGTTCGTGTGGTTGCGCACGCCCGAGGTGCGCGCCCGACTGCTGGCGGCCACGACGGAGAAGTGGCGGGCGGATCTGACCGCCGACGGACTCGATCCGGAACGGGTGGAGCGTCGGATCGCGCGCGGCCGCATCCTGTTCGACGCCCCCGAGGTGATCGTGCCGTTCTGCGTGCCCGACGGCGCGCACGACTATCCCGACGAGCCGCGGCGCGCGGCCGAGCGCACCATGTTCACCGTCGCGGTGGGCGCGGCGGTGCAGGGACTGTTGGTGGCGTTGGCCACCGAAGGCGTCGGCAGTTGCTGGATCGGGTCGACCATCTTCGCCCCCGAGGTGACCCGCGCGGCGCTCGATCTCGACGAGGACTGGAATCCGTTGGGCGCGATCGCGATCGGCTACCCGCTCGAGGAGTTGACGCCGCGTCCGGTGTTCGGTCCCGGCCCGGGGTTGGTCGAACTGTGAGCGCGGAGTCGCTGCACGCCTCGGCGGTCGAGTTGCTCGAGGGCTGGGCGCCGCCCACCGAGTGCGAGTCGGCGCTGCGCGAGGCGTTCCTGGCCTTCTTGGGTTCCGCGCCGCGCGGGTGTCTGCGCGAGCACGCCGCCGGGCACATCACCGCCTCGGCGGTGGTCTTCTCCCACGACGGGAGCGAGGTGCTGTTGACCCTGCATCCCCGGGTGGGACGGTGGATCCAATTGGGCGGGCACTGCGAGCAGGGCGACGAGTCGGTCGCGGCGGCGGCGTTGCGCGAGGCGGTCGAGGAGTCCGGTATCGCCGATCTGGATCTGGACCCCAAGCTCTACGGCGCGCAGGCCCATCCGATCACCTGTTCGCTGGGTGTGCCGACCCGGCACCTGGACCTGCTGTTCCGCATCACCGCGCCGCCGGGCGCGGTGCCGGTGCGCAGCGCGGAGTCGACCGATCTGCGCTGGTGGCCGATCGACGCGCTGCCCGCGGATGCCGGGGTCCTGTTGCGCTGAACCCCGCGTGCCGAGCGAACGGGCCGTATCCCTCATCGGGATGCGGCCCGTTCGCTGTGTCCGGGTCGCTGCCGTCACGGGACGGGAGCGATCGCCCGGCGAAGTTTTACAAATCGGCAAATTTGTCTAGACAGACGACATGATCGGTTCTATTGTCGATTCTAGATGTAATGCGTGTCACACACGCGGTGTGGAAATGGAGACGATGATGTCTACGGATACCGACGCGCCCGGCCGGGAGGCGCGGACCCCCGACTGGCGCGATCGCAAGCGGTACATGTGGCTGTGGGGGCTGTTCGCGCCGACGGGAGTGTTCACCATCGGCCTGCCGCTGATCTGGGGGCTCAACGAACTCGGCTGGCACCGCCTGGCGCAGGTGCCGTTCTGGCTCGGGCCGATCCTGATCTACATCCTGATCCCGATCGCCGACGTCTTCTTCGGACCCGACGGCGACAACCCGCCCGACGAGGTCATGGAGTACCTGGAGAACGACCGGTACTACCGCTACCTGACCTACCTGTACCTGCCGTTCCAGTACGCGACGCTGCTGCTGGCCTGCTACCTCATCACCGCCGACAACGTGAGTTGGCTCGGCATAGACGGCGGACTGCACCTGATCGACAAGATCGGCCTGGCCATCACCGTCGGCATGATCGGCGGCATCGGCATCAACACCGCCCACGAACTCGGCCACAAGAAGGTCCACATGGAGCGGTGGCTCTCCCGGATCGCACTGGCTCAGACGGGCTACGGCCACTTCTACATCGAGCACAACCGCGGCCACCACGTGCGCGTCGCCACGCCGGAGGACCCGGCGAGTTCGCGGGTGGGTGAGACCTTCTGGGGTTTCTGGCCGCGCACGGTGTGGGGGAGTCTGCGCTCCTCCTGGGGATTGGAGAAGACCCGCCTCGAACGCCTCGGCAGCAAGCCGTGGACCTTGCGCAACGAGGTGCTCAGCGCCTGGCTGATGACGGTGGCCCTGTACGCGGTGCTGATCGCGGCGTTCGGCATCGAACTGTTGCCGTACCTGATCCTGCAAGCCGTGGTCGGCTTCAGTTTGCTCGAGGCGGTCAACTACCTGGAGCACTACGGGTTGGTCCGGCAGCGCACCGCCTCGGGACGCTACGAGCGGCCCGCCCCCGTGCACAGCTGGAACAGCGACCACATCGTCACCAACATCTTCCTGTACCACTTGCAGCGGCACAGCGACCATCACGCCTACCCGACCCGGCGCTACCAGACGCTGCGCAGTTGGGACGGCGCGCCGAACCTGCCCAGCGGTTACGCGAGCATGATCATGCTGGCCTACTTCCCGCCGCTGTGGCGTCGGGTGATGGACAAGCGGGTGCTGGCGCACTACGACGGCGACATCACCAAGGCCAATATCCAGCCGAGCAAGCGCGAGCGGGTGCTCGCGCGCTACGGTGCGGGGCGGGCAGGGGCCACCGAGGGAGTCGGGGCGTGAGCGCGTTCCGTTGTCCGGTCTGCGAGTACGTCTACGACGAATCCAAGGGTGAACCGCACGAGGGCTTTCCGGCGGGCACACCCTGGACCGCGGTGCCCGACGACTGGTGCTGCCCGGATTGCGGTGTCCGCGAGAAGATCGACTTCGACCCGGTAGGAGTGGCGTGATGACCGAATACAAGCTGTATCAGTGCGTCCAGTGCGGTTTCGAGTACGACGAGGCGCAGGGCTGGCCGGAGGACGGGATCGCCCCCGGCACTCGCTGGGACGACATCCCGGACGACTGGACCTGTCCCGACTGCGGAGCGGCCAAGGCCGACTTCTTCATGGTCGAGATCGAGCGGTCGTGACGTTTTGACTGGGACGCGGGCCCGTGACAATGTCGCGGGTATGCCGCGTCCCGGACCGAGGGTTCCCTACCAGGAAGCCGCGCGGGTGTTGTTGCGCACCTCGGTCCTGGACGCCGTGCGCGAACTGCTCACCGAACGCGACTGGGCCAAGATCACCCTGGGTGACGTGGCGACCAGGGCGGGCGTGAGCAGGCAGACCCTCTACAACGAATTCGGCTCGCGGGCCGGTCTGGCGCAGGCGTACGCGCTGCGCCTGGCCGACGATCTGGTCGACCACGTGCACACCGCGATCGACGGCAACGTCGGCGACGCGCGGGCCGCGTTCCGGGAGGGGCTGGCCGGCTTCTTCCTGGACGCGGCCACCGACCCGCTGGTGCGTTCGCTGCTGGCGGGCGAGGTGAAACTCGACCTGCTGCGGTTGATCACCTTGGACGCCGCCCCGCTGCTGGACCACGCGACCGAGCGGTTGGCGACGGCGTTCGAGAACAGCTGGGTGGATGCCACCCGGGCCGAATCCGAGGTGTTGGCGCACGCGTTGGTGCGGATCGCGTTGAGTTACATCCCGACGCCGCCGGGGCCGGGGCGTAATGCCCCTGTCGAGCTCAGCGAGTTGCTGGCGCCCTATGTGGAGTCGATCCTGGCGGCGCGGGCGCGGTCCCAACAGGGTTCCTGAGGGGCTCTCGCCGGTAGCCGGGCACATGCCGTGCCTCGCGTCACCTGTGAAGGATTCCAAAAACCGACCAGGCCGCTTGTAACAGACACCACGTTTCTCGTTCTAGAGAGTGTGTAACGAACCGAAACGCTGTATGTATGGTGTCGCAACGAAGTCGGCGTAATGGAGTAGCGGGGCAAACGTGCAATCAGAGGGCAAACGGTCGGGTTCCCCCGATCCCAAACGCCACCTGTGGGTGCTCGGTCTGATTGCTCCCGCCTGCGCGCTGCTGCCCTCGCAGTTGGTGTTGCACACCGATCTGGAGATCTTCTGGTGGATCGGCCCGATCATCGTGCTCGTCGTGATCCCGGTGCTGGATGTTCTCGTGGGCGAGGACGGCACCAATCCCCGCGACGAGGACTACGAGGTGCTCTCCAACGACCGCTACTACCGGTGGTGCACCTACCTGTTCCTGCCGATCCAGCTGATCGGCCTGGTCATCGCCGCCGCGATGTGGGCGGGCGACGATCTGAGCGTCGTGGACAAACTCGGGTTGGCCGCCACCCTCGGATTCGTCAGCGGCATCGGCATCAACGCCGCCCACGAACTGGGGCACCGGGTCGAGAGTCTGGAGCGCTGGCTGGCCAAGATCGCGCTCGCGCAGTCCGGTTACGGCCACTTCTTCGTCGAACACAACCGCGGGCACCACGCGCGCGTCGCCACCCCGGAGGATCCGGCCAGCGCGCGCCTGGGCGAGACGCTGTGGGAGTTCCTGCCGCGCAGTGTCGTGGGCGGGTTCCGCTCGGCCGTCACCCTCGAACGCCTCCGACTGGCCCGGCAGGGTCGTCGGTGGTGGAGTCCGCACAACCACATCCTGCAAGCCTGGTCGATGACGGCGGTGCTGTTCGGCGGGCTGATCGCGCTGTTCGGGATCGCGGTGCTGCCGTGGCTGCTGTTGCAGGCGGTGATCGGGTTCGGGCTGTTGGAGACGGTCAACTACGTCGAGCACTACGGACTGCTGCGCGAGCGGCGGCCCAACGGCCTGTACCGGCGCTGCTCGCCGCGCGACAGTTGGAACAGTGATCGCCTGGTCACCAACATCTTCCTGTTCCATCTCCAGCGGCACAGCGATCATCACGCCAATCCGGGCAGGCGCTATCAGACGCTGCGCACCTCCACGCAGGCCCCGCAACTGCCCGCCGGGTACGCGGCCATGATCGTGCTGGCGGCCGTGCCGCGGGTGTGGCGGGCCGTGATGGACAAGCGGGTGCTGGCGCACTACGACGGCGACATCACCAAGGCCAACATCCAGCCGCGCAAGCGTGGCAGGTTGCTCGCCGAGCACGGGGCCACGGTCTGACGGTCGAGTGCGGTTAGGTTAGGCTGCGCTAATGTTGTCCAGGATGTCGGTGCTCGCCGTCGCCGCCGCGGCGGTCGCCACCCCGCTCGCCGAGCCCACCGCCCACGCCGCCGAAACCCCGCGCGGCGTCGTGCTGGTCGTCCCCGGTCAGTCCATCGGCGCGCTGCCCTACCAACCACTGGCCGCCGCGTTGCGCGCCGACGGCTACGCCACCCGCGTCCTGGACCTGCGCGGTTTCGACATGGTCGCCGACGCGGATGCGGTCGCCACGGCCGTCGACGCCGCGCGCGCGGACCATCCCGGCGTGCCGGTCGCGCTCGTCACCCACAGTGTCGGCGCGGTCAGCAGCCGTTACTACCTGCGCGAACTCGGCGGCGCGGACCGGATCGCGACCTACGTCGCCATCGGCGCGCCGCAATACGGCTCGCCCGGCGCGTGCGGTCAACCGGTCGGGGCCGAGGTCTGCCCCGGCACCGAATTCATGACCGCCCTCAACACGGGCGACGACACCCCCGGCCGCACCGCCTACTACTCGATCCGCAGCGAGCGCGAATGGACCGACGGCCGTCTCGACGGCGGACAGTGCCGGATCACCCCCTTCGCCTCGCTCGGCAACGGCGGACTCGACCACACCCTCGAGCCGGTGATCCCGGTGGTGGAGTCCCAGGTGCGCGGTGCGCTCGCGGGCGTCTGCGACGGCGTCTCCGCCGACGACCCGGAGGGCGCGGTCGACGAACAGTCGAGCCTGTGGCCCGCGGGCGTGCCCTTCGGCTGAGCGGCCCCGGTCCGATTCCGCAGTCGGCGGCTTGGCTTACCGACGGGCGGACGGACTAGCCTTTGAACGAACCGACATTCACCGAGAGGCTGAGCCAGGCGCATGACAACCTCAGAACTTCCCGCACGTACGTCCCTGACCGCCGATGTCCGCAACGGCGTCGACTACAAGGTGGCGGATCTGTCGCTGGCCGAGTTCGGCCGCAACGAGATCCGGTTGGCCGAACACGAGATGCCCGGTCTGATGGCGCTGCGCCGCGAATACGCGGAGGTCCTGCCGTTGCAGGGCGCGCGGATCTCCGGATCTCTGCACATGACCGTGCAGACCGCGGTGCTGATCGAGACCTTGGTCGCCCTCGGCGCGCAGGTGCGCTGGGCCTCGTGCAACATCTTCTCCACCCAGGACCACGCCGCCGCGGCGGTCGTCGTCGGGCCGCACGGCACCGTCGACGCCCCCTCGGGCACCCCGGTCTTCGCCTGGAAGGGCGAGACCCTCGAGGAGTACTGGTGGGCCGCCGAGCAGATGCTCACCTGGCCGAACGAGCCCGCCAACATGATCCTCGACGACGGCGGCGACGCCACCATGCTGGTGCTGCGCGGCGCGCAGTTCGAGAAGGCGGGCACCGTGCCGCCCGAGGACGAGAACCACTCCGCCGAGTACAAGGTCTTCCTGAACCTGCTGCGCGAGCGCTTCGAGACCGACAAGGGCAAGTGGGGCGCGATCGCCGAATCGGTCAAGGGCGTCACCGAGGAGACCACCACCGGCGTGCTGCGCCTGTACCAGTTCGCCGCGGCCGGTGAACTGGTGTTCCCGGCGATCAACGTCAACGACTCGGTCACCAAGTCCAAGTTCGACAACAAGTACGGCACCCGCCACTCGCTGATCGACGGCATCAACCGCGGCACCGATGTACTCATCGGCGGCAAGAAGGTATTGATCTGCGGCTACGGCGATGTGGGCAAGGGCTGCGCGGAATCGCTTGCCGGACAGGGCGCGCGGGTGCAGGTCACCGAAATCGACCCGATCAACGCGTTGCAGGCGCTGATGGACGGCTACGACGTGGTCACCGTGGAGAAGGCGATCGGCGAGGCCGACATCGTCATCACCTCGACCGGCAACAAGGACATCATCACCCTCGAGCACATGAAGGCGATGAAGAACCAGGCCATCCTGGGCAATATCGGCCACTTCGACAACGAGATCGACATGGCCGCCCTGGAGCGTTCGGGCGCCACCCGGCTGACCATCAAGCCGCAGGTCGACCTGTGGACCTTCGGTGAGTCCGGCAAGGCGATCATCGTGCTGTCGGAGGGGCGTCTGCTCAACCTCGGCAACGCGACCGGCCACCCGTCGTTCGTGATGTCGAACAGCTTCTCCAACCAGGTCATCGCGCAGATCGAGCTGTGGACCAAGCCGGAAGAGTACGACAACGAGGTCTACCGCCTGCCCAAGCACCTGGACGAGAAGGTCGCCCGCATCCACGTCGAGGCGCTGGGTGGCGAGCTGACCAAGCTCACCAAGGATCAGGCCGAGTACATCGGCGTCGACGTCGAGGGCCCGTACAAGCCGGATCACTACCGGTACTGAGTCCCGAACCTCGCGTGTGCCCCGCCGGGTCCGCCCGGCGGGGCACACCCGTGTCCCGAGGTGCCCGGCGACCGTATTCGCCGAGAAGCGGTCGGGGTCTCGCGGGAATCGTCCCGGCACGCCTGTAACCTGCACGGCATGGGAGCGCTGGTATCGGTCGAGGGGCTCGACGGAGCGGGCAAGCGAACGCTGATCGACGGCGTCGCGGCGGGTCTGCGTGCCGGCGGCGCGCGGGTCGCGACGCTGGCCTTCCCGCGCTACGGCGGTTCGGTGTACGCCGATCTGGGCGCGGAGGCGCTGCGCGGCAGGCACGGCGATCTGCTCGACTCGGTGTACGCGATGGCGCTGATGTGGGCGCTGGACCGGGCGGATTCGCTGCCGGAGCTGTCGAAACTGCTGGCCGACAACGACATCGTCATCCTGGACCGCTACGTCGCCTCCAACGCGGCGTATTCGGCGGCCCGCCTGAAGGAGTCGGCGGACGGCGAAATCACGCGCTGGGTGGGTGAATTGGAGTTCGACCGCTTCGCGCTGCCCGCGCCCGACCTCCAGGTCCTGCTCGACGTCGCGACCGAGGTGGCGGCCGAGCGGGCGCGCTCGCGCGAGGCCGCCGACGCCGCCCGCGCGCTGGACGCCTACGAACGCGATGGCGGACTACAGGATAGAACGGCGACGGTATATCGTGACCTGGCCGAACTGAACTGGCGCGGGCCGTGGTGGGTATTCGGTTCCGATGACGATCCGAGATCGCTGACCGCGCGTTTAGCCGAATTTGTTGCCGGATAAGGTTGGATGTGCGGCGGGTTCGCACCATTAATGGCGTGGCGGCCCGATCCTGGCCTGGGAGATGACAACATAGTAATTATGAAGCCGAAGATTCTGGTCGTCGACGACGATATGGCGCTCGCGGAGATGCTCACGATCGTCTTGCGCGGGGAAGGGTTCGACCCGCATGTGGTCGGCGACGGCACGCAGGCGTTGACGGCGGTGCGCGAATTGCGTCCCGACCTCGTGCTGCTCGACCTGATGCTGCCCGGTATGAACGGCATCGACGTGTGCCGCGTGCTGCGCGCCGACTCCGGGGTTCCCATCGTGATGCTCACGGCCAAGACCGACACGGTCGACGTCGTGCTCGGGCTCGAATCGGGGGCCGACGACTACATCGTCAAGCCCTTCAAGCCCAAGGAGCTGGTGGCCCGGGTGCGCGCCCGGCTGCGCCGCACCGAGGAGGAGCCCGCCGAACTGCTGTCCATCGCGGATATCGTCATCGACGTGCCCGCGCACAAGGTCAGCCGGGCGGGCACGCAGATCTCGCTGACCCCGCTCGAGTTCGACCTGCTGGTGGCGCTGGCCCGCAAGCCGCGCCAGGTGTTCACCCGCGAGGTGCTGCTCGAACAGGTCTGGGGCTACCGGCACGCGGCCGACACCCGGCTGGTCAACGTGCACGTGCAGCGGTTACGCGCCAAGGTCGAGAAGGACCCGGAGAACCCCGAGATCGTGCTGACCGTTCGCGGAGTCGGGTACAAGGCCGGACCGCCGTGACCGATGGCGAGGAGCGTCCCTCGGACGCGCGGGGGAGCAGGACCGATCTCGCGCCGACGGTGGGATCGGTCGTCGCGTGGATCGGATACCGGCGTTGGTGGCGACGTGGTTCAAAGAGGTCGGCACCGCGCTGGGACATCTGTGGCGTCGTTCGCTGCAACTGCGGGTCATCGTCTCGACGTTGACGCTGTCGCTGATCGTCATCACCATCCTCGGGGTGGTGCTGACCAGCCAGATCACCGACCGGCTGTTGGACGCGAAGATCAACGCCGCCGTCGAGGAGATGGACCGCGCCCGCAACACGGTGGAGAGTCAGCTCGCGGGCGTGCACGACATCGGCACCCAGCAGCAGCGCCTCGCCGATGCCCGCAACGCGCTGTCCAATCGCGGCGGCACCGGTCAATCCAGCGGCGTCGCGGGCAGTTTCGATTCGGCGCTGAGCATCGTCGGCGGCACGCCGCAGCAGCAGATCTCGGTGGGCCCGATCTCGGAGATCCCCGACGAGCTGCGCCGGTTCGTGCAGCGCAACCAGGTCAGCTACCAGTTCGCGACGGTCGCCGATCCCGACGGCTACCACGGGCGCGCGCTGATCATCGGCAGTCCCAGCGCGGAGATCCCCACGCTGGAGATGTACCTGGTCTTCCCGCTGGCCAACGAGGAACGCAGCCTGGCGCTGATGCGCGGCACCATGATGATCGGCGGCTTGGTGCTGCTGGTCCTGCTGGCCGCGATCACGGCGCTGGTGACCCGTCAGGTGGTGTTGCCGATCCGCTCGGCCGCGCGCATCGCCAGCCGTTTCGCCGACGGCAGGCTCAAGGAACGCATGTTGGTGCGCGGCGAGGACGACATGGCCCGGCTGGCGCAGGCGTTCAACGAAATGGCCGAGAGCCTGTCGAACCAGATCACCCAACTGGAGGAATTCGGCAATCTGCAACGTCGGTTCACCTCCGATGTCAGCCATGAATTGCGCACGCCGTTGACCACGGTGCGGATGGCGGCGGATCTGATCCACAGCAGCAGCGACGAACTCGATCCGGCTCTGGCGCGCAGCGCGGAATTGCTCGTGACCGAATTGGACCGATTCGAGGGTCTGCTCAACGATCTGCTGGAGATCAGTCGACACGACGCGGGTGTGGCCGAATTGCAGATCGAATCGCTGGACGTGCGCATGTGCGCGCGGGCCGCGATCACCACGGTGCGGCACCTGGCCAAGGACGCCGGTATCGAAGTGGTCGTCGACCTGCCGGAGGACCCGCTGGTCGCCGAGGTCGATCCGCGCCGCGTGGAGCGGGTGCTGCGTAATCTGCTCGCCAACGCCATCGATCACAGCGAGGGCAAGCCGGTGCTGATCCGGATGCGCGGGGACGGCGAGGTCAACGCGGTGGCCGTGGTGGTCCGCGATCAGGGCGTCGGCCTGCGTCCCGGCGAGGAGAAGCTGGTCTTCAACCGGTTCTGGCGGTCGGACCCGTCGCGGATGCGGCGCTCGGGCGGTACGGGGCTGGGCCTGTCGATCAGCGTCGAGGACGCCAACCTGCACGAAGGCCGGTTGGAGGCGTGGGGCGAACTCGGCGTCGGCGCGAGCTTCCGGTTGACGTTGCCGCTGGTGCGCGGCCGCAGGATGGGCGCGAGCCCGCTGCCGCTGGAGCCGATGTCGCGCAAGTCGACGCGCCCGGCCGATCCGGAGCCCGCCGAATCCCCGGATGTCGCGGCGGTCCCGTTCCCGCACCACCCGGACACCCCCGAGACCCCCGAGGCCGGGAGCAACGGCACCGCGCCGGAGGCCGGGCGAACGGGCGAAGGCGACACCGCCGGGCCCGACGGCGGCGGACGGGTGCGCGAATCCGGGGACGTACAGTCATGACCGTGTCTGTCCGACTCTCGCGTCGTCACCCGCTGTTGCTCGGGGTGCTGGCGCTGGTCGTCGCGATGCTGGGCGGGTGCGCGAGCCTGCCGGAGTCCTCGGCCCCGCAAGCGTTGGGCACCATCAACCAGGAACCGACCTCCGAAGGGCCGGTTCCGCCCGCGCTCGGCCGCGATCCCGGCCTGCTGCTGCGCGATTTCCTCCAGGCCACCGCCGATCCGGCCAACCGGCACGCGGCCGCCCGGCAGTACCTGACCCCGGCGGCCGACGCCCGGTGGGACGACACCACCAGCACGGTGATCGTCGACCGGCCCGACACACTGCTCGAGTCCAGGGCCGAGGACACCGCGACCTACCGCATCCGCGCGCAGCGGGTCGCCGAAATCGCGCCGGACGGTGCGTACCGGGCCATCGAGGGTCCGCCGCTGGAGTACAAGATCGAGATGAGCAAGGTCGGCGGGGAGTGGCGGATCGCGGATCTGCCCGACGGCGTGGTGATGGACGAGACGGCCTTCGCCAAGTCCTATCGCCGCTACATGCTCTACTTCGCCGAACAGTCCGGGTCGGCGGTGGTGCCGGACCTGCGCTGGGTGTCCTCGCCCAAGAACCAGCTGACTCAGCGCCTGATGACGCTGCTGGTCGAGGGGCCGCAGCCCGGCCTGGCTCCCGTGGTCCGCAACAATCTCGCGCCCCCGGTGTCGCTGCGCGGGCCGATCACCAAGGCCAACGGCGACCCCGAAGAGGTCGGCGTCGGTCTCGGCGGGGTCAGGATCGATTTCGCGGGGGCCTCGGCGCTGGCCCCACGCGACCGCGAACTGCTGGCCGCCCAGGTGGTGCTGACCTTGGCAAGGGCCGACATCCTCGGTCCGTACGTCCTGCTCGCCGACGGGCGTCCGCTCGACGACCGCTACGCCGCCAACGGGTGGTCGGCGGCCGACGTCCAGCAGTTGAGCCCGGAATTCATCGCCCAGAACCGCGTCGGCCTGCACGCGCTGCGCCAGGGGTCGCTGGTCGAGGTCGACGCCGACGGCATCCAGCCCGCGCCCGGCTACTTCGGCGCGGTCAGCAACCTCCAGTCGGCGGCGCTGACCCCTGACGGCCAGTTCGTCGCCGCGGTGGCCGACGCGGGCCGCCCGGCCCCGGAACCGCCGCGCACGCTGATGGTCGGCAACTACGGCGGCACCCAGTTCCCCGTGGCCGAGGGCACCACGATCAGCAGACCCTCCTGGACCGCCGACGGCAGTGCGGCGTGGGCGGTCATCGACGGCGAGCGGGTCATCCGGGTGGTCAACGACCGCGGCACCGGCACGGTCTCGCTCGAGGACGTCGACATCTCCGGCCTGACCTCGGGCTCGGAAGGGCTGCGCCTGCCGATCACCGAGGTGCGGATCTCGCGGGCAGGCGTGCGCGCGGTGCTGATCGCCGACGGCAAGGTCTACGTCGCCGTCGCGGTCCGCAAACCGGACGGCAAGTACGCCCTGAACTCGCCGATCCCGGTGGCCGTGGACGTCGGCACGCCCGCGGTGTCGGTGAACTGGCTCGGCGGCGACACGATCTTCATCGCCTTCCAAGGCAATGTCGACCCGGTGCGCACCGTGCAGATCGACGGGTCGGGCCTGCTGCCGCTGACCGGACGCAACCTGACTCCGCCGGTGCGCTCGGTCAGCGTCTCGCTGGAACACCAGTACGTCGCGGATTCGCGTGCGGTGCTGGAACTGACCAGCAACCCCGACGGCGGCGAACCGTACTGGCGCGAGGTCCCCGGACTGGGGGAGAACGCCGTCCCGGTGCTGCCGGGCTGAGGTGTCGGTGCCCGGGCGGGACCGAGGTGCCGGAGTTCGGGCCGGGATGCCGGTGTTCGGGCGGGGCTGAGATGTCCAGCCCGGGCCGGACGGGGTATCGGAGCACGGCCGAACCGGGATGTCGGTGCCCGGGTGCACACTCGGGCGATGCGCACCTTGCTCGACCTCGTCCTGCCGCTGTCCTGCGGTGGCTGCGGCCTGCCCGGCCTCGCCTGGTGCTCCGAATGCGCCCGCGCGTTGGACGCGGGACCGATCCGTATCCGTCCCCGGCTGGACCCGGGCGTGCCCTGCTGGGCGCTGGCGCCCTACGCCGGTCCCGCGCGACGTGCGGTGCTCGCGGCCAAGGAGCGCGGTCGCCGCGATCTGGCCGAGCCGATCGGCCGGGCCACGGCCGCGGCGCTGTCCGGGATGCGCACGCCCGGAAGCGCTCTGGCGCTGATTCCGGCGCCGAGTCGCCGTGCGGCGGCTCGGCGGCGCGGCGGCGATCCGGTCCTGCGCGCGGCGCACGCCGCGGCGCGGTGGCTGAGTGATAGCCAGGTGCTTCCGATCCTGTGCCTCTCGCCGGGGGTCCGCGACTCGGTCGGGTTGACCTCGACGCAACGCCGCCGCAATCTGCAGGGTCGGGTCCGGGTGTCGCCCGGGTGGCGGCCACCCTGGCCGACGTGCGCGAACGTCGAGGTAGTCCTGCTCGACGATGTGGCGACGACCGGGGCCACCGCGCGCGAATCGGTACGCGCGCTGACCCGCGCGGGAGCCCGCCCGGATGTCGTGCTGGTGACCTGCGCCGCTTGACTCGGGAAAATTCGCGTGAAAACTGGCGGACTGCCCGTCGGCGTACTACCGTCGCGGACACACACCGAACCGGGAGTTGGGAGGTGGCGCAACGGACAACTTCGTGCCGTGCGATTCCCCGACGTGAGCAGGGCGGACATGCCCCAGGAGTGACCACGACGGGTCCACCGGTCATCAGGTTCGGCCGGATCAGAACTCGCTCGGCGCGGATCGACCCCGCCGCACGGGAATCAGGCCGTGCGGCCAGATCCGGGAGGTACGCGTGACGACTTCTTCACGACCTTCAGTGCAAGATCCTTCGATGCTCGACACGGGCACGTTCGAATCAGCCGAGTCACCCGAGGCGGAGCGGGAGCCCAAGGCCCCGCGCGCGGACGTCGTGGTCAAGGGCCGCAACGTCGAGGTGCCCGATCATTTCCGCGTCTACGTCGCGGAGAAGCTTTCCCGTCTGGAACGCTTCGATCCGTCGATCTTCCTCTTCGACGTCGAACTGTTCCACGAACGCAACCGTCGTCAACGCAAGAGTTGCCAGCGCGTCGAGATCACCGCGCGCGGTAAGGGTCCCGTGGTTCGCGCCGAGGCGTGCGCGGACAGTTTCTACGCCGCGCTGGAGTCGGTGACCTCCAAGTTGGAGAGTCGCCTTCGTCGCACCAAGGACCGCAGGCGGGTGCACTACGGGGAGAAGACCCCGGTCTCGGTCGCCGAGGCGACCGCCGATCTGGTCGACGATCACCTGTTCGCGCTCACCAACGGCGACGCCGCCCACACGCACCCGGGCGAGCGCGCCGACACATCGGCGCTGTCGCCGGACTACGAGGCCGGTCCCGGCCACATCGTGCGCACCAAAGTGCACTCCGCGACCCCGATGTCGGTCGACGACGCCCTCTACCAGATGGAGCTCGTCGGTCACGACTTCTTCCTCTTCCACGACCGCGCGACCGATCGTCCGTCGGTCGTGTATCGCAGGCATGCCTTCGACTACGGGCTGATCCGCCTGACCTGACACCTCGACACCGAGGCCCGGCCCGCGTCGCGCGGCCGGGCCTCGCCGTGTATCGGGCGGCTAGTGCCGCCGGTCGCGGAAGAAGGTCCGGTGCAGCAGCGAGTCGCGGCGCTGGGAGCGCATCGCCTGCAACATCACCATGTCGGCGAAGGTCTCGGCGTCGCGTTCGCGCATGCTGCCGTAGTCGGTGCGGCCCAGCACGTGCCGGATGGACTCCGGGGCGATGGAGGGCAGCAATTCGGTGACGGCAGCGAGGGTTTCGGCGTTGGGCAGGTCGGCGTCCCGGTCGGGGGCCGGGCCGTGGCCGAGCAGCATGTGCCCGAGTTCGTGGGCGACGATGTGTTCGGCGTGCCATTCGGTGGCGTCCGCGCCGTAGACGATGACGTCGCTGTCCTTCTTGGCGATCCACAGCCCGCTGCCGGTGCCGCAGCCGGTGCCGACCAGGACGGCGGTGTCGACCGGATGCAAGGTGATGGGACGGTCGCGATAGTCGGCGACCGCCGCGAGATAGGCGGTCAGATCCCAGGGTTGCGGAAGGGGGACTTCCCGGGACAGTTCCCGGAACCGGGTGTCCATACCGGCCATGCGACGCGATCTCCTACAACTGTTCGGCGCTACGCCCCCCGTGTAGGTGACGATGCTACCGACTCGTCGGCGGGACGTCTTCGGTGCTCTGGATCAGTCGGGCCAGCCGGGCCGGGTCCACCTCGGAACCGCGCAGCGCGATGCTGGCGACGTTGGCGTCGCGCATGGTGGCGAGCAGTTCCAGTTCGCGGTCGATGGCCGCCGCCGAGGGCCCGGTGGTGGTCAGGTAATCCGGTTTGACGCCGAAACACTGGGCGATGGCGGCCAGGACCTCCGGTTCGGCCGCTTCGGTCGCGCGGTCGTCGAACGCGCCCGCGCGCATGCGGTCGATGTGATCGGTGGGGATCGCGCGGCGCAGCGCGCCGCTGACCTGTTCGGCCACCGAGGAGGTGCTGCGCTGCGGCGCCGACCGCGGCCGCATGGTCTCGAAAAGGCGGTTGATCTTGTCGCTGAGCTCCAGACCGTTGCGCGTGCTGTCGGTCATGTCCATCACCATCTTCACTACTGTCTGCCGTTTCTCGATGTGCCGTGCGCGGCCAGCCATCGGCTGCGGAAGCGGGCCTCGGTGCTCGCGTCGATGTCGGTGACGCGACTGGCCAGCCAGCGTCGGTAGCGCCGTTCCTCGATCTCGTCCGGTTCGCCCGCCGCGACGGGCACCTCGAGCAAGTGGGCGAAGGCCATCTCGACCAGCGGATGCAGATCGCGTCCCGGTCCGCCGTTGCGTTCGAGCATGGCGGTGGCGTAGCGGGCCGACAGGCGCGACACGACGCCGTTGAGGTCGGCGATGGCCGCGGCGATGCGCGGGTCGACGGCGCCGAGTTCGACGGCGTCGGTGAGTCGGCCGGAGGCGGCGAGCAGCGCCGTGAGGTCGGAGAGCTCGAAGCGGATCGAGTCGGGGCCGGAGACGATCGATTCGTCGTCGCGCTGTTCGACGTGTTCCTCGGTCGGGCTGCCGCCCGCGTAGGTGCGCGCCGCGCTGCCCGGCCGCCACCTCAGCGGCGCGTCGAGTTTGTTGAGCGTGTGGATGCTGATCGCGGCGTCGCCGTCCTCGATCTTGCGGATCGTCGGAGCCGAGGGTCCCCCCAGGTCGCCGATCTGCATCTGGGTGAGGCCGAGTTGATCCCGCCGCTCTCTGATGATCCGGCCGAAGCGCTTCTGCCGCGACAGCTCCGAAGTGCTTTGCATAGTGGGCCTCAGCGTAGAGGTCTGGCAACTGGATGGCAAGTTAATCGAAAAGATTTGAAAAGTTTGTAGAAATATTGCTACTGTACTGCTGCGCCGAAGCCCACCGACCGCGTCGGGATTCCGGGGCGAGCAGGGGCGTTCGCCGGGATGAGCGGCTTCGTCGTGCGAGAACGCGGCAGTCCGGCTCAGCGGATTCGGAGGGGATCGCTGAGTCGTGCGGCGCGTCTCGGGTCGGGGTGGGTGCGGTGGGGGGATCGCCGGGCGCGTCGAACGACGCACCCGGCGGTTACCCGCGCCACCCCGTGGACCTGGAACTTACCTCGCGGTAAGTTTGTGGGGCAGGTCTCTCGAAAGGAATCCCCATGGCTACCAAGGGCGCTCGCCGTGCCGTCGTCGTCTCCGGTGCTCGGACCCCGTTCCTGCGGGCGTTCACCGACTACACCCGAATGGATTCCATCGCACTGGCCGACGCCGCCGTGCGCGGACTGCTCGAACGCACCGCGCTGCCCGCCGGTCAGGTGCAGGCCATCGTGTGGGGCGGGGTGATCCTGCCCAGCGCGGCCCCCAACATCGCGCGCGAGATCGCCCTGGACCTGGGGCTCGACGCCGGCTGCGAGGGCTACACCGTCACCAGGGCGTGCGCGTCGGGATTGCAGGCGGTCACCTCGGCCGTCGCCGCGATCGAACGCGGCGAATACGACATCATGATCGCCGGCGGCAGCGACTCCACCAGCAACGCCGAAGTGAAACTGCCGCAGAAGATCGTGCACGCGGGCGCCCCGATCGCCCTGGGCAAGCCCAAGCCCAAGGACTACGTCTCGGCGCTGCGCCAACTCGCCCCCTTCACCGACATCCTGCCCACCCGGCCCAAGATCGCCGAGCGCACCACCGGCGAGGTGATGGGCGAATCGGCCGAGAAGATGGCGCGCATCCACGGCATCTCCCGCGCCGACCAGGACGCCTTCGCCGCGCGCTCGCACCAGCGCGCCGCCGCCGCGATCGAATCCGGCCGCTTCGACGACGAGGTGCTGCGGGTGCGCACCCCCGAGGGCGTGGAGATCGACCGCGACGGACTCGTCCGCGCGGGCGCCAGCGTCGAGAAGTTGGCGAAACTGAAGCCGGTCTTCGCCGAGAACGGCACCGTCACCGCGGGCAACGCCAGCCCGCTCACCGACGGCGCGTCCGCGGTGCTGCTGATGAGCGAGCAGGCCGCGCGGGCGCTGGGCTACAAGCCGCTGGCCGCCTTCCGGTCCTGGAGCTACGTCTCGGTCGACCCCACCGACCAGGTGCTCATCGGTCCCGCGATCTCCATGCCGCGCGCGCTGGACAAGGCGGGGCTGAGCCTGGGCGAGGTCGACCTGGTCGACATCCACGAGGCGTTCGCCGCGCAGACCCTGGCGGTGCTGAGCGCGCTGGGCAGCGACGAATGGGCCAAGACCCGCCTCGACCGCGACACGGCGGTCGGCGAGGTCGACATCGATCGGCTCAACGTGCACGGCGGTTCGGTGTCGCTGGGTCACCCGTTCGGCGCCACCGGCGCGCGCATGGTCACCACCGTCGCCAACGAGTTGGCCCGCACCGGCAAATCGACCGCGCTGCTGGGGATCTGCGCCGCGGGCGGCATCGGCGCGTCGGCGGTGCTCGAACGGGTCTGATCCCGCCCCGACTAGCCTGAGCCGGGTGACTTCCACCGAACTGCCCTTCGGGTCCTGGCCGACTGCCCTCACCTCCGAACACGTCGTCGCCGCGGCGGTGCGACTCGGGGAGGTGCGGGTGGACGGCACGGACGTCTACTGGTCCGAGGGCAGGCCCGGCGAGGGCGGGCGGACCCAGATCGTGCGCCGCGCCGCCGACGGGACGGTGACGGATCTGCTGCCCGAGGGCCGGGACGCGCGCACGGCGGTGCACGAATACGGCGGCGCGGCGTGGTGGGTCCGCGACGGCGTGCTGTGGTTCACCGACTGGGCCGACCAGCGCCTGTACCGGCTCGCACCGGGCGGCGAACCGGTGGCGCTGACCCCGGAATCGGCCGTTCCGCGCGGTGATCGCTACGCCGACGGCG
>NZ_BAGG01000100.1 GCF_000308695.1 Nocardia takedensis NBRC 100417 | reverse complement strand
CCAGGATGACCTTGGCGTCGAAGGCCGCCAGGGTGACCGCGCGGGCGAAGACGTGCGCCAGCGGCAGGAACATCAGGGTCTTCTTGCCCTCGGCGACGTACTTGCCCAGCGCGATGCGGTCGGACTTGGACTCCGCGTAGAGGTTCGCGTGCGAGAGCATGACGCCCTTGGGGCGACCAGTGGTGCCGGAGGTGTAGATCAGGGTGGCGGGCGAGGAGGCCACGACCTGGGCGCGGCGGTCGTGCACCACGCTGTCGTCGAGGTCCGCGCCGCGCGCGATCAGGGTGTCGATCGCGCCCTGATCGATCTGGAGGGTCTCGGCGAGGTCGGGCAGCGCGCCCGCCTCGATCTCGCCGATGGTGGCCTTGTGGCGGTCGTTGTCGACCACGAGCAGCTTGGTGGCCGAATCCTGCAGGATCCACTTGGCCTGTTCGGCGGCCGAGCTGTCGTAGATGGCGACGGTGCAGCCGCCCGCGGCCCAGATCGCGAAGTCCAGCACGACCCACTCGTAGTGGGTGGGGGCCATGATGGCGACCCGGTCGCCGAAGTCGATGCCCGCGGCGATCAAGCCCTTGGCCACCCCGGTGACGGTCTTCGCGAACTCGGCGGCCGTCACATCCCGCCAGGCGCCGCCTTCGGTGAGGTTGAACAACACCGTGTTCGGTGCCTGCTCGGCGTGCCGGAAGACACTGTCGGAATTGTTCGCGCCTTCCGGGATGGTGTAGGAAGCCGGAACTTCGAACTCGCGCATCACTGCCCTTCCACGTGGTTTACTCGCCAGTAATTTACGACACTGTCCGGTGCGGGCTTGCATCGACCACCGGAGAAATGTCCGAATCCGTCATTCTGGTGCACAAGTCCGCCGCAGGAGCTGGGTTCTGTTCATCCTAGGTCCCGCAGCGAGACGGGCTGCACCGCTTCGCGCAGGAAGTCGGCCATTTTCCGCAACTCCGCGGCCGCCGGGGCCACCAGTCCGGCCTGGAGCTGGGCCACGTGCCACAGCCCGTCGGTCTCGCTGACGGTCACGTGCACGCCCGCGCCGCGCAGCAGATCCGCCAACGCGCGGCACTGCTCGAACAGCAGTTCGCCGCGGTCGGCGTGGACGTAGGTCGGGGGCAGTCCGACCAACTCGCCGTGCAGCGGGGCGTACCCGGGATCGGTGCCGTCGCCGTCACCGCGGTAGGCGGCCGCGCACGCCTGCGACCACCTCTTGTCGATCACCAGATCGCGCGCCTTCGGGGCGAGCGCGTTCGGATCGGTCCACGGCGCGATCAACCCCAGCGCCGCCGGGGTGTGGCCGTGCTCGGCGATCAACCGCTGCGCGGTGGCCAGCGACAGGCCGCCGCCCGCCGAATCGCCGGCCAGCGCGATCCGCTCCGGTCGGTAGCCCAGCTCGCCGACCAGTTCCAGGAACGCGCTCTCGGCGTCGTCCAGCGCGGCCGGGAACGGGTGCTCGGGCGCGAGTCGGTAGTCCAGCACGTACACCGCGCAGCCCGTGTCGCGGGCCAGCCGGGCCGCCAGCGACCGGTGGGTCGTCGGCGAGCCGACGGTGTATCCGCCGCCGTGCAGATACAGCACCGCGCCGGCGGAACCGGTGGTCGCGGGCGAATACACCGGCCTGCCGTCGACGACCGGCGTGAGGCGCTCGACGGGTCGGCCCGCCAGGCGCATGCGCCGCAGGTCCGTGCCGCCGGGACCGGGCTGGGCGACCGACATGACGTCCATCAGCGCGCGCTGGGCCCGCCACGGCAGGCGCGCGTTGAGGATGACGCGGAACGTGGGATCCAACAGCGCCCGGATCACCGGGAGTGGAACAGTCAACTCGCGCATGCTGTTACGGCAGGACCTTCCGATTCACGACCGCCGCGATGCGCTGGTAGCCGGAGGCGGTCACGCGCACGAAGATGTCGAGCAGCTTGGCCTCCCACCCGATCAGCACGCGGCCGTGGCCCTTGCGCACGCCTTCGGTGATGGTCTGGGCGGCCATCTCCGGGGTGTGGATGGCCAGCTTCCTGTCGAACATCGAGGCCGCGTTCGCGCCGTCGATCCGCTCGGCGTAGGTGGCGTTGCGCGCCACCGCCGTCTTGATGCCGCCCGGATGCACACAGGTCACCTTGACCGGATGCCGGTTGACGATCATCTCCTGGCGCAGCGACTCGGTGAACCCGCGCACCGCGAATTTCGCCGAGTTGTAGGCACTCTGACCCGGTACCGCGATCAGGCCGAACAGGCTCGAGACGTTGACCACGTGCCCGTCACCGGATTCCAGCAGCAGCGGCAGGAACGCCTTGGTGCCGTTGACGACACCCCAGAAGTCGACGTCCATGATCCGCTCGATGTCCTTGAACCCGGACTCGAGCACCTCGCCGTGGTAGGCGATGCCCGCGTTGTTGTAGATCTGGTGCACCACACCGAAATGCGCCTTCACGGCGTCGGCGTAGAGCAGCACCGCCTCGCGCTCGGCGACGTCGAGCCGATCCGATCTCACCTGCGCGCCGAGCTTCTCGCACAGCCGCACCGTCTCGGACAGTCCCTCGGTGTCGATATCCGACAACGCCAGGCGCGCACCGCGCTTCGCGAGATTCTCGGCGAGGGCCCGCCCGATGCCCGATCCCGCGCCGGTGATCACGCAGACCTTGCCCTCGAAGTACGCGTTGTCGCTCACTGTGCCGCCACCACTTTCCGATCACGTCGCGCGGCGGTCGTCGTCTCGTAGGCCGCCACGTCGAATTTCTTTGTCAATCTGCGGAATTCGAAGGTGAAGTCCGGCCAGAGCGTCGTGTTGTTGCCGTGCTTGTCCAGATACCAACTGGCGCAGCCGCCCGTGTTCCACACGCTCTTGACCAATTTCGTCTGCAGGTCCGCGTTGTAGGCGTCCTGCGCCTCCCTCCGCACCTCCACGGTACGCAGACCGAGACGGTCCACGGTGGCCAGGGCGTCGGCGATGTAGTTGATCTGGGACTCGATCATGTACACCATCGAGGTGTGGCCCAGGCCCACGTTCGGGCCGAGCAGCATGAACATGTTCGGGAAGTTCGCGACCGCCGAACCCTTGTAGCCCTGCTGGCCGATCTCGTCGAAGACCTCGCTCATCGTCCGGCCGTCGCGGCCGGTGATGGTGTTGTAGGTCGGGGAGTCGGTGACGTGGAAGCCGGTGGCCACGATCAGCGCGTCGATCTCGCGCTCGGTCCCGTCTTTGGTGACGATCGAGTTCGGCCGCACCTCGGCGATGCCGTCGGTGATCACGTCGACGTTGGGACGGCTCAGCGCCGGGTAGTACTCGTTGGAGATCAGCATCCGCTTGCAGCCGATGCGGAAATCCGGGGTGACCTTCTTGCGCAACTCCGGGTCGCGGATCTCGAGGCGCAGCTTGGCCTTGGCCAGCAACTCGAAGCCCTGCATCAGCGCGGGCACCTTGGCCAGGCCGACGACCTGGGTCTCGCGCGCGGCGTAGATGGCCGCGCGGGACAGGCGCTGGAAGCCCGGGATGTGCCGGAAGGCCAGGCGCTCGGCCAGTGTGTAGGGCCGGTCGAGGCGGGGGAGCAGCCACGGCGCGGTGCGCTGGTAGACGTCGAGATGCCCGACCCGCGCCGCGATGGCGGGCACGATCTGGATCGCCGAGGCTCCGGTGCCGATGATCGCGACCCGCTTGCCGGTCAGGTCGGCCTCGTGGTTCCAGCGGGCCGAGTGGAAGACCTCGCCCTCGAAGTCGTTGATGCCCTTGATATCCGGCAGCGCGGGCTCGCACAGCGCGCCGATCGCGGAGACCACGGTGTCGGCGGTGAACTCGCCGCGCGTGGTGCTGACCTCCCACCGCGAGTCCTCGGCGTTCCAGCGCGCCGCGGTCACGTCGCAATCGAACAGGTGGCGGTCGAGCACGCCGTAGCGTTCGGCCACGCCGCGGATGTACTGCTGGATCTCGCCCTGCTTGGAGAACGAGCGGGTCCAGTTCGGGTTGAGCGCGAACGAGTACGAGTACAGGTGCGAGGGGACATCGCAGGCCGCACCCGGATAGGTGTTGTCGCGCCAGGTGCCGCCGACATCGCTGCCGCGTTCGAGCACGAGGTAATCGTGCTTGCCCTGCTGACCGAGGCGGATGGCCAGGCCCAGCCCGGCGAATCCGCTGCCGATGATGATCGTTCCCACGTGCCGGGTGGGCCGGTTGGCGACGGCTTTGTCTGTAACCTTGCGACTCATGTAACCGAGAGTACGGTTCTATTGAGCGGCAGTCAACAGTTGTTGAGCAACGTTCAGTAGGATGGACCGGTGGCCAGAGGTTCGCAAGACACCAAACGGGTACGGCTCAGTCCCGACGAACGCCGACGGCAACTGATCACCCTCGGGGTCAAGATGCTCGGCGAACGCGCCATCGAGGACATCTCCATCACCGAGATCGCCGAAGCGGCGGGCATCTCGCGCGGCCTGCTGTTCCACTACTTCCCCACCAAGCAGGACTTCCAACTCGCCGTCGTCGGACACGCCAACGCCGAACTGCTCGACCGCGTCACCCCCGACCGCGCCCTCGGCATCCACGACATGCTGCGCGACTCCATCGGCCGCTACGTCGACTACGTCGCCGAGAACCGCACCTCGTACCTGGCCCTGCTGCGCGGACCCACCAGCGTCAGCCCCGACCTCGTCCCCCTGGTCGACCAGACCCGCGACGCCATCATCGGCATCATCCTCGCCGAAGCCCCCATCGCACCGGACCCACGACGCCGCCCCCGACTGCGCCTGGGAATGCGCGGATGGGTCGCCTTCGTCGAGGAAGCCACCCTGACCTGGCTGCGCGAGGAACCCATCACCCGCGAAGAACTCGTCGACCTGCTCGTGGCATCCCTCGTCGCACTGGCCTGCACACTCGACCCCGCCCTCGCCGAAGCCCTACAGGTGGCCGACGCCCCGATCGGATGACCGACTACCAGGCATCGGCCCGATCCTCCCGCACCCTCTCCCGAGCCCGCTCGAACCACCCCCCGAAATCGGCCGCGCGTGGGTGGGGTCAGGGGGTGTATCCGCCGGCGATGCGGTGGAGTAGGGCGCGAGTGCGGGGTTCGTCGAGTGCGGAGTTTTCGATGGCGGTGTAGATCTGGCGGTAGCGGGCGACGTCGTCGGGTTTCTCGAGGTAGAGGTCGCCGGTCAGACCTTGGACGTAGACGATCGGGGGCTCGGTCAGGCGGGGGTTGGGGTGGCGGGGGAAGTCGAGGATGACGAAGGGGCCCGCGCGCAGGCCCGCGTAGGCGCGGGCTTCGAACGGGACGACGCGTACGGAGACGTCGTCCCTGGTCCCGAGGTCGGCGAGGTGGTGGAGTTGGTCGGCCATGACGGCGGGTCCGCCGATGGCGCGCCGCAGCGCGGCTTCGTCGAGGACGGCGGTGACGGTGAGGTCGCTCGTCGCGCGGTGCAGGCGGGCCGCGCGCTCGGTGAACCATTCGACGCGCCGTTCGACTTCCGCGCCGGGCATGGTCGGGAAGCCGACCCAGATCAGGGCGCGGCGGTATCGCTCGGTCTGCAGGATGCCGGGTATCAGCGTCGACTGGTAGGAGGTCAGTCGGCGCGCGCCGTCTTCCAGGCCGACGAACAGGCTGACCTGCTGGGGGATGGTGTCGTCGGCGGTGTGCCACCACCCGGTGTCGCGGGTTTCGGCGCTGAGGCCGAGCATCAGGTCGGTGACCTGCTCGGAGGCGCCGTAGATCCGGCAGAGTCGTTCGATGTAGAGGGGGTTGAGGCGGACCGGTTGCCCGGTTTCCATGCGCCACAACGTCTGTCGGCCGACGCCGATGGCCGCGCGGGCGTCGTCGGCGGTGAGGCCGGATTGTTCGCGCAGGGTGCGCATCCGCCGGCCGAGTACGCGGCGGGGAAGGGTCGAACCGGTCGGGGACACGACGGATCCTTTCGAGCGACGGGTTGACGGCTGACGCCGAATGACGGGGCTCCTCGGAACCGGACCGTGTTCCGGTCGTCTCCGCGCTCGAACCTGTTCCCCGCCGCTGAATCCCGGCGCCGCGTCGATCGCGCCCCGGTCCATGACACAAGTGGTGAAACCTTAACCGGTCCAAGGGGTCCGGGGTGGCAGGTTCGGCGGATTCCGCGCGTCGTGACACGCCGTCGCCTGCTCGCCGGGCAGCGGAGCGCGGGGGACCGCGCGGGCGCACAATTCCCGCGCGGCCTCGCCGTGCACCGTCCGGACGCACATCCGGGCGATGACCGGGGTCGGATCGAGCGGGATCGATCCGGCATCCGGCGGTGCGAACGTATCGGGTGACGCCGGGACCGCGCATGCCCTGAATTCGGGGGACACCGGTCCGTTCGAGGTCAGCGGTGGTGCGCGGCCCAGGCGGCGCGCAGGATGGTGGTGATGTCGGATCGTGTGGCACGCCAACCGAGTTCGGCGGCGGCGCGGGCGCTGTCGCCCACCAGGCGGCGTGATTCGGCGACGGCGCGGCGGTGTTCGACGGGGACGGGCCTGCCCGCGATGCGCGCGGTCGCCGCCACGAGTTCGTTGACGCTGGCGCCGAGGCCGCCCGCGATGTTGTAGCGGCGGCAGGTTCCGGGCGCGGGCAGGTGGTCGACGGCGGCGAGGAAGGCCGCGGCGGCGTCCTCGACGTGCAGGTAGTCGCGCACCACCGAGCCGTCGCCGTTGATCGGCAGGCGCGGCAGGTCGCCCGCGGCGACGGCGAGCAGTCGGGGGATCAGGCCGGTGTCGTCGGTGGGCGCGCCGCCCGCCACGGTGAACAGGCGCAGGATGGTCGCGGACAGTGTGCCGGTGGCGGTTTGGGCGGCGACGGCGGTTTCGGCGGCCTGTTTGCTCAGCGCGTAGGGGTGCGGCGGCGCGTCCGGCGTGTCCTCGTCGATCGGTTGACGTTCCGGTGTGCCGTAGATGGCGCCGGTGGAGGCGAACACCAAGGCGCGCACGCGGGCGGTGTCCATGGCCCGCAGCAACGACAGTGTGCCGCCGGTGTTCACCTCGAAATAGCGCAGCGGTTCGGCGTGCGAGTCGCGGGCGCGGGCCAGTCCGGCGAGATGGCACACCGCGTCGATGCCGTCGAGAGCGGTTGTGAGCGAGGCGGTGTCGCGCAGATCGGCCGACCGCGTGGGCAGATCCGCGGGAACGCGGTCGCGACCGCGGTGCACGAGTCCGGTCACTTCGTGTCCGGCTCCGCGCAACGCCGCGCACACCGCACCGCCGAGATAGCCGTTCGCTCCGGTCACCAGCACTCGCACGCGCCGATCCTGCCACCCCGGCGGTGCACTGACCAGAGTTCGCCCGCGCTCAGTACAGGTACGGTCCGAGTTGGCTGATCGCCTCGGCCGGATGGTTGGCCTCGATGGCGACGCCGAGCGGCTGGAATCCCCATCCCGTGGGCGTGCCCACCAGTTTGCCGACGACGAATCCGGTGCGGTCCGGGCCGTTGTCGAGGTGGTAGCGGCTGATCTCGACGCCGGTCATACCGTCCAGGACGCGGCAGAAGGCGTTGCCGATCTGCTCGAAGGACTGTCCGCTGTAGGAGGTGACCAAGAAGATGACGGTGGTGACGCCGTCGGCGAGTCTGGTCAGGTCGACGGTGATGACCTCGTCATCGCCGTCGCCTTCCCCGGTGACGCTGTCGCCGAGCAGTCGCACCGCGCCGCACTGGGACAGCAGTTGTTCGTGATAGACGGTGTCCACCAGGACGTTTCCGGCGAACAGCAGGGCGGCGGCGTTGAGGTCGATGTCCTTCTTGCCGCCGAGGAAGCGCCGGGCCTCGGGGTCCCAGCCGAGTCCGAGGTTGACCAGCGCGAGTCCCGCGTGCTGTTCCGGAACCGTCACGTGCACCATCTCCTCGACGCGGTTCGCGGCGCGGGTGGTCCCGCGCCGAACACGCCATACCCTATGCCACCCCGGGGAAACCGGACGGTCGCATGGGAAACGCCGGGCCGGAAACTCCCGTAAGGGAGTGTTTTCCGGCCCGGCGTTCGGGTCCGAGCGATCAGGAGGTCGGGCGGAACGCCTCTTCGACGATCTCGGCCTGCTCCACCGCGTGCACCTTCGACGAACCCGAGGACGGGGCCGACATGGCGCGCCGCGAGATCCGCCGCAGCGGTCCGAGCTGCTTCGGCAGGAACTCCGGCAGGTTCAGGCCGTAGTACGGCCACGCGCCCTGGTTGGCCGGTTCCTCCTGCACCCAGGCGATCTCCGCGGCGTTCGGGTAGCCCGCCAGCGCCTCGTTGAGGCGACGGATCGGCATCGGGTACAGCTGCTCGACGCGCACGATCGCGATGTCCTCGCGCTTCTGCTTGACCTTCTCCGCCGCGAGCTCGTAGTAGAGTTTGCCGCTGGTCATCAGGATCCGCTTGACCTTGCCGCGATCACCGACACCCGCCTCGTAGGCGGGTTCGTCGAAGACCGAACGGAACTTGGACTCGGTGAAGTCCTTCAGATCCGAGACCACGGCCTTGTTGCGCAGCATCGACTTCGGGGTGAAGACGATCAGCGGACGGCGGATGCCGTCGAGGGCGTGGCGGCGCAGCAGGTGGAAGTAGTTCGCCGGGGTCGAGGGCACCGCGACCGTCATCGAACCCTCCGCGCACAGTTGCAGGAAGCGTTCGATGCGACCGGAGGTGTGGTCGGGCCCCTGGCCCTCGTGACCGTGCGGCAGCAGCAGCACGACATCGGAGAGCTGACCCCACTTGGCCTCACCGGAGGAGATGAACTCGTCGATGATGGACTGCGCGCCGTTGACGAAGTCGCCGAACTGCGCCTCCCACAGCACCAGCGCGTCCGGATTGCCCAGCGAGTAACCGTATTCGAAGCCGACGGCCGCGAATTCGCTCAGCGCCGAGTCGTGCACGGCGAACCAGCCCGGGTTGGCGCTGCCGATGTTGTGCAGCGGCGTGTACTCCTCGGCCGTCTTGCGGTCGATGATCACCGAGTGGCGCTGGGTGAAGGTGCCGCGCCGCGAATCCTGACCGGTCAGGCGCACCGCGAGACCCTCGTCGATGAGCGTGCCGAAGGCCAGCAGTTCGGCGAAGGCCCAGTCGACCTTGCCCTCGTAGGCCATCTCGCGGCGCTTCTCCAGCACCGGCTTGACGCGCGGATGCACGTTGAAGCCGTCCGGCACGTTCAGGAAGGCGTCGCCGATGCGTTGCAGCACGGCCTTGTCCACCGCGGTCTGCACGGTGGTGGGCACCTGCTGGTCGTCCTCGACCGACTCCGAGGGCTCCGGCGTGTACTTCTCCAGTTCGCGGACCTCGTTGAACACCCGCTCCAGCTGGCCCTGGTAGTCGCGCAGCGCGTCCTCGGCCTCCTTGAGCGAGATGTCGCCGCGGCCGATCAGGCTCTCGGTGTAGGCCTTGCGCACCGAACGCTTGGTGTCGATGACGTCGTACATCGACGGTTGGGTCATCGACGGGTCGTCGCCCTCGTTGTGGCCGCGACGCCGGTAGCAGACCATGTCGATCACGACGTCCTTGCGGAACTTCTGCCGGAAATCGACCGCCAGACGCGCCACCCAGTCGCAGGCTTCGGGATCGTCGCCGTTGACGTGGAAGATCGGCGCGCCGATGAACTTCGCGATATCGGTGGAGTACTCGGTGGAGCGGCTGTTCTCCGGCGCGGTGGTGAAACCGATCTGGTTGTTCACCACGATGTGGATGGTGCCGCCCACGCGGTAGCCGCGCAGACCCGACAGGTTCAGCGTCTCGGCGACCACGCCCTGACCCGCGAACGCGGCGTCACCGTGCAGCATCAGCGGCATGACCGAGAAGCCCTCGGGGCCGTCGCCCTTGTCCAGCAGGTCCTGCTTGGCGCGCACCAGACCCTCGAGTACCGGGTCGACCGCTTCCAGGTGCGAGGGGTTGGCGGTCAGCGAGACCTCGATCTCGTTGTCGCCGAACATCTGCAAGTAGGTGCCGCGCGCGCCGAGGTGGTACTTCACGTCGCCGGAGCCGTGGGTGGCCGCCGGGTTCATGTTGCCCTCGAACTCGGTGAAGATCTTCGAGTACGGCTTGCCGACGATATTGGCCAGCACGTTGAGCCTGCCGCGGTGCGGCATACCGATGACGACCTCGTCGAGGGAGTGCTCGGCGCACTGGTCGATGACCGCGTCCATCATCGGGATGACGGCTTCGGCGCCTTCGAGGGAGAACCGCTTCTGGCCGACGTACTTGGTCTGCAGGAAGGTCTCGAACGCCTCGGCCGCGTTGAGCCGGTTCAGGATGTACTTCTGCTGGGCGACCGTCGGTTTCGCGTGCTTCTGCTCGGTGCGCTCCTGGATCCACTCCAACTGCTCGGTCTCGAGGATGTGGGTGTACTCCACACCGACGTGGCGGCAGTAGGCGTCGCGCAGGATCGACAGCACGTCGCGCAGCTTCATGCGCTCCTGGCCGTGGAAGCCGCCGACGTTGAACTCGCGGTCCAGATCCCACAGGGTCAGCCCGTGCTGGGTGACGTCGAGATCGGGGTGGCTGCGGAACTTGTCCTTGACCAGGCGCAGCGGATCGGTGTCGGCCATCAGGTGACCGCGGTTGCGGTAGGCGGCGATCATCTCGAGCACGCGCGCGCTCTTGTCGACGCCGCGCTCGCGGATGTCCTTGCGCCAGCGCACCGGCTCGTAGGGCACGCCCAGGCCGTGGAAGATCTCGTCGTAGAACTCGTCGGAGATCAGCAGGGTGTGGATGGTGCGCAGGAAGTCACCGGATTCCGCGCCCTGGATGATGCGGTGGTCGTAGGTCGAGGTGAGCGTCATCAGTTTGCCGACGCCCAGGTCGGCGATGCGCTCGTCGGCCATGCCCTGGAATTCGGCCGGGTACTCCATCGCGCCCGCGCCGATGATCGCGCCCTGACCGTTCATCAGGCGCGGCACCGAGTGCACGGTGCCGATGGTGCCCGGGTTGGTCAGCGAGATGGTGACGCCGGAGAAGTCCTCGGCGGTGAGCTTGCCCTCGCGGGCGCGGCGCACGATGTCCTCGTAGGCGGTGTGGAACTGACCGAAGGTCATGTCCTCGGTGCCCTTGATCGCGGCCACCACCAGCGAACGGTTGCCGTCCTTGCCCGGCAGGTCGATGGCCAGGCCGAGGTTGGTGTGCGCGGGGGTGACCGCGTTCGGCTTGCCGTCCACCTCGGCGAAGTGCCGGTTCATGTTCGGGAACTTGCGGACCGCCTGCACGATCGCGAAGCCGAGCAGGTGGGTGAAGGAGATCTTGCCGCCGCGGGTGCGGGCGAGATGGTTGTTGATGACCAGTCGGTTGTCGATCATCAGCTTGGCCGGGATGGCGCGCACGCTGGTGGCCGTCGGAATGGTCAGCGAGGCCGACATGTTCTTCGCGACCGCCGCGGCCGCCCCGCGCAGCACCTTCGATTCGTCGGAGGCGGCATCGGACTGCTTGGGGGCGCCCGAGGTGGGCGCGGCGTTCGAGGTCGGCGCGGGAGTGGTCTGGGGGGTCCGCGCGGTGGTCTTCGCGGGGGCCTTGGCCGGGGCGGGCGCGGCGGGCTTCGACGGCGCCGGGGCGGCGGCCTTCGGCTGGGCCGCGGCACCGGCCTTCGGCTGGGCGGCGGGCTCGGCCTTCTTCGTCTGCGCCGGCGCGGACTTCACGGCGGTGGCGGCCCGGGCGGCCGTCGTGGTGGTGGCGGCGTTCTGCGCCTGCGGTGCTGTCTGGTTGTTGTCGCCCGTCGCGTCAGGGGTGTAGTCGGCGAGGAACTCGTGCCAACTCGCGTCGACCGAGGATGGATCTTGCTTGTACTTCTGGTACATCTCGTCGACTAGCCACTGGTTCTGGCCGAACTGGGAAGTTGAGCTGCTCACAGCAGGTGTTCGCCTCATTTCGTTCTTCGCGCTGCGACGTTTGTGACGTGCCCGGCACGGGGATCGGCGGATGCGCGCCGATGCGCCCTTATCGAGGATAGGCCCAGCGGCAAATCGGCGAGGCCATCCACCGCCGGACATCCCTGAACGCACCTGTCGGTACTCGTCCGGGAACGAGAATATTCCTACCCTTCCGGACAGTGTCGTCCGTCCCACAGCCGGCGTTTCATCGCATCGCCGGTTCGGCCGCCGTCCACAGTCGCGCGTAGTGCCCGCCCGCGGCGAGCAGCTCGTCGTGGGAGCCGATTTCCACGATACGACCGTGGTCCACGACCGCGATGACGTCGGCGCGCGCGGCGGTCGCCAGCCGGTGCGCGACCAGCACCGTGGTCCGGCCGCGGGCCAGCGAACGGCTCGCGACCAGCACCGATGTCTCGGTGTCCTGGTCCAGGGTCGCGGTGGCCTCGTCCAACAGCAGCAGATCCGGGTCGACCAGTTCGGCCCTGGCGAGCGCGATCAACTGCCGCTGACCGGCCGAGAGCCCGCGCCCGCGTTCGCCGACCGGTTGGCGCATGCCCAGCGGCAGGGCGGCGATCATGGCGCTCGCGCCCACCGCCGCGGCGGCCGCGGCGACGCGTTCCGGGCTCGCCGATGGTTGTCCGAATGCAATGTTGCTCGCCACGTCGCCGGTGAACAGGTGAGCTTCCTGCGGCACGATGCCCAGCCGAGCCCGGTAGTCGGCGAGACGGATGTCACGAATGTCGACGCCGTCGACCCGGATCGCCCCCGTCTCGCGCTCGCGCGGCAGATCGTAGAGGCGGGCCAGCAGTTTCACGATGGTCGACTTGCCCGCGCCCGTCGGCCCGACCAGTGCCAGCGTCGACCCGGCCGCGATGTGCAGCGAGACGCCGTCGAGCGCGGGATCGCGGGCTCCCGCGTACCGGAAGTGGACTCCCTCGGCGTCGACCTCGCCCAGCAGCCCGTCCGGGATCTCGACCGGTTCGGCGGGGTCGGCGGCGATCGAGGACGGGGTGCGCAGCAGTTCGCCGATGCGCCGCAGGCCGACCCGGGCCTGCTGGTAGCCGTCGAAGACCTGCGAGAGCTGCATGATCGGGGCGAACAGGAGTTCCAGGTAGAGCACGAAGGCGATGAGCGTGCCCGCCGTGGTGGCCCCGGAGGCGACCTCGCGGGCCCCCACGTAGACGACCGCGGCCAACGCCAGATCGGCCCAGGTGATGACGAAGGCGAAGTACAGGGCGATCGCCCACTGCGCGCGCATCCGCGAATGCCGGTAGCGCGTGGAGTATTCGGCGAATCGCCGCGCGGCGACCGGTTCGTGCCGGTTGGCCTGCACCGCGCGCAGCCCCGTGACGTTCTCGGTGAAATGCGAGTTCACCAGCGAGACCCGTTCCCGCGACACCGTGTAGGCGATGTCGGAGTAGCGCCGGAACAGCCAGGTGGCCACGATCAGCGGCGGCAGCGCCAGCAACACGATTCCGGCCAGCGAGGCGTCGATGACCAGCAGCGCGACCGCGATCCCGACCAAGGTCAGCACGCCGATCACGGTGGTGGCGACGCCGGTCTGCAAGAAGGTGGACAGCGCGTCGACGTCGGTGGTCATGCGGGTCATGATCTTGCCGGACAGTTCGCGCTCGTAGTAGTCCAGGCCCAGCCGTTGCAGGTGCGCGTAACTGCGCACGCGCAGCCCGAACAGCACCCGTTCGCCGGTGCGGGCGGTCAGGATCGTGGTGATCGCGCCGACCACCAGGCCCGCGGCGACCAGGACGATTCCGATGCCCGCCGCCCGCCACAGCACACCGGTGTCGGCGTGGGTGACGCCGCTGTCGATGGCGAAGCGCACCAGCGGCGGGAAGGCGATGCCGACCAGCGCGTCGGCGGCCAGCAGGGTGACCACGAGCAGCACCAGCAGGCGCACCGGCCGCAGCAGCCGGGCCAGCCGGAACCCCGGATCGGGTTCGCGCAGGTTCGCGGCGTCGTCGGCGGGGCGCTCGGTGGCGGGCGGCAGTTTCGCGATGGCCGCGCGCAGTTCCGGCGTGGCGCTCAGCGCGGCGGTGATCCCGGACCAGTTGCCCGGCCCGGCAGTCGCGCTGGGCGGCCGGTCGGCGACGACGAGTTCGCCGGCGGGGCGACCGACGATCGCGGGTGCGGGCAGCCGGATGACCCGATCCGCTTGGGCCAGGGTGGATTCCCGGTGCGCGAGGATCAGCGTGGTGCGCTGTCCGCGATCGGGCAGGCGGTCGAAGATCGCGGCCTCGGTCACCGCGTCCACGGCGGAGGTCGCGTCGTCCAGGATCAGCACCCGCGGGCGGGCCAGCAGCGTTCTGGCCAGCGCGATGCGTTGCCGCTGCCCGCCGGACAGGGTGAGCCCGCGTTCACCGACGACCGTGTCGTAGCCGTCGGGCAGCGCCGTGATGAATTCGTCGGCCGCGGCCAGTTCGGCGGCCCGGCGGACCTCGGCGTCGGTGGCCTCGGGGCGGCCCAGGGCGATGTTGGCGGCGATGGTGTCGGAGAACAGGAACGGGTCGTCGAAGACCACGCCGACCGCTTCGCGCAGTTCGTGGGCGGCGACGTCGGCGATGTCGACCGAGATCGGTTCCCCGTTGGGGGAGTGGCCGATCAGTCGGACGCTGCCCGCGTCGGGCGCGTAGAAGCGCGGCAGCAGCAGGGCGAGGGTGGATTTGCCGGAGCCCGCCGGACCGATGATCGCGACCGTCTCGCCCGGTCGCACCGTCAGGTCCAGATCGCGCAGCACGGGTTGGTCGGGGGTGAAGGCGAAGCCGAGACCGCGGATGTCCAGGCCCAGCGGCCCCTCGGGCACCGGTACGGGCCGCGGCGGATCGGTGAGCACCGGGGCGGTGTCGATGACCTGGTACACGCGTTCGGCCGCGGCCCTGGTGAGCTGGGCCATCACCACGACCGCGGTGAGCGTGCGGGCCGAGGCCGTCATCGTGGCGACGTAGGCGGCGAAGGCCAGGAAGGTGCCGAGGCCGATCGCGCCGTGCACGGCCAACAGACCGCCGACCACGATCACCGCCACCATGCCCGCCTGCGGGACGGCCGCGACCACCGGCGCGAAACGGGCGTCGATGCGCGCGGCGCGCATCCGCTCGGCGTACAGGTCGCGGCCGTGGCGTTCCAGGATGTCGACCATCCGGGACTCCTGCCCGAAACCCTTGACCACCCGGACCCCGGTGACCGTCTCCTCGACGTGCTGGGCCAGATCCGCGGCCCGCTGCTGGGCCGACCAGGTGGCCGCGTACAGCCGAGGCCGCATCCGGTGCACCACGACCGCGATCGCGGGCACCACGAGCAGCGCGACGAGCGCCAGCGGCGGTGAGAGCCACACCATCACCGCGGCGGCGAGCACGAATTGCAGCAGTGCCAGGGCGGACCACGGCACCATCGCGACCAGGCCCTGCACCAATTGCAGGTCGGTGATCGACCGGGAGACGACCTGACCGGTGCGCAAGGTGTCCTGGCCGACGCCGTCGAGCCGTTGCAGCGAGGCCAGCAGGTCGACGCGCATGGCGTGCTGCACGTCCAGCGAGAGCCGACCCGCCAGCACCCGCCGACCCAGCGAGGCGACGAACCTACCGACGGCCAGCAGTGCCAGCAGCGCGGCGACCACGCCGATGACGGCGGTATCGCCGACCCCCGCCGCGTCGACGGCCCGTTTGGTCAGCAGCGGCGCGGCGATCTCGACCACCGCGCCCAGCGCGACCGCCCCCGCGATGCCCGCGAGCGTGCCGCGGTAGCGCAGCGAGGCCGCCGTGAGCCTGCGAATCCAGCCGGGCTGCCCGGTCGTGTTCGCCCCGGTGTTCTGTTCGATGCCCCCATTCACATCCACCGACGGTACGACCTACCGGTGACACCCGATTATTCCCGCAGCGTGCGGGCGGATTCGGCGACGGTCAGAGATCGCGCCCGCGGAAGGCGTTCCAGCCCGCGCCCGCGGCCAGGACCGTCCACACCAGCAGCACCACCAGCGCGGCCGGTGTCGGCGCGAGGATGTCGCTGTCGGGGAACGAGCCGACCGCGACGGTGGCGATGGTGGCCGAACCGGGCAGCAGCGTCGCCAGTCCGCCCGCGCCGATCGCCTGGGCCACCACCCAGACCAGCGGTTCGGCCACCAGCAGCCAGCCCAGGATCAGCGCGACGGCCGCCCCCGCGCGGCGCAGCAGCAGCGCCAGGCCCGCCCCGATCAGACTCCAGCAGACGGCCGCGAGCAGACCGCCGCCGAGCACCGCGAACAGCGACAGCCCCACCTCGACCTTGTCGTGCCCGAAGCCCAGCAGGGCCAGCAAGCCGACCAGTTCGACCACGACGGCGGCCGCCAGCACCGAACCGCCGACCACCAGGTACTTCGCGGCCACGACCCGGTCGCGGTCCCCGGTGAACAGCACCGTGAGCGGGAAACCGCCGAAGCGGAACTCCGCGCCGGTGGCGAGCGCGCCGTAGCAGGCCGCCGCCACCACCGTGACGGCGATCGCCAGGTACAGGCCGATCGAGGCCGCACCGGTGACCGGGTCGGACTTCGGGTCGACCGGCCCGGAGATCAGCGCCGTCAGCGCGCCGGCGACGAGCGCCACCGCGGGCAGCGCGCAGACCAGGATCAGATTCGAGCGCAGCGTGCTCGCCTTGCGCGCCTCGGAGGTGACGGCGGGCAGCAGGTCCGGGGGCAGGAGGGGGATCACCGTGGGATTCCGTAGGGCATCGGCTGCCGGGCGGCAGGG
This sequence comes from Nocardia takedensis NBRC 100417, assembly GCF_000308695.1. GTDB lineage: Bacteria > Actinomycetota > Actinomycetes > Mycobacteriales > Mycobacteriaceae > Nocardia > Nocardia takedensis. The sequence goes on along the minus strand of NZ_BAGG01000100.1, from coordinate 17,778 downwards.
GGCATCGGTGCGGGGGGTGCGAAATGCGGCGCGGCGGAGGCGCGGGGCGTGGTCAGCGAGGCCAGGACCCGGTCGGGGTGGATCGGATCGGGCGTCACCGAATCCAGTCGCACATGCGCCGCGCGGGCGATGTCGAGGATCTGGGCCTCGCTCGCCTCGGCGATGGCCAGTCTGCCGTCGGGCCGGATGACGGTGTCGGTGTACCCGCGCGCGGCCAGCGCCGTGGCCAGGGCGACCGGGACCGAGGCCGCCACCACGATGCGGTCGGGGTAGCCGCGCCGCAGTTTGGCGGGCGTGCCCTCGTAGACCACCGCGCCTTCGCTCAGGACGACCAGATCGTCGGCCAGCGGCACCGCCGCCGCCAGCGAGCGTTCGGCGAGCAGGATCGTGCCGCCGCGGCGCAGGTGGCGGCGCAGGAATTCGTGCAGCCAACCGCGCTCGCCCGGGTCGAGTCCGTCGCTCGGCTCGTCGAGGACCAGCAGCGGCGGGTCGGCCAGGGTCGCCGTGGCCACGGCGACCCTGGTCTGCTGACCGGCGCTGAGTTCGTCGGCGGGCGCGTCGGCGTGCTCGGTCATCCCGACCGCGTCGAGCAGGTCGGCGATCCGCGCGTCGGGCACCCGCGCGGCGGCCGCGTGGATCGCCAGGTGCTCGCGCGCCGAGCGCAGCGGGTGCAGGCCGCGCGGGGTGAGCACCGCGCCGACGGGCCCGCCGCCGCCGATGCGCGCCGCCGCTCCGCGCACACCCACCGCGGCCGTCCCCGAGGTGGGGCGCACCAGGCCCAGCAGCATCCGCAGCACGGTGGACTTCCCCGCGCCCGCGGGCCCGACCAACGCGGTGCAGGTGCCCGCGGCGACGGTGAACGAGACGTTCTCCACGACCGGACCCGACGGGTGGCTCTTGCTCAACCCGCGGGCGGCGAAGGCCGGACGTGCGGAACTCATCGCGGGTCCGTGGGTTTCCGCTTCCGGGGCCGATCGATCGCGGTGAGCGGATCGGCTTCGACGATCTGGTGCAGTGGTGCGGGCCAGGTGCGCGGCGCGGGCCCGAAAGCCTTGTGGGCGTTGCCGATCGTGGTCTGCCCGAGGGCGCGGTTGCCGACGCCGCCGATGACCGCGCCGATCCCCATCGGGATGACCTTGCCCGCCATCAGCGCCATCCGCTTGGTCAGGAACCGCACCAGGAACCGCTTCATCAGCGAGTCGTTCATGCCGGACAGGCCCGGGACCCGGGTGGCCAGCAGGGTGCCCCAGTTCTTGGCCGAATGTCCGACCGACTTCTCCACGATGTCCATGCCCGCGTCGCCGAGGACGACCGCGAGCACCAGCGCGCGCCGCTGCTCCTTGGCCTCGGGCGCGATGCCGTGCACGGCCGCGATGGCCAGGGTGTAGAGCGCCGAGGCCTCCAGGAAGAACGCCGTCTCGGCGGTGATCGTGGCCAGCGAGGCGACGGTGCCGACGCCGGGCATGGCGGCGGTCGCGCCCGCCGCGGTGCCGCTGCCGGTGACCGCGAGCAGGTACTGGCGCTCGAGCCTGGCGATGATCTGGGCGGGGGTGTCGTCGGGGTTCGAGCGCCGCAGCATGGCGATGTATCGGTCCACCGCGGGCGACTGTAGTTTCGAGCCGTTCTCGAGCAGGGCGATCACGGTCTTCTCCATCGCGCCGGTTCTCATCGGCAATGCACCCCTTCGATCTCACTTCGCGGGCTGAACTCTATGGCACCGAAACGTCCTCGGCCCAACACGGCAACGAACCGCGCGCCGCGTTCGGTTCCCCGTGCGTGGGGGATATACCCGGTTACGCGCGCTCCAGCGGGGGGACTTGTTCGCCCTCGCGCGGCGGCGGGGGCGGGGTGCCGTCGCCGAACGGGCGACCGCCCAGCGATTCGCGGCCGTGCGGGGTCAGCCAGTTGCCCAGGTCCGGCCCCTTGGGCACGATCCCGGTGGGGTTGATGTCGCGGTGCACCTCGTAGTAGTGCGATTTGATCTGCCCGAAGTCGATGGTGTCGCCGAAACCCGGGGTCTGGAACAGGTCGCGCGCGTAGGCCCACAGCACCGGCATCTCGTCGAGTTTGCTGCGGTTGCACTTGAAGTGTCCGTGGTAGACCGGGTCGAAGCGGACCAGGGTGGTGAACAGGCGCACGTCGGCCTCGGTGATGGTGTCGCCCACCAGGTACCGCTGCTCGGCCAGTCGCTCGGTGAGCAGGTCCAGGCGCGCGAACAGTCGGTCGTAGGCGGCGTCGTAGGCGTCCTGGGCGCCGGCGAACCCGCAGCGGTACACGCCGTTGTTGACGTCGCGGAAGATCGCGAGGCTCACCTCGTCGATCTCGGCGCGCAGTTCCTCGGGGTAGAGCTCCGGCGCGCCGGGGCGGTGGTGCGCGGTCCACTCGGTCGAGAAGTCCAGCGTGATCCGCGCGTAGTCGTTGGTGACCACCTGGCCGGTCGGGATGTCCACGATCGCGGGCACGGTGATGCCGCGCGGGTAGTCCGGGAACCGCGCCAGATAGGCGTCGCGCAGGCGTGGGATGCCCAGCACCGGATCGACCCCGCCCGGGTCGAGGTCGAAGGTCCAGCTCAGCTTGTCGTGGGTCGGCCCGCACAGGCCCAGCGACAGCGCGTCCTCGAGGCCGAGCAGGCGGCGCACGATGAGTGTGCGGTTGGCCCACGGGCACGCGCGCGCGGCGACGAGGCGGTAGCGCCCGGCCTCGACCGGATACCCGTCGCGGCCGTCGGCGGTGATGCGGGTGGTGATGTAGTTGGTATCGCGCTTGAACTCGCCGGGTTCGACGTAGGAACCGGACTCGGATGCCGACTTGGTCACCGGGACAGTTTCGCAGACGCAGCCTCTAGGCTGACCGGATGAGCGAAACGAAGGCGACACGGTTGGAACGTGAGACCACCGAGGGCGGCGCGGAAGTGGCGATCCTCACCCTGGCGAATCCGCCGTTGAACCTGTTCGACCAGGCGATGTTCGACGGACTGGTCGCGGATATCGCCGAGTTGGCGGCGCGTCCGCCGCGCGCGGTGCTGCTGCGCGCCGAGGGCAAGGTGGTCTCCGGCGGCGTCGACGTGCACGTCTTCGAGGGGTTGACCGTCGAGCAGGGCGCGGAACTGTGGCGCACGCTGTTCGCCCAGATCATCCACCCGCTCGAGGCGCTGCCGTGTCCGGTGATCTTCGCCGCGCACGGGTTGACGCTGACCGCGGCCTTCGAGATCGCGCTGGCCTGCGACATCATCCTGGCCGCGCCGAAGGCGAAGTTCGGCCTGGTGGAGACGGTGGTCGGGTTGACGCCGTCGATGGGTGGTCCGCAGCGGTTGGCCGAGCGGGCCGGGTCGGGCCGCGCGCGCGAGTTCGTGATGACCGCCGATCTGTACGACGCCGCGACGATGGCCGACTGGGGCGTGGTCAACGCCGTGCACGAGGACGTGGACGCGGCGGCGCTGGCGTTGGCGCGCCGACTCGCGCAGGGCCCGACCCGCGCGCACGCGGCGACCAAGCAGATCGTCGCGGCGTGGCGTTCCGGCGGTGTGGCGCACGCGGATTCGGTGACCCCGCAGGTCTCGGGTGTCCTGTTCGACACCGAGGACCTGCGCGGCGGGGTGCGCAGCTTCCTGGACAACGGACCCGGCAAGGCGACCTACACCGGGCGCTGACCCGGTCGGAACAACCCGAATCCGGCGTAATCCGGCGAGATTGTGATCCGCGTCATATAGTCGCAGGTGCCTGTGGGCGCGAGGCACCAGCGGAGGACGGATGTCGCAGCAGTTACTGGTCGAATACCCCACGACACGTCCGCCCGCGCGCGAGAACCCGCTGGCCAGAGGCGCGGACGGGGTGCTGCGCTACGGCAATCTCACCCCGGCGCTCACCGAACTGCTCGATCTGCAGGTGCACGCCTACGCCGGTCGCGAGGCCGTCGTGGAGGTCGGCGGCCCGCGACTGACCTACCGGCAGTTGTGGCACAGCGCCTCGCGCATCGCGGGCGGACTCCAGGAGCACGGCATCGGCTACGGCGACCGGGTCGCGATCCACATGCCCGTCGGCGCGCGCTGGGTGCGCGCCTTCCTCGGCGCGCTGCTCAGCGGCGCGGTGCCGGTGTTGGTGCACCACGGTGTGCCCGACGCGGTCGCCGAACGGGTGATCGCCGACAGCAGCGCCGATTTCGTGCTGCGCGCCACCGGCGACCTGCCCGACGGGGCGGCCTACATCGATGACGGCGCGGCGCTGGGCGATCTGGCGCTGCTCTGCTACACCAGCGGTCACCTCCCCGGCGGGGATGTCGTGCCCAAGGGGGTCGAACTCACCAACGAGAACCTGCTGTCGGCGGTGTGCTCGGTGGTCGACGCGCTGGAGTTGCCCGGCGACGGACTGCGCAATCTGGTGCTGCTGCCGTTGGCGCACGCCAGCGGATGCGTCGACCAGGTGCTGCCGACCTTCGCCGTCGGCGGCACCGTGGTGCTCGCGCCCGACGCGGACGCGTTGGCCGAATGCCTGGCGGCCGAACGGGTGGACATGGTCTCGGCCACTCCGAGCATCTTCGCGCGCCTCGCGCCGCGCCTGGCCGGGTTGTCCACGGGCGGGGTCTCCCGGGTCAGCATCGCCGGGCACCGCGCCGAACACGCCGCGGCACCCCGGGTCCGCGGCGGCGCGGCGACGGCGCTGCGCACGGTGTTCCCCGCCGCCCGGCAGTGGACGGTGTGGGGCGCGACCGAGACCAGCGGTATCGGCCTGGCCGCCGACGACGGCGCGGCCGCGGACGCCGCAGTGCTCGGATTCCCCTTCGGCGGCACCGAATTGGCGTTGTACGGCCCGCGGGCCGGCGCCGGGTGCGGCGAACTGCTGTGTCGCGGACCGAATGTGGCCCCCCGGTACTGGAACGATCCGCAGGGCACCGCGGATCGCTTCACCGGCGGGTGGTTCCACACCGGCGATCAGGTGACGATCGATCCGGACGGTTTGGTGCGCCGCGGCGAATAGCTCGGCGGCGCACCGGTTCCGGTCATTCCAGCAGGCGGTCGCGCAGTTGGGCGCGCACGCCGTCGGTGAGGCCGACGGCGCTCAGGTAGGAATCGATGTCGCCGTGCCGTTCGAGGGCGGCGGCGATCGCGACCCGCAGGTATTCCTCGCGGACGCCGAGCAGGTCCTCCGAGAGATCCTTGCCCGCGGTGAGTTTCGGGGCCATCATCGCGCGCAGCGCGGGGGCGGCGGCGTTGCTGAGCATGAAGTCGGCCAGGATGTCCTCTTCGGTGACGCCGACGGCGTACAGCAGGGTGGCCACGGCCCAGCCCGTGCGGTCCTTGCCCGCCGCGCAGTGCACCAGGACCGCGCCGTCGCCCTCGATGATCGAGCCCGCGATGGCGGTGATGGCGGTGTGCGCCTCGGGCAGTGCGGGGAAGTAGCGGTAGACCTCGAGCATGTGGGCCATCGCGAAGGTCGTCTGGGCGTCGTGCGGTGGGGCCTCGCCCATGCGCGAGTCGAAGGGCGCCACGGTGAGCCGGATGCCTTCGGGGAGGTTGTCGTGGCCGATGTGGTCGATCTCCTTCGGGCCGCGCAGGTCGAAGACCTCGTCGACGCCGAGTTCGCGCAGCATCGCGTGACCCTCGGTGGACAGGGCGCTGAGCTGGGCGGAGCGCAGGAGAACGCCGGGGGCCACTTTCGCGCCGTCGGCCGTGCGCAGACCAGCGGTGTCGCGAAAGTTGAAGGTTCCCGGGATGAGGAATTGATCGACGGGGGGCGGGACAGTCACCGATTCAGGCTAGCGGCCGATGCCGACCGCCGGTGACGATCGGACGGCCCGCGGGCGACCGGCGGATGACCGAATTGCGAGGTCGGCTTGTGTGATGTACCACACTGGGACCGGGTGGTCCCGAATTCGTCCGTACAGTGGATCGAGGTCGCGCGCCGCCGGAGGGTCGGCGAGACAGCGCCCAGAACGGCGATTCGGCGGGGGTAGGGGGTCGATTGCGAAGCAGTCCCGTTTACGTAACAAAACAATCTTTTGGTCTGAAAATACCCATCGAACCCGTTCTCAAACCTTGATAACCCTCTACCATTGATGATCGTTGGACCGGGCAGCCGGCGGGTCTCACCGAGGAGATCCGCGGGAATGGTCGCAATGTTCAGCGAGTCGCACCGCAGGTCGGGTGCGGGTTTTATCGCCGAGGGAGTCTTCGTTGAGCGCACGTGGAGATATAGCTGTAGCGCGGTTGCACCCCGCGATCTGCGATGCCGTGGAGAAGGCGGCGGCTTCGCTGGATTTCGACGGGGTGCGGGCGCTACGGGTTTTGTTGCACGCCGGTATCAGTTCGTACTGGCCGGTGGTGAAATCGGCGCCGGGAAAACAGGTACGCGCGTACGAGGCGACCATTCGATCCCTGCGTGAGCGGTGGGAAATGCAGGCCGAATGCGTCGCCGACTCCGATGCCGCGCGACGATTCCGCGGAATGGACGCCGAGATGGCGGCCTTCCTGGACCTGTGCGCGACCCGTTCCGGCACCCAGTGGCTGGAGCCGGTCAATTCGATCGCCGTCTACGCCGTCTCGGTGTTGCAGGGCACGGTGCTGCGCTGGCTGGCCGACTGCGACGACGAGACCATGCTGGTCGTCCTGGACGATCTGGTCAGCGGCCTGGCGACCAGGGCGGGCGACGTTCCCTGACGAAAAGCTGGACGCCTGACCAAGTTGGTGGTTGAGTGGGAGGGGTGACCCTGCCGATCGCCGGACTGCACGCGGCCACCGCCGACCTCGACCCGCCGTTGGCCGCCCTGGACCTGCCGACGCTGCGGGCCAACGCCGCTGACCTGGTACGCCGCGCGGGTGGCGTCCCCATCCGGGTCGCGAGCAAATCGGTGCGCTGCCGCGCGGTCCTGGAAGAGGTGCTCGGCGCCGGCCTGACCGCGTCCGGTGGCTTCGCGGGCCTGATGGCCTACGCACTGCCCGAAGCCCTCTGGTTGGCCCGCCAGGGCGCACGTGACGTTCTGCTGGGCTATCCCAGCGTCGACCGCGCCGCGCTGGCCGAACTCGCGAGCGAGCAGATCCTGCTCGACTCGATCACCCTCATGGTCGACGATCCCGACCAGCTCACCCTGATCCGCACGGCCGTCGGCGACCGCGCCCGCCCGCGGATCTGCCTGGACATCGACGCCTCGCTGCGGATCGGCCCCCTGCACCTGGGCGTGCGCCGCTCGCCCGTGCGCACCCCCGAACAGGCCGAGACGCTGGCGCGCGCGGCCCGCGACCGCGGCTTCGAGGTGGTCGGCGTGATGACCTACGAGGCGCAGATCGCCGGTCTGCCCGACAGCAATATCGCGATCCGCCTGGTCAAGAAGGCCTCCGCCCGCGAGATCGCCGAGCGCCGCACCGCCGTCCTGGACGCGGTCCGCTCGGTGGTCGGCCCCCTGCGGATCGTCAACAGCGGCGGCACCGGATCGCTCGAAGTCAGTTCGACCAGTCCGCAGGTCACCGAGGTCACCGCCGGTTCGGGCCTGTACGTGCCGACCCTGTTCGACAACTACCGCGCCTTCACCCCCCGCCCGGCGCTGTTCTTCGCCACCCCTGTCCTGCGCAAGCCCACCCCGTCGATCGCCACCGTCTTCGCGGGCGGCTACATCGCTTCCGGTCCCGCGGGCGCGGCCCGGGTGCCGAAACCGGTGTGGCCCAGCGGGTTGCGGCTCATCGGCACCGAGGGCGCGGGCGAAGTCCAGACACCGTTGACGGCGGCCTCGGGCCTGCGCATCGGCGACCGGGTGTGGTTCCGGCACGCCAAAGCCGGTGAACTGTGCGAACGCTTCAACCGCTTGCACCTGGTCGACGCGGACGGCACGCGCACCACCGTGCCCACCTATCGCGGCGAAGGACATTGCTTCGGCTGAGGCGCGCTAATCGCCCGTCGTCGCGGTCAGTTCCAGGAAGCCCGCCAATTCGGCCAGTTCCCCGGCGGATTCGGGCAGGTACTCGGTGAGCAGCCGCGAGCGGATCACCACGGCCCGCCACATCGCGCGCGCCACCGCCGCGGGCACCAGATCGCCCGCCAGCAGCGCCGACATGCCGTCGGGGGCGTCGGCCGCGGTGGAGGTCGCCATCGACACCAGCACCACCGCCGCCTCCCGGCCGCGGAACCGGTCGGGGGTGCCCACCAGCACGTCTTCGATCTTGGCCCGCGCCAACAAGGTCCGAACCACGGTCACCTGCGCGCCGTAGGGCGCGACGACGAAGATGTCGTGCGGATGCAGCCTGCGCGTCAGCGTGCCCACCGTCCAGGACGCGCCCAACAGCGCGCGCACCCGCCGCACCACCTCGCGCGCCTCGGCCTCGGCGGCGGTGGTGTTGCCCTGGTGATCCACCAGCACCGTCTCCACGCCGGGCGGGACGCCGTCGAGTTGCCTTGCCAGGGTGACCGTCTCGTTGGCGATCAACCACCCGTCGTAACGCACGCGCGACAGCGGTTCGCACACCCGGGGATGCATCCGCCAGGTGCGTTCGAGGAAATACCCGAACGCGGCGGGCAGCGTACCGCCCGCGTCGACCATCCCGCCCAGCACCGACGCGCCGACGGGTGCGGGATGGGCGGCGCGCGCGGCCGTGGTCGCCGGATCGCCGACCACCAGCAGATTGCGCGCGCTCGCGCCCACCGCGACGAGTTCGGCCAGCGGGAAATAGCCCGCGTCGGCGATGACCAGCAGGTCCAGCGCCCCGCGCGGGATCAACCGCTCGTCGGCGAAATCCGCGGGCGCGCCGCCGATCACACAGCCGTTGACGGCGTTGTCGAGGAATCGCGGATAGCGGTCGGCGTCGATGACCGCCCACTCCGGGGCCACCGCGCCCACATCCTTCTTGGCGACCAGTTCGGGCAGCACCCCGATCTCCACCACCGCGTCCAACAGATTCTCGATGGTGGGGTGCGACAGCGCGACCACGCCGACCCGCCACTTGTCGCGGGTCACCAACCGGTGGATCACCCGCGCGGCCGTCGCGGTCTTCCCGGTGCCCGGCGGCCCCTGCACGGCGACGTAGGACCGGTCCAGCGCCGCCACCGCGGCCGTGACCGCCGCCGCCTGATCGCCGTGCGCCGTCGGCAGCGGCGCGCCGCCGCGCAGTCGGGGCGCGCGACCGGACAGGATGTCGAAGATCGCGTCCTCGGGCACCTCAGGCAGCGTCACCAGCAGACGCTGAGCGGCCAGTTCCACGGCGCTCTCGGCGTTCTCGGGCGGCGGCGGCAGCCCCGGCGCGATGGCGGTGGGCAGTTCGTCGTAGGGTTCGCAGCCCTCGGGCAGCAGTTCCTCGAGGCGCACGGCGTCGGCGAAATCGGGGTCGACCGAACAACCCAGCACCGTCGCCGTGGCCGTCGCGCGCCCGCCCACGGCCGTGACCATCCCCGGCACGACCGGTCGATCGTAGAAGGTGTAGACCGTCGTCCCCGGGGGCAGCACGCGCCCGCGACCGGCCCCGATGCGGCCCGTCAGAGTCAGGTATCGGCGCATCGTCGGGCGCGTCGGGCTGTGATGCCATTTGGTGTCGACGTTGCCCCATTCGGCGACGAGAACGCCGGGGGCCTCGGGCCATTCGTCCACGGGCAGACTCAACCGGTCGGCGTGCGCCCACCACAGTGGTTGCCGTTCGCGCCGGTGATAGCCCAGCGCCGCCGCCATGAGTTTCGCCGCGCGTGGCGCGTCGTCACCCGCCCGCGCGACGAATTCGGCCAGCGCCGCCTCCACCGACGACGGGCGCGACAGCGGAACCTGCTGGTGGTCCACGGTTCCCGGCGTGCCGGGGCGCTCCGGGAACACGCCCGCCTCGGCGGCCCGCTCGGCCAGCCACGAACGCAACCGCAGCAACGTCACACAGTCGGGTTCCGTGGCCGCGCTGTCGGTGCTGCCGTCGTCCGTCCGGGATGCCGTGACCTCATCGGCGGCGTCACCGGAAACGGGTCGCCCGGCGGACAGCACCGCGCGGATCGCGGCGGGCGCGTAGGACCGCTCACCGAGGATCAGCGCCGAACGCAGGATCGGGTACAGATCGACCAGCACGCCCTCGCACAGCAATTCGTCGAGGATCTCCTCGCCGAGGCCGTAGCCGCCCGTGTAGTCCAGCAGCGCGTCGCGAACGCGGGAGGTGTAGTAGTAGACCCGCATGTCCGGGTGGTCGCGTCTGCGCCGGGCCAGGAATTCCAGGACCCGCAACGGCCCCTCGGCGCGCCCGTCGCCACCGCCGTGGATCAACACCCGATCCGCGTCACCCACGGTGAGCGCGGGCGTGCGGCCGGGACGGCTGTCGAGGGTCAGCGCGACATCACCGGGGGCGGGCGCGGGGAGCGCGGCGAGCGCCCGTGGAGCCAGGACGGTGTGCCGGGGAACCCCGGATCGCTCACTGTCGAGCTGGATCTCGGCTTGGCGGCGCAACGCGGTGACGGTCCGCACCGCCAACCCGGGCACTGCGGACCCGGCGCGCGCCAGTCGGTCGATCGTGGTGATCCCGGCCTCCCGCAACCGGGTTCGGGCGGGATTGCCGAGACCGGCCACCAGCAGCACATCCCGCGCCGCCGTCAACGCCGCCACGCAGGTCGGGCAGTTCCCGCAGGCCAGGAAGCGCGGATCGCCCCACTGCACCGGCAGCAACTCGCCGAGGGTGTCGGCCACGATCCGCTCGAGTCGCCGCCGCCGCGCCCGGTACACCGGCAGCAGGTCGCGCAATGGAACCTCGGAGACGTTGTCGCCCACCAGAACCCGCACCACCGCTGGTTCTCGGAGCGCGCCGACCGCCTCGTCCGCCGCCGCGCAGGCCGCGAGTTCCAGCGCGGTGGCGACGACGTCGTGCGCGTCCGTCGCCACGCCGTGCGGGACGTAGCGATCCGATTCGGCCACCAAGACCTCGCAGGAACAGGTGAACTCGCCGTCGAAGAACACCGCGCCGAACACCCTGGACGCACCCGACCGCAGCGCCGCGACGGTGGCCTCGTGCGCGGCGGTGAGCGCCGCTACCCGCACGGACGGATCGTCGGAGTCGATACCGTCGCGCGCGATCTCGACCGACTCCGTTCGCCCGGATTCGATCGCGCCGCCGAACCGAGCACGCCACCCCGGCGCGGCGACCTCCGTCGCGGGGGTGGGAACCGGTACGTCCGGACCGGCGAGCGTGCCCAGGTCGACATCGAGGGCACGCAACACCGCGAACTCACACCGGGCCGCGCGCACGAGATCAGCGGCGGTGCACACGACACGATCACCGAACACGAACAAACGCGGCCCTCCTGTGTCTTGCGGGACACCCGCAAGCGCCGGTGCCCTACGGACACCCGCGCCAGACCAACGCGGACGGCAACACCTTAGCCGGCCCCGCTGACCTGGATGAACCCTGCCCGGGTCAGGAGCGCGGCTTGCGCCGTTCGCCGCGTTTCCCGCCGGTGCGGTCGGGGCGCGGTCCGCGGTTGTACGGGCGCTGCTGCGGCGGGCCCGAATCCAGTTGCAGCTGGATCAACTGACCGCTGATCCTGGTGCGCCGCAGCGCTTCCAGCGTCTCGTCGGACAGATCGGCGGGCAACTCGACCAGACTGTGGTCCGGCCGGATGCTGATATGCCCGAAATCGCTGCGCCGCAAGCCGCCTTCGTTGGCGATCGCGCCGACGATCGCGCCCGGCACGACACGGTGGCGCTTGCCGACGCTGATCCGGTAGGTGGCCAGTTCCGCCCCGGTGCCGCGACTGAACGACGGACCGCGGTCGCCTTCGAAGCCACGCGCGGGCCTGTCCCGGGGAGCGCGGTCGCGCTGCGGTCGCTCGACCGGTTCGGGTTCGTGCTCCATGAAGAAGTTCTCGCCGTCGTGCGACCCGACCGCGAGCGCCGCGGCGATGTCGACCAGCGGGATGTTGTGTTCGCGCTCGTAGTCCTCGATGAGCTTGCGGAACAGCGCCAGATTCGGATTCGACAGGTTCTCGGTGATCGTGTCGCCGAATTTCGCCACGCGCTGGGCGTTGACGTCCTCCACGCTGGGCAACTGCATCTCGGTCAGCGGGTGCCGGGTGGCGCGCTCGATCGCCTTGAGCAGGTGACGTTCGCGCGGCGCCACGAACAGCAGCGCCTCGCCGCTGCGCCCGGCGCGCCCGGTGCGGCCGATGCGGTGCACGTAGGACTCGGTGTCGTGCGGGATGTCGTAGTTGACCACGTGCGAGATGCGGTCCACGTCCAGGCCGCGCGCGGCCACGTCGGTGGCCACCAGGATGTCCAACGTGCCGGACTTGAGCTGGCCGATGGTGCGTTCCCGCTGGTTCTGGGCGATGTCGCCGTTGATCGCGGCCGCGGAGAACCCGCGCGCGCGCAACTTCTCGGCCAGTTCCTCGGTGCCCTGCTTGGTGCGCACGAAGATGATCATCGCCTCGAAGGACTCGACCTCGAGGACACGCGTGAGGGCGTCGAGTTTGCGCTGGTGGGAGACCTGCACCCAGCGCTGGTTGATATTGGTGTTGGTGGTGGTCTTGGTCTTGACCGTGATCTCCACCGGATCGTGCAGGTACTGCTTGGAGATCTTGCGGATCGCGGGCGGCATGGTGGCCGAGAACAGCGCGACCTGCTTCTCGCCGGGCGTGTCGGCCAGGATGCGTTCGACGTCCTCCTGGAAGCCCATCTTCAGCATCTCGTCGGCCTCGTCGAGGACCAGATACTGCAACTGCGACAGGTCCAGCGTGCCCTTCTCCAGGTGGTCGATCACCCGGCCGGGCGTGCCGACCACGACGTGCGCGCCGCGGCGCAGGCCCGACAACTGCACGCCGTAGCTCTGCCCGCCGTAGATCGGCAGCACGTTCAAGCCGGGGATGTGCGCGGCGTAGCGCCCGAACGCCTCGGCGACCTGGATGGCCAGTTCCCTGGTGGGGGCCAGCACCAGGGCGCGCGGGGCCTTCCCCGACACCTCCAGACCCATCAGGATCGGGATCGCGAACGCGGCCGTCTTGCCGGTACCGGTCTGCGCCAAGCCGACGACGTCGGCGCCGGAGAGCAGCGGCGGAATCGTCGCGGCCTGGATCGGCGACGGCGACTCATAGCCGACGTCGGCGATGGCCGCCAGGATGCGGTCATCGATTCCGAGATCGGCGAAGGTCGGGCCGTCGGTGTCCCTGTCGGTGTCGCCAGGAACGCTGTCGACCTCATTGGTACTCATTGACCAGTATTTTACTGCCTCGCGGTAGTCCTTCCGGCCACCGGGCCAATACGGTGAAGACATGCCGCCGAATGATTTGCCCGCACACGCCCACCCGGCCGGCGCCACGGTGCCGGTGGCCGCGGTCCAGTTCGCGCCCGGAACCGAACCCGCCGACAACCTCGCCGCGGTGCGCGAGCACGTCGGCGCCGCGGTCCGCGCGGGCGCCCGCGTGGTCGTCGCTCCCGAGTACTCGATGTTCGCCGTGCGTCGCCTCGACGACCGGGTGGTGGCCGTCGCCGAACCGCTGACCGGCCCGTTCGCCGGCGGCCTCGCCGCGATCGCCGCCGAGTTCGGCGTGCACCTGGTGGCGGGCGTCATCGAATCCGCCGACGACGGGTCCGCGCGGATCCGCAACACCCTGCTGGCCCTCGACCCGGCGGGCGAGGTCGTCGCGCACTACCGCAAGGTGCATCTCTACGACGCCTTCGGGCACCGCGAATCCGACGTCGTCGCGGCGGGCGCGATCGAGGACCCGGCCCTGTTCACCGTCGACGGTGTGACCTTCGGCATGCAGACCTGCTTCGACCTCCGCTTCCCGGAGGGCTTCCGGCGGGCGTCCGCCGCGGGCGCGCAGGCGCTGCTGTTGCCCGCGCAGTGGATCCCGGGGCCCGGCAAGGTCGACCAGTGGACGACGCTGGTGCGGGCCCGCGCGATCGAGAACACCGTCTACGTGGTCGCCGCCGATCAGGCCGCGCCGCTCGGGGCGGGCTCGTCGATGATCGTCGATCCCGGCGGCGCCGTCCTGGCCGAACTCGGCACGGAGACCGGCGTGCTGAGCGCCGAGATCGATCTCGGCAGGCTCGAGGAGGTCCGCGCGAGCAACCCCAGCCTGGCATTGCGTCGATTCGCGATCGCCGAGCGCGCGGCGGAGTAGCGTTCGACCCGATGGGTTACGGCGATCGGGACGCCGCCGGACGTGACCTGGCGGCGTGGCTGGAACACCTGCGCGCCCCCGCGCCGCTGGTGCTCGGTCTCCCGCGCGGCGGTGTCCCGGTGGCCGCCGCCGTCCGCGCCGTCCTCGGCGGCGATCTCGACATCCTGCTGGTCCGCAAGATCGGCGTCCCCTGGCAACCCGAGTTGGCGATGGGCGCGATCGGGGAAGGCGGCGCGCGGGTCACCAACCCCGACGTCATCGCGCACGCCGAACTCGAACCGGGGGAGTGGGACCGTATCGAGGCCGCCGAACGCGCCGAACTCGAACGCCGTCGCGCGCTGTGGCGCGCCGCCGCGCCGCCGTTGCCGCTCACCGACCGCGTCACCATCCTGGTCGACGACGGTATGGCGACCGGCGCGACGGTCGCCGTGGCCTGCCGGGTCGCCCGCCTGCACCGTCCCGCGCGCCTGGTGGTCGCGGTGCCGGTGTCCTCGCTCGAGGCGGTGCGGCGCGTGGAAGGCGAGGCCGACGAAGTCATCTGCCCGTGGATTCCGGAAACTCTCGGCGGAGTCGGCGCGGCCTACGCCGACTTCCACCAACTCGCGGACTCCGAGGTCACCGCCTTGCTGCGCTGAGGTCCGCGTGCCCGCGATCCCCCGGAGCCGCGCGGTCGCCGGCGAAAGCCTGTCCGCTCGAGCGCTGAATGCGCGCACGGGCGCGATGTCGTCGGCGAAGGCCGTTCGCCCCGCGCGCTGAACGTGGCCCTGGGCGATGTCGTCTGCGACTGCTCGCGCTCACCAGCGTTGGGCGTCTGCTCCCGACCGGCCCGCGGCGTTGAGCATCGGGCGCAGGTGGGCGGTGAAGCCCTCGCCGTCGACCGGGGCCAGGTCGACGTCCGCGCCGGTGCGCACCGCGTAGCGGCCGTCGCCGAGGACGTCGATCCAGCACAGCACGCCGAAGGGGCGCAGGTCGCCGTCCGCGCGCCGGGTCGACACCACGATCTGGCCGATGCCTTCGCGGGGGCTGGCCAGCAGGCGACGGATGCGCGCGGGCGCGCTGGGACCGGCGACCGGCACGGTGACCAGGTCGCGGCTGTCCTCGCGGACCCGGCCCGCCGGGGCGGTCAACCGCGGCAGGCCGCCCGCCCGGTTCCCGGGCAGCATCGAGACGACGCGGGCCGCAAGACTTTTCGGGCCGCCGATGCTCAGTCGGATGTCCCCGCCGCGATCCGGCGCGACTCCCGGGCACTGGGCGGCCACCACCGCGATGTGGCCCGCGGCCGCACCCAGCACACGCACCGGCGGTCGGTCGGTCGTCGCCGCATCCCCCGGTTCGAAGTCCGTCAGGCTGTCCGGACCGCGCACGATGGTGTCGTACCCGGGGTTTCCGGCATGGTCGTCGCTCGTACGTCCGGTCGATTCCCGCCGCGCCGCCGCGCCCACCGCCGAGGCCCGACCGCGGCCGGGCTCGGCGGCCGCGGTATCCATTCCGAGAATCCTTGTCTCGGCGACGATCTCGGCTCCCAAGCCCACGGGGTCGGGGGTTTCGACGAGCGCCGGATGCCCCTCCCCGTAGACCTCCAACCGCACCGTCGGTCGCGCCAGCACGCGCAGCGCGGCCTCCAGATCGGCGTCGAGCACCCGGTCGCACCACCGGATCAGGCCGGGCAACTGGGCGGCGCGTTCGGTGCTGTCGCGAGCGGACAGGCGCACGGCCAGCGGGTAGGGGATGCGGTCCCCGTCGGTGCGTTCCCAGGCCAGCGCGAACTGATCCGGGGTCAGCGTCCAGTTCACTCCAGGTCGGTCCACTCTCCGACCACGGGCGGCGTGGTCGGGTCGAGCGCGCCGATCAACTCGTCGGGCTCGTCGGCCGGTTCGAGGAAGGTCAGATCGTCGTCGTCGAACCAGCCGAGGTCGTCGTCCTCGTCCTCGTCGTCCTGGCGGGGCCGGGCGACCTGCGGCGCGCCGACGCTCGACCCCGACCGCGCGTTGTCCATGCCGCCCGCCAGCGCACCGCCGACGAGTCCGCCGAACGCGCCCGCGCCCGCTCCGCTCACGGCGTCACCGCTGTGTTCGCGCGGCTTGTTCTCCTCGCGCTTGTCCTCGTCGGTGCTCCCGCGTACCCCGCTGCCGGGCAGTGTGGGCGCGTAGGTCGGCGCGGCCGACGCGGCGGTGACCTGAGCGCCCGAGGCGGGGCTTACCGGACGCTCCGCGACAGGAGCGGCGGCGGTGACCACGGGCGTGGTGGGTGTCTGAGTGCTCGCGGCGACGGTCTGGCCGGGAGACGGTGCGGGAATCTCGGCCGCGACCGGCACGCCGATCCCCACGGGGCTTGCGCCGGCAGGGGCGGTGGTCGATTCGGCGGGCGCGGGCGCCGCGGGAGCCCGCGTCGATTCGGTGCCCGCGACCGCGACGGCCGGAACCGCCGTGCCGGTGGAGACCGCTTGGGTGACAGGCGTTCCCACCTCGACCGAGGCGAGCTGCGAGAACGTCGGAACCGCCTGCCCCGTACTGCCCGCACCCGGAACGCCCGCGCCCTGGTCGATGTCGGGGAACGCGGGCACGCCGACGCCGGACTGGAGGAAGGCGTTGGTGTACATGGTGTCCATCGCCGCGACCACGTCCTGCCGGTCGTGTTCGACGGCCTTCTGCGTCACGATGTTCGCCGCCGCCTGTGACGGATCCAACAGTGCCGCACCGAGATCCGGCTCGCCGGAGCCGGGCGTGCCGACGGCGGCGCGCAGCGATTCCGCCGCGCCGCCCGCCCGCTCCAACCGCAGACCCACGCTCGCCATGACATCGGCCAGTCGCTGCCCGTCGCGCTCGAACGCGCGCACGGCGTCGGCGGCGGTGGCCGCGGCGCCGCCGCGCCACCCGTCGGCGATCAGCGAGCGGATCTCGGTGTGCGCCCGGGTGACCGCGTCGGCCAGACCGGCGGCCGACCCGTGCCAGGCCGCGCCGCCCGCGTTGATCGCGGCCGGGTCGAGTTGCTGGACGGCGTCGTGGATCTCCCGGTGGGTGAGGTTGTCGAAGACCTCGACGTCGGGCGCGTAGTCCGGGTCGGTGCGGGTGTGCGGCCCGCGTTCGCCGGTGACGGTGGGCAGTTCACGCACGGTCGGCCCCCTCGATGCGGCCGACGGCGCCCGCGAGTTCGTCGTCGGAGCGGGAGTAGGCCGCGGCGGCGGCGCGGAAGGTCTGGGCCAGCGCGCGGGCCGCGTCGGCGTAGGCGCTCATGCGGGCGACCGCGTCCCGCGCCTTGGCCTCGAAACCGCCGCGCAGCGCCGCGCCCGAGGCGAAGCCGCCGAAGCCGGGAACCGAAGTGGCCGAGCGCAATACCAGGATCTGCGCCTCGACCTCGTCGGCGAGCTGTTCGTAGCGCCGGGCGCACCGGTCGTGCGCGCCGTCGGCGACCAGCACCCCGTCCATCCAGAGCTGTCCCTCGTCGACAGCCCGGTTCAGATCCGTGACATCCGTTCGCATCCCGCGTCCCCCTTCTCCGTCGTGCCGTCAGCCGGCCTGCGACCCGCCCTATCGGTTCACCGCTGTCGTGCCAACCCCACGACCACACCCTGCAACCAGTCCGCGATGTCGCGGGCCACCCGCGCGTGCACCGGTTCGTGCAGCAGGTCGTGTCCGGCGTCGGCGTACTCGAGCAAATTTACCGTCTCGTGGCGCGCAGTCCATACCCTCATGGCATCGATCGGCGCCCTGCGGTCCTCCAT
>NZ_BAGG01000101.1 GCF_000308695.1 Nocardia takedensis NBRC 100417 | reverse complement strand
TTGGTCGCCGTCGTGGAGCAGCGCCCACGCGCCGTCGCCGTCGAGCACCGAGGCCAAGGCGACCGGGGTATTGGCCGCGACGTCGGCGCGCAGCGCGCGCAACAAGGGGAGTCGGGTCGCGTCCACCCGTTCGACGCGGATCTCGACCTCGCCGCCGCACGGCAGTCCGACGGCGAAGACGTCGTCCTGCGGACCGAACCGTTCGGCGCTCGCGATCCCGGTCGCGATGACCTGCCGGGCGCTCTCGACCACGGCGGCCTCCACGCACCCGCCCGACAGCGAGCCGAGCACGTCCCCGTCGTCGGTGACGATCATGGCCGCGCCCAGCGGCGTCGGGCCCGCCCCGGTGGCCTCGACCACCCGCGCCAGCGCGACCGGCCCGGAGCCGAGCAGATCGATCAACTGATCCAGCAGTTCGCGCACGCCATCGGTCCTTCCTCGGCCGCGGTCACGACGGACCTCCGAGGGTAGTCACGCGACGGCGAGTCGGCATGCGGGCCGATCGGCCGATGGGCAGCGTCGGGGGAGTCCGGCGTGGAGCGCGTCGCGTTGGGTACGCCACCGGGTCGGGGCGCGTCGCGTCGGGAACGCCACCGGACCGGAGCGGCCTGGTCCCCGGCGTGCGGGATCAGGAAACGGCCGGCCGGGACAGTCGGGCCCGGCGGGCGGCGGCGGAACTCTGGGCCAGCGAGACCGGGGCCGAGCCCGCGGCGCGGGAGGTGATCGTGTCCAAGTCCTCCTCGCGGGCGAGGCGGGCCTGGATATCGGCCACGCTGAGGTGGCTGCTCGACCCCGAGCGGTGCAGGACGCCGACCAGCAGACCGACGAGGCCCGCGACGAGGACGGCCGCGCCGATGACGACGATGAGGTTCACAACTGCCTCCCTGGGCACCGCAGACGCCAATAGTTATCTATCGGCAATCTATACACCGCGGCTATGTCGGTAACCCTCGGTATGGGGTGAGCTGCGACACAGATTTCCGGTTCAGGTTTCTCGAACTCGACGGCGGGGTACTGATATCCGCTTGGCAATCGCCCCGCATCCGCTCCGAATGTCTTGGGCCGCCCCGGGATTCGGTCGGGTCGCGGATCTCAGCGACGGGTGCGCGTGACCGCCGAACGCGGGTCGCCGGAGTCGTGGCGGTAAACGGGGGTGAGCAGGTCGGCGTCGACCGGCTCGCCGGTGGTGCGGTCGTAGCGGACCGCGATGAGTACGGAGAACAGGTGGTTGGCGGCGCGTTCGTGCAGGGTGGCCAGGCGGGTCGCGAGTAATCGGATCGCCCCGAGCGAACCGGGCGGGTGCAGGCCGTCGATCAGCAGACAGGTGCCGCGCCCGTCGGGGCGGGGGAGTCGGGCCAGGTAGGCGATGTCGTGCGGGTCCGGGCCGCCCGGTCGGTAAACGCGTCGCGCGGCGCGGTCCTCGATGCCGCGCCGCGCGTCGCCCGCCCTGGCCACGGCGCGGCGCAACCGGGGATCGGCGGCGATGAGTTGGCGCAGGCTGGGCGATAGTTCCGGGCCGCCGATGGCGATGATCCCGTCGCGGTTGAGGTCCACGGGGCGGCCGGGCAGGAAGGTCTCCAACGTGGCGGTGAAGCCGAGTTCGCGTAGTAGTTCGACCATCCTGGCGCCCGCGCTGGGATCGGGCGCGCCCAGGATGCGGCCCGCGCGGATCTCCGGGACCAGCACCGTCAGGTTTCCGTGCCCGAAGAACAGGCCCTCGGGTGCGGGGCCCTGGGTGCTCACCTGGTGGATGCGCGCGCGGGACAGTCCGGCGGCGGCGCCGATTCTGGCGAAGGTCCACCCCTCGGCGTGGAGTTCCCGGATGACCGCCCTGCGGATCCTGGTCAGTTCATTGATCGTCTGCTGCGCCGCCGCCACCCCGTCGGTGGCCGCCTTGAGTCTTTCGACTTTGTCCTCGATCGCAAAGACTCGCGCCACGTCATCGGCCGACATGTGCGAAGTCTAGACAGCTGGACACCGTCAGGTGTCTAGACCACTTGACATCGCCAACTATCCGACGGCTCAGTCTGTTTCGGCGTCCGGCGGTTTCCCGGAGGGTCGCTCGCCGCGAATTCCGGCGGATTGTCCCAGGTAGTGCGGGCCGTGCCCGGCCTGTCTCAGGTGGCGTCGGTGTCGATGGGCGGACGCTCGTCGGGGCCCAAGGGCTTCTCGGGTTTCGGCATCGGATAATTCGGCATACCACTCGAGGTCCCGAACAGCTCGTCGCCGCTCGGCACCGCCTTGTCCAGACTGCGGAACAGCGAATCGTCGCCGTTGAGCAGATGTTTGGTGACCACCGACCGCGGACTCATGCCGCGCAGTTCGTTCAGATCGGCCAGCGGCTTGCGCAAGTTCTCGAACTCGGGACCGAGTTCTTCCTTGAGTTGGCTGGTCGCCCCGCTGGCGTAGTCGCGGATCTGACGCAGGCTGCGTGTCGTCCAGCGAACCGCGCCGGGCAGGCGCTCCGGCCCCAGGATGACGAGGGCGGCGACGAGCAGAATCATCATCTCGCTCCACCCGACATTGCTGAACACGCCACCAGGCTACCGCAGCACAGACGGGGTGCGGAGGCCGTGCGCCGCGAGCGCCGCACCGGGTGAACGGGCGGCGGCCCGCGGATGGACAGGTATGTCCGGTTCGGTGTCCGATTCGCCGATCGGTTGCCGTCGGACTCAGTCGGATTCGAAGGTGACCGGGATGTCGACGCGCCTGCCGTCCCGGATGACCTGCACCGTCACCGACTTGCCGATGTCCTGCAACTGCTCGGCGACCGTGAACTCCTCCGAGGAAGTCACGGGGCGATCGCCGATCTGCACGATGACGTCGCCCTCGACGATGCCCGCGCGGGCGGCGGGTCCGCCGTCGCGCACGTCGGCCACCACCGCGCCGCTCATGACCTCGTTGGCCACGGTCTTGGTGCGCACGCTCAGTCCGATGGTGGGGTGGTGCATCTCGCCGTCGCGGATCAGCGTCTGGGCGACCTCGGTCATGACGTCGACCGGGATCGCGAAGCCGAGGCCGACCGAACCGCCGGTCTCGCTGCGGATCGCGGTGTTGATGCCGATGACGCGGCCGTCCATGTCGACCAGCGCACCGCCGGAGTTACCCGGGTTGATCGAGGCGTCGGTCTGCACCGCGTCGATGACGGCGTTGGTGTCGCTGCCCTCGCCCTGGAGTTTCACGGGGCGGTGCAGCGCGCTGACGATGCCGGAGGTGACGGTCTTGCTCAGGCCCAGCGGGGAGCCGATGGCGAGCACGTCGTCGCCGACTTGGACGTCACCGGACTTGCCGAGGCGGGCCACAGTGAGATTCTTCACATCGACCTTGAGGACCGCGAGATCGGTCTTGGGATCGCGGCCGACGATCGTCGCCGGAACACGGGAACCGTCGGAGAAGGTCACCTGGATCGCGGCCCGTGCGCTCTTGTCCTGGGCGGCCATCGAGATCACGTGATTGTTGGTGACCACGTAGCCCGCGCCGTCGATGACCACGCCCGACCCGGTGGCGCCGTTGTCGCCCACCGTGACCCGGATCGAGACCACCGAGGGCAGCACCGCGTTGGCGACCTGCGAGATCTGCCCGTGCGGCCGTTCGACCTCGTCGGACTGCTGCAACGTCACCTTGCGCGAGGTGACCGTGGTGGTGGCCTCGGCCGTCAGCCTGCCGACCAGGCCGCCGATCAAGCCGATCGCCAACGCGATCACCGCCAGCACCGCGAGCGCCTTCGGCGCCACCCGGGTGCCGAACAGAACTTCGCGCGCCGTCAGCTTGCGTGACTGCGGCAGCGGTTCGGCGACGGGCGTCGGGACGGCGGGCGCGCCGAGTCGGGCCGCCGCGTACGGGTCGCGCCACGGATCAGCGGGACCGGCCACGGCCGCGGCGGGATCGGCGGCGTCGGGATCGCGTTGCAGCAGTTCGGTGGACCCGGCGGGCCTGCCGAACGCCTCGGCCAGCACGGCGTCCGGCGGACGGTGCTGCAATTCCGGGCCCAGCGGAGGCACGCCGTGGCCGCCGCCCGTGGGATGGCCCGCGAAGGAACCGGTGACGCCGGAAGGGCGGGCGAAAGCGCCCGCGGTATGCGAATCGACCTCGGGCCGATAGACCGGACGCGGCCCGAGCACGGGTGCGTCGGACGGCCTCAGGCTCCCCCTGTCGGCCGCCGAATCGGGGGCATCGGCCGCCTCGGGCACGTCGGACACAGGTCCGGTGTTCGGTGATTCGGTGGTCACGCGGTGAACTCTACTTGCGCCACCAGGTTGTCCACCGGGCCGCGGTGAACGAATCGGGCAGAAAGCCGAAAACCGCCTCGTCACGCGCATTCGGGGCGCGCGCCGGGTCCGGGCCGCCCGCGCCGGGCAGTTCGCCCAGCGGAATGCGGGTCAGGCTGTCGTGCAGGCCGGTGGGAATCGACACCTGACCGGACTGCCGCAGCGCGATCCTGGCCTGTTGCTGCGCGTCCACCTCGGCCGCGCACTCCGGGCACAGGGAAAGATGTTGAGCGGCACGCAGGTACGCGTTCATCCGCAGCTCACCGTCCACATACGCGGCAACGGCCTCGGAGGCCAGATGCTCGGTGGGACGAAACCGCGGCGAACGACCCGACGTGCTGGACTCGCCACTCATGCCGTGCTCACCCTTCCGACTAGCGACATCATCCACCTGGGTCGGTGACGCCGACTCCCGCCGGATCACCCGAAGTTCGCCTCCGCGGCGAACCGCTCTCGCGATCCATTATGCGCAAGGTGATCGCGCAGTGCCTGACGCCCACGGTGGATACGGCTGCGCACGGTGCCCAGTTTGACCCCGAGCGTCGCGCCGATCTCCTCGTAGGACAGGCCCTCGATATCGCACAGCACGACCGCGGCGCGGAATTCCGGCGCCAGCGAGTCCAGCGCGGATTGCAGATCCGGGTCGAGGCGGGCGTCGTGGTAGGCGTCCTCCGGGGTGGGACCTTCGGCGGGCACCCGCTCGTAGTCCTCGGGCAGCGCCTCCATCCTGATCCGGTTGCGCCTGCGCACCATGTCCAGGAACAGGTTGGTGGTGATGCGGTGCAGCCAGCCCTCGAAGGTGCCGGGCTGGTAGTTCGACAGGGACCGGAACACCCGGATGAAGGTCTCCTGGGTGAGATCCTCGGCGTCCTGGGCGTCACCGGAGAGGCGGTAGGCCAGTCGGTAGACGCGGTCGGCGTGCTCGCGGACCAATTCGTCCCAGGTGGGCATGGCGGCGCGGTCACCGGTGGCGTCGAAGGCCGCGGTGCCGGTCAGTTCCTCGGGGTCGACCTCGGGGTTCGCCTCGTCGGCGGTCAGATGGTCGGCGGTGAGGTCGCCGTCCGCGGGGATGTCGTCGGCGGTGATGATGTCGAGCGGAACGAGGTCGGCGGGCAGCGCCGACCCGGGGGTCGCGGCTCCCGCTTCCACGGAGCGCCCCGGTACTGTCGCAAAGGAACCTTCGACCATGTGGATGGGGCTACCTCCTACTCGGGACCGTAAACAGTCGGAACCCGCGTGGTGATCCGGATCTCGGATCCACCGTGCACGGAGTACAACCGACTACTCATATGTCGTTGTTCCCCGGTCCCGTGTGAACGGTCGTCTGGCCTTGCGTGTCCCCACTCTTTCCTGTCCCGATATGGCACGGGTGTGGAGATCCTGAGGGACACCTGAGAAATTCGCGCGCGCCCCGAATCGCGACACCGCCGTGACCGTCTCGGTCGGTAGCGGGTGCGGAGCAGGCGGAGACGGCTAGCCTCATACGGTGGCATCGAACCTGGAGCGAAATCTCTCCTACGTGGAAGAATCCGTCGTGGAGGACGAGATCCTCGTCAGCGCCCGCGAACGGGCCACCGAACTCGGCGCGGTCCCGGTGGCGCCGTCGGTCGGGGCGCTGCTCAGCATGTACGCCCAGTTGCTCGATGCGCGCGCGGTCGTCGAGGTCGGCACGGGGGCCGGAATCAGTGGCCTGTGGCTGCTGGACGGCATGCGCGAGGACGGCACGCTCACCACCATCGATTCCGAACCCGAGCACCAGCGCGCGGCCAAGGAGGCGTTCCGCACGGCCGACATCCCGCCCGCGCGCACCAGGTTGATCAACGGCCGGGCCTTGGACGTCCTGCCCCGCCTCGCCGACGGCGCCTACGACCTGGTCTTCATCGACGCCGCGCCGATGGAGCACCCGCACTACGTCGCCCAGGCGGTGCGATTACTCCGCACGGGCGGCGCGATCCTGCTGCACAACGCCCTGCTCGGCGGGCGGGTCCCCGATCCGGTGCACCGCGACCCCGCCACCCAGGCGGTCCGGGCCGCCACCAGGGCCATCGCCGAGGACCCCGAACTCACCAGCGTGCTGATCCCCGTCGGAGACGGTCTGCTCTGCGCCTGTCGCGGCTGACGAGCCGCCCGTGCACTCCCAGTGGCCGAGCGCCTTCTCCTCGGTCGCGCTCGTCGCCGCCTGGCCGGTGATCGTGCTGCGCCTGCTGACCGTGGAACTGTCCACCGCCGATCGACAACTCGCGGCGATCATCGGATTCGGTCTGGTCAACTGCACCCTGCGGGAGCCCAGCGCGCAGAGACTGCTCTCGGCGGCCACCGGCGGCCACCTGTCGGTACTGGTCATGTACCAGCTCAGCGTCGTCGCGTTCGCCGTCAGCACCGCCGCCGCGGTGCTGTTCACGCGCGGGCTGAGCGGACGGCCGCCGCCCAGGGTCCTGCTCGGGGCCTCGACGGCGCTGTGGTTCGGCTCCGCGGTGGTGCTGGGCCTGGCCGAGGACCCCGAAGGCGTGGTCCGCGGCGTGGCCACCGGCCCGGCGGCCTTCGCCTACTACGCGGGCGGCGTCGCGCTGCCGATCCTCGCGGGCGCGGAGATGTTCGCGCTCGGGGTGGCCGGGGTCAACGCGCGCGGCGAGCGTCTGGAGGCGGCCCTGCACGCCATGGTGGCCGGGGTCGGCTGCGTCAGCGCCGGGCAGGGCCTCAGCCGCGCGGTGACGGCGGTGCTGCTGGGCACGGGACACGCCGGGCCGATCACCGAATTCCACTCCTGGGTCGACAACGACCTGTGCCTGCCCGCGGTGCTGGCCGGCGTCGTGTTCTACGCGGGTCCGCTGGCCCGCTCCTTGAGCGAACGCGCGGGCATCGACGAATGGTCGCGCAGGCGGCGACTGCTGCACCCGCTGTGGTCGGACCTGACCGCGGCGTGCCCGGAGATCGTCTTCCACGCCGCCGAGTTCGACGGACGCGACCCGCTCTACCGATTGCACCGGACCGTGGTCGAGATCCGCGACTGCATGCTGATCCTGCACCGCTATGCGCCCCCGGACCCGGTCGTTCCCGACGGGCCGCCGCGCGCCGGCCTGGAGTCCGCGCTCGTGCTCGCCCGCGCCGTCCACGCCCGTCGCGGCGGCGCCCGACCCGTCGCCGCGACCGGTCGACCGCGGGCCGTCGCGCGCGACCTGATGTCGGAGATCGAGGAACTCGCCGCACTGGCCGCGGTGTGGCGCAAGGCATCCGCGCTCGCCGCGAGTGAATTCCGCGCCGGGGGGTATGCCGGAGCCGAACCGAGATTCAGGGGTATGACATGGTTTGGCGACAAACATCCGAAGTCACCGAAACGGCCCATATAGGCCATATCGTCACCGAGCATTCCGCGCCGAATTGGATGATGTTGATCCTGGGCGTGCTCGGCGCCGTCGTCGCGATCGCGATAGTCGTGCTGGTGTTGGTCAGCAACGCCGATTTCGACACCGGCGAACCGAAAGCGCCGCCCGCCTCCGGCACCTGCGAACCCTTCTGCGCGGCGGCCGATCCGCAACCCGCGCCGTAGTTTTGCGTCATCCTTTCCGGTAGCGCCCCGCACACAGCCCGGCGGGCGGCCGCGATCGGGAAGGGTGCGAGGCGATGTTCAACAGAGACGAGGACGTCCACTGGGGCGGGGCGAGCGTGATCTTCGCACTCGTCGTCCTGGCCGGGATCGCGGTCATGATCCTGGTCAGCACCGCCGACTTCGGGGATCGGGACGAATCGACGGTGCCGCGCACACCCGGCCCGTGCGAACCGTTCTGCCTGCGCCCGGCCGAACCGTGAGCGCGCTCAGACCCAGACGCCCTTGCCCACGGTGACCACACCGCCGTTGCTCACCGCGAAGCGGTCCTGATCGCGATCGAGATCGACGCCGATGATCTCGCCCTCGCCCACCACGACGTTCTTGTCCAGGATCGCCCGGCGCACCACCGCGCCGCGCCCGATCCGCACGCCCGGCATCAGCACACTGCCCTCCACCGTGGCACCGTCGTCGACGACCACGTTCGAGCTGAGCACCGAATTGCGGACCGTGGCGGCCGACAGAATGCTGCCCGCCCCGACGATGGATTCCTGGGCGAGCCCGCCCTGGGCGAATTTCGCGGGCGGCAGATTCTCGGCGGCCCCGCGAATGGGCCAGTGCCGGTTGTACAGATTGAAGACCGGGTGCACCGACACCAGATCCATGTGGGCTTCGTAGAAAGCGTCGATGGTGCCGACGTCACGCCAGTAACCGCGGTCGCGGACCGTCGCGCCGGGCACCTCGTTGTCGGCGAAATCGTAGACCGACGCCTCACCGGCGGCCACGAGCGCGGGGATGATGTCGCCGCCCATGTCGTGATCGGAATCGGAATTCTCGGCGTCGGCGCGAATGGAATCCACGAGCACCTTCGTCGTGAACACGTAATTGCCCATCGAGGCGAAGGTGACATTCGGATCGTCCGGGGTGCCCGGCGGGTGCGCGGGTTTCTCCAGGAATTGGGTGATCCGGCCGTTCTCGTCGGAATCGATGCAGCCGAAGGCGCTCGCCTCGCTGCGCGGCACCCGGATGCCCGCCACCGTCACCCCCGCGCCGGAGGCGATGTGGTGCGAGACCATCTGCTCCGGGTCCATCCGGTACACGTGGTCCGCGCCGAAGACGACGATGTAGTCGGGGTCCTCGTCGTAGATGAGGTTCAGCGACTGCATGATGGCGTCGGCGCTGCCGGTGTACCAGCGCGGCCCCAACCGCTGCTGGGCGGGCACGGGCGTGATGTATTCCCCCGCGAACCCCGACAGCCGCCAGGTCTGGGAGATGTGGCGGTCCAGGGAATGGGACTTGTACTGGGTGAGCACGCACAGCCGTAGATAACCGGCGTTCACCAAGTTGCTCAGGACGAAATCGATCAGGCGATAGGCGCCCCCGAAGGGCACCGCTGGCTTGGCACGATCCGCCGTGAGTGGGAACAGGCGCTTGCCCTCGCCCCCGGCGAGCACGATCCCGAGTACGTGCGGCTGGCTCCTCACACGTGCCAAACTACCGTGAAGTGCGGGTGTGAGTGGCCCCTGCGGACCCGAGCGTCTACTTTGAAGCCGTGAGTTTCGGCACGGACAGCGGGCGCTCGGCGGCGGGATCCGGTGCGGCCGAGGAGGGGCGCGACGGGGTCGCGGCCGAGGGCGACGCGGTCGGTGAACGGCTGCGGGTGGCCATGCTGACCCGCGAATATCCCCCCGAGGTGTACGGCGGCGCGGGGGTGCACGTCACCCAGTTGGTCGACCAGTTGCGGCACCTGAGCGAGGTCACGGTGCACTGCATGGGCGTGGCCCGCACCGATGCGGTGGTGCACCAACCCGATCCGCTGCTCTACGCCGCCAACGCGGCCTTGCAGATGATGTCGGCCCAGTTGCGCATGGCCGACGCCGCGGGCCATGTCGACGTCGTGCATTCGCACACCTGGTACACCGGCCTCGCCGGGCACCTGGCCGCCACTCTCTACGGCATCCCGCACGTGCTCACCGCGCACTCCCTGGAACCGCGACGGCCGTGGAAAGCCGAACAACTCGGCGGCGGCTACCGGCTCTCGTCCTGGTCCGAACGCAACGCCGTCGAACACGCCGACGCCGTCATCGCGGTCAGCGAGGGCATGCGCCACGACGTGCTCGACGCCTATCCGGCGCTGGATTCCGACCGGGTCCACGTGGTGCACAACGGCATCGACGCCACCCTGTGGCATCCGGGCGATCCCGCCGAAGGCGCCCGCCCGGTCCTCGCCGAACTCGGCGTGCGCGCCGACCTGCCGATCGTCGCCTTCGTCGGCCGGATCACCCGCCAGAAGGGCGTCGGCCACCTGCTGGCCGCCGCGCGCGATTTCGATCCCGACATCCAGTTGGTGCTGTGCGCGGGCGCGCCCGACACCAGGGAACTCGAGGTCGAGACCGCCGCGGCCGTGGAGGAACTGCGCGCCCGGCGCGGCAATGTCTTCTGGGTGCGGGAGATGCTGCCCACCGAACAGATCCGGCAGATCCTCGCCGCCGCGACCGTTTTCGTCTGCCCGTCGGTCTACGAACCGCTGGGCATCGTCAACCTGGAGGCGATGGCGTGCGCCACCGCCGTGGTCGCCTCCGACGTCGGCGGCATCCCCGAGGTGGTCGCCGACGGCGCGACCGGCCGTCTGGTGCACTACGACCCGGCCGCCGCCGCGGACTACGAACGCGGATTGGCGGAGGCGGTCAACGCGGTGGCCGCGGACGCGCCGCTGGCGGCCCGCTACGGCGCGGCCGGGCGGAGCAGGGCCATCGCGGAATTCGACTGGGCCGCCATCGCGGCGCGCACCGTCGAGGTCTATCAGCGGGTGCGCGGGTACTGAATTCGCCGTCAGGGGGTCCGCGCCGAGGCGGGCCCGCCCGTCGGCACGGGTGCCGGTCGACGCGCACTTCGACGCCGCCTTTCAGGGGTCCGCGCGGAGGCAGGCCCGTCCGTCAGCGCGGGGTGTAGGTCGAGACCGTCACCGAAGCGGTGACCTCGACGGTGTCCGGCAGATCGGTGACGTGGCGGTCGGCGTCGTGGAAGGCCGAGGGCCCCATGCCGACGACGTGCGCGATATCGGCGTGCGACAGCGACATCGGGAATTCGACGGCGACCCGGTCGCACGGCGTGAACGCCTCGGCCAGTGTCTCGGCCACCCGGCGATCCTTGTCGGGGTCGACGGTCACCATCCGCAACGGCTCGACGAGTTCGGCCAGGTGTCGGGAGGTGGGAGTGACGACGACGAAACGGCCGTCGGGCCGC
Source organism: Nocardia takedensis NBRC 100417 (assembly GCF_000308695.1). Lineage (GTDB taxonomy): Bacteria > Actinomycetota > Actinomycetes > Mycobacteriales > Mycobacteriaceae > Nocardia > Nocardia takedensis. The sequence goes on along the minus strand of NZ_BAGG01000101.1, from coordinate 26,030 downwards.
AGCACCCGGGCGATTTCGGCGGCGTTGCGCGGAGCGAAGACGGCCATGACCACGTCCAGCGCGCCGGTGCCGACCGGCAGTCCGCGCCAGGCGTCGGCCAGCACCGCCGCGGCGCGCGGATGCGCGCGGGCACACCGCCGGACGGCCGGTTTGGCGACGTCGAGGGCGATGCCGAGCGCGTCGGGCGAGGCCGCCAGCACCTCGCCCAGGTAATACCCCGTGCCCGCGCCGATCTCCAGTACCGCGCCCTGGTCGCGGGCGGCCTCGACCACCGCGCGCGCGATCGGCGCGAAATGGCCCGCGCGCTGGAAGGCCGCGCGGGCGTCGAGCATCTCGGCGGTGTCGCCGGTCATCTTGGTCGACGCACCGGTCAACAAACCCACATAGCCCTGTCTGGCTATGTCGAAGCTGTGGCCGCGCCCGCAGCGCAGTGCCCGGTCGGCGCGCTCGAGTCCGAGTCCGCATTCCGGGCACGCGAGCAGCGCGGCCACTTCACCCAGCGCCGGGTACACGGACAGCGCCGCTCGCCCCCGTTTCCGCGGGGCTGGCACGGCGACCGCCGGATTTTCGGCGCGGTCGACTAGCTGGTGACACTCTTCAGTTCGTCGCCGAGCGCCGCTGCCTCATCCGGCGTGAGTTCGACGACCAGACGCCCGCCACCCTCGAGTGGAACCCGCATGACGATTCCACGCCCTTCTTTGGTTGCCTCGAGGGGACCGTCCCCGGTGCGGGGCTTCATGGCCGCCATCCTCTGCTCCCTCCAGATCTGCGCGGTTTTCTGCGCACTTTCTTGGAACTCCAGTTGTCACCAACCAGTGAGCTCACCGGCATTTGGCGAGCTACACCGATACCATTCTTCCCTATTGCCGATGTCGAGGGATACCTGAGTTCGAAATGTGACCCCGAGGTCGAGACTTCACCGGTCACGGCGCACCCAGCAATCCCGGAGGTGGTCGTCGACCATTCCGGTGGCCTGCATCAAGGCATACGCCGTCGTGGGTCCGATGAACCGAAAACCGCGCCTCTTCAATTCTTTTGCCAGAGCGACGGATTCGGGACTGGTCGCGGGAACCTGCGCCGTTGCTCCCGGACGCGGCCGCGCGGGCGGCGCGAAGGACCAGATCAGCTCGTCCAACCCGGTGTCCAGCGATTCGGCGACCTTCGCGTTGGCGATCGCGGCCTCGATCTTGGCGCGATTGCGCACGATGCCCGCGTCGGTGAGCAACCGGGCGACGTCGGCGTCGTCGAAGCGGGCCACCCGCGGTATCGAGAAATCGGCGAACGCCGCCCGGAAGGCGGGGCGTTTGCGCAGGATGGTGATCCAGGCCAGCCCCGACTGGAACGCCTCGAGACACATCCGCTCGAACATGGCGTCGTCGCCGTGCAGGACTTGGCCCCACTCCTGGTCGTGGTAGTCGCGGTAGAGCTGGGACCCTTCCGACCAGGGGCAGCGGATCTTGCCGTCGGGAACCAGGGCGGCGGTCACCGCGGTGTCTCGGGAGAGGGGCCGGAGTTCGGCGCGCCGGAATCGTCGGTCGCGCCGTGCGCGGGTGTCCCCGACTCGTCCGGACCGGCCGCGACGGGGAAACCGCCCGTCAGACCGGCCAGCGGGGACGGGGTCTCGGGGTCGGCGGACTGCCGGACGGTGCGCGGCGGCGCGGGCTGCGCCGGAAACCGAGCTTCGGTTTGCGCCGGAAACTGCGGTTCGGGTTGCGCCGGAAACGGCGAGGTCCCCCGTGGAACCCCGGCCCCACCGCGCCGCGCACGTGGGCCAACTCCCACTGCAATTCATCGATGCGCGCGGCCAGGCGCGACAGCGCCCAGTCCACCTCGCCCGCCTTGTAACCCCTGGTCACCTGCTGGAACCGCAGCGCCCGCACATCCGCCCCGCTGATGCCCTCGGCGGGCAGCACGGTCGCGGTGGTGCCCTCCGGCAGCGGCCCCAATTCCTCGCCGCGCCCGAACAACGCGCTCGCGATCAGGAACAGCACCGCGGCCGTCAGGCCGACGAACAGCACGTACAGAAGCAGCGTGAGCATGGACACGAGCTTATTGGCACGCGCCGACACCCGGCACGGGTCCTCGGCGGATCGGCGCCTACAGGTGCCGGGTGGTGTCGATGCCCAGCGACATCCCGGCCAGGCCGCGACGGCGCACCGCGAGTTTGTCGGCGACCTCGAGCAGGGCCTTGGCCGAGGAACTGGCCGGATCGCGCAGCACGATCGGCGTGCCGTCGTCACCGGCCTCGCGCAACGCCTGCTCGATCGGGATCTGGCCGAGCAGCGGCACATTCGCCCCCACCGACCTGGTCAGGCTGTCGGCCACGGCCTGACCGCCGCCGGAACCGTAGAGATCCATCCGGGTGCCGTCGGGCAGGTCGAGCCAGGACATGTTCTCCACCACGCCCGCGATGCGCTGCCTGGTCTGCAACGCGATCGAACCCGCCCGCTCGGCGACCTCGGCGGCGGCCAACTGCGGCGTGGTGACGACCAGGATCTCCGCGTTCGGGATGAGCTGGGCGATCGAGATCGCCACGTCGCCGGTGCCCGGCGGCAGATCCAGCAGCAGGATGTCCAGATCGCCCCAGAACACGTCGGCGAGGAACTGCTGCAAGGCCCGGTGCAGCATCGGGCCGCGCCACACCACGGGGGTGTTGCCCTGAGTGAACTGCGCGATGGAGATGAACTTCACCTCGTGCGCGATGGGCGGCATGATCATCCGCTCGACCTGCGTCGGCCGCGCGTCGGTGCCCAGCATGCGGGGAATCGAATGCCCGTAGATGTCGGCGTCGAGCACACCCACCGACAGCCCCTTCGCGGCCATCGCCGCCGCCAGGTTGACCGTCACGCTGGACTTGCCGACGCCGCCTTTGCCCGAGGCGACCGCATACACCCTGGTCAGCGAGTTGGGCTGGGCGAAGGGGATGACCGGATCGGCGGAATCGCCGCGCAGTTGTTTGCGCAGGGTGGTGCGCTGCTCGTCGTTCATCACGTCGAGTTCGACGGTGATCGGACCCACACCGGCCACGTCGGCGACCGCGTTGGTGACGCGCTGGGTGATCTCGGTGCGCAGCGGACAACCCGCCGTCGTCAGGTAGATCTCGATGTGGACGGCACTGTCGTCGGCGATCGCGATGCTCTTGACCATGCCGAGTTCGGTGATCGGTTTGCGGATCTCCGGGTCGTCGACCTTCGCGAGGGCACCCCGCACATCCGATTCCGTAACGACAGCCATGCGGCCGATTTTAGTGGCGTCAGATCTTGGGCAACTGCGCGGGCTTCGGAGCGACCCCCGAGTTGTACGAGTTGGCCCAGGCCATCACGTTCGCGACGTAGGCCATCGAGTTGTTGTAGCGCAGGATCGCGCGGGTCTGCTGGGCCAGGTCGCGCATGTTCAGGCCGCCGCTGCACAGGTACTTGCCCGCGGTGAGGGCCGCGTCGTACAGGTTCTGCGGATCGGCGATCCCGTCGCCGTTGCCGTCGGCCGCGAAGTGCTTCCAGGTCTCCGGCAGGAACTGCATCGGGCCGACCGCGCGGTCGTAGCCGCTGAGCCCGTCGAGCGCGCCGTCGTCGCTGTCGTGGATGACGTTGTTGCCGTAGAGCGAACCGTCGAGCACCGGGCCGTAGACCGGCGAGAGCGGGTTGCCGTCGCTGTCGGCCTTGCCGCCGAAGGCGTGGGTGGATTCGACCCGGCCGATGCCCGCGAGCATCGACCACGGCATGGCGCACTTCGGATCCTCGGTGGCCAGGATGGCCTCGGCCTTCTGGTAGGCGGCGACCGCGACGCCGGGGATGCCGAGTTGGCCCTCGGGCAGATCGGCGCGGACCCGGTTCTCCGGCAGCGCCACGGTTTTCACGATCGGCGGCGCGGCGTGCTGCTGCTGGGCCATCGCGTGGACGGCGTTCTCGTCCAGGGCCGCGGCCAAGCGGGCACCGAGCGCGTCGCGATCGGGGGCGGCGGCTTCCTGCATCGAATCGGCCAGATCGCCCGGGTCCAGATCAGAAGCGCCCGCGACGGCGACGAGTCCGGCGGGCAGCAACCCCGACAGCGCGAGAACGGAAGTTCGCCCGAGATTGTTTCCGGACGAAGGTTTACGGTGACGCCCCACGTGCGGTGCCCTTCTGCGCTGACAGCCAATCGAACTGAAACGAGGCTACCGCATCCGAGATCGTTTTGTTACTCCTTCGTGATCTCGATTCCGTTTTGTTCCCGGCTATTCGGTTACTCGCGGTTTCGGCTCGAACGAGCGCGCCGCCGCCACACCGGGTGGGTGTGGCGGCGGCGCGAGAACCCGGAAAAGTCCGTCAGGCGGGCGGCGCGGGCAGCGGGATGACGATGTTGAACGGCAGCGTGATCGCGGGCGGGGGCGGCGCGGGGGCGGGCGCCGGAGCCGGTTCGGCCTCGGCGGGAACGGGTTCCGGGGTGACGGCCACCTCGGGCTCCTGCGGCGGCACCACTTCCTGCGCGGGGGCATGCGGTTGCGCCGACACATCCGGCAGTACGGGCGCGCACATCCGGCTGTGCTGCTGCTGGGCCTGCTGGGCGTTGCCCGGGGTGTTCGCGTCCGGGTTCAGCGGGCGCTCGGGGTCGGGGGAGTCCGCGCCGAAGTTCTGCTGGGTGGCCACCGGCAACTGCGCGGGGTCGATCGGACTCGGCATCGGCGCGGGAACCGCCTGCACCACGCAGGGGTCGGCGGGGGGAGGCGGGGGGCAGAAGATGCCGCACGGGATCGGGGGCAGACCGGGCAGGGTGATCATCACCTGCGCGGGCGCGGTGGGGGTGGCCGGGGAGACCGTGGACGGCGTGTTCGGGGGCAACTGGGCCTGCGAATTCGGCGCCGGGGTGGTGGTGTTGGCCGCGAGCATGTCGGGCCCGGTGGGAACGGCGCGCCCCGGCGGGACGAGATCGGGCGAGATGGCGACCTGGGCGGGGGCGCCGCCGGTGCGGTAGGCCGCGGACCAGCTCAACACGTTGGCGGCGTAGGACATCGAGTTGTTGTAGCGAAGAACCGCGCGTAGCTCCTGGGAGGGGTCGCGTAGGTCCAGGCCGCCCGAGCACAGGTATTTGCCCGCCGCCAGCGTCGCGTCGAAGACGTTGTGCGGGTCGGAGACGCCGTCGCCGTTGCCGTCCGCGGCGTAGCGCCCCCAGGTGCTGGGTAGGAACTGCATCGGCCCGACCGCGCGGACGTAGCCGCCGCCGTCGGCCTTGATGACTTCGTTGCCCGGCAGGGTGCCGTCCAGGGCGGGGCCGAAGATCGGGGTGACCGAGGTGCCCGCGGCGTCGGTGCGTCCGTTGCTCGCGTGGCCGGATTCGATGCGGCCGATGCCCGCGAGCAGATTCCAGGACAGGCCGCAGTTGGGCGCGGTGGACTGCATCGCCAGTTCGGCGTTGCGGTAGGCGGCCAGGACGATCTCGGGGATGCCGAGCGCGCCGCCGGTCGCGGGCAACGCGATATCACGCAGCGGTACCGATCCGGCGAACCGCGTGTTGCCGTCGGCCGGCGGGGTGGCGGCGGTCAGCGAGCGCGCCGATTGCGGTGTGACCGCTAACAATCCAACTGTCCGAGACAGCTGACCCGGGGTGTCGGCGTCGGTGCCCTCTTCGGTGCCGACGGTGCTGCTGGAGGCGGCGAGCAGGGCCTCGGGAGCCTGTGGCGCGGTGGACTCGTCGGTGGTGTTGGTGGTCGATCCACTGGCGACGAGTCCGGCGACGACCAGGGCCGACACGGTTATCGGGGTTGATATTCGCATGCGGCCACACCAATCCTCTGACGTCGTGGGAGCGGCTGTCCGGGACATTGACACCCCACCACTCGGGACAACGGTGTCCAGGTTACCGGTGGGTCAGGTGGTTGTTGAGCATTTCCGGTCAATCTTCGCGCGCGGGCGAGCCCGAAGGCTCGGTCACCGGGGCTGTGACCGGTCCCTTCTTGCGCCGAGATTTGCCCGATTTGCTCACATCCCGCACACGATCCGGTGACGCCGCGGCCTCGATCCGGTCGAGCACCTCGCGCATCTCGTCGAGTTCGCGGCGCAGGTAGTCGCGCGTGGCGACCTCGCCGACCGCCAGACGCAGCGCCGCGAGTTCGCGGGCCAGGAACTCGGTGTCGGCCTTGGTCTGGGCGGCGCGCGACCGGTCCTCCTCCAGCGCGACGCGGTCCCGGTTGTCCTGACGGTTCTGCGCCAGCAGGATCAGCGGCGCGGCGTAGGCGGCCTGGGTGGAGAAGGCCAGATTCAACAGGATGAACGGGTACGGGTCCCACCGCAGCGCCACCACGAAGACATTGAGGATGATCCACACGATGACCATGACGGTCTGCAAGGCCAGATAGCGGCCGGTGCCCAGGAACCGGGCCACCCGCTCGCTGCTGCGCGCCAGCGCCTCGGCATCCCAGTCGAACCGGAACCGCGATTGCAGCGGCGTCTCCAGTCGCTGCCGCGCCGGACTCTTCTCGCTCATGTCCGGGTCGCCCTCTCGTGCTCCTGGTCCTGCTCCTGCTCGCGCCAGTGGTCGGGCAGCAGATGATCGAGCACGTCGTCCACGGTGACCGCGCCGAGCAGGTGGTTCTCCTCGTCCACCACCGGACCGCACACCAGGTTGTAGGTGGCGAAATAGCGGGTCACCGCGGTCAGCGGCAGTTCGGCCTTCAACGGCGACAGATCGCTGTCGAGGATTCCGCCCACCAGATCCGCGGGCGGTTCCCGCAGCAACTGCTGGAGATGGACACAACCGAGATAGCGGCCGGTCGGGGTGGCGGTCGGCGGCCGCACCACGAACACCATCGAGGCCAGCGCGGGCGTGAGGTCCGGGTTGCGCACCCGCGCCAGCGCTTCGGCGACGGTGGTCGAGGGCGTCAGGATCACCGGTCGCGGCGTCATCAGGCCGCCTGCGGTGTCGGGGGAGTGCTCGAGCAGCCTGCGGACCGGTTCGGACTCCTCCGGGTCCATCAGCGCCAGCAGCGATTCCCGTTCGCCCTTGGACAGCTCGCCGAGCAGGTCGGCGGCATCGTCGGGGTCCATCGCCTCGAGCACGTCGGCGGCACGGCGCACCTCGAGATGGCCGAGCAGATCGACCTGGTCGTTCTCGGGCAGTTCCTGCACCACGTCGGCGAGGCGTTCGTCGTCGAGGGCCTCGGCGACCTCGAGCCTGCGCTTCTCCGGCAACTCGCGCAGGCGGTGCGCGACGTCGGCGGCCCGCAAGCCCTCGAACTGCTCGAGCAGAGTGGTCACATCCTGTCCGGGGCGGCCGATCTCGTAGGGCGTCAGCCCGGAGACCCGCTCCCAGTCCACGACGTGCACCGTGCGCCTGCGCCCGATGCGGCGGTGACCGCGCACCGCGACCCGCGAGATCCGCCAGTCCCTGGTGCGCGTCTGCTCGATGCCCAGATCCACCACGAAAACGTCGACCTGGTCCAGATCCGGCTTCTCGGGATCGTCGACCCGCACCGCGGAATCCACGATCTGCGCCAAGGCGAGCAGTTCGCCCGGACGCTGCGCGAAACGGCGCAGGCTGACCGTGCCGGTGTTGAGCGTCACCACGCCCGGCTCGATCGCGGTGACCCGCAGCATCGGCACGAAAATCCGGCGACGGCTCGGCAATTCGACGACCAGTCCGTGCACCCGGGGTTGCTGGCGGTCGTAACGGATGGCCACGACCACGTCGCGGATGCGGCCGATAGACTCCCCGTCCGGTCCCAGCACCACCAGGCCGGCCAGCCTGGCGGCGTAAACCCTGGTTGCTGCCATGGCTGCCAGGCTAGAGGTTCGCGGGCGGGCGCACTGCCACGCCACGGACGACAGGAGTGTTCATGAAGCCGCGACGTTCGGTCCTCGCCTGCCCCGGCAGCAGCACCAAGATGATCGCCAAGGCCAAGGGCCTGCCCGTCGACGAGGTGTTTCTCGATCTGGAGGACGCCGTCGCCCCGGTCGCCAAGGCCGAGGCGCGCGCCAATATCGTGGCCGCGCTCAACGACTCGGGGTGGGGAACGCAACTGCGGGTGGTGCGCGTCAATGACTGGAGCACCGAGTGGACCTACGCCGACGTGATCGCGGTCGTGGAGGGCGCGGGCGCGGCGATCGACGCGATCCTGCTGCCCAAGACCACCGACGCGGGTCAGGTGCGGGCGCTGGATCTGCTGCTGACCCAACTGGAGAAGACCTGCGGGTTGGAACCGGGGCGGATCGGGATCGAACCGCAGATCGAGAACGCCCTCGGCCTGCGCAACATCGACTCGATCGCCACCGCGAGCCCCCGGGTGCAGGCCCTTGTCTACGGTCCCGCGGATTTCATGGCCAGCATCAACATGCGCACCCTGGTGGTCGGTGAACAGCCCGAGGGCTACGACGTCGGCGACGCCTACCACCACATCCTGATGACCATCCTGCTCGCGGCCCGCGCCCACGGCATCCAGGCCATCGACGGCCCGTACCTGCAAGTTCGCGACGCCGAGGGGTTCCGAAGGGCCGCCGCGCGCACCGCCGCGCTGGGCTTCGACGGCAAGTGGGTGCTGCACCCGAGCCAGATCGACACCGCCAACGAACTGTTCAGCCCGCGCCAAGCCGAATACGACCGGGCCGAGGAGATCCTGGAGGCCTACGCCTACCACACCTCCGCGGCCGGTGGCGGGCGCGGCGCGGTCATGCTGGGCGAGGAGATGATCGACGAGGCGAGCGCGAAGATGGCTCAGGTCGTCGCCGACAAGGGCCGCGCGGCGGGAATGACGCGCACCACGCGTTTCACACCGCCGCGAGACGCCGCGAAATAGCACAATGGGGACATGACGAATCCTTTGGGCGGTTCCAACCGCGCCCGGCAGGGGCTGCCCACCCCGCCGTCGGGCTGGCCGGTCGGCTCCTACCCGACCTACGCCGAGGCGCAGAAAGCCGTGGACTATCTGGCCGACAACCAGTTCCCGGTGCAGGACGTGACGATCGTCGGCGTCGACCTCATGCAGGTCGAACGGGTGCTCTACCGATTGACCTGGGGCAAGGTCATCGGTGGCGGCGTCGTGAGCGGCGCGTGGCTGGGCTTGTTCCTGGGTCTGCTGCTGAGCCTGTTCACCACCGGCGGCGCGTTCGGGCCGCTGCTGGTCGGCCTGGTCGGCGGCATCATCTTCGGCGTCATCACCACGACGATCCCGTACGCGGCGACGAAGGGGCAGCGCGATTTCGCCTCCACCATGCAGTTGGTGGCGGGCCGCTACGACGTGCTGTGCGACCCGAAGTCGGCCGAACAGGCGCGCGACCTGCTGGCGCGATTGGCGATCTGACGGATGGAGGTCCTGGACAAGGTCCGCGCGGGCGTGCTCGGGCATTTCGGCGTCGAACCCGCGGGCGTCGACTCGGCCTCGGTGACCTTTCTCGGCGTCGAGCCCATCGAGATCCTGCGGATCCTCGACGGCGAGGTCGTGCACTACGCGACCCTCGGCGGGTCGCGGCATCCGATGGGCGATCCCACCGACCCGCTGGCCGATCCGGTGCGCGGGCCGCGCGCCGAACTGGTGCTCACCCTGCGCGGCGGCGTCGGCGCGACCGGCGGTCTGGTGCGCGGCCTCGGCATCCTGGCGGCCACCCCGGCGGTCGAAGGGGTCGTGTTGCAACCCGACGCGCTGCTCGATCTCGGCGAACCGATGTTGCAGGGCGCGCCGTTCACCGCGGTCCTGCTCGGCGACAGCGCCATCCCCGAGGTGGTCCTGCCCGAACCCGCCGACCCGGTCCGCTACCTGACCGTCACCCCGGTGACGGCGACGGAGGCGGCGTGGGTGCGGGTGCGCGGAGCGCAGGCGCTGCGCGATGCCTGGACCGAGGCGAAGATCGACGTGCGCGATCCCGACCGCGGGGCGGCCACGCTCTGACCGCTCAGAGCCAGTGGTTGCGGCGGAAGGTGAGGAACAATCCGACGCAGATGGTGACGATGACCAGCATCACCGCCGGATAGCCGTAGGTCCACTTCAGCTCCGGCATGTGCTCGAAGTTCATGCCGTAGATGCCCGCGCCCATGGTCGGCACCGCCGCGATCGCCACCCACGCCGAGATCTTGCGCATATCGGTGTTCTGCTGCACGCCGACCTTGGCCAGCGCCGCGCTGATCAGCGCGCTGAGCGACCCGTCGAAATCGGTGATGCGTTCGGCGACGCTCGTGTGGTGGTCGGCGACGTCGCGCAGATACCGCCGGACCTCCTTGGGCAGCGGCAGATCGGCCTTGTGGCCGAGCAGTTGCAGCGGGATGGCCAGCGGATTGACCGCCCGGCGCAGTTCCACCACCTCTCGCTTGAGCTGGTAGATCGATTCGACGGCGACCTGACTGCGCGGGGTGAAGACCTCCTCCTCCATCGCGTCGATGTCCAGTTCCACCGAGCCCGCGACGTCGATGTAGTTGTCCACCACGTAGTCGGCGATCCCGTGCAGCACCGCGCCCGGCCCGTACATCAGCATCGCCGGGTCGCCTTCGAGCTGTTTGCGCACCGAGGCCAACCCGGAATGCTCGCCGTGCCGGACCGTCACCACGAAATCGGGGGCGCAGAACACCATGATCTCGCCGGTCTCCACGATCTCGCTGACGCTGTGCAGTTCGTGTTCGACGTAGGCGACGGTGCGCATCACCAGCACCAGCGTGTCGTCGTAGCGTTCGAGTTTGGGGCGCTGATGGGCCTTGACCGCGTCCTCGACGGCGAGCGCGTGCAGACCGAAGGTCTCGGCGATATCGCTCATCTGGGCGTGGTCGGGATCGTGCAGCCCCACCCAGACGAAACCCTCGCCGCGGTTGCGCACCTCGGCCAGCGCGTCGTGGTGGGTGAACCGGCCCGGCAGTCGTCGTCCGTGCACGTAGACGCCGCAGTCGACGATCGCGCGGGCGGTGGGAACGGGGATGCGGGGCAACGCGCGTGCCGCCCGCTTCGACGTGCGCGCCGAGGCGCGGAACGAGGGCATCGGCGGGATCGACGGCACCCACCGATGTTACGCGCGCGGGCCGAGCGCGCGGAGGTGTCGGGGCGCACGGTATGACTGGAGACGTGCGTATCGATCTCCACACCCACTCCACCGCCTCCGACGGCACCGACAGCCCCGCCGAACTCGTGCGCAACGCGGCGGCCGCCGGGCTCGACGTCGTCGCGATCACCGATCACGACACCACGGCGGGGTGGGCCGAGGCGGTCGAGGCGCTGCCCGACGGGTTGACGCTCGTGCGCGGGATGGAGATGTCGTGCGTGGGCCTCGGGGAGGACGGCTGGCCGGTCTCGGTGCATCTGCTGGCCTACCTGTTCGATCCCACCGACCGGTCCTTCGCCGAGGAGCGTGAGCGGTTGCGCGCCGAGCGGGTGGACAGGTTGCGCGCGATGGCCGAACTGATGCGCGCGGACGGGCTGCCCATCGATCCCGACGCGGTGCTCGCCTCGGCGGGTCCGTCGGCGGGTCGGCCGCATCTGGCGCGGGCGCTGGTCGAGGCCGGGGTGGTGCCCACGGTGGACGCGGCCTTCGTCGACCTGCTCGCCCCGGAGGGCCGCTACTACGCGGAGAAGGCCGACACCGCGCTGCGGCAGGCCGTGCGGATGATCGCGAGCGCGGGCGGCGTCAGCGTGCTCGCGCACGCCAGGGCCCGCAAACGCGGCCGACTACTGGCCTTGACCGAGATCCGCGAACTCGCCGACCTGGGGTTGAACGGCCTCGAAATCGACCACCCCGACCATTCGGCCGCGGACCGTGCGCTGTTGGGCGGCTTGGCCGCCGAACTCGGCCTGATCACCACGGGCTCCTCGGACTACCACGGGTCGAACAAGACCATCGCGCTCGGCGAGTTCACCACGGATCCGGCGCAGTTCGAGCAGATCGTGGGCAAAGCCTCGGGCGTCCCGGTGATCGCCCGGTGAGAGTGCTGCGCGGACTGAGCGGTGTGGTGGCCGCCGGGACGGTGGTGCTGGCGCTGGTGGTGCTGGGCTCGGCCTTCATCGCCTCCGGACGTGGATTTCCCGGGCCGGGTGGGGAATCCATCGCCTGGCATCTGATACTGGCCGCCGTCGCGATCGCCGCCCAGATATTCGCGGACAGGCGACAGGGTTTCGCCGCCTTTTCCGGGTCGATGGTCGTGTTCCTGTGTGCGGGAATATTGCTGTGGTCACAGTGGTGGAGTTGAGACCTTGAATTAGTTGCGGCCGGGTGAATTGTGGTCGAACATTTCTCTTTGTGAGTGATCATGAGACGGACGTTCTGGTGATCGGCGGGGGACCCGCCGGAACCTGGGCGGCGGTCTCCGCGGCTTGTTCGGGAGCGCGCGTGATCCTCGTCGACAAGGCCCGCTGCGGTTCGAGCGGCCCGACGGCGTTCGGTATGACCTCGCTGTGGAACATCCCCGCGGGCCCCGCCCGCGACGAAGCCGTCCAGCACGCCTATGCGCGCGGCGGCGGACTCGCCGACCCGGAACGGATGCACCGCGTCCTCGACGAGACCTGCCGACGCATTGACGACCTGGCCCGTTGGGGCTATCGCTTCCGCGGCGCGGACAACCGCGGCGCGCACCTGGACCTCGACGGCGCGAGCTACCTGCGCCGCATGCGGCGGCGGCTGCTCGAACTCGGCGTCCGCGTCCTGGACCACCATCCCGCGTTGCAACTGCTCACCGATGCCGACGGCGTGGTCACCGGCGCGACCGGTCTGCGGCCGCGCGATCGGTACCGCCCGTGGACCGTGCGCGCGGGCGCGGTGATCGTCGCCACCGGCGGCTGCGCGTTCCGGTCCGGCGCGGCGGGCACCGACGTCGACACCGGCGAGGGCCTGCTGTTCGCGGCCGAGGCCGGGGCCGAACTGTCCGGCATGGAGTTCTCCAGCGCCTACGGCCTCGCTCCCGTGCTCAGCGCGCCCAGCACCGCGACCCATTCCAGTTTCGCGCCCGGTCTGGCCCTGCGCTTCGACACCCTCTACGACGATTCCGGGGCCGAACTGCCGGGTCAGCGCGCCGCGGCCTTCGCCGCCATCGCCGACGGACGGCGGATCTTCGCCGCCTTCGCCGACGTGCCCGAAGCCGTGCGCAGTTGGCTGTCACGCCAAGGCGTGGTGCACCGCGACGGCCGGATCCCGCTGCGCGCGGTCCTGGAGGGCACCGTGCGCGGCGCCGGCGGTCTGCGCGTCGGGGCGGAGGACTGCGCCACCACCGTGCCCGGTCTGTTCGGCGCGGGCGACGCCACCAGCAGGGAGGCGATCACCGGCGCGGCCAGCGGATTCGGCGGCCAGGGCGGGGCGTGGGCCATCGCCTCCGGCGCCTGGGCCGGCACGGGCGCGGCCCGCTTCGCGCGGTCCGCCCGCGGCCTACGCACCGGTGAACCCGTGCCCGGCGCGGGCCTGCACGACCGGGCCCGCCTCGACCCGCGCGCGGTCGTCGGACTGGTCCAGGAACACACCCTGCCGCTGCGGCGCAGCTACTGGCGCAGCGCGGGCGCCCTGCGCGACAGCATCGGCGAACTCGACGCGCTGTGGCCCGGCGCGGAATTCGAGCTGGGCGGACACGGCGCCGACCGACTGCGCGCGCGTCAGGCAGCCGCCCTGCTCGCGGTCGCGCGCTGGACCAAATACAGCGCGCTGGCCCGCACCGAATCGCGCGGGATGCACCGCCGCACCGACCACCCCGACCAGGCCCCCGACGGGCGGGTCCGCTGGCGCACCGGCGGCTTGGACGAAGTCTGGGTGCGTCGCGAACCGCGCGCGCTGCCCGAAACACTGCCGGAGATCGCCCCCGCCGTTCGCCGCGTCGCGGGACAGGAATCCGTCCTCGCCCTCCCGCCGCGCCCCGTCGACCTGCCCGTCGCCGAACCCGCGCGGCTGGCCGGTCAGGAATCGGTGCTCGCGGCGGGAGCGCGCCACGCGGGCGCGCAGGTCACGCCGCAGGCGGAACAACCGCGAGCGGCCGCCCCAACGGCCGAGGCGCTGGTCAGAGGCCGGGCGGTGGTGGATGAGCTGGTCGCGGTCGCCCCGAGGGCCGACGAATTCGTCGCGGGCAGCTCTGCGGCCGAGTCGCTGGTCGGAGGCCGATCGCCGGCGGACGAGTCGGTCGTGGCGGACCCTGCGGCCGAGACGCTGGTCAGAGGCCGGGCGGTGGCGGGCGAGTCGGTCGTGGTCACCTCGGTGGTCGACGAGTCGGCGGTGGGCGGTCGGGTGCGCGAAAGGCCGAGCGTGGTCGAGCCGATGGGAGCGGAGTCGGTGGTGGGCGGGCTGAATGCAGTTCCCGCCGTTGCCGAGGGCGCGACCGACCGCTGAAAGCCGCGCTCCGAAACAGCCGTGACCAGGCGATTGCCGACGCGTCGTGCGGTCGGTGAGCAATGTGCGGGACACCGGCGCGCGGTGCCCGGACCGCCGGGGGTACGGTCGCGGTGACCTCGGGCGACACCTACTCACGAGTACCTCACCGCCTGAGAGAGCTGCTGTTGCGCTCTCTCACAGCCACTGTTCGCCGGTGTGCGAGTTTCCGCTTACCTCGAGGTAATTCCGGAGACCTACGCTCTCCCCATGACGCGCGACCGGCTTGCCGCACACCGGTTTGGCAAGTCGTCCCCGCGGCCGGCAGAATGGCTCGGATTCCCCACCCTCGCCACCGCCGGGTCCGGGAACGCCGACGATCTCCGCCGCGCGACGCACCGTCGCCTCCCGTGGGTCGCCGCCCCGCATGTTCCGTCCGGACCACCCTCCGGCTCTCCGCTCAGCGGATCAGTGCCGCGCCACGATTTTCGATTTCGGCCCTCGGATAGACGGTTGTCCGATAGACATCGCATATCCGCCCGATCGGAATACGAATCGGACCGGTCAGCGCACTCGATGAGCGGTTCGAATCAATTGTCATATCGATACCCGGCGGTAACCGTCCCCCGGTTCAGCCCGACCCGAGCAGGAGTGAAATCGTGTCACCTGTGACTGACGCACCGAATGCCACTGCCGATCCCGCTTCCCTCGCCTCGATCTCCACGGACGAGATCTTCGCGGGTCACCTCGGCGGCAAACTCTCGGTCGAGCTGTCGGCCCCGCTCGAGACCCAGCGCGACCTGTCGATCGCCTACACCCCCGGCGTCGCGCAGGTCAGCCGGGCCATCGCCGCCGACGAGGCGATGAGCAAGCAGTACACCTGGACCGATCGGCTGGTCGTCGTCGTCAGCGACGGCACCGCGGTGCTCGGCCTCGGTGACATCGGCCCGCGCGCCTCGCTGCCGGTCATGGAGGGCAAAGCGGCGCTGTTCAAGAAATTCGCCGGCCTGAACTCGATTCCGATCGTGCTCGACACCAAAGACGTCGACGAGATCGTGGAGACCCTGATCCGCCTGCGCCCGAGTTTCGGCGCGGTGAACCTCGAGGACATCTCCGCTCCGCGCTGCTTCGAGATCGAGAAGCGCGTCATCGAGGCGCTGGACTGCCCGGTCATGCACGACGACCAGCACGGCACCGCCATCGTCGTGCTCGCGGCGCTCAACGGCGCGGCCGCGGTCCAGGGCCGCGACATCGACGGACTGAAGGTCGTCGTGTCCGGTGCGGGCGCGGCCGGAGTCGCGTGCACCAACATCCTGCTGGCCGCGGGCGTGCGCGATGTCACCGTGCTCGATTCGCGCGGCATCGTCAGCAAGGATCGCGGCGACCTCAACGAGGTCAAGGCCGAACTGGCCGAGCGCACCAACCCGCGCGGCCTCAACGGCGGCGCGGCCGAAGCGCTCGCGAGCGCCGACGTCTTCCTGGGCCTGTCGGCCGGTCTGATCGCCGAGGAGCTCATCGCCTCGATGGCCCCCGAGTCGATCGTGTTCGCGATGTCGAACCCCGACCCGGAGATCCACCCCGAGGTGGCGCGCAAGTACGCCGCGATCGTGGCCACCGGCCGCAGTGACTTCCCGAACCAGATCAACAACGTCCTCGCCTTCCCCGGCGTGTTCAAGGGCGCGCTGGACGCGGGCGCTCGCCGCATCACCGAGGGCATGAAGATCGCCGCCGCCAACGCCATCCTGAGCGTCGTCGCCGACGAACTGGGCCCCGACAAGATCGTCCCGAGCCCCCTGGACCCCCGCGTCGCCCCGGCCGTCGCCGAAGCCGTCGCCGCCGCCGCCCGCGCCGAGGGCGTCGCCTGACCCATCCCCCGAAAGGGCCGCACACCCCCCCGGGGGGTGCGCGGCCCTTTTCGCGTCTTCAGCGGCGGCGGAGGGTGCGGAGGCGGCCGGTGCCGGGGGTGGTGAGCCAGATGGCGGCGGCGAGGAGGGTGTCGAGGGCGAGGGCGAGCAGGGCCACCAGGAGCGCGCCGACCAGGACGCGGTCGTAGCGGTAGAGGCCGATGCCGTCGAAGATGTAGCGGCCCAGACCGCCGAGGTCGACGTAGGCGGCGATGGTGGCGGTGGCGACCACTTGCAGGGTGGCGCCGCGCAGGCCGGTGAGCAGCAGCGGCATGGCGTTGGGGATCTCGACGCGCAACAGGAGGCGACGTTCGGTCATGCCCATCGCGCGGGAGGCGTCGACCACGTCGGCCGGGACATTGGCGACGCCCGCGTAGGCGCCCGCCAGCAACGGCGGCACGCCGACGGTGACCAGGGCCAGCAGCGGCGGGATCAGGCCGAGGCCGAGCAGCAGCACCAGGAAGGTCAGCAGGCCCAGGGTGGGCAGGGCGCGGGCGGCGTTGGCCACGCCGACCAGCAGCGCCGAACCCCGTCCGGTGTGGCCGATGACGAGTCCGAGCGGCACCGCGAGGACCGCCGACAGGGTGACCGCGAGGAAGCTGTACCAGAGGTGTTCGCCGAGGCGGACGTCGATGCCGGTGGGGCCGCCCCAGTTCGCGCTGTCGGTGAGGTAGGCGAAGGCGTCGAGGAACAGGTTCACGAGCGCCCCTTTCCGGCGCGCGCGTCGACGCGCGTCCACGGGGTCGCCCAGCGGCCCAGCAGATGCACCAGTCGGTCGAAGAACAGCGCCAGGGCCAGCATGACGAGAATGCCCGCCACGATCTGATCGGGATAGTCGCGCTGATAGCCCTGGGTGAACAGTTTCCCGAGTCCGCCGACCCCGATCAGCGCGCCCACCGACACCATGGCGATATCGGTGACCACCACAACCCGCACAGTGGCCACGAACACCGGCAGCGCCAGCGGCAGGTCGACGGTGAGGGTGCGGCGCAGCGGCCCGTACCCGACCGCGTCGGCGGCGTCGACCACCTCGGCGGGCACCGAGTCCAGCGCGCTCGGCACCGCGATGACCAGCAGCGCCGTCGAATACACCGTCAGCGCGATGACGACGTTGAGCGGGTCGATGGTGGAGATGCCGACCAGCGGCGGGATGATCACGAACAGCGCCAGCGACGGCACGGTGTAGGCGAGGTTCGCGACGGTCACCGTGAGTCGGCGCAGCCATCCGACCCGCCGGACGAGCACGCCCACCGGCACCGCGATCACCAGTCCGAGCAGCAGCGGGGTGAGCGCGAGATACAGGTGGGTGCCGGTGATCCCCATGATTTCGGGGAAGTTGTCGATCAGATATCGCACGAGGCCGTCCTACGTGCGCCGATGCGCGGGTCGCGTCGCGGAGGGCGGTGCCGGTCGAGGAACAGTTCGTGCAGGGCGTCGGCGGTGGGTGTGCCCGGCGTCGTCGCGCGTCGGTGCCTGAAGCGCGCATCGATCGCGCGCGTCGCGGAGTCGTTTCGAGCCGCGCTGTCGGCGTTCACGGTGCGTCACCGGTCGGGTCGGCCGACGAGCTACCGGCAGGGTCGGCGGTGCGTTCGCGGGCTTCGGCCGCGCGCTGGTCGGCGAGCACGGTGAGCACGTCGTTCGCCGAGACGCCGCCGCGTACCGCCCCGGCTTCGTCCACCGCGACTCCGATGCCCGCGGGCGAGGAGATCGCCGCATCCAGCGCCTGCCGCAGGTCGGCTCCCGGACCGAACAACGAGCCGCCCGCGACGACGCTGTCCGCGACCGGACGCCCCGCGCGCACCGCGGCGATGCCCGCGGCGTCGAGCCAGCCGCCCGGCTTCCTCGCGTCATCCACGACCAGAACCCAATCACCGTGCCCCGGGGTGAGTTCGGCCGCCCGCGCGGCGCTGATCGTGTGGATCTCGCGCACCGGCACCGCCGCCGCGTCACGGAAGGACAGCCCGCGATACCCGCGATCGCGCCCCACGAACCCGGCGACGAAATCCGTTGCGGGGCTGGACAACACCCGTTGCGGTGCGTCGTACTGCTGGAGCACGCCGCCGCGCCCGAAGACCGCGACCCGGTCGCCGAGGGTGACCGCCTCGTCGATGTCGTGGGTGACGAACACGATCGTCTTGCGCAATTCGGCGTGCAGCCTGCGCATCTCGGCCTGCAACTCGGCGCGCGTCACCGGATCGACCGCGCTGAACGGTTCGTCCATGAGCAGTACGGGCGGGTCGGCGGCCAGGGCGCGGGCGACGCCCACGCGCTGCTGTTGCCCGCCCGACAGTTGCGACGGATACCGTTGCGCCAGTGCGTGATCCAAACCGACGCGGTCCATCACCTCGAGGGCGGCGGCCCGGGCGGCGCGCCGGGTGTCGCCGCGCAGCACCGGAACGGTCGCGACGTTGTCGAGCACCGTGCGGTGCGGCAGCAGTCCGCCGCTCTGGATGACGTAGCCGATGCCGAGACGCAGTCGCACCGGGTCGACGGCGGCGATGTCGCCGCCGTCGAGGTGCACGCTGCCCGAGGTGGGCGCGATCATCCGGTTGATCATGCGCATCGACGTCGTCTTGCCGCATCCGGAGGGGCCGACGAAGACGGTGAAGGCGCCGGAGTCGATGCGCAGGTCCAGATCGGTCACCGCGATGGCGCCGTCGGGGTAGACCTTGCCGACGCCGCGGAACTCGATGGCCGACATCGCTATCCGATCGGCTTGTTCAGCCCCTGCGCGGCGACCCAGGCCGCGGCGGCCGCCTTCGGTTCGGTCTTGGCCGTGCCGGAGACCGCCTGGTTCAGGGCCAGCAGTTCGGCCGTGGTCAGTTTCGCCGAGACGGCGTTGAGCGCGGCCAGCGCCCGGTCGGACTTCTTCTTCGCGTTGAACAGCGGCACCACGTTCTGGGCGGCGAAGTTGTTCTTCGGATCCTCGAGCACGACGAGGTCGTTCTGCGCGATGGCGGGGGAGGTGGTGAAGATGTCGGCCGCGGTCACCTGGCCTTCGACCAGCGCGCGCACGGTGGCGGGTCCGCCGCCGTCGGCGATCGGGACGAAATTGTTCGCGGCGATGTCGAGTCCGTAGTTCTTCTTCAGGCCGGGCAGACCGCCCGCGCGCTCCTGGAATTCGGCGGGCGCGCCGAATTTCACCTCGGCCGAATGCGGGGCGAGGTCGGCGATGGTGCGCAGATTCCAGCGCTGCGCGGTGGCGCGGGTGACCACGACCGCGTCGGAGTCCTGCGCGGCGGCGGGAGTGCCGATGGCGAGGTCGCTGCCGAGCGCGCCGGCCAGCGCGGCGTTCACCTCGGTGGCGCCGGTGGCGGTGGCGTCCTTGTCGAGGTATTGCAGCAGGTTGCCGGTGTAGTCGGGGATGACCGAGATCGCGCACTGCCGCAGCGCGGGCACGTAGGCTTCCCTGCTGCCGATGCCGAGTTTGGTCTCGACCTGGAAGCCGTTGACGCGCAGCACTTCCGCGTAGATCTCCGCGACGGTCTCGGATTCGGGGAAGTTCGCCGAGCCGACGATCAGCGTGTCGCCGCCGCAGTCGCCCTCGCTCGCCAGCGGGTCGGAGTTCCCGCAGGCCGACAGGATCATGGCGGCGGCCAACGCGGCGGCGGTGATCAGGACTCGGGTGGCGCGCAGTGCCGGGCGCAGCGCCGAGGGGCGCGACCCGCCCGCGTCGGGTGTGAATGGGGTCTTCACGGAGATCCTTCCGGCAGGGCGGGCGGTGCGGCCGGTCGGCTCGCGACCACCCCCGGTACATTCTGCTTGTCCATACTGCCCGCTATCGAGTCGTTTCGTCGGCTCTGTGCAATCGCGAGAGTTGGTGTCGCCGGATGGTGCTGGCCGCGTCGAAGCGGATGCTGGCTCGGTTTCTGGTGGTCACGGCCGCCGTGGCCGCGGCGTCCTGCGGTTCGGAGGAATCCGAACCCGCTTTCGTGATCGGAGCGGGCGATTCGGTCGAATCCGGCGTTCTCGCCGAGATCTACGCGGGCGCGTTGGCCCGCACCGGTCTGCGCGTCACGGTGGCGGCGGGGCTCGGTCAGCGCGCCGACTATCTGCGCGCACTGGACGAGGGCCGGATCTCGTTGGTGGGCGAGCACACCGGCGATCTACTGGGACATCTGGATTCGGCGAGTGCGGCCCGCAAACCCGAGCAGGTCACCGAGGCGTTGAGTCGGGCGCTGCCCCCGGGTCTGCTGATCGCCGATCCGGCCGAGATGACCGATCTGCGTCCGCGGGTGGTCCTGCCCGCCGCCGTCGCCGCGGCCGAGAACCTGCGGACCGTGGCCGAACTCGGGCCGCGCTGTCCGCAGTGGCAGGCCGCCGACGCGCCCGTTCCCGATCTGCTGCCCGATCCCGTCGCGCCCGCCGTCGCGGGGTGCGCGCCCGCCGAGGTGCGCCGCGTCCCCGATCCGGCGGTTCTGCGAAACGCGCTGGTAGCAGGTGAGATCCGGTTCGGCATCCTGAACGGACCGCCCGAGGCGGCCCCCGGTTCGACCGACGGCCTCACCGTCCTGAGCGATGAGGACTACGCGCTGCGCGCCGAGAACGTCGTGCCGCTGTTCCGCGTCGGCCTGCTCGACGACCAGCGCGTGAAGAAGTTGAACTACGTCGCAGGCGAACTGACCACGGAGGAATTGGTCGACATGGTCCTGCGCGCGCGGGCGGGCGCCGCGCCGGGGGGACTCGCCAACGCCTGGCTCGACGCCCACGCGCTGTAACGGCGCTTTTGCTGTTGTCCCGCCGTCCTGGGCCGGGGCGGCGGTTCTGTCCTGGCAGTGAACCGGATCACCCTCGGGCGAACGCCTTGCCACTCGAATGGCCCGGGTCGTATATTCCGTCTGGAGTATTCAAGTCCGGAACACGGCCGCCCCGCCACCGCGGGCACCGGCACGCGCACCGCGGTGCGCTTCGCGAATCGTGGGGTGAGAGATGGCAGAGCGAGCACGTCCGCAGGTGACCGCACTCGCGGTGGCGGTGCTCGCCCTCCTCGCCGAACGCCCCATGCACCCCTACGAGATGTATCAACTGCTGATCAGTCGGGGTGAGGACCTGTTGGTCAAGGTCCGGCCCGGCTCGCTCTACCACACCGTCGCGCGCCTGGCCGAGCAGGAACTGGTCCGCGCCGAAGGCGTCGACCGGGCGGGCAACCGCCCCGAACGCACCACCTACAGCATCACCGAACGCGGGGAGAAGACGCTGCGCGTGCGCCTGGCCGAGGTCCTGCGCTTCCCGCACGCCGAATACCCGATGTTCCCGCTGGCCCTGGCCGAGGCGCACAACCTGCCCCGCGAAGACGTCCTCGCCCTGCTGGGCGAACGCCTGCGGCACCTGCGCGCCGACATCGACGACCTCGACCGCAAAGCCGAATGGGCGTGCGCCCACCACGTGCCGCGCCGCTACTGGGTGGTGGTTCCGTACCTGCGGAGCACCCTCGGCGTCGAGGTCGCCTGGCTCGAGGAATTCCTCGCCGAACTCGAGTCCGGCGGACTCGAATGGGAGGAATTCGACCCCGCCACCGGCGTTCGCGTCGCGGGCCCCGAACACCCCTGGGCCGACGCCGCGCCGCCCCCGCGCGCGGCGCGCCCCTCCGAATCAGCCGCGAGTTCTCCGAGTTAGGAAACCGAAAGCCATGTCCGACCAACGCAATCCGTGGCCCGCGCTCGTCGCGCTGGTCGTCGGCTTCTTCATGATCCTGCTGGACATGACGATCGTCGCCGTCGCCAACCCGGCCATCATGGAAGACCTGCAAGCCGACATCTCCAAGGTCATCTGGGTCACCAGCGCCTACCTGCTCACCTACGCCGTGCCGCTGCTGTTCACCGGCCGACTCGGCGACCGCTACGGCCCCAAGAACATCTACCTCGTCGGCTTGGCCGTCTTCACCGGCGCGTCGCTGTGGTGCGGCCTGTCCACCAGCGTCGAGATGCTCATCGCCGCCCGCGCGGTGCAGGGCCTCGGCGCGGCGCTGATGACCCCGCAGACGATGGCCGTCATCACCCGCACCTTCCCGCCGGACCGCCGCGGCGCGGCCATGGGCCTGTGGGGCGGCGTCGCCGGCCTGGCCACCCTGGTCGGCCCGATCATCGGCGGCGTCCTGGTCGACGGGCTCGGCTGGGAGTGGATCTTCATCGTCAACGTGCCGGTCGGCATCATCGCCTTCGCGCTGGCCGTGTGGCTGGTGCCCTCGCTGCCCACCCACGAGCACAGCTTCGACGTCATCGGCGTGCTGCTCAGCGGTGTCGGCCTGTTCCTGCTGGTCTTCGGCATCCAGGAAGGCAACACCTACGACTGGTCGGCGCGCATCTGGCTGATGATCGCCGCGGGCCTGGTGATCCTGGGCCTGTTCATCTGGAATCAGGCGCGCAACACCGGGGAACCGCTGGTGCCGCTCGGGCTGTTCCGCGACCGCAATTTCTCGCTGTCCAACATCGCCATCGCGGCCATGGGCGCCGCCGTCACCTCGCTGATGGTGCCCGCCTACTTCTACCTGCAAGCCGTGCGGGAGATGACCCCGACCCGGTCCGCGCTGGTCTTCGCCCCGATGGCCATCGTCACCGGCGTCTTCGCGCCGTTCGTCGGCAAATTCTCCGACCGACTGCACCCCCGACTGGTTCCGACCATCGGCTTCACGCTGTTCGCGGCCGCGGTGTTCTGGTTCGCGGGCGTGATGACACCTGACTCCTCGCTGGTGTGGTTCCTGATCGCCGCGGCCCTGGCCGGTTTCGCCAACTCCTGCATCTGGGCGCCGCTGGCCTCCACCGCCACCCACAACCTGCCGGTGCAGCAGGCGGGTGCGGGCGCGGGCATCTACAACACCACCCGCCAGGTCGGCTCGGTCCTGGGCAGCGCGGCCATCAGCGCGCTGATCGCCTCCCGGATGAGCGCCAACGGGCTCGGCGGCGGCAAGATCGCCGAAGGCGCCCAGCACGGACCCATCCCGCCCGCCGTGGAACACGCCTTCAGTTCCGCGCTCGCGCAGTCCATGCTGCTGCCCGCGTGCATCCTCGTCATCGGTGTGCTCGCCTCGGCGCTGTTCGTCCAACACAGTCGCTGTGCGGGCGCTCCGGCCGAGAAGCAGGACGCCGACACGGTGGGCGCGTCGTCGTGAGCGCCGCGGGGTGAGCTCTCAGCCCACCCGCACGAAGACCGACGGATAGCCGGTCGCCCCGTCGGGCAGCACACCCTGGGCCCGCGCGGTCTGCACCTCGCCCGCGCCGTCCGTCGCGCGGGCGAGGATCGTGTGCTTCCCGGCGGTGGCCTCCCACTCGAACACCCACTGCCGCCAGGTGTCGACGGACTGCTCCGCGGCCAGGCTCGCCCGCTGCCACGGCCCGTTGTCGATGCTCACCTCCACCGCGCTGATCCCGCGTCGCTGCGCCCACGCCACCCCCGCGATCACCGTGCGCCCCGGCGCGATCTTCCCCGCGCCCGGGGTGTCGATCCGGGTGGCCGTCTTGATCGGACCCAACGGCGACCACCCGCGCCGGGTCCAATAGGCGGTCGCGCGATCGAAGCGGGTCACCTCGAGTTCGGTCACCCACTTCGTCGCCGACACGTATCCGTAGAGCCCCGGCACCACCAGACGCGCCGGATATCCGTGCGCCACCGGCAGCGGTTCGCCGTTCATCCCGATCGCCAACAGCGCGTCGCGACCGTCGGTGAGCACCGGCAACGGCGTGCCCGCCGTCCAGCCGTCCTTACTGCGCGACAACACCATGTCCGCGTCCGGCAGCGGCCCCGACTCGGCCAACAACTCGTCGATCCGATAGCCCCGCCACAGCGCGTTGCCGACCAGGTCGCCGCCGACCGGGTTGGACACGCACGTCAACGTCACCAGGCGCTCCACGGCCGTCCGGTTCGCCAGATCGTCCCAGCGCAGCACGATCTCCCGCTCCACCATCCCGTGGATGCGCAACGACCAGTCCTCGATCGACACCTGCGGTACGAGCAACGCGGTATCGATCCGGTAGAAATCCGCCGCGGGCGTCACATAGGGCGTCAGCCCCGGCACCCGCAATTCGGCCCCCGGCGCGAGCTCCACCGGCGGCCCGCTCGGCGTCGGCAGCACCACCGCCGCCCGCTCCCCGGACACGTCCACCCTGCGCAACCCGATCAGCCGCCCCGCGACCCCGGTCACCACCGCGGCCCCGCCCGCGATCATCAACCCGCGCAACACTTCTCGACGCCCCGTTCTGTCGATTTCCCGTGGCGTGTCTCGCACGGAGGCGGCCGGCTGTTCCGGCGCGGGCACGGTCGACGGCGAATCCTCGGCCGTGGTTCCACCCGCCGCCCGCGCTCCGAGTGGCGTCGCCTCGCGAGCCGCGACCGCCGCGTCGATGCGTCGGGTGAGCACCCGCAGCGCGTAGACGCCGACCGCGACTCCGAGGAGGGTGGGCACCGCCGCCGACAGGCCGACGCGCGAGATCGCGAGCACCGCCGTCACCGTGCCGAACACCGCGAACAGCGCCGATCCGGCGGCGCGTTCCGTGCGCTCGACGATCCCCGCGAGCGCGGCGACCGAGGCCGCGACGAGCGCCATCACCAGGTGCAGGACCGTCTTGTCGGTGGTGCCGAAGGTCTGGATGGCCCATTCGCGCAGGCCGTCCGGGGTGTGGTCGACCACCGACGCGCCCAACACCTGCCACGGCGCGGACTCCCCGCCGAAGAAGGCGGCGAGCAGTTCCGCGATTCCCAGCGCCAGCGCCCCCGCGACGACGCCCGCCGCCGCGCGCATCCGCAGACCAGACATGCTCCGAGCGTACGGATCTTCGAGCCGCCGCGCCGCCCACGCATATCGCTCCGCGACCCCGGAAACGCCGAAGGCGCCGCCGGGACGAATCACCGGCGACGCCTTCGGAACAGGGTCAGGAGTAGATCTTCTCCACTTCGCCCTCGTACTGCTTCATGACCACCGCGCGCTTGAGCGACATCTTCGGGGTCAGTTCACCGGTCTCCTGGGTCCAGTCGACGGTCAGGATGCGGATCTTCTTGATGGCCTCGGCGTGCGAAACCTTCTTGTTGGTGTCGGCGATCGCGGCGTCGATCTCGGCGACCAGGTCCTTGTTCTCGACCAACTGCTCGATCGCGGTGTCGGCGGAGACGCCGTGGCGCTCCTTCCAGCCCGGCAGCGCCTCGGGGTCCAGGGTGATCAGCGCGCCGACGAACGGGCGTCCGTCGCCGACGACCATGACCTGGCTGATCAGCGGATGCGCGCGCAGGGAGTCCTCGAGCAGGGCGGGGGAGACGTTCTTGCCGCCCGCGGTGACGATGATCTCCTTCTTGCGGCCGGTGATGGTGACGAAGCCGTCGGCGTCGATCGCGCCGAGGTCGCCGGTCTTGAACCAGCCGTCGGCGAACGCCTCGTCGGTGGCTTCCTTGTTGCCCCAGTAGCCGTCGAAGATCACCGAACCGCGCAGCAGCAGTTCGCCGTCCTCGGCGATCTTGACCGCGTGCCCCTCGATCGGACGACCGACCGAGCCGACCCGGATGTTCTCCGGGGTGTTCACGGTGACGGCGGCGGTGGACTCGGTCAGACCGTAGCCCTCGTAGATGGTGACGCCGACGCCGCGGAAGAAGTGGCCCAGGCGCGCGCCCAGCGGCCCGCCGCCGGAGACCGCGGCCTCGCACTGCCCGCCGAGGGCGGTGCGCAGCTTGCTGTAGACGAGCTTGTCGAACACCGCGTGCTTGAGCTTGAGGCCCAGGCCGGGACCGCCGTTGTCGAGCGCCTCGCTCCAGGCGATCGCGGTGTCCGCGGCGGCGTCGAAGATCTTGCCCTTACCGCCGTCGTGGGCCTTCTGCTTGGCCCCGTTGAACACCTTCTCGAACACGCGCGGCACGGCGAGGATGAAGTGCGGGCGGTAGCTGCCGAACTGGTCGACCAGGGTGGTCCAGTCCGAGCTGAAGG
>NZ_BAGG01000102.1 GCF_000308695.1 Nocardia takedensis NBRC 100417 | reverse complement strand
CCCTACGCGATCGTCGACTACGACGAGCAGACCGGCCACGCCCGCCGCGGCAAGAACGACCGCGTGCGCCGCGTCGGCTCCGGCGGGGTCGGCCTGCTGCTGGCCAAGGTCACCGGCCGCCAACCCTTCGACGGCTACACCGACGCCGAAGCCACCGAAGCCAAACTGGTCCGCGACGCCTTCCGCGACGGCGACACCTGGTTCGACACCGGCGATCTGGTCCGCGACCAGGGCTGGCGGCACATCGCCTTCGTCGACCGTCTCGGCGACACCTTCCGGTGGAAGGGCGAGAACGTCGCCACCACCGAGGTCGAGGGCGCGCTCACCGACGCCGCGGGCATCGAACAGGCCGTGGTCTACGGCGTGCCCATCCCCGGCGCGGACGGCAAGGCCGGCATGGCCGCGGTCACCTTGCGCGAGGGCGCCGAATTCGACGGCAGGGCGCTGGCCGAGACGGCCTACACGCGGCTGCCGAGTTACGCGGTGCCGCTGTTCGTCCGGGTCGTCGGCGCACTCGAACAGACCTCGACGTTCAAGAGCCGCAAGGTCGAACTGCGCGAGCAGGGCTACGAACCGGACGACGACAGCGCCCTCTACGTGCTGGCGGGTCGGACCGAGGGCTACGTCCCCGCCTACGACGACTATCCGGCGAAGGTCGCCGCCGCCGAGTTGCCCGCCGACTGAGCTTTCGGACTCGCCGCGCGGGACTGTCAGGCCGTCCGGCGGCGGGGGTCTGTCAGACCCGTGCCGCGACCGGGATCTCAGGCCGCGACGCGGCTGGGCCGCAGGGTGTTCATGGGCGGCCGGTCCGCCAGCGAGACCTCGGTGCGCAGCGCGGTGAACTCCGAGCCGACCAACGGGAACTGGGTCAGCGCGGCCCCGGAATCCTGGACGCCGCTGCGACCGAGCACGGTGCCGAGGATCTGGCGGCTCATGACGCCCAGATCGGCCAGCGGCCGGTTGCGGTGGGTCCGCACGCCCAGGTTGACCTGGCCGATGGCGTCCAGGCCGAGCCGGTCGTAGGTGTCGAGCAGCAACCCGATCTCCACGCCGTAACCCGGCGCGAACGGCACCGAGGTGAGCAGTTCCCGCGTGCCCGCGTACTCGCCGCCCAGCGGTTGCAGGACCTGGGACAGCTCGGGGCGCAGCGCGGCCAGCAGCGGCCGGGCCACCAGTTCGGTGACGCGTCCGCCGCCGTGCGCGTCGACCGAATCGCCCTGCCGCAGCGGACGCCGGTAATACGCCTTGACCAGGTGCATGTCGTCCACGGTGAGCAGTGGGCCCAGCAGTTTCGGGACGAACGCGGGATCGGGATCGATGAGATCGGAGTCGACGAAGGCGATGACGTCGCCGCTGGTCACGGCCAGCGACCGCCACAGGACCTCGCCCTTGCCGGGCGCGGGTTCGAGTTCGGGGACCGCCTGTTCGCGGGTGATCACCTCCGCGCCCGCGGCGGCGGCGCGTGCGGCGGTGGCGTCGGTGGAGCCGGAGTCGAGGACGACCAGTTCGTCCACCAGGGTGCCCAGCAGCGGCCGGATGCTGGCCACCACGTCGGCGACCGTGCCTTCCTCGTTCAGGGCGGGCAGCACCACCGAGACGGTGCGGCCCCGCTTGGCGGCGACGAGTTCGTCCACCGGCCAGCCGGGTTCGTCGAAGGTATTCGTGGTCGCCCACGCGGGCTCGCGGTGCGGGATGTTCATACCAGACCTCGCAGAGTTCGTGCTGGGGGCCGGATGCCTTGGATCGCGGCGATCATGTCCACCACCCGCCGGGTCGCGGCGACCTCGTGGACGCGGAACACTCTGGCACCCGCCGCGGCCGACCACGCTGTCGCCGCCAATGTGCCCTCCAGTCGTTCGGACAGGCCGACACCTAGAGTCTCCCCGATGAAATCCTTGTTGCTCAGTGCCATCAGGACCGGCCACCCGGTATTTACAAGAACGTCCACTGCCCGCAACAGTTCCAGCCCGTGATAGGTGTTCTTGCCGAAATCGTGGGTCGGGTCGATGAGGATGGCGTCCTCGGCCACCCCGGCCGCGCGCGCCCGCTCGGCCGCGGACACGACCGTCTCGGTCACTTCCGCCACCACGTCGGCGTAGCGCACCCGGTGCGGACGGGTCCGCGGGATCGCGCCGCCCGTGTGACTGCACACGATCCCCACGCCCAGTTCGGCCGCCACCGGCACCAATTCGGGGTCCGCGCCCGCCCAGGTGTCGTTGACGAGGTCCGCGCCCGCCGCCACCGCCGACCGCGCGACCTCCGAACGCCAGGTGTCCACACTGATCAACAGGTCGGGATGTTCCGCGCGGATCGCGGCCACGAACGGGACCACCCGGCGAATCTCCTCGGCGGTGTCCACGGTGCTGCCCGGTCCCGCCTTCACCCCGCCGATGTCGACGAGGTCGGCGCCTTCGTCCACCGCGCGGCGCACGGCGGCCATCGCGGGCGCGTCCTCGAAGGTCGCGCCGCGGTCGTAGAACGAGTCGGGAGTCCGGTTCACGATCGCCATGACCAGCGCGCGATCGGTCGCCACCGGCCTGCCGCACAGGGTGGCCCGCGGCGCGGCGGTGGAGCTGAACATGTCACGACTGTACCGACCGATTCCCGCGCCCGACCCGCCTGTCACGCCCCGGCCGCGCATCGGTCCTCGCCGTCGGACCGGACGCGCCGGTCGCGGTGGACTCGATACCGGGGGTGGGCGGACTCGATGCGCCGGGAGGCGGAGGTGGCGATGCGCCGGGAGGCGGCGGTGGCGATGCGCCGGGACGGCGGTGGGGAATCAGCGGTGCAACGGGCCGTCCATGTCCGCCAGCGGACGCGCCGAGCCGCCGTCGCGTACGGCCAGGATCTGCGCGGCGATCGAGATGGCGGTCTCGTCGGGGGTGTGCGCGTTGAGATCGAGGCCGAGCGGGCTGTGCAGGCGGCGCAGCGCGTCGTCCGCGACGCCCGCCGCGCGCAGCCGTCCCAGTCGGTCGGCGTGGGCGCGCCGGGAACCGAGGGCGCCGACGAAGGCGAGATCGGCCGTCAAGGCCGCGGCCAGGGTGGGGACGTCGAATTTCGGGTCGTGGGTCAGCACGCAGACCACCGCGCGCCGATCGAGGCGGCCCGCCGCCAGTTCGGCCTCCAGGTAGCGGTGCGGCCACGCCACGACCACCTCGTGCGCGGCGGGGAACCGGGCCGGGGTGGCGAACACCTCGCGCGCGTCGACCACGGTCACCCGGTAGCCGAGTTGCCGGCCGGTCTCGCTCAGCGCGCGGACGAAATCGGAGGCCCCCGCCACGATCATGCGCGGCGCGGCGGCGAAGACCTGCACGAAGGTCCGGGGTCTGGCGGCGGCGGGGCAGGTCGCGGTCGAGTCGGGGCGGTCGTCATCCGATCCGACCATTCCGCTGCGCCCGGCCCGCAGCAGGGCGCGGGCGTCACGGTCGACGCCGCGCCACGGCCG